>CAZYTX010000004.1:37412-121092 GCA_964650485.1 uncultured bacterium | reverse complement strand
ATGCTTATATTTTATTGTTTTTGTTGACTTTTTTAGGTTTCGCAACAGGCACTAAATAATCAGCCTTGAACCGCTTGGCGGAAGTGTCCCGGCACTGATCTCGATAGTTGAAAGAACGGAGAAGGCTAAGCCGGCTCTCCCCGTATTGACAGTGCCATCTTTTGCTCCAGGCAACGGGTTAGTGGTATCCTGGATTGCACTAGGGCGTTGGCATGGAGATCAAGATACTGGGTTGCTCCGGGGGAAGAGCCCCCGGTTTCGAGCTTACGAGCTACATTATAGACCAGAGGCTGCTGCTTGATGCGGGCGGGGCCTCGGCTTCCCTGGACCTTACCCAGCAGGAATCACTGAGCCACGTGATCCTCACCCACGCCCACCTGGACCATATCATGGGCCTGGGTTTCATATACCAGAACACCAGGAGCTCGCGCACCCGCCCCCTGGAGGTCTATGCCACCGAGCCGGTGATCCGGGCGGTGCGGGACCACCTGTTCTCACCCTCGATCCTTCCTGGGGCATCCTTTTCCGACGGCCATATACCGGGTCTTCAGTTCCACCCGGTATCCATGGAGGTCCCTTTCAAGGCCGGGCCTTACCAGGTCGAGGCCTTCCCGGTGGCCCACACCACGGGCGCGTTTGCCTGCCGGGTGTCTGACTCTGACCACACCCTCTTTTTCACCGGCGACACCGGCAGGACCGAAAGGATATGGGAATGGATCAGGAAGAGGGGGGGTGTGGACTGCCTGATAGCCGAGGTCAGCTTCCCCAACGATATGCAGGACCTGGCCCAGGCAAGCGGGCACCTCACCCCGAAGACGCTGATCGAGTCCCTGAAAAAGGCCGGCCTGGGCCCGGACCACAAGGTGCACGTGGTGCACCTGAAGCCCACGTACCTGGGCGAGCTCCTGGACCAGATCGAGGCAGAGGAGGACTGGGACCTGGCGGTGATGCGCAAGGGGGACGCCATCAGGCTGGAGAGGGGCAAGCCGAAGACACAAAAGCCGGAGATCGAGCAGAAGGTGGCTGACAAGATTATGGAGTTCGATCCCGGTGCGGACCTCTACGACCAGAGGCACCGGCTCGCGGACCAGTTCGGCATGTCAATGAAAGCGGGGGAGACCGTGTTCGGTCAGGGCGAGTTCAGCAAGCTCATGTACATCATACAGGAGGGCAAAGTAAGGATCGCCAGAAGGATGGGACGGGAAGAGAAGACCCTGGCCGTGCTCGGACAGGGTGACTTCTTCGGGGAGATGGCCATGCTCAACAACAGGCCGCGCTCCGCGTCCGCCTATGCCATGTCTGATACAAAGCTGCTGGCTTTTGACAAGAGGGCTTTCGAGAAGCTGGTGCTCGAGAACTTCGGGGTGGCGCTCCGCATCTTCCGCACCCTGGCGCAGAGGCTCCACCACGCGGACGGGATTATCGAGAACCTGCTTTACGTGGACCCGCGTTCAAAGGTGGTGAACACGCTCATACAGGCGGCCATTGACGAGGGGATTGAGACCGAGGACGGCTTCATCATCCGCACCACCCCGGAGGAGCTGAGCGAGAGGAGCGGGGTGATCATAGGGACAATGAAAGATATAATCGCCGGCCTGGTCGAAGATAAGCTCATTTTCGCCAGGAAAGGAACCATAACCATACCCAGCCTTAAAAAGCTTAGAAGGCTGCTGAAGTTCCTGGACTTAAAAGACGAGTTCGTAAAAGAGAGGTAAGAGGAAACAGGAGAGAGGAGCGGGGAGGAGTTCCTTATGCGCCCAGAATGGGCGAGGGGCCTACAGCCCAGGGCAAGGGCGTAGCCCGCAGCCCTGGGAAAGAAATCCCAACATCACAAAGCCCTGAATGGGCGACACAAACGATACTCCCATTCAAGCTCCTTTAATAAACACAAAGTCACCCCCGTTGATATCTCCGTGTGCTAAAATTTCCACGCCAAAAAAAGACTTGCGTTACGGGCGCGGTGATGAATAAAGGATATATACAAACAATGTGCTTTTCTGAGGTTTTTGTAAGTGACGTTCGCCAATACTATTCACTGAGTCTGCCCGATGCGGGAGAGGCCAGCATTGATCTGGATAAAGTCATAGAAGAGTTTGCCAAGCATCTGGGAGAAGAGCGGGGAGTCAATCTCACCGTATCCGACCGGCCAGACCAACGTGAGCGCAACAAGCCCGACATTGACGCCATTATAGAGGGCGACTCCAGGCCCATTGCCTGCTTGACGGGCTTGACGGGCGGGGGCGGTGCTGTTAGCATTTTGATTCAATCGTATCGGAGTTTTTATCATGGCCAGGTTTGAAAGAATAAAGAGGTTCGTAAGGGACAATTTGCTCTCGGGTATACTGGTAGTGGTGCCCCTGGTGGTCTCAGTCTACGTGCTTGTAAAGCTCTCGGTGTGGCTCTACAACACCATTGTTTTCCTCCCCATCAACTACGAGCGCATCGAGCAGGCCCTGTCATCGGTGTTTCCGTCCTTTTTTGCGCAATGGATAATGAACTCCATTCACATCCTGGAGTTCATCACCGCCATAGTCGTGCTCTTGTTCCTTACCGCCCTGGTGGGGCTTTTCACCAAGAACAGGGCCGGCAAGTGGACCGTGTCCGTGGGGGAGAGGATAGTTGACCGCATCCCGCTCATGGGCATGGTGTACTCGTCCTTGAAGCAGCTTTTGCAGGCCATCTTCTCTGGCAGGGGCAACTTCAGCCGCGTGGTGCTTATCGAGTACCCGAGACGCGGCATCTGGTCCCTGGGATTCTTGAGCCGCGAGTCGGACAAGTCGGTGGAGACAAAGACCGGCGAGAAGATGTGGAGCGTGTTCGTGCCCACCACTCCAAACCCCACCTCGGGCTACCTTTTGATGATACCGGAGGAGGACGTGCACGCCGTTGACCTTACCATCGAGCAGGCCTTCAAGATCATCATATCCGCGGGCATGGTCCTGGCCCACGAGGAGCCCGGGGACGTGCTCGAGTCCGGCTCGTTCATGGAAAAGCTGAGCTCCGGCCCCGAAAGCAAGGGAGATAATGAGGAGTAGGCAGGGGATTTTCTTCATGTCGTTTTGAACCTCTGGAAAAAATGGCGCACAAACGGAAAGGGTGCCGGCAAGCGGGGAGTATAGATGAAGGTAAGGATCGGAATTGACATAGGGGCCACCAGCACCAGGCTCATCATGATAACCCGGGCCGGAAAGGTCATTGACCGGGTAAAGATCAGGACCGAGAGTGACGGACAGCCCGGGCCGATAGTGGACAAGTGCTCGCGCCAAGTCCGGGGCCTCTTGAAAAAACACAAGAAGAGGCCTTCCCAGGTCGAGTCGGTGGCAGTGGGCATAGCGGGCTTTTCAAACCCCAAGACCGGCTACATTGACATCTCGCCCAACCTGCACTGGCACGAGGTGCCATTCATCGAGCTCATGGAGGAGAGCCTTGCCATGAAGGTGTACATGGCGAACGACGTGAACTCCGCGGCCTGGGGCGAGTTCGTCTACGGCGTCGGCCAGGGTGCACAGGACATGGTTGCCATATTCGTGGGCTCCGGCATAGGCGGCGGCATAGTGGCAAACGGCAGGCTGGTGGAAGGGGCTACCGGCACCGCGGGCGAGGTGGGGCACATGATCTTCCGGCCGGCCGGGCTTTTGTGCGACTGCGGCAGGAGAGGGTGCTTCGAGGCCTACGGCGGGGGCATGCCCATGGAGCGGAGGATGCGCCGGGCGGTGAAGAAAGGCCACGGCCGCCTTGCGCTCAAGATGGCGAAGTCCGACCTGGAAAAGATAAACACCAGGGTGATAAGGATGGCTGCGGACAAGGGAGACAGGACCGCGAAAAGGATATGGAAGGAGGCTGAACAGGCGCTCGGCTTCCTGTGCGCAAACCTCGCAAGCCTTCTCAACCCGGACATGCTGGTCATCGGCGGGGGAGTGCTGCAAGGCAGCCCCGGCCTCATGAAGACCATACGCAGGACGGTGGACGAGCAGTCCGTGTCCCTGTCCGGCCGCCACGTAAAGGTGGTGGGATCAAAGCTTGGGGAGGACGCGGTGGCAATGGGGGCCGCGGCACTGGTTGACCTGTACCGCAAGTAAAGGAGGATGTAAACACCGGGAGCTTTGACTGGACCAGGCATCCAGGCCGGTGAAGTTGCGAGGTAAGATATGGAAAATGCCGAACAATTGATACAAAGCTGGGAGCCGCTCTTCAACCCCTCCTCGGTAGCGGTGGTGGGCGCCAGCAACGGCCCGGGCAAGTGGGGGTTCATAATCCCCTTGAACCTGGTGGTGGGCGGCTTTGCGGGCGAGCTCTACATGATAAACCCAAAGGAGAGCTCCGTACAGGGGCTGCCCACCTTCAAGAGGCTCCGGGACATAGGGGCCCCGGTTGACCTGGTGGTGGTGACCGTGCCGGCGTCCCTGGTGCTCGATGTATTGGAGGAGACCGCGGAGATAGGCACCAGGAACATGGTGGTGATCTCCTCGGGCTTCTCCGAGATGAGCGAGGAGGGCGCCCGTCTTGAAAAGGAGCTTGCAAAGAAAGCGCACGAGCGGGGCATGAGGCTTATCGGGCCCAACACCATGGGCATATGCTCGCCGCCCACCAGCATGTTCGCCATGGGCTCTTTCACCCACCCGCCCTCCGGGCACGTGGCATTCCTCTCCCAGAGCGGCAACCTGGGGGTGCAGCTTTTGGGGTGGGCCACCCGTGCCGGCCTGGGCATCAGCCGCTTCATAGGCTCGGGCAACGAGGCGGTGATAACCTGCGACCAGGTGCTGGAGTATTACGGCGCGGACCCGGCCACCAAGGTGATCATCATGTATTTGGAGGGGATTGACTACGGGGACAGGTTCCTCCACGTGGCCCGGCGCATCACCCCCCACAAGGCGGTGATCGCGCTCAAGATGGGGGCCACCGAGGAGGGGGCCAAGGCCGCGTCATCGCACTCGGGCGCGGTGAGCACTCCCCACAGGGTGTACCAGGCCATGGTCAGGCAGTCGGGCATCATCGAGGCGTCAAGCACCGAGGAGATGGTCAACCTGGCCCGCACCTTCGGCTACCTCCCAATACCCAAGGGCAGGCGATCGGGAATAATGACCATGGGAGGCGGCTGGGGAGTTGTTACCACCGAGGCGTGCGCCCGCCAGGGGATCAAGCTGCCACAGCCCTCAAACGCCACCATCGAGGCCGTGAACCAGGTGCTGCCCGAGTTCTGGAGCCACGGGAACCCGGTGGACCTGGTGGGAACCATGAGCAGGGAGGCACACTACACCGTGCTCGAGTCCATGGTCCGGGACCCTAACTTCGACTCCATAATCAGCCTGGGCGCTCTCACAGGCATGCAGTTCAGCCGGGACTTCTCCAGAGGCGAGCGCATAAAGAAGGTGTTGAAGGAGCTCTTCAAAAGGCACGGCCTGGGCATATGGCGCTTCAACCTGGCCATCTTCAAAGGGCTCAGGAGCTCGCTATCCGCAAGCAGGAAAAAGAAGAAGGCGGAGAAATCCGACAAGGGCCGCTCGGGCGGGTTCAACCTCCGCGAGATCAGGAAGTGGAGCGACGACGTGTTCGCAGAGGAGATAAAAAGGCTGATGCGGTCCTCGGGAAAGCCCATTGTGCCGGTGCCTTTCGACCCCAGCACCGTGCCCGATATTTTCAAGCAGCTCGGACTGGTGGCCTTCAGAACGCCCGAGGACGCGGTGGTGGCCATATCCAAGCTCACCGACTACAACTCCTTCCTGGAAAGGCACCGCGCCGAGCAGGAGCGAGACTACATGGAAGCGGTGATGGACGACACCGCGGTGGCTATCTCCGCCACCTTGAAAGGGGACCAAAGGGTGGTCTCCGAGCACGAGAGCAAGACCATTCTCACCCACTACGGCATCCCCGTGACCAGGGAGAAGCAGGCGAGAGACGAAGACGAGGCCGCGGCCGCGGCGGAAGAGATCGGCTTCCCGGTTGTGGTGAAGGTTGACTCAATGGACATAGCCCACAAGTCGGACGCGGGCTGCGTCAAGGTCGGTCTCCGGGACCAGGCCGAGGTGAGGGAAGCGTTCCGCGAGGTCATGGAGAACGCGAAAGCGTACTCGGACTCCGCCCGGGTGGACGGGGTGCTGGTGCAGGAGATGGTCGAGGCCGGCACTGAGGTCATGGTGGGGGTCTCCACTGACCCGCACTACGGCAAGACCATAGTGTTCGGCCTGGGCGGGGTGTTTGTGGAGGTTCTCGAAGACGTGTCTTTGCGAATACTGCCCATCGAGATGCCCGACGCGGAGTCCATGATACAGGAGATCAGGGGAAAGAAGATTCTCGAAGGGGTGCGCGGACAGGAGCCAAGGGACATCGAGGCCCTGGCCGAGACCATACGCAGGATAGGGGAGCTGGCATGGGACCTGCGAGACAGGATCGTGGAGATGGACGTGAACCCGCTCATGGTGTTCGAGAAAGGCAAGGGAGTAAAGGCACTGGACGCATTAATAGTGCTGGGGGAGAAGGATAAAGAGTGAAGGCATAAAGTAATATTGAAATAAGGTGTTAAGGTGTTTCGCCACACGCACTAATCACACCCTCCTCAGCATGTGCAGCTCCCGCGGGTAGAAGCCCTCCGCCTGGTACATGTCCCGGGCGGCTTGGTTGTCCGCGTCCACCATCAGGTCCACGATCTCGTAGCCCCGGCTTGCAAGCTCATCCGTTATGAAGAGCAGGAGGCTCCTGCCCGCTCCCCGGCGCCTGTGCCCGCTGTCCACCGCCAGCTCGTTTATCCTGCCCACTCTCCCGATCTCGTATATGGGGGGCCTGGAAAGGGGCTGTCCCTGCACGAACCCGATCACTTGTCCATCGAGCTCCGCCACCAGGTGTATGCAATCGGGGTTCTCCATGGTCTTCTGCCGCCACTCCCTGAATCGCTCCTTTGCCACGTGCTCGGGGAGCAGCCCCCAGAAGGCCCGGTCGCGGTCCTCGTGCTCGACAACCAACTGCCACCATATGTCCACGATAGCGTCCAGGTCCTTCTCCTCCGCAAACCTTACCATCACCTCGCCTTTTCCTGCCATGACCCGTCCTCCGGCTACGTGTTTTAGCAGAGCTTAGCAGCTAATGCGCACCCGGTTCAATTCCGCTCCCCGCACCCTGCACCCTGCTTGACAAAAAAAAGCAAACCTAATAAACAGACATCTACAAGGAGGCATGACATGAAGAAACCAAAGAGCAACTACATATTCGACCAAAGAGATTTCCCCATGGGCATCGTGCGCCTGAACATGATGAAAGGCACGGGCGCCGACGTGGAGGAGCTTAAAAGTAAGCCCATGATAGGCGTGGTCAACTCGCACACCGAGATCAACCCCGGACACATGCACCTCTCCGGACTGGCCCAGAAGGTGAAAGAGGGGGTGCACGCGGCCGGCGGAGTGCCCTTCGAGTTCAACGTGCCCGCGCCCTGCGACGGTCTCACCGAGGGCAACCCGGGCATGCGCTTCATACTGCCGCAGCGCGAGCTCATCGCCGACACGGTCGAGACCCACGTGCGAAGCATGCTCTTCGACGGCCTGGTCATGATCGCTAGCTGCGACAAGATCATACCCGGCATGCTCATGGCCGCGGCCCGGCTCGACCTGCCAACAATATTCCTCACCGGCGGTCCCAACGCCTGGCAGATACGGTTCATGGCAGGCCGGGGCCAGAGCGTGGACCACAAGGACTACCAGGACCTGGGGCTCAAGGTGGCCTCGTCAACCTGCGCCACCTGCGGCTCGTGCGAGATCATGGGCACAGCCAACACCTTCCAGTCCATTGCCGAGGCACTGGGCATGACCATTCCCGGCTCTTCCGCGGTGCCCGGTTTCCTCTCAGAGAAGCTCCGCTTTGCCAGGCAGACAGGCAAGCGCATCGTGGAGATGGTCGAGGAGGAGCTTTCCGCCCGGGCCATACTGGGCAGGGAGTCGCTCGAGAACGCGCTCATGGTGAACCTGGCAATAGGCGGTTCCACCAACTCGGCCCTGCACCTCCCGGCGATCGCGCACGAGCTGGGCATCGAGTTCCCGCTTACGCTCTTCAACGAATTCAACAAACAGATACCAACCATATGCGCCATCAGCCCGAACGGGCCCTTCGGCATGGTGGACCTGTACTCCGCCGCCGGCATACCCGGGGTCATGAAGCGGCTGGAGAACGACCTGCACCTCGAGTGCATGACTGTAACCGGCCAGCGCTTCAAGGACATCATCCCCCTGGTCGAGGTCGCGGACCAGCGGGTCATACCCGAGAAGGACAAGCCGCACATGGCCGAGGGGGGCACTGTGGCGCTGTTCGGCAACTTGGCCCCCGAGGGCGCGGTGGTCAAGCAGTCGTCCGTGGTCCCGGAGATGATGAGCTTTATTGGCGAGGCTTATGTGATGGAGTCCGAGGCCCAGGCATTGAAGGCCGTGCGCGAGGGCGCCATCAAGGAGGGCATGGTGGTGGTCATCAGGAACGAGGGGCCCAGGGGAGGCCCGGGCATGCCCGAGACCCTGGCCGTGACCATGGCGCTGGACCTCTCCGGCCTCACGAACGTGGCGCTCATAACCGACGGCCGCTTCTCAGGCGCCACCGCGGGACCCTGCATCGGCCACGTGTCACCAGAGGCGTTCGAGTACGGGCCCATCGCAGCGGTCAAAGACAGGGACAGGATCACCATTGACGTGCCCCGCCGAAGGCTGGAGGTGGACCTCTCACAGGACCAGATAAAAAAGCGGCTCAAAGACTGGAAGCCGCCCGAGCGGGACATACCCCCGGGATACATGCGCAGGTACGTAAAGGCGGTGAGCTCCGCGGCAAGGGGAGCGGTGCTTAAGTAGCTGGAGTTCACATCTTTACTTCCGTGCCCTTTTCCCTGATCTCATGGATTAATGGGACCCAGGTGTCCTGCTGGTAGGCCTTGAGGGAAACAGGGACCGGCTCTATTCGCGGGTCAATTTCAGAAGCTATCTGGAAGAGTTTGACCCCTTCTTCGAAGCGGTCTCTTCCAAAATCCGGTGAAACAATCGCCACGTCAATATCGCTGAATTCATGCCACCTCTCCCGGGCACGGGAGCCATAAAGGATAACCTTTTGCACCCGGACCCCCTTTTCCTCAACAGCCCTGGAAAATTTTATCAGCGCTCTTCTAATCTCTGCTTCAACCATTTGAAGACCTTCTTTACCTCTTTCAGATTTTCACCGGAAAAATCCTTGGTGCATTTGTCGTAGAAAATCCTGTTCTCCTCCGGGTACCTCGTCTCAAAGTAAAATTCCATAAAGCCCGCAAGCTTACGGTTTATATCCTCAGGAATGTCAAATTCAAGTTTACTTGCAAGCAATGGCAATGAATGAGTATAAGGAGCATGCTTTTTTGTGCCTTTAACCACCAGGGCCTTCAAAAGTTTTTCCAGGCGAAGATGCCCGAAGAATAATGCATAAGAATATTTCCCGACCTTCAGGAGACTCTCCGCAGTATCCAGATCATATTCAGCGCCCTCAGCCCAGTAGGACACTGTTTTCTCAAAATCGAATTCCATAATATTCTAATAATAATAACACCCGGACTGCATGCAGTCAAATCCCGGGCTAGTGCTCCCTGGTGTATCGGGCCAGGTCGGATATGGTCTTGATGCCGAGCTCTTTTGCGTGCTCCTTCCTCATGGTTAAGGTGTAGGTGTTGTTGAAGCCGAATGGCAGGAGGAACACGAGGTCGTAGTCTTTTTCGAATTGCTTCTTCACCAGCTTGTAGGTCTTTTCCGGGTCCCGCATGACCTCGCGTTTCAATACGTTCACCAGCGCGGTGCCGGTGTACTCGGCGTACAGGTCCAGGTCCCCGGCCTTGAGTGCGTTAAAGCATATCATGGTGCCTCCCAGGTTGAGCCTTCTGTCAACCTCGATGTCGGTGTTTCGCTCGATCAGTATTGACATCATCTCGCCTATGATCTCCTGCTCGGTGAATGCCTTGCTGCCCACGGTGACCGGTCCCTTCGCTTCCTTTGGCTTTGCGTCCTGTTTTACCAGTCCGCTCTGCACCAGCCACGAAAGGGCCACTGTGTAAGCCTTTCGCCCCTTCTCGTCAACCTCGTAGTTCAGCCTGCGCATGGTCTTGTCCGGGAGCTTCCCGGCGAGGAGGTTGAGCACCCCTTTCAGCTCCGGGTACTTTTTCAGGGTGTCGGCTCTCACCACCGGCGCGGCGTAGTAGGGGGGGAAGGCCCCCTTGTCGTCCTCGAGTATGACCAGGTTGTACGCGGGT
This sequence comes from uncultured bacterium, assembly GCA_964650485.1. GTDB lineage: Bacteria > RBG-13-61-14 > RBG-13-61-14 > RBG-13-61-14 > DATKZS01 > CAZYTX01. Next base: position 110,861 of record CAZYTX010000004.1, on the reverse strand, counting down.
ATGCGGCCGTCGGTGGCGAACCCGTCAATCACGTCCACCGCTCCCTCCGCCAGTGCCCTGTACATGAGTCCCGGGTCCATCTGCATGGGCTCGGTGTTGAACTCGAGCTCATAGGTCTGCATGAGCCTTTCGTACTCCGGCCTTGCCAGGAGCTCAGCGTCGAAGGCCGCCTTGATGCCGCCGTAGGTCCCGGTGTACCTGGTCACGGCCAGCACCGCGGCTATGAGGGCCACGACCGCTATGACAACTATAACCCTGTTCCTGATAGACATATGATCCTCCTCTCAGACCTTCTCCCACAGGTTGTGGATCCCCGCGATCACCATCTCGGTTGACACGGCCCCTATCACCAGGCCGTTGATCCTGGAGAGTATGTTCACCCACCTGTCGAACACGGGCTCCCTGGCCCCGCGCATCATGTCGCGAAGCCTCTTGAATATCAAGATGGCCAGAAAAGTCGTTGCAACCGCGACCGCCACCACCATCATCCCCAGCCAGCCCGGGAGGTTGTCGCCGATGATGATTGACTGGGTGATGGTGCCGGCCCCGATCATGTATGGCAGTGCGATGGCCGAGGGCAGCTCGTCGAGCGATCCCCGCAGCACCTCGGCTCCCTTGAACCCCTTGGTCACGTAGTTGTAGGCCACCACGAAGAAGATGATCCCTCCGAATATGCGCAGCGACGGCGGGCTTACCCCCACCACCCTTAGAAGGGAATTTCCGAAGATGACGAAGAGCCAGAACACGGCCAGCGAGGTGAGCGACGAGATCACCAGCACCTTTAGCAGTTCCCTGTACTCCAGGTCCTCCATCACCCCCACCAGGTAGAGGCAGAGGGCAAAGGGGTTGAGTATTGCAAGGAATGGCAGGAGCGAGTTTGTTACGTCGGAGATCATCTCTCGGCACCGCACTGCATTATGGGCTCAGCCCTTGAGCCCCCTGGGGGTGAGCCACTTTTCCAGGCCGGCGAGCAGCCCGTCGAAAATAAGAGCCAGTATGGCCGCGGGTATGGTGCCGGCCAGGAGGTAGTCCATCTGTATGGTTCGCAGGCCCTTCAGTATAAGGTCTCCCAGGCCGCCGGCGCCTATGAGCCCCACCAGGGTGGCGATGCCGATTGTCCACACCGTGGAGATGCGCACCCCGGCCATGATCACGGGGAGTGAGAGCGGCAGCTCGACCATGAACAGCACCTGCAGCGGCTTCATGCCCATGCCCCTTGCCACCTCCAGGACCGCGGGGTCCACCTGCTTCAGGGAGGTGTAGGTGTTCCTCAGTATGGGCAGGAGCGCGTAGAGGAACAGCGCGGTCAGTGCCGGGAGCGCGCCCACGGTGGGCAGTGCCGCCATGGAGAAGATGAGCACGATAAGCGCTATCATGGCCAGGCTGGGCACGGTCTGGATGACCGCGCCCACGCTCATGAAAAACGACGAGAACCGCTCCCACCTCTTGCGGGTGAGGATGATGCCCAGGGGGAGGGCCAGGCCGATGGCCAGCACCATGGCGAAGAAGGTGAGGTAGACGTGCTCGTAGGTGCGGTCCGCTATCTCGGGCCCGAGCTTGTGAAAGAACGCTGAGAGCACCTCGATCATGCTACTCTCCGGTCTCCCCCAGTATCTGGGTGATGTGCTTTAGAAGCTCGGACTTTTCGAGCTCTCCCACCGGCCGCCTCTGCTGATACACCGGCAGCTTGCTGACGTTGCTCCTCTTGAACATGTCGAGCCCCTGGATAAGGGAGTGCCTTGCTTTTAGCCGGTATGTGGGAAGCTCTTTTTCTTCCCTGGGAGGGCCCTCGGGCGAGAGGGTGATCATGGATTCTATGGTCTTGGTGAGCAGAGACAACTGGAAGCGCTGCTGTCCCAGGAAGTCGTCCACGAACTGGTTTTTCGGCTCCTCCACCAGCTCCGCGGGGGTGGAGAACTGCTGGAGCTTTCCTTCATTAAGAAGCGCCACCCGGTCTCCCATCTTCACGGCCTCGAAGATGTCGTGTGTCACGAATATGACGGTCTTTTTTATCTCTGTTTCCAGGTCAATGAACTCGTTCTGGAGCTGGTCCCTGGTGATGGGGTCCAGTGCGCCGAAGGGCTCGTCCATTAGCACTATGGGCGGGTCCGCTGCCAGGCACCTTGCCACCCCCACCCTCTGCCTCTGGCCGCCGCTTAGCTCGCTCGGGAACCTGTGCCTGAACTCTTCCGGGTCGAGCCCCACCATGGAGAGCAGGTTGTGCACCCGCTCCCTGGTTTTTTCCTTGGGCCAGTCGAGCAGCCTGGGCACCACCCCCACGTTTTCGGACACGCTCATGTGGGGGAACAGCCCGATCTCCTGGATGGCGTAGCCTATTTTCCGGCGCAGCTCGATGGGGTCCTGGTCCATGATGTCGGTGTCCTGTATGAGTATTTTTCCCGAGGTGGGCTCGATCAGCCTGTTAATCATCTTGAGGGAGGTGGTCTTCCCGCACCCGCTGGGCCCGAGCAGCACCAGTGTCTCGCCCTCGGTCACTTCCATGGACAGGTCCCTCACGGCCTCCTGGCCGCCGGGGTAGGTCTTTATCACGTTCTGGAACTCGATCATTTCCGCTTCAGTCCGGGTCAGCCCTTTGTCTTGTCCACTTCCAGTATTCCCACCAGTGAGTGTGAGCACCCCTGTCCCTGCTGCAGGCTGGAGGTCAGGTATCTGAGAGCGTATCCGAGCTGCGGCTCGATGATGTTCTCTCGCGGGAGCCCCACGTCCAGCCAGCCCACGCCCTCGACCACGCGCTTCATCCTGTCCAGGACCTCCCGGAGCGGCGGCGGGCTGTCCGGGGGAATCTCGGGCAGCCCGTTGGTGAAGCGCTTTTTCTGGGTGTCGTAGCTTTTGAGCAGGTGGTCTGAATACTCCACCAGCAGGTTCCAGCAGACCTGGAGGTTCTCGAAGTAGCGGTTGAGCTCGTCGAAGCCGGGCTTGGGGATGTAATCCAGCTTGAGGGTGGACAGGTCGGTCCTTATGGCCACCTCGTGCAGGGAGTTGACCGCCCTGCGCATGGGCCGGGCGTAAGGGTTGTAATCCCCGGTGTCCATGTGTCTGCCGGTGAATATGGAGCGGTCGAAGAATGCGAGCGGTCTTATCTGCACTCCCGCCCTCTCGCTGGCCTCGGCAATAATGTCCTCGGCCTCGCCCCTGCTCATGAGCCGGAGGTATAGGTGCTGGAGCTCGCCGCGCTTTTTCTCGCGTTCTTCTTTCTCGTATATATAGGACACCACGTAGTCCATGTTCCTGTCCTCCGTGAGGTCCCTGCTCCACAGGGTCTGCCACTCGTAGGAGTAGCGGCCCAGCCAGTCGCACATAATGATGCAGTAGTTCTCGGTCCTCGCTGCGATGTCCGCGAGCAGCGCTATCATGCCCTCGTCCTCGTTGAAGTGGGAGCAGGTGCCGTATGAGGTGAAGTACAGGTCGTATGGCTTCTCGTTTTTGGGTATAGGCAGCCCGTCTGAGAAGTCGCCTTTCTCGAAGATCAGCTTGGGGTTGTGTCCGTAGACATCCCTGGCCTGCTCCAGCAGGTCTTCATTCAGGTCTATCCCCTTGTACAGGCCGAGCACGTCCGGGGTGAGGATGTCCACCTCGACCTCCCGGAGGTCCGCGTCCCGCTGCCTGATGCCGATGAGGAGCTCGAACCCGTCCGCGCCCCCGCACCCCAGGTCCAGTATCCTGAAGCGCCTCATCCTGGTCTGGCTCCTCTTCAGGAGCCTTATAAGGTGAGGCCGCAGGAACCTTCTTGTGACCTCGTCCTCCCAGTAGCGCCGGACATTGTCGTACTTGCCTATAAGCCCGGTCTTCTTGGCGTAGAGCCCGGTCTGCAGGGCCTCGGAGTAGGCCTGCATCTGCTCGCCGTTCTTCAGTGTTTTATCTTCCATGCTCGCTCCAAATTACTGTTTCAGTGATTTATCCAGTATTCCGGGGACTTTTGCCTTGACCTCATCGAGGACCTCTTTTGGCAGGTGGTCCCTCGGCTGTTCCAGTCTCTCGCGATACTTCTTATGCGCGGCCAGCAAGGCGCCGCCGTCCTTGTCCTCCAAAGGATAACGCACGTATACGTCCTCCCGCGTGGGCATGGGCAAATGGTACATGTAGGTCCGGTGGCTGCTTTCCATGACCTCGCGGACCAGGGCCAGGATCTCGTCGCTCCTTTCATCCGAGACCGGGGGTTCCCGGAACATGCGCTTTACTATTCCTATGTGGGCGTTGTCCAGGACCGCCTGCTCGGGGCAGAACGTCCCGGTGCGCTCCAGCAGCCCGAAGGCGTAGTGTATGTACTGGGCCCCTCCGCGGGGCACTGTGCACACGGTAAGCATCTTCTCCGCGGTGGCCTGTATCCCGGGCACGTCAATGTCCGCCACCCCCGCGGTGGAGTAGCAGGGGACCCCGTAGAAGCGTGCCATCTGGGCGCAGTCCAGGTTGAAATGGTTGAACTCGGGGGCCCCGTACATGTCGTTCAAGTTGTCCAGCCTGGTGCGCACGGGCACGCTGCCGTAGAGCACCGGGGTCCCGGGGGACACGAGCTGTGCGAGCGTTATCCCGGCCAGTATCTCGGCGTTGATCTGCGCCACGATCCCGAACTCGTCGAATGGCGCGGTGGCCCCTGCCATGGGAGAGCTGGATATGACCACCGGCACCCTGCGGCCGGCTATCTCGATCATCTTTTCAGCGGTGTCGTCAACCATCTCCAGCGGGCTCTTGATAACGCAGGTGATAAAAGAGAGCACCGGGTTCTCTTTAAAGGCCTCCTCGCCCCCGGCCACTACGTAGCCCAGCCCCACCACGTCATCCAGTGCTTCCAGCTTTGTAAGACCGGCCATCACGTGCTTATTGATGTTGTGGAGGCTGATCAGGAACATGTTCGCGTCCTTGTTGTCCTCGGTGACCTCGGGGTCCTGGATGTTCACGCACCTTATGAAGAAGTCCAGGTTCTCGAGGTCATCGCAAAGGTGCGCTGCTTTGCCCAGGAGCTCGATGGACCCCGGCACCCTTTTGAACCTGGGGTCGGCCCCCTCGAACTCCACAACTACCCAGGTGTTGGTCTCGGACCCGCTGCCGAACCTCACCCTGGGCTCGCCTGCGTCCAGGATGAGCCTGTTGTCCGGGTCGCGTGCTCCCAGCACCACCTTTTCCGGGGCGTTCTCGATCCCCTTGTCCAGGACGGAAGCCGGGATGCGCACCCGCACCCCGCTTTCCAGGTCCTCGACCTTTGCCCCCGCATCCTTGAAAAGCCCGGCCGCCCGCTGGTTGTGGCATATGAGCCCCGGGTCCTCGAGCAGCTCCCTGGAGACCCGGTCAATAAGCTCGACCTGTTTTTTGGAGAGCCTCTCAACCGGCTTTACCAACACTCCCTGTCTTTGCTTGTCCGACAACTTTCCCCCCTTTGCTTCCCACTCTTGTCCAAAATAAATTTCTATTTCACGCAAAGGCGCGAAGGCGCAAAGAGTAAAGTAAAAGAAATGTTTGATATTTTGCCCTGCTGAAAAAACATGTCTCACCTTTCAAAGGACATTCCAATCCAAATAAAATCCTGTCTTCTTTGCGCTCTTTGCGCCTCTGCGTGAAAAAAGTCTTTGCTTCCGTTGTCTATTTTGGACAGCAAAGACTATACGTCTATGGTGACGGGTTCAACGTCCGAGATGATGCCGTAGGTCTTTTCCACGTACCTCGCGCTTTGGTCCGCGGTTACAATAAGGTTTTCCTCGTAGCTCCTGCGCTCATCGCGGCATGCATTCAAAAGCAGCTCACCCGCCAGCCTGTCCAGGGCAAATGGGTTCTTGCTTACCAGGAAGCCCGGGTTCGCGTCCACCATGGGCTTCTGGGTCCTGTCCAGGCAGTCGCACCTTGCGGTGATGTTGTACATGTGCAGGAGGTGTATGGTGTTCTCCCATTTGCCGTTCATGAGTCCCAGCATATAATCGGCCATGCGGTAATACAATGTGTCCTCGCCCCGCTCCCAGTCGGTGACCTCCCGCTGCTCCAGCTTGACGCCCCTCTGTTCGCACACGGCCTCGCACTCGCCGCAGCCGATGCAGGAGTCCGGCTCCACCACCGGGCAGCCCTTTTCCTCGCTGTAGGAAAGCGCCCCCTCCGGGCAGGCCTCCACGCACTCGCAGCATGCTATGCACAGGTCCGGGTCGAAGCGCGGCAGGAGGGCCTGGTGCATCCTGAGCTTTCCCTTTAGCGCGGAGCACCCCATTGCTATGCTCTTCGAGCATGCCGCGACCCCTGCCAGGCCGTGCAGGGTGAGGTGCGCGTTGTTTATGATAAAGTCGGCGCTGATAAACCCTCCAGCGGGAAAGAAGTCGCTGAAAACTTTTACCCCTTTTATGCGCCTCTCCTCTTCATCCTGCTTGAACTCGAACCTCCCCGGCGCCGAGGAGCCGGGCCTGTCGAGCACCACGAAGGGCACGCCCGCGGGGCCCTGCTCGGACCAACCGTTCCTTTTGGCCAGCCCGAGGTATGCGGACACGTCTTGGGCAGGGTTCTGCTTGTGTCCCCTGGGGCCTGTGTAGGCCACTGTGCTGTCTCCGGCCACCACTGAGCTGGCCCCTTTGTCAAGGAGGAACTTGGCGCCGCTCTCTGCGAACTCGGGCTTCATCCTGGTCACGCATTTTGCCTCCCCGATGTGCACCTTTATAAGGGCCTGGCCGCTCACGCTGCCCGGATGGACCTTTTCAAGGGCCTGGTATATTGCCTCGTTTATCTTCTCCTGATGAGCCGGGTCGTTAATGTCCCTTGACCCGGTGCTCACGTAGATCAAGGGATAAGCCTTGTCCCTGTTGGTGAGACCCTCGGGCAACTCAAGTGCGGCACTTTCAACCTCTTTTTCAGCTAATTCAGTCTCCATCCACTTTTATCTCCGGAAAAGCTTTTATTATTTTCTCGCGGGCCCCGGCTTCTATCCTGCTTTCCCACTGCTCGTCATCCATGACCTGTTTTATGAACTCTTTGGCTTTTTCCATGGCGCTCTCGGAAGACGTATAGTAGTTTCGCTTCTGCCTGTTTGCGATCCTGGGGAAGAAGAACTCCCCCCTCATGTGCTTGACCGTGTGCTCCTCGGCCAGGAAGTCCTTGCCCGGCCCCTTGTTTATGATGAGCTCCGTGGCCATGGTCTCATCGCTGACCTCGATGCCCTTGAGCACCCTCTGGCACATGCCCAGTATCTCGTCGTCCATGACCAGCTTCTCGTATGACACTGTAAGGTCGAAGTCCATTAGACCGGAGGAGTCGTGTATGTAGTTGGCGCCGGACATTGCCACCAGGAGGTTGGACAAGGCACTCTCGTACGCGGCCTGTATGTCCACCTCCTTGGCGTCCGATGTCCCCGCGGTGGCGTACATTGGTATCCCGAAGTACTGGGCCATCTGCGCCACCGCGGCGTTAATCATCCCCCGCTCGACCGCCCCAGCCAGGTTTCCCATGGTCCGGAGGTCGCTTATCGAGCCCACGCTGCCGCATATTCCCCGGGCCCCCTTTTTCACGCACTGCACCATGCAGATGCCTCCGATGGTCTCCGCTGTGTGCACCAGCACGTTCCCGGCAAGGGTGATGGGAGCGGTGGTCCCGCACATGGGCTCGGTGGGCACCACCACCGGCAGTCCCTTCTCCGCCACGAAGCAGGTCATCTCCGCGTAGTCTTTGTCAATCTTGAAAGGGCTTATGATAAGGGTGATAAACGATATGAACGGCTCCTTCTGAAGGGCCTCGGCGCCCCCGGCTATCATCTCGGCCATCTCCACCACTTTTCTGCACCCCTCCATGGAGTAGATCCCGCCCATCACGTGCTTCCTAGTGTTGTCAAGCGAGTGGAAGAAGCGGTTCACGTCAATATGGTCCTTCTCCTGGATCTCGTTGGGGAACACGTTTATGGTGAACACGTGCACGTTCTCCAGAAGCTCGGCCAGCTTTGCGTTCAATATCACGTCCGAGGTCCTGGACGGCCGGTGCTCGCCGGTCTCGGGGTCGAGCACGTACAGGGCCGTGCCCCCGGTGCCGTAGTGCACCTTGTTCTTTGTCAGCACCGCGTCATAATCGCCGTTCCTGGAGTGGAGGGTGATGGAGGATGGATTCGAGTCAACGGCGTCCTCCACCATTGCCCTTGGCATGCGCACCACCCGGGTGCTCTCGTCCACCTTGGCCCCGGCGCGCTTCATGGCCTCGAACGCGGTCGGCGAGTACACCACCATGCCCGACTGCTCCAGTATCCTGAAGGCAGCCTCCGCTATTCTTTTCGCGTCTTCATCATTGAAGGGCTTGTAAATGCCTCCCTCGAGGCCCGGCTTATACTGCACCTTTGCCGCATCCTGTTTTTTAGCCAACTTGGTCTCCTCCTTTATCATATCCTTCGCTCGGAGAGCAGGGCATTTATTCCCCCGCTCTCGAACAGCCTGGCGGCCTCGTCCGCGGGGCATTGCTTTTGCTTTAGCCTCTGCTTCAAAGGCTCAAGAAAAGCCTTCTCCCCGAAGCCGCGCTTTTTCAGGCCCAGCTCGGCTATCTCCATGACCCTGGCGCTGAGATCAGCCATGCTCTCACCGCATGCCTCGCCCTCGAGCCCGTGCCGGCAGGCGCTCTCCCTGGCTTTTCTGAGGTCCTGCCAGTCATAGGCTGACAGCTCCTCCAGAGCCTCTGGCAGCGCGGACACCAGCCCCAATGTAAGCGCGGCCACGCACACCAGCTCGCCCGGCGGCTGCTGGTCGCACACCCTGTTCTCCACGGTGAAGTACCTGGAGATGCGGGCGTTGTACCAGTAGCATGAGCTGTGCAGGTCAATGTCGCACTCCTCGGGCACAAATGATATCTTCCTGCCCTTGGCGTCAATGCCCACTGCCCTTCCGCAGGAGTAGTACTGGTCAAAGCTCTCGTAATCTTCCAGCACGATGGGCTTTCCGTGGCGCTTTACGTAGACCGGCTTCAGCTCGGCCACGGTCTTTATGTAATCCTCCAGGTTCTCGAACGGCTTTGGAGGCAGTCCCACCCGGTTGGGCTCGGTCATCCACCAGTCCCAGAGCTTCTCTGACACGCACTTGTACTTGGGGTCTATCCTTCCCTTCCAGATGTTGGAGTGCGCGGTGAGCGCTATCTGGGCCGGCGCGAACCCGTTCAGCACGTTGACCGTGTCTATGACCTCTTGCCTTTCCACGGACACGTGCACGTGGCTGGCCGCGTTTATGGTGAACAAATGGAAGTCGTCGCCGTCAGCTTTACAGATATGGCGGTTGGAGCCGAAGACCTTGTCCCACACGCCTGACCTTCCCTTTTTCATGAGCAGCCACTTGCTGGGCGGGGTGAGCGGCTGTATGCCGTATCCCAGGAAGAACACCCTGTGCTGGTCGCAGAAATCCTGGAGCTCTTTTCTGAGGCTTTTTACTGACCTGTCCAAATCGAACAGGTCGGCCACGTGTGCCAGAGAGAACTCGGTCTTGCAGTAGCCGGTCTCGCACGAGGCCCAGGTGTCGTTTTGCTCGCCAGGCTTCCTGGCGCCCACCACCTCGCCGTTCACCGGGTCCTGGTATGCCTTCCAGCCCCGGTCCTCCAGGTAGCGCCACAGCTCGCGCACCGTCTGGTAGCTTGCCGCGGCCCCGTCCTGGGAGACAAGCGGGAACTTGAGCTCAGCGCCCACTCTCCTCTCCTCCTCGGATGACGAGCTTACCGCGTCTTCGAACACCTTTTTGAAGTAGTCATAAATCGGGTCCATTACCTACACTCCTCCGTTCTCCTAAAACTAATCACTATTTTTGAAAACGTTACTTTTTAAAGGAGGCCGGGTCCCCCATCACGTGCCCCTCTCCCAGGATCACGAACTTGTAGCTCATGAGCTCGCGCAGACCCATTGGCCCCCGCGCGTGTATCTTGTCCGTGGAGATGCCGATCTCCGCTCCCATGCCCAGGGACTCGCCGTCGCAGAACATTGTGGATGCGTTCACCAGCACCACCCCCGAGTCCACCTTGCTTACGAACGCGCGGCCCCGGCCCTCGCTGTCCGTGACTATGGAGTCGGTATGGTGCGAGCCGAAGGTGTTTATATGCTCCGCGGCCTGGTCAACGCCTTCCACCACCCTCACGGACACGATCATGTCCAGGTACTCGGTGCGCCAGTCCTCTTCCGTGGCCTCGAGAACCCCGGGCACGGCCTTCCTGGTCCTCTCGCACCCTTTCACCTTGACCCCGCAGTGCTGGAATGCTCCCACGATCCTTGCAAGCTCGGGCTCCAGGCTCTCGTGCACCAGCAGGGTCTCCATGGCGTTGCACACCTCGGGCATGAGGCACTTGGAGTCGAGCGCTACGTCAATTCCCCGGCCAAGGTCGCAGCCCTGGTCCAGGTAGACGTGGCAGATACCCTCGAAATGCTTTATCACCGGTATTTTCGAGCTCTCGCTCACGGTCTGGATCAGCTTCTTGCCGCCGCGCGGAATTACCAGGTCTATGTAGTCATCCAGCTTTAAAAGCCCGTGTATCTCCTCATGGCTGCCGTAGATCACCTGCACCGACTCCGCGGGAAGACCACTGTCCGAGACGGCCTTGCTCCACATCTCGCCCAGCACGGTGTTGCATTCCTTTGCTTCCGAGCCCCCGCGGAGTATGGCCGCGTTGCCCGATTTCAGGCAGAAGGCGCCCGCGTTTATGGTCACGTGCGGCCTGGCCTCGTAGATCATCATGATCACTCCCAGGGGGACCCGCATGCGTGCGGCCATCATGCCGTTTAAGGTTTTTACGGGCTCGTAGATCTCGCCCACCGGGTCGGAAAGCGACGCGATCTTGTTCAAGGAGCTGATCCTGCTTTGGATTTTCTTTCGGTTGAACACCAGCCGGTCAATCATGTTCCTTGCAAGTCCCTGCTTCTCGGCTGCGTCCAGGTCTTTCCGGTTGGCCGTAAGTATCCTGTCACCCTGCTCATGGAGGAGCTCGGCCATCCTGAGAAGGGCCTTGTTCCTGGTGTGGGTGCTGGAGCCGGCTACCGCCCCCGCGGCATTTTTCGCGTTCTTTGCGATCACTTCTATTGTTTCACTGTCTTTTCCCACTCTGTACCTCGCCTCCTGAGTTGATGACCTCTTTCAGCTTTTTGCCCAGGGTCTTCGGGGAAGTGGATTTCTTTATCATGAACGCATGCGGCTGGGAACCAAGCATTTGATCCAGCTCAACAAAGCTCTTTTGCGCCCCCAGGATTATCACTGGTATTGTCTCGTTCAGGTCGCGCACGTTTAAAAGGAGCTCGAGCACGTCAGCCCTTTCCTGGTCCTGGTCAACCACCACCGCGTCATATGCACCTTGCCGGAGCTTGCCGAGCAGGTCCTGCATGTTCTCCCGGTAAAGCGGTATCAGCCCGATGCTGAACAGCGACTCCCTGAGGTCTGTGTCGTTCTCGTCACCCAGCACTAATATGGCGTTCGATTGCATTACAGGCATTTAAGAAAAGCAACTATAGTGCCAAATGGCTCGAGCATGGGCTTTTTTGTGTAACCAACTGATAATAAATACAATTTTATCAGAGGGTTTTTCTTGTGCAGGTCAAATAATATCCTGTTAAAGGAATTATGTGAATAAATGATACATTTTATAGGGAGTTTAGGTGGTATTAATGTGCACAATATGTACGATATTAGGGGAGACTTGTGCCCGTTTGTTTTCAATGGGGGTGTTCTTGAATGTAAGCTGGTAAAAACAAAGATAATAATGTGATAAATAGACAGCGGTCCCCCGTATCTCTCGTGTGCGAAAACTGCACTTATTTCAGCTTGTATTTTTCCAGCTTGTTGTAAAGCGCCCGCCGGCTGATGCCCAGAAGCTCGGCCGCCTGCCTCTTGTTGCCCCGGGCAGCCTGGATGGTCCTCGCTATCATCTGCTTTTCCACCTCCTGCAATGTGGCGCCCACCTCGAAGGTCACGCTGGATGGCGAGAGCTTTTCCGGCCTGAACCTCGGTGGCAGGTGCTCCGGCTCAATGGTGTCCGTGTCAGCCACCAGCATGGCCCTCTGGATCACGTTTTTCAGCTCGCGCACGTTTCCCGGCCATGCATAGTTCTGCAGCGCAGCCATGCAGTCCGTGTCCATCCCCTTGATCTCTTTTTCCAGCCACTTGTTGTACCTTTGTATGAACTCGTCCACCAGCAGGGGGATGTCATCCGGCCTGTCCCTGAGTGGGGGCATCACTATCCTGAACACGTCCAGCCGATAGTAGAGGTCCTCGCGGAAGGCCCCGGTCTTCAAGGCCTCGGACAGGTCCTGGTTGGTGGCGGCTATAAGGCGCATGTCCGTGGATATGGCCTTCTTGCCGCCCAGGCGGTGGAACTTCTTGTATTCGATGAGCCGAAGCAGGCTAACCTGCACCTTCTCGTCAATGGTCCCGATCTCGTCCAGGAAGATGGTGCCGGTGTGGGCCATCTCGAACTTTCCCTTGCTCCGGCTGGAAGCCCCGGTAAAAGCGCCTTTCTCGTACCCGAACAGCTCGCTGGGGACCAGCTCCGATGGCAGGGACCCAAGGTTGACCGGCACGTAAGGCCCCTCGCTCCGATGGCTGAGCTTGTGGATGGCATAGGCTGCCAGGTCCTTGCCGGTGCCGGTCTCGCCAAGCAGCAGCACCGGCATGTCGGTGCTGGCCGCCTGCCGGATGTGCCCGAACACCTCGTTCATGGCATTCGAGGCCCCCACCAGCATGTCGAGCCCGGGCCGCTCTTCCGCTGGCTCGTTGGCAACGTGAGTATTTACATGGTCACCGTTCACGGCTTTACTGATCCATGATGCTTTTTATCGGGCGGCTTTGCAAATCATGGAGCCTCGGTATAGATTGCGGGCCATGAGCGGCCACATGGAGAAGATAAGGATCAGGGTGCTGCGGCTGCCGGGCTGCGAGCGGGTCCCGCTCCCCAGCCGGAAGACCCGAGGGGCCGCGGGGTACGACGTTTGCGCGGCAAACCCGGAGCCGGTTGTCCTCCTGCCCGGGGAGAGGGCTGCCATACCGACCGGTATGGCGCTGGAGATACCGCTGGGCTGCGAGGTCGAGGTGAGGCCCCGCTCGGGTCTGGCCATAAACCGCGGGATCATACTGCCCAACTCCCCCGGGACCATAGACTCGGACTTTCGGGGCGAGCTCAAGGTGCTGCTCATGAACCTGGGTGATGAGCCTTTCCAGGTGCGCGCCGGCGACAGGATCGCCCAGTTGGTTGCCGGCAGGGTGACGGAGGTTTCGTGGGAGGAGGCCCCGGAGCTGGAGGCCACTGAGAGGTCCGAAGGCGGGTTCGGACATACGGGAGTGTGATGAGGGAAAGAAATGGCAAGCCCTGGCTTTCGGGGCTGAACCCGCACCAGCTCGAGGCGGTGGAGCACGGAGAGGGCCCGCTGCTGATCATCGCCGGGGCCGGCTCGGGCAAGACCCGGGTCATCATCCACCGCATGGCACACCTCGTCCGCGACCAGGGCGTGGACCCCTCGAACATCCTTGCTGTGACTTTTACCAACAAGGCCGCGGAGGAGATGCACTCCAGGGTGGAGGGCCTTTTGGGCGTGGACTCCCTTGGCATCTGGGTGTCCACCTTCCACAGCCTGGGGGCCCGCATCCTGAGGAAGCACATTGACCGGCTGGGGTACGAGAGGAGCTTCGTCATCTACGACGACATTGACCAGGTGAGCCTTTTAAAGAGGGTGATAAAGGACAACGGGTACGACCCCAAGATGGTGAGCCCCAAGATGATACGATCTCTTATTGACCGGGTGAAGAGGAGCGCCCTTGACAAGGACTCGCTGGATGATTTCCCCGACCCCCGGGTAAGGCTTTACAAGCCCCTCATCCTGGACTACGGGCAAAGGCTCATGGGTTCGAACGCGGTGGATTTCGGTGACCTGCTGCTCCTCACCTGCCGGCTCTTCCGCGAGTTCCCCGAGGTGCTGGAAGAGTACTCCTCACGCTTCTCTTTCATCATGGTTGACGAGTACCAGGACACCAACCGGGTGCAGTACCTTTTGGTCAAGCTGTTTGCCGGCGATTCCGGGAACGTGTGCGTGGTGGGCGACGAGGACCAGTCCATATACAGTTGGCGCGGCGCGGACATAACAAACATCCTTTACTTCGAGGAGGACTTTAAAAACACCCGGGTGGTGCTTCTGGAAGAGAACTACCGCAGCACCCGGAGCATCATCGAGGCTGCGAGCGCTCTTATAAGCCATAATTTCGAGCGCAAGGCAAAGAAGCTTTGGACGTCTAACCCGGAGGGTGAGCTGGTCCGCGATTACCCTGCGCAGGATGAGCACGACGAGGCCCGGTGGTTGATCGAGGAGGTCCGTCGGCTGAGGTCCATGGGGGTCAGGCTCTCGGAGGTGGCGGTTTTCTACCGCACCCATGCCCAGTCCCGGGTGTTCGAGGATCATCTCCGTCAGGAGGAGCTGCCATACGCTGTTTACGGGGGGCCTGGTTTTTACGACCGCAAGGAGATAAAGGACGTGCTGGCCTATCTCAAGTTCCTTGAGAACCCGGGCGACGAGGTGAGCCTGATGAGGATCATTAACGTGCCGGCCCGGGGCATCGGGGATAAGACTGTGGAGGCCGTGGCCGCTAAGAAGCGCGAACAGGGCTCGGACTGGCTCTCGGCGATCGATGCCTGCTCCCGGGATAAATCAATAGCGAAGAAGTCCCGGGCCGGGCTCCTTTGGTTCATCGAGCTCATGGATGAACTCTCATCCATGAAGTCCGGCCCGCTCCCGGCACTTGCGGTTGCGGTGATGGAGAAGTCCGGGTACAAGTCCATGCTGGAGGACGAGGGCACCCTGGAGGCTTCGGTGCGCCTTGAGAACCTGGATGAGCTGGTGAACGCGATGGTGGACCACGAGTCCCGGTCCGAAGAGCCCGGCTTGGCCGGCTTTTTGGAGAAGGTCTCGCTTGTGGCTGACATTGACAGGTTCGACCCTGTCTCTGGAAAGCTCAACCTGATGACGCTCCACAGCGCCAAGGGGCTCGAGTTCCGCATCGTGTTCATGGTGGGCATGGTGGAGGGTCTGTTCCCGCACCCCCGCGCATTGTTGGAGGGCAAGGACGAGAACACGCACGCTTTGGAGGAAGAGCGCAGGCTTTGCTACGTGGGCATGACGCGTGCCATGGAGCTTCTGTATCTAAGCTATCCTGCGTCCAGGTCTTTCCAGGGGAGGAGACAAAGGTCGGACCCGTCAAGGTTCCTGGCCGAGATACCAAAGGAGTACGTGCACAGGATAAAAGGCAGAGGCAGGATAAGAAGGCCGGCCAGGAAGAGGGGAGTGAAGGCAGAGCCCCCGCGGTCCATGGACTTCGGCGACTCGGAGATAGTCTACGAGGAACCGGCCCCGGACTATGACCAGCAGCCTGATTACGGGCAGGACCACGCTGCCAGGCTCAGGCCGGGCGACCGTGTGCGCCATCCCAGCCATGGCAACGGCACGGTCGAGCGGCTGGAGGGCTCGGGCGAGAAGCTCAAGGTGGTGGTGCGATTTGCAAAGGGGGCCAAGAAGTTCATGGCAAAGTACGCAAGCCTGGAGCTCCTTGATTGATTAATCCAGACCAATGCTTGCGTCTGCGGGGTGAAAAGTTCTAAAGTTCAGAAAGCTTATTAGACCCGGAATTAAAGCTGTGATATATTCAGGCCGTGACCGGTGCGGGAAGTAAAGTTATTGGAGGTGTAGGCAATGGCCGGTGAAAAGGACCCTAAAATGCATCAGCCAAGAGACATGGAGAGCGAGTACTTTGCGCAAAAAGAGCTCGATCTTCGTAAGAAGCTTAGAGAGAAGCTTGACAAACAGCGCCAGGATATGAGGGACGAAAACCTGAAACAAGCCCACTGGATGAAGTGCCCCAAGTGCGGGCACGAGCTTTCCGAGAAAAGCTACCAGGACGTTGCCATAGACCAGTGCGAAAGCTGCAAAGGCGTGTGGCTGGACCAGGGGGAGCTCGAGCTCCTGCTTCACGGCAGGAAGAGCAGGGGCTTCCTCTCAAGATTCATGGAGGTTCACCTGGAAGACATCCACTTCCATTAATGGGAAGATCGCATGTACGTCCGGTCCCGGGCAAAGACCACCATCGAGGTGACGATAATCACCGGGGCCGCGCTGGCGGCGCTTATTTATTCACAAAGCCCAAGGGCTACGAGCATCATAAGCCTTTGGCTTGCTCCCGGCTTCTTCCTCTACGCTCCCCTGATAGCGGTGGCAGCAACGGACCAGGACCTCTCCCCGGTGGGCCTTTGCAAGCCGGCCTGGAAGACCGTAGCACTGGACTTTAGCCTCTACCTGTTTATAATCCTGCCCCTGTTCCTTCTGGGGTGGATTTTTCTGGCACGCCTGGTCATGGGGGTTGAGCTTGACATCAGTTGGCCGGGCCACCTCGCCGGCCTGCTGGTGTGGCAGCTTCTGGGGGTGTCGCTCCCGGAGGAGCTCTTTTTCCGGGGCTGGCTCCAGGGGAGGTTGAACCAGGTGCTGGGGACTACGCGGTTATTGAGAGCGCAGGCGGGGCCGGGCCTGTTTATTGCCGCGCTCATGTTCGCGGGAGCGCATTTCATAATCGAGCCCTCTCCCGGCCGGCTGCTGGTTTTTTTCCCGGGGCTTCTCTTCGGCTTCTTGCGGGAGAGGTCAGGGTCAATAGCCGTTCCGGTTCTTGCCCATACAGCGGGCAACTTCTGCTTTATAATAGTCCAGTCATGGGCGGGCGCCTGGCAGCCGATATAATCTCCGCCTGATCACCGCCTGCAAAGGGAACCTTACTTGATATGCCGGATTACGACCATCCAGTGTCCGTGGAAAACAGGGAAGGGGTCCAGCCCATGCTGCTGTTCCAGGACGACGTCCCAGGGCAAGAGATCGCCTGGATCTACCGCGAGTTCTGGCGGCTTGCCTGGCCGGTGCTGATCGGCCAGGGCCTGAACGCCATGGTCAGCTTCGCCTCCAGGGTCATCATCAGCCAGTTGGGAGAAGAGGCATTCAACAGCGTCAACATCGGCATGATGGTCTTCTTCGTTATAATCACGGTCATTGCAGCCATCGGTGTGGGCAACACCGCACTGGTGGCCCAGAACTGGGGCATGGGCAACAAGAAGAGGGCGGGCCAGGTGGGCCAGCAGAGCCTCATGTTCGGGTTCATGTTGAGCCTGGTAATAAGCGGGGTGGGGCTCTCCCTGCACAAGGTGCTCTTCAGCCTCATGGGCACCGACCCGGAGACCGCGAGAGAAGGGGAGCGGTTCCTGTTCTTCCTGTTCATAGCCGTGCCCTTTATCACACCCGGCTTCTTCCTGGCATCGTGTCTCAGGGGAGCGGGCGACACCAGGACCCCCATGGTCGCTGGCGTGATCATGGGCATCCTGTCCTTGATCCTGGCCTACGGCCTGATCCTCGGCAGGATGGGGCTACCCGCCCTGGGCACCGCGGGCGCTGCGCTGGCCATAGACATCTCTTTTTTCGTCTTCACCCTGCTTCTTGCGTCCATATTCGCATTGAACAAGACCGTGATAAAGATCCCGGCCAGGGGGTGGAGGCCGAGCCTTAAAACGGGCATGGCCATATTCAAGATCGGTATCCCGTCAGCCACCGAGTGGATTCTGATCCAGCTCGGGCTGCTCATCTACGTCCGGGTGATAACCTCTTACGGGGAGGAGGCGCTTGCCGGCTACTTCTCCGGTGTCACCCTGCTCATGCTGGCCCAGACCCCCACCTTCGGCTTCCAGACCGCGGCCACCACCATGATCGGCCAGGCAGTGGGCGCCGGCAGGCACAGGAGGGCGGAGGCCAGCTTCAGGCGCGCGGCCCTTCTCGGCTTCATCTTCATGGGGGCAGTGTCCGCGTTGGTCTCCCTGTTTGTCACACCCCGGGTCCTGTCCTTCTTCTTCAGAGAGCTCAACCCCGAGTCCATAAGCCACGCCCGGGATTTCATTTTGGTCCTCGCATACGCCATGCCGCTCATGGGCATGTCTTTCCCCATAGCCGGCGGCCTGCGGGGCTCGGGTGACACCATGTGGCCCTTGATCGGAAGTGCGGTCGGGGTCTACGGCGGCAGAATACTGCTGGCCGCTCTCTTGTACCACCTTTTCCATCCGCCGGTGTTTATTATATGGTGCTCCATGTTCCCCGACCTTTTCCTGCGCATCCTTATCATGTCGCTTCGGCTGAAGTCCGGTAAATGGAAGCGGGCCAAGGTATAGGCCTGCCTTTGTTTGATGTACGCGGGCCTTGTCTGTTATCATTGAATGAACTCAGGGGAATGGATAAAAACCTGCCGGCAAGAGAGGCCGCGTTCGATTTCGAGCCCGTACACGGCCGCTCCGATTACCAGTTCCCTCAACTGGAGATGCTAAGGCCCGACCTGGAAGGCATTCCCGAGATCAGGCTTCCGCTGGGGTACGGGCTGCGGCATTTTCAGCCGGGTGACGAGCAGGCATGGGGTGAGATCATGAGCGAGGCTTTCACTCCCTACTGGAGCGCGCATAGGTTCCGGGCGCTCTTTCTCCCCCACTTCGGTTTCCGGCCGGAGAGGGTGCTCTTCCTTTGCTTCCGGGGCCTGCCCGTGGGTTCGGCCTCTGCCTTCCAATGGCCCGGCGTGAGCCGCGAGTGCGGCTACATTCACATGTTGGGAATCAAGAAGGACCATTGCGGGCAGGGCCTGGGCTACTGGCTCACCGTGGCCTGCCTGCAAAGGTTCAAGCAGGAGGGGTTTAAGAACGCCATGCTCCAGACCGAGGATTACCGCATCCCCGCTATAAAGCACTACCTCATGTTGGGGTTTGGGCCTGTGCTGGTGGCGGAGGACCAGAGGACAAAGTGGGTGTCCATCATAAGCAGGGTAGGCGGAGAGGAACTGGTGAGAAAGACCCGGGTGAGAGAGCTTTCGGTCATGAGCTCCGTGGCCTTCTGGTGGCGCACCATGCTGATAGTGAATTACATGAGCTGGCTCAACTTGAAGTCAAGGATTTGCCAGGTAAAAGAGCATGAATCGAGTCGGGGAGAGGAACGGTCCGAGGAACGGTCCGGGTATTGACATGTATCTCGCACAATGATATAAAATTCCAGGAAGTTTTATTTCCGTGCGTTAGCAAATAGAGGTTTGAACATAGGGGGTATTAATGGAAAAGCTGGCGAGGCTTGTGTTGACTATAGTGTTAATTGCAGGTTTTTCAATGATTTGTAAAAACGCTATAGCCCTTTCACCGAACGTGGATAACCTGGGACCGGATGTCAATTCCCCGCACTCGGATTTCGGCCCCGTTGTCACCGCGGACGGCAACATGCTGTTTTTCACCTCCGACAGGCCCGGCGGAATGGGGGGACAGGATGTATGGGTCTCCGAATGGAGGGACAATAAATGGACGCGTCCCAGGAACCCGGGGGCGCCCATAAATACGTCCGCGAATGAAGGGCCTGATTGCGTGGTGGAGGAGGACGGAAGGGTTTACCTGTACATCACCTACTGCAAATCCGTGGAGCAGGGTTTCTGCGACATCTACACGAGCGAGATGCGCTCGCAGGACTCCTGGAGGAAGCCGGTCCCTCTCCCCTCTCCCATAAAAAGCAAGTACTCCGATGCCAACGCAAGCTGGGATTACGTTAACAACGTGCTCTTCTTCGCTTCCACCAGGAAAGGGGGCATTCCCGGTGAAGGGCCGAAGAGGCTCCCGGATGAGGCCAGCTACGACATCTGGATGTGCCCGATGAATGAGGACGGCTCATGGGGCCAGGCCGTGAACCTGGGAGAGCCCGTGAACACGTCGGGATGGGAAGGCATAGCCTTTTACCACCCTGCGGAGGAGACCCTCTACTTCAGCTCGAACGGTCATCAGTCAATGGGAGGCGCGGACATCTACAAGTCAAAGCGGATAGGGTTTGCAGAGTTCGCGGAGCCCGAGCCCGTAAGCTTCGTAAACACCGACGATGACGACATGTACCTGTCCATCCCCGCGGGGGGCGAGTTCGCATACTTCAGCTCCGACACCAGAGGGGGGCTGGGCAAGGAAGACCTGTACCTGATCCCGCTCTTTGATCTGCTCGAGCCCGAGATCATCGCATTGCGCGAGATGGAGATGCCCCCGGTAAAGATACCTCCCGTGGCAAAACCTCCCGTTGAAAAGCCGCCCGTGGAAAAACCTCCCGTGGAAAGACCGCCCGTGGAACGGCCTGTAAGTAAAAAGCCCCTTCCGCCGAAGCTTGCCGCCATTTATTTCAATTTAGACAAATCTGAGCTGACTCCCGAGGCCAGGGAGAAGCTGGATAAAGCGGTGTCCATACTGAAAGAGCGCCGGGAGATGAGCATCAAGGTCGCCGGTCACACCTGCGTGTTGGGAAGCTTTGACTACAACGTGCTGCTCTCAAAACAGAGGGCCCAGGCGGTGGTGGACTACCTGGAAAACAGCGGACTGGATAAAGACCGCATTTGGATGGTATACTATGGGGAGGAAAGACCTGCGGAGCCCGTTGACCCGGTTCATGGAAATCCGTTGAACCGGAGGGTTGAAATATATGCACGTTGAACCTAAATAGAGCTCCGGAACGGGGGCGGGGAGGATACTGATGCGAAACGCGAGTATTGCGGCGGTTGTGGTAGCGGGGCTTTTTCTTTTTATAATGCCGGCAGCCAAGGCCCAGGACGAGGCCACCAACCTGGGTCCAGTGGTCAACTCTCCTGATTCCGACTTTGGACCCATAATATCTGCTGACGGCAACGCTCTTTACTTCACCTCCACCCGGGAGGGAGGCTTCGGGGGCCAGGACATCTGGGTCTCCAGGCTGAAGGAGGGCAACTGGGGTCCGCCCGAGAACCTGGGCGAGCCTGTAAACACCAAGTTCAACGAGGGGCCTGACACCCTGTCCGTGGACGAGCGCACCATGTTCTTCACCCGTTGCGACAAGGTGGGACAGCCCGGCACCTGCGACCTCTACACGGCATCGTGGGACGAGGAAACAAAGAAATGGATCAACCCCAGGAACCTGGGGGACGCCATCAACTCCAGGTACAACGACGCAAACGCGTCCCTGTCATATGACGAGTCCACCCTTTACTACGTATCCGACAGGCCCACCCCGGACAGGAAGAGAAAAAACTGGGACATATTCATCTCCACAAAGGAAAACGGCGAGTGGCAGAAATCGCAAAGGGTGGGCCCGCCCATAAACACCGACATGAACGAGCTCCACGTGGTCATCCACCAGAACGACGAGGACCTCTTCTTCAGCTCCGACGGGCACGGCGGGTTCGGCGGGGCCGACATCTTCATGGCCAAGGTCAAGGAGGGGCAATACTCGGAGCCCCGCAACCTGGGCCCCCTGGTCAACAGCCCTCAGAACGACATGTACTTCACCATACCCGCGGCCGGGGACCTGGCATATCTTGCGTCCAACCGGGCCGGCACCCACGGCCAGGAAGATATATACGCCGTACCCCTGGGCATAGTGAGGCCGGAGAAAGGCGTGGTCATTGTAAAGGGCATCGTGGCAGACAAGACCACCTGTGCGCCGCCCTCCTCGGACCCGGGCACCGGGGTGCCGGTGTACGACATCGAGACCTGCACGCCAATACAGGGCGCGGTGGTGCGACTTGCCGAGGTGGTCACCGACGTGCTGGTCAAGCAGAGCGTGACCGGCCCTTCCGGCTTCTACCAGGTGGTCATACCCGCGGGCAAAGATTACTCCGTGTCAGCCACGGCCAAGGGATACTCCTTCCACTCCGACCGATTCAACCTCTCCGAGGCGCAGCCATATCAGGTGGTGGAGAAAAACATCCTCCTGGTGCCGCCGAGGATAGCCTTCGTGCTAAACAACATCTACTTCGACTTTGACAAGGCCACCTTGAGGCCCGAGTCAAAGAACGAGCTCAACAACGCCGTGCGCTGGCTCAACCAGAACCCCAATTACCATATCGAGATAGGGGGACATACCGACGCCAAGGGAAGCGACACCTACAACATAAGGCTGTCCAAGAGAAGAGCCCAGTCCGTAAAGGACTACCTGGTGACAGAGGGAGGCATCAACCCGGGCAGGCTTGAATCTTACGGTTATGGCGAGCGCATGCCCATCGCCACCAACTCCACTGACGAGGGCCGCCAGCTTAACCGACGGGTGGAGTTCAAAGTCACTCAGCAATAGGAGGAGAGCTTATGATGATGCGGATGAAAATGCGGATGGTTGTGCCCCTCCTTTCCCTCTGTCTTGCCGTACTTTGCGCCGCGGGCTGGAATGTAGCCGGGGCGCAGGAGCCGGAGGGAGAGAAAAAAACGGTTACGGCAGTGAGCGTGCCAGAGCCCGACAAGGTGGTAATAGAGGCTGACATTTCCATGATTGAAGGACAACCCGTGCTGCTGACGGATCCAGTGAGGGTACTGGTTGACATCAAGAACGCGGACCTGGGCGCCGAGGTGGCCGGGGAGATCCAGGGAAAGGGCCTGGTCTCCAGGGTGGAGGTCAAGCATATCTCTTACACCAAGCCGCCCGTGGTCCGGGTTACGGCGTTTACCAAGGAGGACGTGAGCTACAACCTGGAGTCCGGCCGGAAAAAGCTGGTGCTCACCCTGAAGTCTAAAGAGAGAGCAGCAAAAGAGCCAGAAGAGGTCGCCGTAGAGGGCACCATGCCTTACGATGAGACCAAAAAGGAACTGGAGCGGCTGCTTTCAGGAGCGGCGCCGCAGCCCTTCGAAGCCCCCACAACCGCAGTGGCAGCATCGCCCGCGCCTCCCCCCCAGATGCCTGAAACAGAGTCAGGCACAAAGTTCCCCCCAATGCTTCCCGAAATGCCCCCTCCGAACCCGGACGGCTCGGCCAGCGTGGCGGGCGAGGTCCTCTACAGGGTCCCGGACAAGGGAATTCAGATCATGATCATGACCAACGGGGCGGTGCACGACTACCTGGACTTCAACGTCATGCACCCTCCCAAGCTGATAGTGGACCTGTGGGGTGTAAAGGCCGGCACGCCCAAGGAAACATACCCCGTTCACACCGCGGGGGTGAAAAGGGTCAGGGTGGGCCAGCACGCTGACAAGACCAGGGTGGTGATAGACTTTAAGAGTGAGCTGCCCCTGTACAACGTGCAGAAAACAGCGTCCGGGGTGGTGGTCTCAATCTACGAAAACAGATATAAGCCCGGCGGAATAAATTTCCAGGAGTACACAACCGGGCAATCCGACACCCTTAGAAGCATAGCGGAAGATTTCTACCAGAACCCTGATAACTGGCCCAGGATAGTGTCGGCCAACCGGGACAAGTTCACAAAGAAAGAGCTCGAGAATATCAGCAAACACAAGGGGAACGTCGTACTGGGCGAAAATCTGGTGCTGAGGATGCCGCTCCGCTAGGGGCGTAGCCCGCGTGATTGCGCGCTGGGGAAGAGAGGGGCACGCTTTTCTCTCAAGGCCCGGGACAAAATTTTAAAAGGGGAGTTAATGTCGCTTAATAGAGCACTGGTCATGACGTGCCTGGTTGCCTGCTGTCTGCTCTGCCCGGCAGAAGCGGGGCCGGAGACCGGGCCGGTAAACCTGGGTCCCGCGGTCAACTCCCCGGACTCGGACTTCGGGCCCATAGTCACCGCGGACGGCAACGCCCTCTACTTCACCTCGGACAGGGAAGGCGGACAAGGCGGCCAGGACATCTGGGTCTCATACCGGGTAAAAGGCGAGTGGACAGGGCCGGAGAACCTGGGTAGCGACATCAACACCAAGTACAATGAAGGCCCGGACTCCTTCACCGCGAGCGCGGACACCATGTACTTCACAAGGTGCGACAGGCTCGACCAGCAGGGGATCTGCGACATCTTCACCGCGGAGAAAGACGAAGAGAGCGGGGAGTGGAAGAACGTGGAAAGGATGGCAAAGACCGTGAACTCGGACTACAACGACGCCAACGCATCCGTGTCCCACGACGGGAAGACACTCTACTTCGTATCGGACAGGCCCGGCCCCGACGGCCAGCAGGACTGGGACATATTCGTGTCCCGCAGGATACTGTGGATATGGACAGCGGCCCGAAGGCTGGGCCCGCCCGTGAACACCGAAAGAAACGAGATTCACGTGCATATACACCAGGACGGGGAGAAGCTCTACTTCAGCTCCGACGGACACGGCGGCCTGGGCGGCACCGACATATTAATGTCCAGGATCGAGGACGGCGAGTTCGCGTCCCCGGTCAACGTGGGCAGCCCCATAAACACCACCAGGGACGACATGTACTTCACCATACCCGCCTCCGGGGACCAGGCGTATCTCGCAAGCGGCCGGGCCGGGACCCTCGGACGCGAGGACATCTACTCCGTGCCACTGCTGGCCGAGGTAAAGGGACAGGGAATGGTGGTGGTGAAAGGACTGGTGCTCGACCGCTCCACCTGCCTGAAAAAGACCGGACAGGGCGAGGAATATGACCCCCAAACCTGCAAGCCCGTGTCCGGGGCCGTGCTGCAAATCATCGAGCCACTCTCCGGCAACCTGGTCAAGAAAGTGGAGAGCGGACCGGATGGGGGGTTCAACGCCGCGGTGCCCGCGGGAAGGAACTATTCGGTCCGCGCCCGGGCCCAAGGATACAGGACCGATGAGGAAAAAATAGACGCGGCGAAAAAGTCACCCTACCAGGTAATACAGAAAAACATCTTCCTCGATCCGGCCAGGTGAAACCTCACAGAAAAATCCCGCCGATTTTTTTGCATCTTTGCTTATGTTGATTCAACCCTTTCATTGCGATATAAATAACCCTCGCACTCCGCACTCGTCACGGAGTACACCAGCTTGCTTTTTAATAAGGGGGAACAGATGAAAAGACCTTTCTATTGGGTGCTGTGCGCGGTGATCGCGCTGGGAGTGGCCGGGTGCATGGGCGCGGTGAAAAGCTACAAGAAGGACCCGCCTCTCGCACAATACGACGGCAACATAAAATTGTACGGCCTGCAAGGGGAGGTCAACATCTATCGCGACTCCTACGGCATACCCCATATCTTCTCCGATAATGAACACGACCTCTTCTTTGCCGCGGGATACGTGCAGGCACAGGACCGGCTGTGGGAGATGGCGCTTTTGCGCGCGGCCAGCGAGGGAAGGATGAGTGAGCTCTTCGGCCACTTAAGCGTCCCGGGCATGAGCCTCATGGGCATGCCGGTCTCAACCGTGGGCATTGACAAGAGACAAAGGATCATGGGTATGAAGTGGCTGGGTCTGGTCGGCGAGGCTCTGCTCAGGGAAGAGGACCCAAAGGTTTACAACCAGATCCAGGCATACTGTGACGGGGCCAATGCCTTTATAGAATCCAAAAAAGACTGGAAAGACCTGCCCCTCGAGTTCCAGGTGCTCCGGGTCAGGCCGGAGCCTTTCAGGGTGGCGGACATAGTAAGCCTGGGAAGGTTCATAGGCAGCATGCTCTGCGGGAACATGGGCACAGAGCTTTTGCGCTACGGGGTCATGGACGAGCTGGGCGAAGAGGTCGCATGGGAGCTTTTGCCCCTGCACGTGGCCCAGGGACCGACCATCGTGCCCCCGGAAATCCTCAAGAACAAGCTCAGCACTCCCCGCGAGCTCACGCCCGGCGGAAGGCCGTCCAAAGAGGAGCTGGGATACTCACTCCCACTCGCCGGCAGGGCCGCGCTCGAGCTCATGGCAAGGAACGACGCCATAAACAGGTTCTTCTACCAAAAGTACCCCATGGCCTCCAACAACTGGATCGTGAGTCCAAAGCTCACCGAGAGCGGAAACGCCATGCTATGCAACGACCCGCACCTAACGCACATACAGCCATCCCTCTTCTACATGATGCGGCTCAAGGGCGCGGGCTTCGACTCCTACGGCGTCACCTTCCCGGGGAACCCCTACACCGTGCTCGCGCACACCAGGAAGCTGTCATGGGGGGCCACCACCTCCTCCGCGGACGTGCAGGACCTGTTCATCGAGACCGTGGACAAGGACCATCCAGGCATGTACAAGTACAACGGCGAGTGGAGGAAGTTCACAATACGAGAGGAAGTGATCAGGGTGCGGGTGGGCCGCGGCTTCATAAAGAAGAAGATAAAGATAAAGCAGTCCATTCACGGACCCATTATAAACGACATTGCCGGGGAGACTGCAAAGGACATGCCCCCGGTGGCGCTCAGGTGGACCGGATGGGACTTCGACCGCGACACCAGGGTGTTCAAGGCCCTGGTGCAGTCTTCTACCGTCTCAGAGTTCCTGGACCGCTTCCGAAAGATTCCCAGGGAGGAAGGCCACAAAACCATGAACATCGCCATCATGTACAACCATATAATGAAAGGCCACGGCATTGACGACTTTATAAAGGCCATGGACATGATAGTGCTCCCCAACCAGAGCTGGGTGGCAGCCGACGCCGACGGGCACATAGCATACCTCCCGGGCGGGCTGGTGCCGGTGCGCAACAAGGGCCTCGGCGTGATGCCGGTTCCCGGTGAAACGGACCGGTACGAATGGACCGGGTTCATCCCGCTCATGGAACTCCCGCACGCCATTGACCCGGAAAGGGGATACATGGCAACCGCAAACAACGAGGTGGTGGACGCAGAGTATTACCCTTACGTGTTCGCAACCAACTACGGCGACGGATGGAGGGCCGCCCGCATCGAGGAGCTGATAAATGAGCTGGCCCCCCTGGACGTGGAGGACATGAAAACCATACAGAACGACGTCTTTTCCAAGGAGGCCGAGTGGCTGGTGCCTTGTCTCCTCCGCGCGGTCGAGAACAAGGACCCTGATGACCCCATGGTGAAAAAAGGATACCACATCCTCAAGGACTGGAACTACTTCTGCGACCTCGACGCGGTGGCGCCCATAGTCTTCTTTGTCTTCACCAAGAAGCTGAGAGAGAACGTGCTCTCGGACGAGTTTGAAAAGGACCTTTACGAGAGGTTCTTTGACAGCCGCGGCATGAGCTCGGTGATAAACATGTGGCTGGAACAAGGCGGGAGCGAGTACTTTGACGACAAGGACACGGAAGAGGTCGAGGACATGGACGATATCTTGGTAAGGGCGCTATCCCAGGCCATGAAAGAGGTCGAAAAGGAGTACGGCACTGACACCGCGGACCTCCGGTGGGGGGACCACCACGTGATCAAGTGGTACCACCCGCTCGGGTTCGGGCCCATGAAAGAGATGTCAATCGGGCCATTCCCCCACCTGGGCGCCAGGCACACGGTGCGAAACGCCGGCCAGTCCGGGTTCGGCAGAAACCCCTGGAAGTGCCTGGGCGGACCGGTGCTGAGACACATCATGGACATGGGAGACCCGGAGCACGCGCTCATGGTGATTGACGGTTCCCAGTCCGGGCAGTGGCTCTCGCCCCATTACGATGACATGCACCAGCTTTGGCTGGACTCTCAGTACCACACCGCCACCATGGACCAGGAAAAGGTCAAATCCGAGGCCCGCTACCACCTGGTGCTGAGGCCGTGAGCCTCGTATCAAGACAGGGGAAACGGTTGTAGCATTGCCCTGCAGCAGCTATCCTCGGAGTATAGGAAAGATAAGCCCTATTCAACACAATGGAGGGTAAAGTGACAACCCAGGCAGCATGCGACGTTCAGGATGTCCAAATCTGGAAGCCCTCACAGGAGCTCTCCGACAGGGTGAAGAGGCTCCGGGAAGAGTACTTCTCCTTCCAGGAGCGGGACCACTTCAGGAACGAGGTCATAGGGTTCACCACCGGCGAGCCGGACGACGTCCTCTTCTCCTCCTACCAGTGGGGGGTGGCGCCCGAGGTCTTCTTTTTCTCAAAGGCGTTCCAGGACTCGCTCATGGCATCGGCTGTAAAGGTCGAGCTGCCACAGGGCTTCTGGGACAACGGCCTGCCGCTCCGAAGGGCCGTTTTCTTCAGCCGGGTCATACAAAGATACCTGCCCGTATCCATCCTCGACGGCGAGCTCATCGCGGGGTCCTACTTCAACACCGCCCTGTCAAAGACTCTGAAGCCGGAGGAAGCCGCACAGTGGAGGAAGCGCGAGAAGAAGCTCTTTAGAAAGAACCTCAAGTTCAACCTGTTCGGCATGGGCAACTTCGGCGCGGTCCCGGGCCACATCATACCCGACTACCCCTCAGTGCTGCGCCACGGATTCAGGGGCCTATCAGAGAAGTACGAGGCCATGAAGCAGGGTGTCTCCCCTGAACACGCTCAGTTCCTGGACGCCCTCATAACCTGCTGCCGGGCCGCGGCTGACTTCGCAAAAAGGTACGCCGCGCTCGCGCGCAACAAGGCCGAGGACGAGGACGACCCCGCGCGCAGGCAGGAGCTTAACGAGATAGCGCGCATCTGTGACAAGGTGCCATGGGAGCCGGCCGGGACCTTCCACGAGGCCCTGCAGTCTTTGTGGTTCACCCACATGCTGGTCATGGCCGCGGAGTCCTACCCCGGGCCGGGGCTCTCACCCGGCAGGGTGGACCAGTACCTCTTTCCTTTTTACAAGAGCGACCTCGAATCCGGCCGCATCACCAGGGACCGGGCCAGGGAGCTCCTCCAGTGCTGGTTCATAAAGCACAACTACGCCTACGACTTCATGGGCAGGGTGGGCACCAACCAGGGGATCAACTCCGGCTTCGGCCAGCTCATCACCCTGGCGGGATGCGGCCCGGACGGGGAGGACCTATCGAACGAGCTTACCATGCTCATGATCGAGGTGATCGAGCAGATGAACCTGCTCGAGCCCAAGCCTAACATCAGGCTGCACAAAAACGTGAGCGATGCGGTGCTGGACAAGGTGGTTGATCTCATCGGCAAGGCACAAGGGTCGCCCTTCCTCATGAACTTCGACCGGATATCGCAGAAGGCGCTCGCCTGGGCCGGCCTGCCAAAGGAGCGGCTGTGGGACTACGCGCCGGTGGGGTGCCTGGAGAACACCATGCAGGGCGACGACCGCTCCGGCACGGTGGACGTGAACCCGAACTTCGCAAAGGCGGTCGAGCTCGCCATGAACCGCGGCAGGGACATGCGCATCCCTGTAAGGCTGGGCGCGCGCACCGGGGACCCGAAAAGGTTCAAGTCGTTCGAGAAGTTCAAAGAAGCGTTCTTCGCGCAGTTGGGACGGTTGCTTGACAAGTTCATGGACGCGGCTTCCGAGGCCGACGCGCTCCGGGCGGAGTTCGAGCCCACCCCGTACCTCTCGGCCATCGTGCGCGGGTGCGCGGAGTCGGGCAGGGACGTGACCGCGGGCGGGCCAGTGCACAACTTCATCACCGTGGAGGGCGTGGCCTTCGCCACCGCGGTGGACTCCCTGGCCGCAATCAAGAGCCTGGTGTACGACAATAAAAAAGTCAGCATGAAGGATCTCAGAAAGGCGCTCAAGAAGAACTTCAAGGGTCACGAGTCCCTCCGGCAGATGCTCGTGCACCGGGCGCCAAAGTACGGGAACGACGACCCGGAAGCCGATGACATGGCGCGCGAGCTGAACACCTTTTTCGCCGAGAGGGTAATAAAGAGGACCTCGCCAAAGACCGGCAGGCGCTTCCGGGCGGGGTACCTGTCATGGAACTACTGGATATTCTACGCAACCTCGACCGCGGCGACTCCCAACGGAAGGCCGCGCGGCACGTACCTCTCGAACGGTATCTGCCCGGCCACCGGGGCCGACCGCAAGGGGCCGGTGTCGGTTGCCCGCTCCGTGCACAACGTGGACCTGGAAAAGGCGCCAAACGGTGCATCGCACACCATGTCCTTCAACCCGGTGATGGCAAGGACCGAAAAGGGCCGCGACAACATGAAGGCTTTCCTCAAAGCCTACGGCATACAGGGGGGCAGCGCGCTCCAGGTGAACATGATAGACCCGGAGACGCTGCGAAACGCGCAGAAAAAGCCGGATAGCTACGTAAACCTGCTGGTGCGCGTGACCGGGTACAACGCCTACTTCACCACACTGGGGAAAGAGATCCAGGACGAGATCATAGCAAGGGAAAGCCACCGAATGGGGGACTAGCATGGACAAGACCTTATCGGGCCGCGCTGCAAAGGCCATGAAGTCCATGGCATACCCCAAGTTCGCGGCCACCATGGACAGCGACAACGTGCCCAACGTGGTGCCACTGCTCTCCGCACGCATGATAGACCCGGACACCATGGCCTTCGTGCGCTTCATGGTGTACAAGACCGCGCGGAACTTCGAGTCCAACAAAAAGATCACCTTCGCCTGCCAGGGGCCGGGGGCCAGGGCTTATGTAGCAAAGGGAGAGTTCCAGGAGTGGGTCACGCAGGGGCCTCTGCTGGAGCAGTTCGAGAGCGAACCCCTCTACAGGTACAACGCATACATGGGCGCCAACTACGTGGGCGTGGTCAAGGTGCGCGAGCTCGAGGATTACCAGGCCCAGGGGCTCTTGGCCCACCTGGTCGGAGGACTCGCGAGAAGGGCGGCCCGAACAAAAGAGCAAGCTAAAGAGAGCGCGAACGGCCCCATGCCCGCCCAGGTGCTGGACAAGTGGGAGAGGACAGCGGCAATAAAGTTCCTGGGACTGGTTGACGAGCAGGGAGACCCCGTGGCAGTGCCAATTCAGGGCGTTTCCGCGCCGGACCCCTCCACCCTGGTATTCCGAATGCCGGGCGAGAAAAACCACCCGCTTAACAGGATCGAGAAAGGTCGGATCCTGGCAGCCTCGGTGCTGGCCTTCGAGCCGGTGGCATACCAGGTAAAGGGAACGTTCCAGGGCGCGCAAAAAAAGAACGGCAAAAGGACCGGCTCAATAAAGGTTACCCAGGTCTTTTCCGCGGCACCGCCCGTACCAGGCAGGCGCATCTACCCTCCGGAGGCTCCCCTGGGTTAGAACCGCCTGTTGTTGCATCCCTTGTCAACGCCGCGTATTTAGCAACATTGCCTGCAACAAAAATTAGCTTTAAAATCGGTTAATTATAAATTTTAATTTTCATCCCCTCCTTCAAAACGTTGCGCCGATGATCCCGGCCGGCAAAAATTATCCAGATATTATGCCCGGTTGAGCGCGGCCTGGCAAAGGAGCCACGCTTTTCAATGCCTGTCTGCCCCGCGACTTCCTCCAAATGGTCTAACTTGGCTTCAAGTTTGCTTTTTATAAAGTACAGAGGAGATGCGCAAGTGATAGCTGCAATACCACTTTATGGAAAAAGGGTTTCACCAAGGCCCTTGTACGCCCAGGAGATGGTAATGGTGCGCATTGACGACGGCAAGATCACCTGGCGGCGCAGCGAGAGCGTGAGCAACCTTTCAGAGGAGTTTTTCATAGACCAGTTGCTCGACCTCGGGGTCGAGGTGCTGGTGTGCGGGGGAGTGAGCAGGGAGTTCATTGACGAGTGCGCGGATGCCGGGATCAAGGTGGTGCAGAACGTTGCAGGCCAGGTTGACGGGATCATACCGGCCCTGGCCGAGGGTCGTCTTACAGCGGGGTTCGGACTCAGCACCTGTCCCTTTCCTGTGAGCGCGCCCGTGCCCCAGGTGATCGAGCAGGCATCACAAGTAGACTGCGTGCACTGCAAGCACAGGATTTGCCAGCAGGGAAGGGAGTGCCCCTTTAACCTGCCCGGGGAGTTCCAGCAGGAGGATGCGGCCGAGATCGAGTTGCACGACGTGGCCCATGACGTTGCATGGGAGGAGGACACATCACTGTGCAGGGTGGCCGAGGTGGTGCACTTCGCTTTGGGCATGGGGTACAAGAGCGTGGGCGTGGCGTTCTGCGTGGAGATGTTCAGGGAGGCAGAGCTCCTGACCAGGGTGCTGGAGCGGTACTTCGGGGTGACACCGGTGTGCTGCCGTATCGCATCCTCAGCGTCGCACGACAGCACCGGCGGCGAGAACAGGTGCAAGTCTCCCTGCAACGCAATAGCACAGGCCGAGGTCATGAACCAGGCAGGCACCGACCTGAACCTCCTGATCGGACTGTGCGTGGGGTGCGACATACTCTTCGCCAGGCACAGCAAGGCCCCGGTGACCACACTGTTCGTAAAGGACAGGGCGCTCGCGAACAACCCCGCCGGCGCGGTCTACTCCCCCCACCACCTGGAACAGATCCTCAAGGGAATTAAGAAAGAAAAAGAAAAGAGGGTGTCGTAATGAGCAATAATATAATGTGGGTTCGGCTGGGAAAGCCCGAGTCAGTGGAGGACATAGTCTCGCTGGCAAGCTGCAAGGCCAGGGTCGAGGTGATCGTAAGGCCCAGCCTCATAACCAGGAACCAGGGACGGCCGGGGGACCTCTACAACTTCGACCTCTCAGCTTTCTACACCGTCACCGTGAACCACATTAACGCGCGATTCGAAAAGACGTACTCAAGGGGCCACCCCTTCAAGCCCCTGCGAAAGGCCGCCATGTCCTTCGTCATAGCAAACACCCGGCTGAACAGCGACCTCGCTAAGCTCAAAAAAGCAGGCGCCGAGATAAACGCCCTGCCTTTTACCATCACAGGTCTTATACCCAATTCCGATGTTGCCGAGTTCGCACCGGTCTACCCTTACAACCTGGACCAGTTCTACGTGCTGGCCGGCGTGGGCGAGCCCATGGAGATAAGCGTGTCAGAGAAGGTCAAAGAGCGAGATGACGGCGCCCAGGAGCTTTTGGCCCGCTATACTATCTATTGCCACGACCTCGAGTACACACTGGAGCACTCCCACGGCGTCATCCCGAAGGACGCGAGCCACGAGCAGCGGGAAAAGGTCCTGGACACCGCATACGAGAGGCTCATAATGGAGCAGAGGAAGCTCCGCAGGCTGGGCGTGCCCTTCACCTCGAACCGCGGCTGGGGAGGAAGAGGCCCCCGTGAAAAGCAAGAAGAAGACGAGGAGTTCAGCACCGGGCTCATGCCCGCATGCAGCAGCGGCCCCTGCGGCCAAGGCGGGGAGGGAACCCAGGACCCGGGGCCCTGCTCATGCTGCAAGCCAAAAGCCGACCAAAGCTCATGCACGCCCGCGGCCAAGCAGACCGGCGCAAAAAAGACCGCAAAGGGCTACAGCCTCACCGTGATAAACGGGTGGAAGACTTCACCTGAAAAAGACCAGAGCAAAGACCCACACCTCCGAGTGGTGGAGGACTGATGATGTGTGGGATGGGGGCAGAGCTAAACAATAAACATTATCCATGTTTCAGCTCTTTCACTTTTTCCCTCACACCATTCGTGACAGCATACATATTTCAGTATCCCGATCCACAAAGCGGGCATGGCCGATATTAATTTACAAAACTTCCCGAACAGGATACCATGGTTTGGTAAAAAGGGAACTCGATTATAGGTTTTTATGACGATAAGAGTTTTGCGAAAATCGGTGTTAAATAAGCGGGGGGCCTCCCTTTCTACGTGTCCGCACAGGCAGGCAATTCCCGCTGAACCAGGACAATAAAAGGAAGAGAGTAGACCGGAATGAGTACTGTTAGCTCCCGCAGGGGTTTCCTTTGCACAGCCGCGCTTGCCGCGGGCGGATGGACCTTGCTCGGCGCGGGGGGCCGTCCTCCCAATATCGTGTTCATACTGGCGGACGACCTTGGTTACAGCGAGCTCGGCTGTTACGGCAACAGCTTTAACGAGAGCCCCTGTCTCGACCGGCTGTCAGGCGAGGGGGTGAGGTTCACGGACGCTTACGCCGCGGCCCCGGTGTGCTCGCCGTACCGGGCGGCACTCATGAGCGGTTTGTACCCCGCCCGCCTGGGGATCAACGACTATATCCGGCCCTGGTCGGACAAGCATCTCCCGCTTTCGCTTGTAACCCTGCCCGAGATGCTAAAAGCGCGCGGCTACCGGACCGGACTTATAGGAAAGTGGCATTTGACCGGCTACCGCGAGCCCCGCGGGTTTCCCCGCCATCACGGGTTCGACGAGGTCATGGTCTCGGAAACGCGCGGCATAGGAAACGGCGACTACTTCTACCCCTATCGGTGGAGCCCTGAAGTGGAAAAGCGTCTGTCCGGCCGCGAGTTCCTGGTGGACAGGTGTAACCACGAGGCGGTCGAGTTTATAAAACGACACCGCGATCGGCCCTTCTTTCTATTGCTCAGCCACTACGCGGTCCACACGGTGCTGCGCGGCAAAGAAAGCCTGGTTGAAAAGTACAAGCAGAGACCGGCCGCGGGCAGCGACAGCGGAGCGAGCAGGAACAACCCTCATCTCGCGGCCCAGCTCGAGTCCGTTGACAGGGGCGCCGGCATGATCATGGACACCCTCCGGAAGCTCGGGCTCGACGAGAACACGGTGGTGGTCTTCACCAGCGACAACGGGGGAGAAAGCCTGGTTACTTCCAACTCCCCCATGCGGGCGGGCAAGTCCACCCTTTACGAGGGCGGCATCCGGGTCCCTCTTATCATCCGGTACCCGGCGCGTGCGGCAGCAGGCGAGGTCTGCACATCACCCGTCATCAACATGGACTTTTATCCTTTTTTCGCCGGAGTAAGCGGAGCTCCCCCCGGCCGGAAGCACGACGGCCGGGACCTCGGCCCGTACCTGTCTGCGCCGGGAGAGCAGCGGGATGAAAGGCCGCTTTTCTGGCACTATCCACTTTCGCGCCCTCATTTTCTGGGAGGCAGGTCGTCCGGAGCGACGAGGCACGGGCGGTGGAAGCTGATCCATTTTTATGACACGGGCGAGCTCGAGCTGTATGACCTTGAAAACGACATGGGAGAGACCGAGAACCTGGCCCGGCAGAAGCCCGGCAAGGCCGGGGAGCTCTTGCAAAAGCTCGCCGGGTTCCGCTCCCGCACCGGCGCGGAGATTCCCAAAAACTGCCGGGACTACAACCCGGACAAGTACGTGTTCGACCCGCTCTGGCGGCGCTTCTTGCAGGAAGTCATCTACTGAGTCTTTTCCCTTCATTCTTTAACTTTCCCGGACGCGAAAATGACGCCCTGTAATCAATTTTACGCCCGCTTATCCGACCGGATGCTTAATCTTATGCCCCTTAGCTGTTTACGGTTGATTTTTTGCCCGTTCATCCGGCCGGGCTTTATTGAATCGTTTTAGTATTGTTGCGGTCTAAGGGATGGCTTTGGGCAACAGGCCCCGAAGACCCGAACCCACTCATGGACCACACTCATGCTCACATGATTCTACTCACCATAGGAGAGGAGCCAGTGATCCAGTGATCCAGGGTCAGGCCCAAAGTCTCCAGGGCGCTGAAAGCGCTTTCGGCCTAAAGCCCCCGCCTGCGCAGCGCTTCGGCAGGCAGGCAGGGTGGCAACCCTGGGAGAACTCAAACAAAAACCTGTTACACTCCATATACTGAATACTAAAGACCTTACTCCCCTTGGCGTTCTCGCTCCGCCGCTGTAGCTCCCGCGTGCAATCGGCTCCTTCCCCGGCGTTCTTGGTGTTTTTGCGTTTAAACTGTGATAATCTATCTGTGCTTTTTTTTAAGTTGCGGTAACTTTCTTATGATAGGAGTGTTTTTTTCCAGATGAGCATACTTGTTGACAAGAAGACCCGGGTGGTGGTGCAGGGGATCACCGGGAGGGAGGGCGGTTTCCACGCCGAGCAGTGCATGGGCTACGGCACGCACGTTGTGGCCGGGGTCACTCCGGGCAAGGGGGGCCAGGAGGTCCTGGGAGTGCCGGTGTTCGACTCGGTGGCTGATGCGGTCGAGAATACTGGCGCCGACTGCTCGCTCATCTTCGTGCCGGCCCGTTTCGCCGCGGACGCCGTAGCCGAGGCCGCGGCCGCGGGCTGCAAGGTGGTTGTTTGCATAAGCGAGGGCATCCCGGCCCGGGACATGATACCGGTGTATCATTTCGTCCGGCGCGAGGGCGTGCACCTCATAGGTCCCAACTGCCCGGGGGTGATCTCTCCGGGCAAGGCCAAGGCGGGTATCATGCCGGGCCACATCCACATGAAGGGGAACATCGGTGTGGTCTCGAGATCGGGCACCCTCACATACGAGGTCGTGTACCAGCTCACCGGCCTGGGGCTCGGCCAGAGCACCTGCGTGGGGATCGGAGGCGACCCCGTCATCGGCATGGACTTCATAGACGTGCTCGCTCTCATGAACAGGGACCGGCAGACGAAAGGCGTGGTGATGGTGGGCGAGATCGGGGGCTCGGCCGAGGAGGAGGCCGCGGAGTACATCCGCTCGGAGTTCAAAAAGCCGGTGGCCGCTTTTATCGCGGGTTCCACCGCGCCCCCGGGACGGCGCATGGGCCACGCCGGGGCCATCATCATGGTAGGCAAGGGCGGGGCCAAGGACAAGATGGAGGCGCTGGAGAAGGCGGGCGCGAACGTGGTCAAAAGCCCTGCGCACATAGGGGAGGCCATGCAGGAAATGACGGGCTGACAGGCGGCGCTTGTATAAAACACTAAGACTTGTTTCACGCAGAGACGCAAAGACGCAAAGAATCTATAAATTTTCTTCTCTTGGTGTGCAAGTGCAGATACGATTTATCAAAGACCAAACACAGTAATTATTTGCGTTTTTTTTACTTTGCGTTCTTTGCGCCCCCTACGGGCCTACGTGCTTTGCGTGAGACAAAAAGGATGAGAAAGAGGAGAAAGAGCCATGAAGCTTTTCAGGTTCCTGCACAAGTCCGGGCCCCGCTACGGTGCGCTGGAGGGCGACGGGCTCGCCCTGGTGGTGGGAGATATCTTCGGGGAGTGGGAGAGGACCGAGGAGATGGCGCCCTTCTCGGGCGCGAGGCTCCTGGCCCCGGTCACTCCCTCCAAGGTGGTGGCCCTGGGGCTCAACTACCGGGACCACGCCAAGGAGATGGGCGTGCCGGCGCCTGATGAGCCCATCATCTTCC
The DNA here is from genome assembly GCA_964650485.1 of uncultured bacterium. Taxonomy (GTDB): domain Bacteria; phylum RBG-13-61-14; class RBG-13-61-14; order RBG-13-61-14; family DATKZS01; genus CAZYTX01. Next base: position 74,226 of record CAZYTX010000004.1, on the reverse strand, counting down.
TGAAGCCCAGCACGTCTGTGACCGGCCCGGGCGAGCCCGTGTTTTATCCTTTGGGCATGACCGAGCGGGTGGACTACGAGGCCGAGCTTGGCATCGTGATCGGCAGGAACGCCAGCCGGGTGCGGGAGGCCGATGCTGGTGAGTATATCCTGGGCTACACCTGCGTGAACGACGTGACCGCCCGGGACCTGCAGGCAAAGGACGGGCAGTGGTCCCGGGCCAAGGGGTTTGACTCCTTCTGTCCAATAGGCCCCTGCATCGAGACCGAGCTCGACCCCGGGGAGCAGACGGTGCAGGCCATACTGAACGGCAAGGTGGTGCAGGACTCCTCCACAAAAGAGCTCATATTCAACGCGCACAAGGTGGTGGAGCTGGTCTCCATGGCCATGACCCTGCTTCCGGGCGACGTGATCGCAACCGGCACCCCGCCGGGCGTGGGGCCAATGAAGCCCGGCGACACCGTCACCGTAAAGGTCTCCGGCATCGGGATGCTCACCAACAAGGTGAATTCAAGGCCCCCGGACGATGAAGAAGAGGAAGAGTAGCGCCGACCGGACAGGAGTGGAGAGCGGATGCTCACGCCCAGAAAGCGCCGATCATGTTGTAGATGAGTGATGCGCAGGTGAAATCGGGGAAGTGTAGGCCGGGCACGGGGGCGAGCTCCATCAGGTCGAATCCCACCACCTGCTTTCCCGACTCCCGCATGCAAAGGAAGAGCTCGACCAGGTGAGAGCAGGATACGCCCCCCGGCTCTGGCGTCCCGGTGGCCGGCATCTCCGAGGGGTCCATCACGTCCACGTCCACGGTCACGTATATGACCTCGGACAGAGAGTCCAGGGTCCTCTTCACCCATCCCCTGCCCGCTCTTATATCGCTTGCGTATACAAGGTCCCTGCCCTCTTTTTGCAGCCACTCCTTTTCCTCGATGGACATGCTCCTGATGCCGGCCTGCACGAACCGCGCGCCCAGCTCGTGCACCCTCCTCATCACGCAGGCGTGCGAGAATGGCGAGCCGTCATACGTATCCCGCAGGTCCGCGTGTGCGTCGAGCTGTAGCACGGTGAGGGAGGGGTAGTTCTCCAGGCATGCCTTGACCGATCCCGCGGTGAGCGAGTGCTCGCCGCCGACCAGCACCGGCCTCCTGCCTGTCTCCAGCTCCTGGACCACCGCGGACTTGACCGCCATCACCGCCCGCTCGGGGTCCTCGGGCATGTGCAAGGGGGGCCTGCCGTGTATGCCGACCTTTGCGGGCTCGGCGTCCAATACGGCGCTGTATAGCTCGATGTTTTGCGAGGCCCTGCGCGCGGCCTCGGGGCCCCTGCTCGCTCCCTTGCCGTAGGTCACCGTGCCCTCGTAAGGGGCCTCGATGATGACCGCGGATGCGTGGCCGTACTCCGAGAGCGGCGGCCCCATTCCGAACCATGTGTCAGGCATTGTCTCTTTGTCCAGAATATATTTCACACAGAGGCACAGAGGCCACAGAGCAATGAAAATAAAAGCAAGGATTTTTGCCTGTCTAATAAAAGCTTTTCCATCTTTTGGCAAAAGGAACCTTGTTTTTTATCTCCCTTTTCATCATGCCCATGAGAGGAGAAATTTAAAGAAATCTCTGTGTTCTCTGTGTCTCTGTGTGATACAAGTCCTTTTCGAAAGCCTCACGGCGCCAGGAACAGCGCCGCGGCGATGACGGTGGTCCATTTTCCCGACTTGTCTCCCCTGGCGGTCTGGGTGACGCTCCTGGAGTGAATGACCTTCCCGCTCATCCTGTACACCTGCTCGCGCTCCTCCCAGCAGGTGTCCGGGTCAAAGGGTATGCCCAGGGTGGTGGCCAGCATGGTTGCCGCCAGGTCCTCGGCATAGTCTCCGGCCACCTGTTTCTTCTGCCCGAAGGAGTGGTGCTCGGACAGGTAGCCGTATGTGGAGCGGTCCGCGGGGTAAGCCAGCCCCACTGCCGCGGCCAGTTGCCGGTTGGGCTCGCAGGTGGCGTTCCTGGCCATGACGCAGTATGTTATCTGGCCGGGCTCGATCTTCTTTATGCCCTGCCTGAATCCGATGATCCTGCAGCCGGGCGGCAGTATACTGGATACGTATACGAGGTTGCAGCCGGCTATGCCCGCTCCCCGGAGCGCCATCTCGAAGCTCTGCAGCTTCTCCTTGTGCACCCCCAGGCCCTTAGTGAAAAACACTTCCTTGGGGATCAATTTCCATGACCTCCTCCGGAATTCCCGGAGCTTAAGAGAACAACGGCGCGAGCTGCATTATAAGTCCCATGTCGCCCTTGACCTTCACCTTGCCCATCATGAATGCCTGCGGCGGGCTGAGCTCTCCCTTGGACATCTGGCGCAGGTCCTCGGTGGCCACGGTGAGCACTGCGTCGGCCTGGTCTTTGAGCTCTCCCTGGAACTTTATGTGCACGTTGAAGGGCCTGTCCGGGTCGTCGGCAATGAACTGCATCTGTCCCTTTATGCCCCGGAGCGCCTCCATGTTTTTCCTGAACTGCTTGTTGACCTCTTCCGGGGTGAGGGACGCTCCTCCGGCCATGCCCCCGCCGGGGGGCTGCATCATGACCTCGTCCCTCTGGCCGGTCACGAACTCGATGAAGTTCTGAGTGGGCAGCACAAAGGTGACCGCGGTTCCGGGGTCGAGCCCTTCTTTTATCTCCACCTCGCCCTGGTTAAGCACCACGGACCACTCTCCACCCTGCTCTCCGGTGACCCTGACCGCGAGGAAGGGGGTTGTGAGGTCCTTTGCCTGTTCCCTTATGAGGTCACGGAAGCTGTCCAGCGTGCTTGGCAGCCACTGCTTGAAGAAGGCCTCGGGCGTTATGTCCTCCGGCGGCCTGGGCATTGTAATGGCCTGGTCGTTCATTATCATTTCCCTCCTTTTTTTTATTCCCGGGTTATGCGGGGGCCGTGCTATTCCTTTTGCTCGGGCGCCCCTGAAAACATCTTCTCCATCTCCTGTTTCACCTCGTCCCTTGCAAAGCAGTCCGCGCAGACGATAACCTCCCTTGCGCTGCTCAGCTTGTAGAACTCGATGTCCCCGGACTCATCGCCGGGATTTTGTATTATGACCTGGGAGAGCTCTCCTGTAAAGAGCCTGTAATAGTCCACCTTGTAGGACGGGTCCCCGTTCCTTCTGTGCAGGGTGGGCTCGACTTCACGAGAGCAAAAAGAACATTCCACCTGCTTCCTCCCCCGGCGGCAAGCCTTTTGAACCCGCGTTTTATCCTTACGAGAGCTCTTCCTGGTCCAGCCCCAGCTTGTCCCTGGATATCTCGGTCACGCGCTCCACCATCTCCTCGAAGTCGTCGGACTTTATGATGTAGCCCTGGGCCCCCGCGGCGTAGCACAGGTCCATGAGAGCCATGTCCGTCTTGCCCGAGTGAATTATTATCACCACGTCCTTTGTCACCGGGCTCTTCTTCAGGTTGTTGCACACCTCGATCCCGTCAATCCCCGGCATCATGATGTCCAGCAGTATAACCTGGGGCTTCTCCGAGAGCACCTTCTTGTACACGTCAAGGCCGTTGTCAACTGTTATGACCTCGAACCCCTTCTCGGAGAGGGCGTCGCTGGTCATGTTGAGCAAGAGCTTGTTGTCGTCGGCCACCAGAATCTTTACAGCCATCTGCAATCACCTCGCGGGCGTTCGTTATACTACTAGTTTACTACATCACCTGCGCGGCTTGCGCATTGATATGGCCAGCACGGTGGTGAGCTTCTCCATGTCCTGGTTGGACTTTCTCAGCCGCAGGGCGATGGTCCTCGCTATATTAAGAAGTATCTGGTGCGCGCTCGCAAGGTCTTTCCTTGCGAAGTCGCTGAAATCGGCGCTGCCAAGAGATTTGATCCACCCCTGGTCCGCTCCGCTGGCCGAGGCGGCCCGCTCCTCCAGCCCCCAAACCACTAGGGACAGCGCCGGGGCGAGCACCCCCGGCGCCGCCATGAGCTTGACCGAGCGCTCATGCAGCAGCCTGTCCCGGAGGTCCCGGAACCCTTCCCGGAGACCCAGGCCCTGCTTTTTAAGCCAGGCCCGGGCACCTCTGTCCTCCACCGCCTGTGCCAAAAGATATGGTCCTTAAATAGCCTTTGTCAAAGTATCACGTAGACGGGCTTTATTTCAAGCGAGTTTTACGGAATGGAAAAGCTTGCTTTTTAATCTTTACATGCTAGACTGGTATCAGACTGGTCTTGTTTGGAGGCGTGTTATGAAAAAGGTCGGGGCCTACGAAGCGAAAACGCATCTCGCACAGCTCCTCGATCGGGTCGCCAAAGGCGAGAAGATCACCATCACCAGGCACGGCGTACCCGTGGCGGTGCTGCAGCCCGCTGATTCCTCCAGGAAGAGACCCGTGCGCGAGACCATCGCCGGGCTGAAGGAGTTCCGTCGCGGCAACCGGCTTGAGGGACTTTCCCTGCGCGAGATGATCGAGCAAGGCAGAAGCTGATGTCCGCCCGGTTCGTGGTTGACAACTCGGTTGTCATGTCGTGGTGCTTCGAGGACGAGGGGAACAGGTACACGGATGCCGTTCTTGAGAGCCTGGAGTTCGGGGAGGCTTTCGTCCCCGCCATCTGGCCACTGGAGGCGGGCAACGTCCTGCTGGCCGCGGAGAGGAAAAAGCGCCTGAGCGAGGTCTCGGCCGTCCGCTTTCTCGCTCTCCTTGAAAATCTGCCCATCACCGTCGAGCAGGAGACCACCGAGAGGATGTTAAACCAGATCGTTTCCCTGGCCCGAAAGTACGACCTTTCAACCTACGACGCTTCCTACCTGGACCTGGCCATGAGACTGAGGGCCCCCATCTCCACCCGGGACGGGCCCCTCAAGAAGACCGCAAAAAAATGCAAGGTCCCGGTTTACCAGCCGGGGAGCGCAAGCAGGACCTGATTCTGCTCCTCTATGACGCGCCCGGCGTCCGCTTCTCCCGGAAAGAAAGATCAGCATCAACCTTTGCAAATCTCTCTTGACCGGCGCCCGGACAATATATATGCTGGGTCTTTGAGCTTTTTTCACACAAAGGCCGCGGACGAGGGTAGCGTGGAGCTTGACGAGCAGGGATTCCTGGCCAGGGAGGTGGTTCACACCAAGGACGGCCGTGAGGTTGTCATACGTCCTGCCACCCCGGAGGACAAGGAGGGGGTGGAGCGGATGTTCAGGGCCTGCTCTTCCCAGACCCTGTACAACCGCTTCCTCTCCCCGGGCCTGGGGGTCCCGCTCCGCTACTTAGACAGGCTGATGAGGAACAACCCTCCGGCAACACTCTCGCTTATAGGAGAGACCGTGGATAAAGGAGAGACCAGGGTGGTGGCGTTGCTCAACTTCGTGCGCACCGCGGCCGGCAGGGGGGAGATAGCCATCGTGGTGGTTGACGACTTCCAGAACCGTGGACTGGGCAGGGGCATGCTCCGCTGCCTTTACCAGCTTGCAAAGGAGAAGGGCATGGAGAAGTTCATAGCCGACGTGGACGCGGCCAACCGCAGGGTGTTCCACCTCATAAAGAAGAGCGGGCTCCCCTGCGACATATCCTTTGAGCAGGGCGTGGCCCACGCCGAGCTGGACATGAAAGAGCAGGGTTGACTTCAAAACCGGGGCGTAATTATAATCTTTGATAGTTAAAGGCCACATGAGATGAAAGCCAGGCAGTATCTGCGCGTCCCGGTGCCCATTACCTTGAGGTACAGGCTCATTGAAGGGGAGGACGACTTCAAGCCCGCGGTGGTGAGGGACATAAGCTGGGGAGGTATCCTCATGGAGATCAACCCCCCGCCCGAGGTGGGCGCAAGGATTATCGTGGAGTTCGTGCTCGCGGAGGAGAACGTGTCATTGGAGCTGTGGGGAACGGTGGTGAGGATAGACACCTCGGCCAAGGGCAAGCCCAAGGGGGCGGGCATCGAGTTCGACCGCCTGGACGAGGACTCCAGGAGCCTGATACAGCGGCTGGTGCAAGAAGAGGTCCTCACACTGCTTCTAAAGAGCGTGTGAAACTTCCTGAAAGCATTACCAACCAGGATAGACTAAAATTATTTCACGCAAAGGCGCAGAGAATTTAAGATTTTCATTGAGTTGAAGTGCAGTGGCTCAAACCCCGGAATTTTTCTCATGGCAGGTAGGCCATCTTGAAAACCGGGTTCGTAGCCTTATAAAGTGACACATCTTTTTTCCAGCAGGGAGAATTGGAAGCATTTCTCTTTTTTTGCTCTCTGCGCCTTTGCGCCTTTGCGTGAAACAAAAAGCTGTTTTAGGCAAGAGTATTAATGGATAAAACCCCAACCCTGGTCGAGGTCGCGGTGGACGCACCTGTAAAGCGGACCCTCACTTACACCGCGCCAAAAGAGCTAACCCCCGGACTGGAGAAGGGGAAGCGGGTCCTGGTGCCGCTGGCAAGGCGCAAGGTCACGGGCTACATCGTGGGACTGCCCGATAAGACCTCACTCAAAGAATCCGAGTTAAAGGACATCTACGAAATAATTGACCCCGAGCCACTGTTCCCCCCGGGCATGCTCCCTACACTCGCATGGGCCGCGGGCTACTACCTGGCGCCCCTCTCCGAGGTGCTCAAGACCGCGCTGCCGGGAGGGATTAACCTGGCATCTACAAAGATCGCAAAGATTACCGCACCCGGCCGGCAGGAGCTTGCCAGGGAGCAAGGGATCAAAGAAAGCAAAGGCCGCAAAAAACCGGCTGCCTCGCGCCTTGCCCTGCTGGAGCTGCTGGCTGAAAAGGCCGAGCTGGAGATACCGAAAAGTAACGTCATCGGGGGTGTGGAGCTCGACCCGGCCATGATAAGGCGCATGGAAAAGCAGGGCCTGATCGAGATCAGCCATGAAGCCGGGAGGCCGAGGGTTACGCAAAAGACCGAGCGGGTGGCGGCGCCCGCCAGGGAGGTGTCCAAAAAAGAGCTGGAAAAGCTTTCAAGGCGCGCACCCGAGCAGGCGAGGCTCCTGGCAGAGGTCCTCGTAAAGGGACGAGTCCCTTTGCGGCTCCTGAAGCCGGGGTTCAAGGACCCCGGGGGGCTGGCCCGCAGGCTCTCGCAGTCCGGCCTGGTCGAGATCAGGGAGGAGCCCGTGTCCCGGGACCCCTTCTCCATGGAGCTAGAGACCGGGCCGGTCCCGGAAGAGCTCATGCCCGAGCAGCAAGCCGCGGTGAGTGAGATATGCGCGGCCATGGACAGGGGCGCGTTCAAGACCTTCCTGCTGCACGGGGTGACCGGCTCCGGCAAGACGGAGGTGTATATCAGGGCCATTGAAAAGGCCTTTAACCGGGGAAGGGGCGCCATCATGCTGGCGCCCGAGATATCGCTCACCCCCCAGCTCATCTCCCGCTTTGCCGGCCGCTTTGATCGCGAGAGCCTGGCCGTGATCCACTCGGGGCTCTCGCCGGGCGAGCGCTTTGACGAGTGGCGGCGCATAAAGAAGGGCCAGGCCAGGATAGTGATAGGGGCCAGGTCCGCGGTGTTCGCGCCCGTGCAAGACCCCGGGATCATTGTGGTTGACGAGGAGCAGGAGGGCTCGTACAAGCAGGACCACGGCTTCATGTACAACGCCCGGGACCTTTCGGTGATGCGGGCCCGGGAGCAGGGGGCCGTGGCTGTTCTGGGCTCTGCCACCCCCTCCATGGAGAGCAGCTACAGGGCCAGGCAGGAGAACGGCTACTCCCTGATCACCCTTAAAAAGAGGGTTGACAACAGGCCCATGCCCGAGGTCGAGGTGGTGGACATGAGAAAGATTCCGGACCCCGGTAGGCCGGCTCCCCCCGGTCACGGGGTGCGGGACCAGGACCGGGTGCCCGCTGGTCTGATCTTCTCCGAGAGCCTGAAGACCCAGATGCAGCAGGCCCTCGCCAGGGAGGAGCAGGTCATACTCTTTTTCAACAGGCGAGGGGCCGCGTCCTTCATGCTCTGCTTCGACTGCGGTGAGCGTCTCTTGTGCCCCAACTGCGCGGTGAGCATGGTGCACCACCTGGCCCCCACCAGGCAGAAGGTTGACCGGTTCTACGGCGAGCCGGCTAAGGGCGGGTACCTGTTGTGCCACTACTGCGGGGCCCATGTTCCGGTGCCGGAGGTGTGCCCCTCCTGCCGGGGCGTGCGCCTGCACCGGTTCGGCCTTGGCACCGAGCGGGTGGAGAGAGCGGTGTGCGAGCTTTTCCCCGAGGCCAGGCTCATGCGCATGGACTCGGACGCTGTCTCCGGAAAAAAGGGGTGGTTCAGGTGCATGGACGCACTCAGCCGAAGGCAGGTGGACGTGGTGGTGGGCACGCAGATGGTGGCCAAGGGACACGACCTCCCGGGCGTGACCCTGGTGGGTGTCCTGCTCGCGGACCTCGGCCTCAACATGCCCGACTTCCGAGCATCCGAGCGCACCTTCCAGATCATCACCCAGGCCGCGGGCAGGGCCGGAAGGGGTGCATCACCGGGAAAGGTCATCATACAGACTTTCCAGCCCGAGCACTTTGCCGTGCGCATGGCTGCCGCGGGCGACTTCGAGGGGTTCTACGCCGAGGAGACCCGGACAAGGCAGGCGCTCGGCTACCCTCCCTTTGCAAGGCTTGTAAACGTAAGGCTCCAGGGCATGGACGAGAAAGCGGTGAGGCGGGCCGCCTCAATGCTGGGCAGGACCACAAAGCAGAAGGCCGCCACCAAAGCCTTCAAGCAAAAGGTCAGGATACTGGGGCCCGCGCCCGCGCCCATCACCAGGATCAAGGCAAAGACCAGGTGGATGATGCTGGTAAAGGCGGACTCGCACGCGACCATGGGCGCCTTCTGCCGGGAGCTTTTGAAGAAGGTCGAGGAGAAGGACCTGCCCTCGTCGGTAAGGGTAGAGTTCGACAGGGACCCGGTGTCTCTCCTTTGAGGGGTCGCGGAAAATGGCGAAAGTGAAGACGGGATCAAGATTGCTTTTCGTATGGCACGCCGCGCTCCTGCTTGCCGGGCTTTCCCTCATAGTGCGGCACGACCTCGGAAGGGCGGAAAAGGGCATCAGGATGGAACCCACCATCCAGGAGCTTAGAGAGCTCTTCGCAGAGGAAGCAAGGCCGGAAAAGGCCGAGGACCCCCTACCCCACTTCCAGGGCATGGTGAAGAGCAAGGGTGAGATGGTGCCCGCGGCCTGCGTGGCCACAGCGGAGCTGCCGCCCGAGGTCAAGGGTTACGTGGACCAGGTGAACGCGCTGGTGGTCATAGACCAAAACGGGATTGTCCACGAGGTCAGGGTGCTGGACCACAGGGAGACGCCCGGGTACGTGCGCCGGGTGGTTGACTCCGGCTTCCTGGAGAAGTTCAGAGGAAAAGACGTGACCGAGGGGTTCGATGACATTGACGCGGTCACCGGGGCGAGCATCACGGCCAAGGCCATAAAAGACGACGTGGCCGCGGCCGCGGCCCTGGCGGGGAGAAGGCTTTACGGGCTCCGGGCCCCCGGGCCAAAGCTGCCCTCCTGGGGATCGGCGCTTTTGGAGCCGGTATCCGTAGCCGTATTGATCGGACTCATCGCGGCTCTTTACGCCAGGTTCGGGAGGTGGCCCCGCCGCTTCCGGCGCGAGGCCGCCTGGGTCCTTTCCATCCTGCTCATCGGGATATACGCCATGACCCCTTATACACTGGTGCATACGTTCCAGTCCCTCGAGCTCGACCTGCCAGGGCCCGGCAACGCGGTCCTGGCAGTGCTGCTCGGCTTCGTGCTTGTCACCACGGTCCTGTTCGGGCCAATATGGTGCGCGTACGCCTGCCCCTTCGGCGCGCTCCAGGAGCTCATCGCCAGGATACCGGTGCGGCGCTGGAGGGTCACGTCCCGCCTCATGAGGCGCGCCCGGGAGCTCAGGTACCTGGTGCTGTTCGCCTCGGTGGCCGGGTTCTTCGGGCTGGGGGTGCCGGCATTCGCCAGGGTCGAGCCATTCTTTCACCTGTTCAGCCGCACCCGGGAGCCCGTGGCATGGGCCTTCATCGGGGCGGTGCTCTTCTCGGCCCTGTTCATAAAGAGGTTCTGGTGCAGGCTCTTCTGCCCCACCGGGGCATGCCTGGTCATGCTCTCCGCACACAGGAAGTACTTAAAGCGCATCGAGCGCGGCGTCTCCGACTCGGGCATTGACGCGCCGGACATGGAGCAGGACGAGAAATAGGGGCGATGCACAAGGCATAGGGACCATCCCGCGGACCCCTCCAAGAACTCCGGAAAAAGTCAGCTCACACGGTCCTCTTGTCATGAGGCCGGGACAGGCAAGGTTTTACAGCTACATTTCTTTTCCTTTTATTCCCTCTTTGTGCTCTTTGTGTGTTTGTGTTTTGTAAAAGGAGCCCGGGGCAGCTCCGCTTGAAATATTCTGGGCTTTTTGGGGTCAAGGACGGCGATGGTGTTTTTCATGATCGCCATGTCGCGGCAGTGCCAGCACGGGGGCTCGATCCTGGTCTCCATGCCGCTCCGTATGTACTTGTTGTCAAGGGCCTGGTCCAGACGGGACACGTATATGATGTCGCGCCAGAGTGAGCTGTTCATCTCGAACACGCGCGTATCATCCGCTGCCAGCCCCCTGGAGAAGCCCATGTTCCTGTACCAGCCCACGATTGCCTCTTCCGCCGAGCCCTCTTCAAAAGCCTTGTCATAATCCACCACCAGGGTCTTGTAATGGCGCATGTACTCGGCCACCAGCATGCGCCGGGTCCCCTGGACCTCGGCCAGCACGCAGGCCACCGGCGCCCGCAGGGTGGTGTCAAAGCTGCGGGTGAGCGCCGCCACCCCCCTTTTCATGCTGGTCCCGATGTCCACCTCGAACACGCGCCTGGACAACCTGTCCGCGATGTAGAGGTTGTTTTGGTTGTCCGTGCACGCGCCGTGGTCCTGGTGCAAGGCCCATGGAAGCCTGAAGCTGTGCTTCACTGACAGGGCGCTGTCCAGGAGGTACACCCTGGAGGCCTCGGTCCCGGGTATGCGGGTGAGCAGCATCCACCCCTCCTGGAAAGCGGCCAGTGCCCGGGGCCTCTCTTTTTCGTTTACAAGTGCAATGGGCCTGCTCGTTTTCCACGCGGGCTCGATGTCCGTGCTCTCCAGCATGCCTCTTATCTGCGTGAATGCCCCGAAGAAGAGCAGCAAAAACACCAGCATTGCCGGAAGTATGAAGTTCAGCGAGGTATAGAACCTGGGGGGCGAGCCGCCCTCGGCCCTGATCCCTTCGTCCATGGTCATGATCTTTGGCAGGTCGTACCTCCAGTAGATACCGCGCTTGAGGCGGAGGAAGCTCTGCACCACGGACACGGTCATGATAACGCACAGGATGGGGAGGATCACGGGGGCGATGTTCACCCCGGTGAACGCCCACAACACGTAGATCCCGTATAGCAGGGCCTTGCTGCGGAAAATGTACTGCATGGGTATGCCCTGCACGTTCTGCACCACGCTGAAGCCTATCATCACGATGTAGATCATGATGTAGTATGCCCCCACCTGGCCGTCCAGCATGCCGTACTGGAGGAAACCGAGCACCACCACCACCATGCCGAGCTGGTCGCACACTATGTCGGTGAACGCGCCCGACTGGGTGGGCCTGTCGAGGTGCCTTGCATAAGCCCCGTCAATGGAGTCTATGACCAGGTAGAGAACTATAAGGCCCACCGCGCGGTATGGGTGGGAGATGAACCATATGACCACGCCCACCAGGCAGGCCACGCCCAGGTAGGAGACGGCGTCGGGAGAGATGTGGAGCCTGACAAGCAGGGGACCCAGCCAGCCGAAGAGCCTGTCCTTCAAGTTGTTGCCAAGGGCCACCACCCCCCTTTCCGCGTCGGTGAAGTAGTTGAGGAAAGACCCCTGGCGGCCCTTGTCCGCGCCTGATCCTTGTTGGCTCATTCGCCCACCATCTGCACGATGACCTCGCGCTTCCTGGAGCGGTTGTCATGGTCCATGAGTATTATCTGCTGCCATGTGCCCAGCATCAGCCTGCCGCCTGTAAAAGGGACCGCAAAGCCCGGGCCGGTGAGCGCGGAGCGCACGTGCGAGAACCCGTTGCCGTCATGCCATTTCAGGTTGTGTTTGTACTCCCTCTCCTCGGGCGCCACCTCCTGTATGGCGCGCGTGAGGTCGGACACCGCGCCGCTCTCGTACTCGATGGTGGTGATGCCCGCTGTTGACCCGGCCACAAAGGCCAGGGCTATGCCCGAGCCAAGCCCCGAGTCACGGACGGCCTTTGCCACCCGGCCGGTTATGTCCACGATGTCCGTGAACCCCTTGGTCGTAAGCTCGAATGTCTCGGTCTTCACTGGCATGCTAATTCTCCTTACATGAACATCTTCCTGTCGAACTCTCCCGCCTTGATCTCCCTGCCCTGCATTACTGTCCACTCGGGGATTATCCTTTTGTCGCTCTTCCGGGTGTCGCGGTTCACGTCCATGCAGGTGAAGTCGCCGCGGGCCACCTTGAAAACGCTCATGGTTGCCTCCGCGCCCGGCTTTATCTCCCTCTCCAGGCCCAGGAACCTCGCCGGCCTGGTGCTTGCCCGCTCCATGATGTCGGGCAGGGGCATGCCCGCGGCAAGGAACTGGGTGAGCACGTTCGCGAACGTCTTGGCGTACAGCCTGGTGCTCATGATATATAGGTCCGAGCTTACGGTGAAGTCCACAAAGTCCTGGTCCAGGGCCCGTTCCAGGGAGTTGAAGGTGAAGCTGCCCATGCCGTGGCCCACGTCGAAGCGGACGCCCCGCTCGATCGCGTCAGCCACCTCGGGCAGGAGCTTTCCGTCGTCGCCGTGGAGCGAGTTAACCTCACCCCGGAAGCAGTGGGTTATCATGTCGCCTTCTTTGAGATGGGGCAGAATCTCGGGGAGCGAGGGCGGCGGCACGCCGATGTGGATCATTACCGGGAGGCCGAGGGCGTCGCCGGCTTCCCTGCACTTTCTCACGTAATAGAGCCGGTCGTTCTTGGGAGAGACCTGGTGGTCGGCCCTGTACTTGATGCCCACTATCCTTTGCCCGTACTTTTCAAGACACTTCTCCATGGCCTCGATGTCCTCCCAGCCCGGCCGGGTCATGTAGAAGTCGGATATCTTGATGCCCTCCCGGGTGATGTAGATGAAAGCGAAGCAGGGGATATCAGGGCCGTCATTTATCGCGTTCTCCAGGCGGTGGAAATTGGCCGCGCCGGTGGTGCCGGCGTCAACCAGCGCGGTCACCCCGAGCTCCGTGCCCAGCCGCTTTATGGGCGAGCCCGGGCTCTTGCCGTGCCGCCAGTCAACGTAGTGCACGTGCAGGTCGCACCAGCCGGGGGAAGCGTAGAGCCCCTTGCAGGGAACCTTTTCCCTGCCCTCGAGGCTCCCCGGCTCTGCGATGGACTCTATCCTGCCCGCGCTGACCCCGATGTCGCAGGGCTTGAAAGAGCCGTCAACCAGGGCCTCCACCTCGCTCAGCACCAGGTCAAGGCCGCCCGCTCTTGCCAAAGGGCCCAGCGCCACGGCCGCGCCCGCGCTCACTGTAGCCCCCATGAACTCTCTCCTGTCCATTTGAAACCCTCCTTGCAAGTTCTTTGGCTCACACGTAGATTATAAGATCAAAACCCGCTGCGAGTCCAAGAGATACTTAATTGAGGAGTGGGCATAATTCAGAGGGTAGCCCACATAGCTTTGCTATGTGGGCGCCTTAAGGCGCAGGATGAATATAACGGGTGGCATGTGGTGAATGATTAACCAGGCTGACTCTTGCATCCTGCTCGCTTCGCTCGCGCACACAGGCAAGCTGTGTGCGCTACCCAGATTTTCAAAATTGCAATCAGTAAGTTGGGGAATTTTTTTATGCCCACTCCTCACTTAATTCCCGGGCTCGCTTGCTTTGCCAGAATAATATATTATTTTCTCATAGACGGGCGCAACCGCTTTTTCCGTGCGAGGGGTGGACACATGGCGGTCATAGGAAGGAGTATTGAGGAAATCGAGGTGGGCCAGACCGCGAGCTTCACTCGCACGTTCATTGAGGACGACGTGCAGGGGTTCGCGGACATCTCATGGGACCACAACCCCTATCACATGCACAAAGGGTTCGCCGAGAAAGGCAGGTTCAAAAGGCCCATAGTGCACGGGCTTTTGGTTGCCGCGGCCTTCTGCCACTTCGGGGGCGACTTTTTCCCCGGCCCTGGCATACTCGCCACCAGGGCGGAGATGGACTTTTTAAAGCCGGTGTTTCCCGGCGACACCATAACATTCACAGCGGAGGTCACCGAGGTGGACAAAAAGAGCGGAAGGATAGCATATGTCACCACGGGCAGGGACCCGGAAGGAGTCGAGGTAGTAAGAGTCTTGTGCACGGGCATGCCCACGTCCGCGGATGTGTCCGAAGAATAACAGGATCGGTGAGACGGGAGAGGCGCAAGGGCCGCCTGGAAGATTTTAGACATGATCAAGGGACTGCATGCCACAAAGAAGATAGGGGTGCGGAGCGCAAGATTCGAAGACCTCACGGACATAATCCGCATCGAGAGCCAGAGCTTCCCCTCTCCATGGTCCGCGTCCATGTATTCCATGGAGATGTTGCGCGAGCAGTCCGTGTTCCTGGTGGCGGAGGAGGAGGGCAGGATCATAGGGCATTTGTGCGCCTGGGAGGTGGTCGGCGAGGCCCACGTGCTCAAACTGGCGGTGGAGCCGGAGAGCAGGTACATAGGGGTTGGAAAGGCCCTGATGGAGGTGCTCACTGATCAGTGCATGCTGCATGGGGTGGATGAGATATGGCTGGAGGTGCGCGAGGGCAATGACCTTGGGCGCGGGTTTTACAGAGCCATCGGCTTCCATGAGGTCGGCGCCAGGAGGGGATACTACTCGGACACCGGCGAGGACGCGGTGCTCATGTTAAAGGAGCTCTATTGAGAGGCGCGTGATGTCAGGGGAACTTGTACCGTTTCAGGCCGAGGTCCGGGAGAACAGGGAGGTTGCGCCCGGTATATTCAGGATGAAGCTCCTGCCGCAGGAGGAGCTTTCCCAGGTGTTGCCCGGCCGCTTCTTCATGCTCAAGGCCGGCCGCGGCCATGACCCGCTGCTCAGGCGCCCGCTATCACACCTGGGCTTTGGTAAGAAGCAGGGGGATAAAGCGCTGGAGTTCATGTACGAGGTCAGGGGCCGCGGCACCGCTCTGCTGTCCGGCCTAAGACCCTCGGAGACGGTGAGCGTCATCGGCCCGCTGGGCAGCGGCTTTTGTCTGGACCCTGCGCTCGAAAGCGTGGTCCTTGCCGGCGGCGGCATGGGCGCTGTTCCGCTGTTCTCCGCGGCCAGGGAACTGGCTGCCCGGGAGCAGGTCCCCAAAATGGAGTTCGTGTACGGGGCCAGGACAGGCGAGTGCCTGGTGCTCCAGTCCGACCTGGGAGAGGTGGGCTGCCAGGCCGTGCTGTGCTCCGAGGACGGGTGCGCGGGCGAGCAGGGAATGGTTACCGATGTTTTGCAAAAGACCCTGGACCGGATGGACAAGGGCCCGGAACTGTTGCTGGCGTGCGGCCCGCGTGCCATGCTCAAGGTGGTGGCCGGCATGGCCGCACGGCGCGGCATACCCTGCCAGGTGAGCCTGGAGGCACGCATGGGCTGCGGCATGGGAGCGTGCCTCACCTGCACCATCAGGGGCGCGGATGGACACAACCTGCGGGTGTGCAGGGAGGGGCCTGTGTTCGACTCGGGGCGCATAGACTGGGAGGCTTTGGATGATCTCCCTTGAAGTAAACGCCGGCGGGGTAAACATGAAGAACCCGGTGGCACTGGCATCGGGAACATGCGGGTACGGCGAGGTGTACGCGGACGCGCTCGACCCCGCACTCCCGGGCGCGGTGGTTGTAAAGGGCATCTCCCTCGAGCCAAGGGCGGGGAACCCTCCCCCCCGCATGGCCGAGACCCCCTGCGGCATGATAAACTCCATCGGCCTGGAGAACGTGGGCGCAGAGGCATTCGTCCGCGAAAAGCTGCCCTGGCTCGCTGACAGGGGAGTGACCGTGGTGGTGAACGTGTTCGGCGAGAGCGCGGAGGAGTACGTTGCCGTATGCGAGAGGGTATCGGAAGCAAAGGGGGTGCACGGCATCGAGCTGAACGTCTCCTGCCCGAACGTGAAAGCCGGGGGCATGACCTTCGGCAGCCGGCCCGAGATTGCCGCGGACCTGGTGGCTAAGGCGAGAGGGGCCACCGGCCTGCCCTTGTGGGTCAAGCTCTCGCCCGATGCCGGGGACATTGCGGCCGTGGCAAAGGCGGTCGAGCAGGCCGGCGCTGACGCAATCAGCATGATAAACACAATCAGGGCCATGGCCATTGACGTGGAGACCAGGAAGCCGGTGCTGAACACGGTTACGGGCGGGCTCTCAGGCCCGGCTATAAAGCCCATTGCGCTGCGCATGGTATACGAGGTGGCAAAAGAGGTGAGCGTGCCGGTGGTGGGGATCGGAGGGATAACCGAAGCGGAGGACGCCATCGAGTTCATGCTGGCAGGGGCGACCGCGGTGCAGGTGGGCACAGCCAGCATGGTGGACCCCACCACTCCGTCGAGGATCATATCCGGTATCCGCTCATACCTGGAAGAGAACCAAATTGGCTCGGCAGCCGAGCTCACCGGAGCGGTCCGGGCGTAGCTGCCTGTTGCGAAACGCGGATTTTTGGCGAAAGCTTGCTTCCCGGAAAGTTCGCATGGTAAAAAGCCCGGCGCTATGTGCATGCATAAATATGGACGCCCCGGCAAGCCGGGGCCAGGAAAAGCGCAGGCAAGCCTGCGACTCCAAAAATCCGCGTTTCGCAACAGGGACTAATTAAGAGGGAGCTCAAACCTCAGACCTCAAAGCTCTCTCATTGATCCACTTGACCAGGTCAGGCAGTATCAGCTCCACGTGCTCGATGGTTATGAGGTGGTGCAGGTCAGGGTAGATTTTCATCTCTTTTTCGCAGCGGAGCTTTTCGTATAGCCGCAAGATGTAGTCCTGTGGAAAGATGTGGTCCAGGGAGGAGTGGAGCACCAGCATTGGCCCCTGGATCTCTTCTAAGGGCCTGGGCAGGGGTGTCCCGGCAAGGGAGGCGGCCGCGCGCATGGTTATCGAGGTGAGGGCCAGGGGGTCCTGGAGTATGAAGTTCCAGGCGTTTTCGAAAAAGCGCATGGGCTCTGACTTCAAGTCGAGGTACGCTGCTATTGGGACCTTGAGGCGTGGGAGGAGCTTTGCCTGGGCCCTCATGGCGCTCATGGCCGTCCTGGTGAGCAGCCTGACCAGGGGCCGGCCTTGTTTGCGCTCCTTTTTGGGACCGAAGCGGGTGAGTCGCACGGAGTCCGGGTCTTCGAGGTCTGCTATGTTGTGGCAGATGTAGCCGTCAGCCGGCGGGCTTGCTTTGGCCGCGAGGTAGAAGGCCTCGATGCCGCCCTGGGAGCTGCCCATCACGAACACCTCTCCCTTGAAGCGGTCGCGGCTGTACTCGATAGCTGCGCCGGCGTCAGCCACGTGCTCCATGATGGTGTAGTCTCCCCTTATCCCGCTGCTCTGTCCCTGTCCGCGGGGGTCGAACCCCACCACGTTGAACCCTTGTTCCCACAGGCCGTGCAGGAACTCTATGTAGCACAGGGCGTATACCGAGGTGCCGGGAATGAAGACCACTGTGGGTTTGCCTTGCTCGCATGGGAACACGGGAGCATAAAGCGTGACGCCGTCGCTTTTTATCCAGGCGTCTTCCCATGAGCCTTTCAGGTTTGAAATGCCCAGCTTTTGAAGCAGGTTATCCAGGTATTGGTCAAGGTCCATTTTTCTTCAGGGAGATTCGAGAAAAAACTGAAAGACCTCTTTGCGTGTGGAGACACGCGTCTCGGCGTCCTCCTCCGCGGGTGCGAACTTCCAAGATTTCACCGCGGCAAGGGCGGTTTCATCGAGCAGTGGAAAGCCCGAGCTTTGCTCCACGAATATGTCGCCCACGGTGCCGTCCGCAAGCACCTGGAACCTTACCACCACCTTGCCCTCGATGGCCCGCTCCTCGGCAAAGTCCGGGTACGCGGGAGCGGGACAGCTTATGCACCTGGGGCCGCCCCTTTTGCCGGAAGGCCCGGCCTCCTCCGAGGCGGATGCAAAGCTCGTGCTCTCCTCCTCTCTTTGCTCGGACGCGGACAGGGACAAAGACCTGGGGCTTTCATCGGCGCGGCGGTCAAGCAAGTCTTTGCCATCTCCCGCCTTTCCATGCTCCCCCTTATAGCAGTCCTCATCCATGGCGGGCGGCACTTCCGGGTCCGTCCTGGATTCAGGCCCCTGGCTGTGCAGCATGAAAGGCGCATCGGGCCCGCCAATGCTTGCCTCCGCTCCCCTGCCCCCCAGCTCGACGAGATGTACGAACAAAAGGCCCGGAAGCTTCACCGCACCGCGGCTTGCGAACTCATAGCCGCTCACGCTTGCAAGAATAAAAAGGTGCAAGGCGATAGAGACGGCAGTTGCGCAGGCAATTCTTTTGAAAGGTGACATCCCCTTAAAATCCCTTTCCGCTACCAAGTATATTGATAAAAAGCAGCGGTGTAAAGCCCTGATCAGCGGCCTAATGGTTTGGTTTTGCGATTGGCGGTTTTAATGAGTTCAGCGGGGATCACGTCTCGCATAATGCTAATTGTTTATGTATCCGAGGGACTTTAGCAGCTTTTTGGTTCCGGGGTCCAGTTCATGTTTCTTTTTTATGTCCGCTTTTCCGGGAAGGGTCTCGAAAAACCGGGTCAAATCCTTTTCAAGAGCATCAAACCGCTCCCGCTCGCCTCCCGGATATGGGTCCTTCTCACGGGGGTCTCTGGACAGGTCGTAGAACCTGATTCTCTTGTTCCCTGTCTTTATGTCAAGCCTCTCGATCGCTTTGAGGGGATATTTTATGGCGGCCCTGAAATAGAAATTCTCAATCTGCTCCTTGGTGAAAAAGGTTTCCGCGTCAGTGTTTACCATCTCCGGGACCTCGGTATAGGCGATGCCACCTGGTGAATTCGGGACCTTTGTTCCGAGTAGAGGGTTTCCTGGGGAGTCATTCTTCTGGTGGATCCCCAGGTATGAGAGCACGGTGGGAAGAACGTCCAGGTTCGAGGTTACGTGGTCCACGGTTTCTTTTTTGCATCCCGGGCCGGAGATGATAAAAGGCACGTGCACCATCTCCTCGTATGGCTGGTATCCGTGGGAGAGGAAATTCCGCTCCAGGAACCCTTCCCCGTGGTCCGAGGTGAAAATCACCAGGGTGCGTTCGACAAGCCCGGCCTCTTCCACGGCCCCGATGAGTTTGCCCACCTGTCGGTCAACGTAGTTCACCTCGGCGCTGTACATCTTCCGGTATGCATCAACGTAATGGTGCTGCGGGTTCTTAAAGGGCGCATAAAAGCTGTAAGGCCCCCAAGTTATGATAGTCCTGATCACGTCTTTGAAAGACAGGGTGGGAACCGGCTTTTCGATAAGATGTGAAAAAGGAGACACGTAGGGGTCATGGGGGTCCACGTAAAGAACGAACATGAAAAAGGGGTCTTTCCCGTTCTCTTTCAGCCAGCTTACGGCCTGCCTTGTCACGTTTTCCCCTATGTCCAGACACATCAGGTGAGAAGACCTGACCATGTTGAAAGAGTCGAACCCCTGGTCATAATTGTATTCCGAGTTTATGAAGGGGTTTGAGGAAAAGCCCGCGGTGCGCCATCCCGCCTCTTGCAGGACCTCGGCCAGGGTGGCGTTTTGGGGTGCGAGCTTCAATCTTCTGCTCGACAACACCCCGGTTTGCACCGGCATCTTGCCGGTCAGCATGGAAGCTATGGATGGAGAGGTCCAGGAGCTTTGGGCATAATGACGCGTGAACCTGACCCCCCGAGAAGCAAGGCCGGCAAGTGCGGGGGTGAGACCCTCCCGGTGGTATGAAACCGCGTCGGCTCGAAGCGTGTCAGCCACGATGAAAACCACGTTCGGCTTGGGGTCCTCGGGATTGGAGGCGATAATGCGCGGGTTGCTTACGTATATGTTTCCTTCGGAATTCAAGGCCCCGGGTGCGGCCCGGATTATAATATTAACCTCTTTTCCCGCGAGCCCTGACAGGTCCACCGAGTAGTCCTTCCAGCAACTGCGCTCGCAATCAGGGGAGAATCTCTTTTCCACCAGCGACTTGCCCTGAGAGCTGGTCACATTTATAAATAAATCAGGGCCAGCCTCGTCCTGTGTTCGATTCACGCCCACTCCCATGACCAGCCTGGCGTGCGGCGGGACCACTGATTCCATGGTCATACTCTCGGGGTAGGTGAGCTCGAAGCAGGTCCTGGTCTCGTAATTGAGCTCCAGCCGCAACTCGGGCCTGGCGCCGGCGGCCCCTGATAGTGCTGGCAAGAACCTGGCCCTGTCGGGCGGCTGGTTAGTGAAGAGGCTGGACGTTAATAAAGCCGCGAGGGCCCAGATAAAATACGGGAGCGCCCTGGATTCCTCCGAAAAGCGGTGAAACAGCACCCGGATTGCAAACGCGGTTACAGCTCCCGCCACAAATGAGAATCCCAGAAGCTTCAAATGTGGCGAGGCGTGAATGTCCACCGACCAGAGGTAGCTCAAAAAGGCGTGAACCAGGCCCGCAGGGACGGCCATGACAAAGTATACGGGCCTGAGAGCTTTTTTTATAGAGCCCATTTTTTAGCCTTGAGACTGAATTCTCGACTAATCCCTAGGTTCCTTCAAATCGGTTTACTTTTCAACAAACGCGCGATGTAAAGCATCGGTCTTTTTAATGAGATGAAAGCTGTTGTAAAATCACCACTAGTCTTTTAGCAGGTGAAGTTTTCCGTTATGACATCCATCGGAGGACGGGTAGTATATCTTATAAAGAACTCCGAAAGCGTCGCCCCGGCGCTGCTCGCCCTGGCCGTGGGCCTGAGCGCGGGCTTCGGCGCCATAGCCTTCCGCTACCTCATCCAGTGGGCGCATTGGCTTTTCTTCGAGGGCGGCGCCGACCTTGCCTCTTCCTTTCCCCTGTTCGACCTCGGCAGGAGCTACATCATCGTGGTGCCTGTGTTGGGCATGATACTGGTCACCTTGATAGTTCGTCGCTGGGCACCCGAGGCCAAGGGTCACGGGGTCCCGGAGGTGCAGTACGCGGTCAAAAAGAAGGGCGGCAGGGTCCGCCTGCGGGTGGCCATAATCAAGTCCCTTGCCAGCGCGCTCAACATCGGCTCCGGGGGATCGGTTGGCCGCGAGGGGCCCATCGTCCAGATCGGGTGCTCGATTGGCAGCAACATCGGCCAGCTCTTCAAGCTCTCCGAGTCGGAGGTCAAGCTCCTGCTTGCTTGCGGGGCCGCGGGGGGCATAGCCGGGACCTTCAACGCGCCGGTGGCCGGTGTGATGTTCGCCCTGGAGGTGATACTCGGGGTGTTCGCGGCCCGCTCCTTCTCGCTCCTGGTTATCTCCTCGGTGACCGCGGTGGCTGTGTGCCAGGCATTCCTTGGCAAGCAGCCGGCCTTCGAGCTCATCCAGCCGTTCGCCTTGCAGAGCTTTTGGGAGTTCCCGCTCTACCTTATGCTGGGACTTTTCCTGGCGGTCATATCCCTTGCCTATGTCCGCTCGATTTACTTTTTCGAGGAGGTGTTCGAGCGCTGGGACTTTAACGTTTACCTAAAGGCTGCTATCGGCGGTCTTGGCGTGGGCCTGCTCGGTTTTTTCGGGAGCGAGCTTGTCTTCGGGGTGGGGTACGAGGGAGTGGAGATGGCGCTTTCCGGCAGCTTCGAGCTATACTTCCTGCTGGCGCTGCTCCTGATGAAGATTCTGGCCACATCCTTCACACTGGGCGCGGGCGGCTCCGGGGGCGTGTTCGCCCCCTCCCTGTTCATCGGTGTGATGGCCGGCGCGGCCTTTGGATTGATCGCAAACCAGTTGTTCCCCGCTGTCACCGCACCCCCGGGGGCCTACGCCCTGGTGGGCATGGCCGCGGTCTTCGCCGGCGCGGCCCACGCACCCATAACCTCGGTGATCATCGTTTTCGAGATGACCGACGACTACAGAATAATCCTCCCCCTGATGCTGGCCGCGGGTGTGAGCTACCTGGTGTCTTACGGCTTAAGCAAGGACTCCATATACACCATCAAGCTGCGCCGGCTTGGGGGGTTTGCTCCGCCCAAGCCCGAGGTCGGCATCCTGGACGTGGTGGTTGTAAGGGACGCTATGACCACGGACATAAAGACCGCCCGGCCCGACATGTCTGTGACCGAACTCTCGAACTTCTTTGAAGAGTCCGGCGCAAGAAGCGCCCCGGTCCTGGACAGGGCCGGCCGGCTGGCCGGGATAGTCACCGACTCCGACCTGCAAGACCTGGCAGTTGAGGGCGAGCTGGAGGGGTTTACCGTGGCCGACATCATGACCACGCACCTTATCACCTGCACCCCGGACGACAGCCTGCTCACGGCCATGCAGCGGTTGACCAAAAAGGACATCCACCAGCTTGTGGTGGTTGACAAGGAAGACTCCAAGAAGGTCCGGGGACTGCTGCCCCGGAGCGATATCCTGTGGGCTTACAACGAGTTCGTGGACGAGCAGAAGGAGCTGATGCAAAGGGAATGCGTGGAAATGCCGGGCGGGTTCGAGGACTACGTGCAGGTGGAGAAAGAGGTTGCACGAGAGGACGACAACCTGGCCTTCCAGAAGATAAAGGACCTGGCCCTGCCAAGGCACTGCATCATCGCATTGATCCAGCGCGGGGAAGGGATCCTTATACCGCACGGAGAATCCGTGATCGAGCCGGGGGACGTGCTGGTGTTCCTCACCACCAGGTCGCAGCAGAGGAAGCTCAATGAATGCATCGCAACGCTTGGCGCAAAGGAGTGAGGAGTGAGTTTGACAGCCGTGCGCACACAGTGCTAAACATCAGCTTGTCCGTGCTAATTTTCCAGGAGGTATTTTAAGCATGAGCATGCCGTTGCAGGGAATAAAGGTGCTCGACTTCTCCATGTTCCTCTCCGGTCCCCGGGCATCGCAGATACTCGCGGACTTCGGGGCGGAGGTGGTGAAGGTCGAGCCTCCCGGCGGCGAGACCATGAGGATGTGGATGCTGCTCATCCCCGACCAGGAGGAGTCCATGATCCACTGGCACCGGAGCAAGAAGGGCATATCCGTGGACATGAGGAAGCCGGAGGGTTCCGGGCTCATAAAGAAGCTTATTCCCCACTTCGACGTGGTGATCGAGAACCTTGCGCCCGGGAGCATGGAAAGGTCGGGCCTGGGGTACGACGAGCTCAAGGAGCTGAACCCGGGTCTTGTCTACTGCTCCATCTCGGGGTTCGGCAAGGACGCGCCCAACTCGCACCGGGTGGCTTTCGACATCATCGCCCAGGCAACCTCGGGGATCATGAGCGCGCAGAGGACCCCGAACAGGAGCCCGGGCGTGTTCTTCGGCGACCTGGTCAGCGGGGCATACGCGGCCATCGGCATACTCACCGCCCTGCGCCACCGGGACCGGACCGGCGAGGGCCAGCTCGTGGACATCTCCATGCAGGACGTGATGTACTTCCACAACTTCCGGGCCTTCCAGGTGCGCATGCAAAAGGACATAGAAAAGATCAAACAGGCCATGGGGGGCACCTTCGAGGACCTTTTCACCGGGGACAAGGGCCTGCCCTTCTGGAAGCCGTACAAGGCAAAGGACGGGTACGTGGCGGTGGTGTTTTTGACCGACCGGCAGTGGGAGGCCATGTGCGAGATAATAGGAAAGCCCGAGTACAAGGACGATCCGCGTTTTACAAACCTTATCCAGAGGGTGAAGAACAGGGAAGTGATAAGGGACGAGCTGGAGTCGTGGATGGAGGGGAGGTCGGCCGAGGAGATCGAGAGTGCCCTGGACGAGCACAGGATACCGTGCGGCCGGGTGCTGGAGGTGGAAGAGGTGAACCAGGATAAGAACCTGGAATCGAGGGGCATGATAGTGGAGGTGGACGTCGGCGACGGGCATACTGTTCCATTGCCGGGCATACCGATAAAGCTAAGCGGCTCACCGGGTAATATTAGGAGCGGGGCCCCCGGGGTGGGCGAGCACAACCTGGAGGTGTACGGTGGATACCTGGGTCTCAGCGAAAGCGATCTACAGGGGCTCAAGGACAAGGGTGTGATATAGGGCATATCCTTATGATGGAGAAGACGGATGAAAGTATGAAGGGCGCCTTTTTCGACGTGGACTACACGGTGATCTCGCAAAACTCAGCCACCTTGTTCGTCAAGTACCTTAAAAAGGAAGGGTGGGTGGGATACCCGACCTGCCGGTGCTCGGGGTTTTCGGCTGCCCGGTGGCCGTGAACCCAGACCGCCTTCTGAGGAGGGATGCCCGCCGGCGGGGATGGCAGGTGCTCGAGTGGAGGCTCTAGCTTACCGGAAGCGGGGGAGAGGTTTCCGGTATTTATTTATACCGTGGATGTTTTTGATGGTATCTCTGCATGTGCTAGAATAATATGTATTCGTCATAAGCTCTATCTTAAAGGGGGACGCGCTCGTGGTCCAGATGAACCTTGAATACAAGGAGGTCGCGGTAAAGGTGGTGTATTACGGTCCGGCGCTCTCGGGCAAGACCACCAACCTGCAGTCATTGCACTCGATCTTCAACCCCGAGCACCGGGGCAGGTTGATGAGCCTGGAGACGCAGAACGACCGCACCCTCTTCTTTGACCTGCTCCCGTTGCAGTACCGCACCCCTTCCGGGCTCTCTGTTAAGCTCAAGCTCTACACCGTGCCCGGCCAGGTGATCCACAACTCCACCAGGAAGGCTGTGCTGGCCGGTGCTGACGCAATTGCATTCGTGGCCGACTCTCAGAAGTCGCAGGCCCTTTCCAACTCGATCAGCTTCAAGAATCTGAAGGAGAACCTGAAGCTGAACGGCATAGATTTCGACAATATCCCGGTGGTGGTCCAGTTCAACAAGAGGGACCTGGAAAACATAAAGTCGGTGGAAGAGATAAAACAGGACTGGGGAAACAGCCGCTTCCCCACCTTCGTAAGCGTGGCCACCAGTGGCGAGGGGGTGTTCGAGACCTTCGATTGTCTGATCAGGCTTGCATTCGAGAGCCTTAACCAGAGGTATAATTTCGACCGCAAGTTCGGGTTCCATATAGATGATTTCATAAGCTCGGTTATGACCGAAGAGATGCGGCAGTCCATGAACATTAAAGACGCGATGGTAACGCCCGGCAGCTTCCAGGTGCCATGATAGACTCGGTGCTCGACCAGAGGTTCACTTTAGAGGACCTGCTTGACATCCAGGTGCTGCAGGATGTGCTGGAGTCCTTCGGCCAGACCTTCGGGCTGGGGGTGGCCGTTTACAGCGGCAGGCGTGTGGAGGTCATATCAGCCTGTCCCAGGCAGGGGTTCTGTGAGGCGATAAAGAACGGGAAATCAAGCAGCCAGTGCGACAAGATAAGGGAAAAGATCGTCTCCCACCCCATGGGATCCTCCCAGGTGCTGCAGATAAAGTCCTTCTGTGGGATGAGGTACTCGGTGTTCGCTCTCACCTATCAGCTCGAAGAGCTGGGCAGGGTGGTCATCGGGCCGTACCGCGCCCCGGAGATGAAGACCGAGCTTATCGTAAAGCTTGCAGGCGAGGGCATGGACGCATCGGTTTCAGTTGAGAGCATAGAAAAGGTCCCCGCCTACTCACGGGAGCGGCTCAGGGCGATAATCAGGCTGCTGGTGAAGTTTTTGGACGCCTACCTCTTTGTAAACGCAAAACGGCTTATCACCACAAAGCTGCATTTGGAGGCCGTGTTCAGCGACAAGGAGGAGATATTCAAGAAGGTCGAGTTGCAGGACTCCGGGTCAGCGGAGGACAAGGAAGAGATCGAGAAGCTCAAAAACATGTTCTAGCCAGACCTTCGCAAACCGTATAGATTAAATGTTATGCAGGAGGTGCCGGAATGAAAAGGTGCATGCGAGTTTCCGTTATATTGGCCCTGGCGCTCTCGATTTCCATCCAGGCAAGCGCCGGGCAAGAGCAGAATGTCCCTTTTAAGGCCAGGCTGGCTGTCAGCACCTATAACCTGTGGCTCAAGAGCCACGGCTTTGACCCTGATGATCTCTGCGTGCACTCCATCGGCCAGTCGCACATTGACGCGGCCTGGAAGTGGAGGAAGGCCCAGACCCACACCAAGGTGTACAGAACATACGGCCAGGCCGTGGAGCACATGAAGAAATTCCCGGAGTTCATCTTCTCGGGCTCTTCTCCGCAGTACTACGAGTGGCTGCTGGAGGAGCACCCGGAGGTGTTCAGGCAGATCCTAGAGATGGAGAAAAAGGGCAGGTGGGAGATAGTGGGCGGCCAGTGGATCGAGCCTGACGGGAACATGCCGGATGGCGAGTCCTTTGTCCGGCAGCGGCTCCTGGGCCAGCGCTTCTACCTCGAGCACTTCGGCCATCTCTCCGAGGTCTGCTGGATGCTCGACTCTTTCGGGTACAACTACAACCTGCCGCAGATCATGGCCCGCTCGGGGGCGAAGTACATGTGGACCAACAAGCTCACCTGGAACGACACCACCGTGTTCCCCTTCCACAACTTCTGGTGGCGCTCGCCCGACGGCTCAAAGGTGCTCTCCCACATATGCCAGCACTCGCCCCTGCCCATGTACTTCCCCCTGCAGGAGTTCAACAAGTACAAGAAGACCAGGTACATGCTGAAGCCGGGCCGGGACCTGGCCGCGGATTATTCCACCCGGCAAGAGGAGATCGAAGAGGCCCTCTCCGATGACTGGTCCAGGGAGATAGGCATTTTCTACGGCCTGGGAGACGGCGGGCTGGGTCCGCGCGAGATAGAGATCCAGATACAGAGGGGACTTGCGGCCAAGGGATGGGCCCACTTCTCCACTGTGCTGGAGCTGTTCGAGCACATCGAGGAGGACGCGGACAGGTACCCGGTGTGGGACGACGAGATGTACCTCGAGTTCCACCGGGGCGTGTTCACCACCCAGGCCTGGATAAAAAGGGCCAACCGCAGGGCGGAGGAGATGATGCGCACCGCGGAGGTGCTCCGGTCAGTAATGCAGTTGTTCGGCCTCGAGTACCCGTACGAGAAGATGAAGGAGCTTTGGAAGCTGGTCTTGTTCCAGCACTTCCACGACATCCTGCCGGGCTGTTCCATACCAGAGGTGTACGAGGACGCCATGGAGGACTACGAGAAGATCTTCCGGGGGGTGGAAGAGGTCACCAGGGAGGGCATGGAAAAGCTTGCCGCCATGATAGACACGCGCCCGCCCGGGAAGGACATGGAGCCTTTTGTTGTTTTCAACCCCCTTGCATGGGACCGGAGCGGCCTGGTCAAGATGCACCTTCCTGACGCGCAGGGCTACAAGGTGGTGGCAAACGACGGTTCCGAGCCTGTGCAGCAGCTTGTCACTGACCAGGGCGGGGAAAAGATTATGTTCATGGCCAAGGCTGTCCCGGCAACTGGTTACAAGCTCTATTTCTTAAAGCCCGGCGAAAAAGAAAGAGTAACCGGTCCGAAGGCGCTTGACAAGGGCGGCAGCCTGTTCCTGGAAAACGAGCACGTGCGTGTGGAGGTGGACGTTGAGACCGGGAACCTGGGATCTGTTTTCTACAAGGAAAACGGGAAGCAGATGATAGACGGTCTCTCGAATAAAATCGTCGCCTTCCACGACCGGCCCAAGGTGTACTCGGCCTGGAACATCGGACACGACTACCTGGATAACCCCATAGAGATAGGCCCGCCTTCGCAAGTGAGGATAACCCGGCAGGGCCCCCTGTTCGCCGAAGTGTCGGTCAAGAGGAAGGCAAAAGACAGGGGCCTCGTAACCATGTTCGAGCAGAGGATCAGGGTGGTCAAGGGAGACCCGGTTGTATACCTTGACATTGAATCCGACTTCCACATGCAGGACGCCCTTGTAAAGGTCGAGTACGACACAATGATTGATTCAAACACCATATCCGCGGACGGCCCCTATCTGGTGGTGGAGCGGCCCACTCATCCGTCCACTCCCGCGGAGAAGGCCATGTGGGAGCTGCCCTGCCACAAGTGGGTGGACCTGTCGGAGCCCGGCTTTGGCCTGGCCCTCCTCAACAAGGGCAAGTACGGGTTCTCGCTGACCGAGGACGGCAGCGGCTACCGCCTGTCAATCATAAAAGGGGCCAGGTACCCGCGGGCCAACCCGGGTGCAAAGGACGTGGAGCACCGCTACCAGAGCTGGCCCATACCCACCGGGTTCACCGACCAGGGACATCACCACATCGAGCTGGGGCTGCTCCCCCACGAGGGCGGCTGGAGGAGCGCAAAACTCTGGCGCAAGGGCTACGAGTTCAACACGCCTTTCGAGGTGCTTTTGACGGACGCGCATTCCGGAGAGCTTGCGCCGCAGGGGTCATTCATCCGGGTGGAGTCGGACTCTGTGTACCTGGGGGCGATAAAGCGTGCCGAGGACGACTTTGACCTGGTGATGAGGCTTGTCGAGGCCGCGGGAAAGAGGGGCTCCGCAAGGATCGAGCTGGGCCGGGCCATCAAAGCGGGTCCGGCAGTGGAGACCGACCTGCTCGAGCTCGATCCCCGGCCTTTTTCAGCAAGAGGCTCTGAATTCGAGGTCCAGGCGGGGCCTTATGAGATAAAGACCTTGAAGATGGGTGTGCAGAGGTAAAGGCGGCTTTTTTTATGTCGCCCTTTCAGGGCTCTTATATATTAGCATGGGGTCCCAGGGCTGCGGGCTGCGCCCTTGCCCTGGGCTATAGACCTTCGCCCTTGCAGGGCGTATAAGAACTCAATACCTCTTCTCTGCTCGCTTCTCGCTACGCTCTACCTGCTTCTCAGAATTCCGCCCCTTCGGGGCTGGAGACTTTCTATAAACTATTTATTCCGTTGCGCCATTGCGTCGTTGCGTCAAATCCTTCTCTACCCTTTGCCTACTCCTCCAGCTCGATCAGTCCCGCGGCCCCCATTCCTCCGCCGATGCACATTGAAACCACCCCGCGCTTTTTCCCGCGCCTCCTCATCTGGTGGATGCAGGTGGCCGTGAGCTTGGCCCCGGTGCATCCCAGGGGGTGGCCCAATGCGATGGCCCCTCCGCAGCAGTTGATGTCGTCCTTTTCCAGCCGGTCCTCGATCCCGACCTTTTTCGCGCTGTAGAGGGCCTGCGATGCAAATGCCTCGTTGATCTCGAAGTAGTCAATGTCATTTGTCTTAAGCCCGGCCTTTTTTAAGAGCTTGGGGATAGCGTACGCCGGTCCCACTCCCATCTCGTCCGGCCGAACACCCGCCACCTGGAAGTTCAGGAACCTGGCGATGGGCTTAATGCCCAGCTCATTTGCCTTCTCCCGGCTCATGAGCAGGGTTGCCGCGGCCCCGTCTGTCATCTGGCTGGAGTTGCCCGCGGTCACTGTGCCGTCCTTCCAGAACGCGGGCCTGAGTTTTGCAAGGCCCTCCTTGGTCGTGCCCCTGCGCACCCCGTCGTCCGCGCTGAAGGTGAACAGCTCCTTTATTCTCTTTCCGTCGGAAGTGACCTTGTACCGTACCGCCTCGGTGATCGGCACCAGCTCCTGGTCAAAGTGCCCTTTGTCCTGGGCCTTTGCAGCCAGGTTGTTGGAGCGGACGGCGAACTCGTCCTGCATCTCGCGGCTGATGTCGTACCTCTTGGCCACGTTCTCCGCGGTTGACCCCATGGATATGTACACGTCCGGGTACTCGTCGGTCCAGTCCGGGTGGGGCCTGTTTATGAAGCCGCCCATGGGCACCCGGGTCATGGACTCGACCCCCCCGGCCATGACTATGTCCGACCAGCCCACCATGATCTTCTCCGCGGCCATGGCGATTGCCTGCAGCCCGGAGCTGCAGAACCTGTTCACGGTCATGCCGGGCACGTGGTCCGGGAACCCGCTGAACTGCGCCAGCACCCTGCCGATGTTAAGGCCCTGCTCGGCCTCCGGAAAGGAGCAGCCCATTATCAGGTCCTCGATCATGTCGGGCGTGACCTGGGGAGTCTTTTCCAGGCAGCCCTGTATGGCCGCCCTGCCTATCACGTCCGCCCTGGTGTTTACAAGCGAGCCCCTGCGGGCCCTTGCCCCGGGTGTCCTCACCGACGCCACTATTACAGCTTCTTGCATTTCCATTCCTCCTTGAATGTTTAAAAGGACCGACTCAGTTCCTGAGCGGCTTTCCGGTCATAAGCATGTGCTGGAGCCTCTCCTGGGTCTTCTCCTGAGCGCACAGGTCCACGAAGGCCTCGCGCTCCAGCTCCAGTATGTAGTCCTCCGGCACCCACGAGTTCTCGGCCACGTAGCCCCCGCCCAGCACGTGGGCCATCTTCCTTATCACCAGGGCGTCGTACTCGGATGCGAACCCTCCCAGTGTGAGGTCCTGGAGGAAGACGTTGGCCACGCCCCGGAGCTGGTCTCCCATGACCTGTATCTTCTCCTTTTTCGGGGGGGAGAAGCCGGCCTCTGCCATGAGCAGGACCTCCCTCTTGGCCACGCCTATGAGGTGCCTCTTGTTGAAGATGATGCGGTCCCATGGCCGGAGGAACCCGAGCTCGCGTGCGTGTGCAGCGGAGTCGGAAACCGTGGCCTGGCCCAGCATCTGCAGCACGGGCACCAGGAAGGGCTGGAGGTCGTTTATCTGGGCGTTCTTGGGGACGAAGTTCTGGTAGTGCTTCATGAGCCGCATGCACCCGCCGCCGCCCGGCACCAGCCCCACCCCTATCTCCACCTGTCCCATGAACAGGTCGTGGTGGCACACCATCTTGTTGGAGGCCATGGCCACCTCGGCCCCGCCTCCCAGGGTCATGCCGAATGGCGCAGCCACCACCGGCACTGGAGAGTAGTGCATGTACTGGTTGGTCTCCTGGAAGTACTTGACAGCCTCTTTTATCATGTCCCACTGCTTGGCCTTGGCCCCCTCCAGCACCACGTTTATGTTGGCGCCGGCGGAGAAGGCCCCTGGTATGCCCGGGGCCTGGTTGCCGATGACCACGCCCTCCCCCTTGTCATAGGCCATGTCCACGGCCTTCCTCATGAGCTCCCACATGTCCTGGTCCAGCGAGTTCATGGGGCTGTGGAACTCGACCAGGTACACGCCGTCGCCTATGTCCAGCAGTGTGGCGGAACTCCTCTGCTCCACGATCTTTTTCTTGTCCTTTTTGACCTCGGGGAGGAGTATGACCTCGGGCTTCTCGACGACCTTTTCGTAGTCCTTCTTCTTGAAGTCGTAGTAGAGCTTTCTGCCGCCCCGGGTCTTGTAAAAGGACTTCTTCTTGGCGGCCAGCATGTCCTTTATCTTCTTGGGCGCCTTGTAGCCCATCTCCTCCATGTCGGCCACGCTGTCTTTGAGTCCTATCCCGTCCCATGCCTCGAAGGGTCCGACCTCGAAGTTGAACCCCCATTTCATGGCGTTGTCCACCTCCACCAGGCTGTTCGCTATCTCGGGGATGCGCTCCGCCGAGTATATGAGCTGCTCGTAGAGGGCCCTCTTTGCGAACTCGCCGGCTCTGCCCCCTGCGCTGATGGTGGCTTTTATCCTCTCTGCCGGGTCGGCCATGAACTGGATCATCTTTAGCTGGTCGAACTTCTCTCCCTCCTTTTCCTTGTAATCCAGTGAGTCCGGGTCTATTACCAGGAACTTCTTCTTCTCCACCCGGTTGTAAAAGCCGCTCCCGGCCTTGTTTCCCAGGAGCCCCTTTTCCACCATCTTCTCGATGTACTCCGGCAGGGTGAAGTAGCGCTCGGCTTCCTTTTGCTTCACCCTTCCCGCGGTGTTGTGGGCTATGTGCGCCAAGGTGTCCAGGCCCACCATGTCCGCGGTCCTGAACAGGGCCGACTTGGGCCTTCCCATGGGCGGTCCGAATATCTGGTCAGCCTCGTCAATGGTGATGCCCATCTCCTCCATTAGCTGCATGGTGGCTATCATTCCGGCGACCCCTATGCGGTTGGCCACGAAGTTGGGGGTATCCTTGCCGAATACCACTCCCTTTCCAAGGACCTCCTCGCAGAAGTCGGTCATGAACTCCACCACCTTCTTGCTGGTCTCCTTCATGGGGATGATCTCCAGGAGGTACATGAAACGCACCGGGTTGAAAAAGTGGGTGCCCAGGAAGTTCTTCTTCATCTCCGGCTTTAGCTTTGTGGATATCTCCTTCAAGGGAAGGCCGGAGGTGTTGGTGGATATGATGGCTTCCTTGTTCCAGTTCTTCTCCACCATCTTCATCACCTTCTGCTTGATCTTCAAATCCTCCACAACCACCTCGATGATCCAGTCGCAGTCCTTTATAAGCTTCTGGTGGTCCTCGAAGTTGCCGGGCGTTACCAGCTCCGCGTCCTCCTTTACAAAGAATGGCGACTGCTTCTGCTTGATGGCCTTTTGTATGGAGGTTGTGGCCAGCTTGTTCCTTACGGCCGGGGACTCGGCTGTCAGCCCCTTTTTCTTGTCGTCATCGGACAGCTCCGGCGGCACTATGTCCAGCAGCACCACCGGAAGGCCGGCGCTGGCCAGGTGAGCCGCGATGCCCGTGCCCATAAGACCGGCGCCAAGCACCGCCACCTTCTTGATTTCCCTTTTCATACCTTGTTAACCTCCTTCATTGGTTTGAAAGCGCACGACACCACTGACATGCCTCCCCGGTCCGTCCGGGGACGGCCTGGAAGACATGGAAAGACCTGTATTGTTCATTCGGGTCTGCATCTTATGTACTGCCGGGCCGGAAAAAAAGGGGAACTGCACTGCTTCTTTGAATCCGCGTCCAACATCGGGCCGGAAAAAAACAACTAAGATAATATACGTCATGAAAGCAGTTGTCAAACAATCGGCCGTGCGTTTTTTTCTTGACTGGCCTTTATGGTTTTATTCTGGTAAAATTCTGGGACGAGATCATGCCATCATATCCGGACAAGGAGGAGCAGGAATGAAGGACATAGAGCTTTTAAAGAAGGTGAGGATTTTCCACGGGCTCAGCGATGACGAGCTTGCAAAGTTCGAGGATATAACCACCGAGGTGTCCTTCCCTGCCAGCGAGGTCATAATCGAGGAGGGCTCCGAGGGCAAGGCGCTCTACGTGATAAAGCGGGGAACGGTGAGCGTGAGCAAGGTTGACGGGGAGGTGCGCACCGAGCTTGTCAAGCTTGTTGCAGGCGAGCATTTCGGCGAGATGAGCCTGATCGAGGACACCAAGACCTCGGCCCGGGTGGTCGCTTACAATGACGTGGAGTGCATGCTCGTTCCCCGGGACCAGTTCCTGGGAGTGGTTGACAAAGACGATGGTATAGCCGCCAAGGTGTACAAGAACTTCACCAAGACGCTCTCCGAGCGGCTCCGCTCGACCTCCGCGGACCTGGTCACCTGGAAGCCGGACATAGATATCTGAGCCGCGCTTTTCTAAGCTTCACCACCGGGCGCTAAGATTTATCCCATACTCGCCGTCCCCGACCACGGGCGCCATCACCAGCCCTGGCCCCTTTTTCCAACGCACCTCATAGGGGTAGTCGTCGTGGTGCATGGACACCGCGTACCCGGTGACCATGGCGATGGTCGCTCCCATCACCGTGTCCGAGAGGTAGTGGGCCTGCACGTCCATCCTCGACATTGCGGTGATCACGGCGAAGGCGTACGCGGGCAGGCCCGCGGCCCATCCCTTTCGGTGGTGTAGCACCGCGGCCGTGCAGAAGGCGGTGCTGGTGTGCCCGGAGGGGAAGGAGAGGTTGTTCTCGCCGCTGGGCCTTTCCCTGCCGGCAATGGGTTTAATCACGTTCACCACCACTCCCTGTATTATCTGGGCCTCGGCCAGCACCTCGCCTGTGGCTGCCAGTTCCTCATCTTCCATGTGCCATCCGGCGAACATCATGGACAGGGCCAGGCCGGCCTGGAACTCGCCCATTCCCCACAGGTCGTTTCCGAACTCGTCCAAAGAATACATGAGCCGGTGCTCTTGCCAGTACTCGTTCACCTGGTCGTCGTACTGGTATGCAATGGCGGCTGCACCGGCGCCGGCGCCCAGGTAGATCCAGTTCTCCGGTTTTGCAAAGGTGTTCTTGGTCCCGTCCCACAGGTGGGGAAGGAGCGCGTATGTAATGTAGTCTTTGAACCTTGCGCCGGCCCGGGACTTACAGTGTCCGCCTTGAGGGAGGAAAAGAAAAAGAGCGCAGGCAAAGAAGATTATTTTAACAAAGCTCTTCATTCAGGTCCGGGAGCAGGCTTGTCAATCCTTTTGTTTGCCGCCGTGTGAGACGGTTGTCTTGACTTGTTTGCCGGTCTTTTTATCCGCGGCGCTTATGGTTAGTATGCCTTCGGCGTTGACCGAGAAGGTGACCTCGATCTTGAGCTCGCCCTTCTTGTGGGGTGGCAGGTCCGAGAGCACCACTTGAGAGAGGACCTCGTTTTTGTCGGCCTCGGGGTCCTCGCCCTGGAGCACGGTGATCTTCACGTTCTTCTGGTTGTCCTTTCCGGTGGTGAAGACCTCGGACTTCTTGATGGGTGTCTGGCTGTTGCGGGGGATTATTTCTTTAAAGCGGTTGCCCGGCAGCGCGAGCCCTATTGGCAGGGGGACCACGTCCAGGAGCAACACCCCGGTCTCGCCCCTGGAGATGATGTCCGACATGATGGCCGCGCCCATGGCCACCACCTCGTCCGGGTGCACGCCCTTGGACGGGCTTTTGCCGAAGCACTGCTTTATCTTCTCCCAGATGAGCGGCATCCTTGTCTGTCCGCCCACCAGCACCACGTCCTCGATCTCGGCCGGGCCGGTCTTGGCCGCGTCCATGGCCTTTTTGCATATTTCAATGGTGCGGTCCACCAGGTGCGAGGTCATGGCCTCGAGCTCTTTTCTGGTGATGGTGTAGCTTACGTTCACCGGCCCTGACTCGCCCGTTGCTATGTAGGGTATGTTTATCTGGGTCTCCTGTCTCAAGCTGAGCTCTTTCTTGGCCTCCTCCGCCGCGGCCTTGACCCTTTGCAGGGCCACCCTGTCGCCGAGCAGGTCAATCTTGGTGTCTTTCACTATCCTGTTCACCAGGTGCTCCACCAGCCTGTTGTCAAAGTCCACACCTCCCAGGAAGGTGTCCCCGTCCGTGCTTATTACCTTGTAGACCTGGTCGGCCATGTCCATTATCGAGACGTCAAAGGTCCCGCCGCCAAGGTCGTATATGACCACCTTCTTTTCTCTCCCCTTGCGGTAGCCATAAGCCAGGGCCGCTGCGGTGGGCTCGTTTATTATGCGCATGACGTCCAGCCCCGCCATGCTCCCGGCCTCCCTGACCGCTGACCTCTGCCGGTCGGTGAAGTAAGCCGGCACGGTGACAACAGCCTGTATGTCCTCATCTCCCAGGTAGTCCGCGGCCGACTGCTTGATGGAACGCAGTATGAGAGCCGATATCTCGGGCACGGAGAAGGGCCTGCCGTTGCCGATCACCTGGACCTCGCCCTGCTTGCCCTCCACGATCTCGTAGTGGAACAGCTTCTTGACCTGCTCCACCACGTAGGAGGAGTAAGACCGTCCCAGCAGACGCTTGGAGCCGTATATGGTGTTGGATGGGTTGGTCAAAGACTGGCGCATGGCGTCGGGCCCGACCAGGAGCTCGTCCTCGGGTGTGAAGGCCACCACCGAGGGAATGGTGAGGTACCCCTTTGAGAAGGGGATGATCTTGGGCTGTCCGCCCTCCACTGTGGAAGCGCACGAGTTGGTGGTCCCGAGGTCTATGCCGATTATACGGGTCATGTCAATGTCCTTGATATTACCTTAGCACAGTCTTTTGTGCTCACCCTCAGGGCGCGTGGACTTTGAGGTTAGTTGACCTTGGGGAAGTTGAATCCCAGGAAGCGCCGGATAGCCTCTTTTTTCTCCTTGTCCATGTCTATGAACTTGATGCCCATGCCTTTCGAACTGCCCGGGATATGGGGCTCGCCCTCGGCCACCCTTACCACCTCGCCCATGAGCTCGATCTCTTCCTTGGTCTCGGGGTGGACAAGGGTGACCAGGAACCTGTCCCCCACCTCTTTCGGCTTCTGCGTCTGTATGAATATTCCGCCCCTGCTTATGTCCTCGGAGTAGTCCTGCTGCAACACCTCCACGCTCGGGAACTTCACCCGGAGCCTGACCGGCACCCGGGCGTGCCTGCGCCTGTCTTTGCTAAGTGATTCCGGCTTCTTCTCGATCCTGCTGGCAACGTAGATGTCAAGCGACTGATGGGCCCCTTCCTCGAAGTCAACGAACTGGACGCCCATCCCGGGCTCAATGCCCCGCTCCTTGGCCGTGTCCTTGTCTATCACGTGAACGACCTCGCCAACCAGGCTTAAAGGGGGCTCCGTCCCGGGGAGCTTCAGCAGTATCTCCAGCACCGTCTGGGGCTTGTAAATATTATCAGTCCTTATAAATACCCCGCCCTTGGAGATGTTCTTTGTATACTCGGTGTAGAACTGGTCAAAGCTCTTGTACTCCACTTCCACCTTGGCATCTATGCGCAGTAGCTCTCGTCTTCCCATAACTCCTCTTTAAATCCTTTGCCTTAAAACAAAAAGATTTCCGCCTGGTCCATTTACCATTTTTTACCAACCCTCCTGTAAATGTCAAACAGAACCCGATTTGCATAAAGAAAAGGCAATGTAAGTCTGCTCATTCTTGCCCGGGGCCCATGAAGCCGAAACATTTGTACACGTACCATTCCTTGATCGGCCTCCTCTTCTCCCCCAGCACCAGGGGCGCAATGACCGGCTCCACTTTCTTGAACCTGCTGCTCACCGTCTCCGGCATCTTCTCGTCGTCCACGTACAGGGCGGTCTGCCCCTCGCGCTCCGGCAGGCTCGACCACAGGTCCCACTGGTTGCCCCTGCGCCCCTTGTTGAAGCACTCCACGAACGGCCGGTCATAAAGCTCGAACTCGAGCATGCTCGCCACCTGGTAGCGCCTGGCCATTATGAAGTCCGTGCCTTG
>CAZYTX010000004.1:0-37312 GCA_964650485.1 uncultured bacterium | reverse complement strand
ACGTGCGAGCGCAGGGAAAGCTGAAGGAAGTACGCAAACACCGGCAACGCAAGGCACACCGGCAGCACCACCTGGTCGTCGGCAAGGTCGCGGACCGCGTCCCGGACACCTTTCAGCAATGCCCCGAACACGGTGACCCCGAGGAGCGGCGAGAATATCAGCACCTGTGAGCCCACGTACTCGAACAGGTAGCGCAGCCGGTCCAGGAGTGAGAGGCCGTCCATGCGGCTGAGCTCTTGCACGGCCTCGATGTTGATCCAGTCGTGCTCGTAGTTCCACCACACCATGGGGAGCAAAAGCAGGGCAGACAAAAGCCCCGCGGCGTACGGCGGCCACGTCCTCCACCACCGCCTCCCACGGGGCGACACTACCATGTAGAGCAGAAGGCCCCAGACGATCATCAACGCGGAGAACTTGGAGTACACGGCGCCGGTAAGGGACAGGGCCACAAGGAGCCAGTCCGCTGCCCGGCCGTCCCTTCTGGCCAGCCTTATAATCATCCAGTATGTGAGTGCCAGCCACGGCAGTAGCACGGTGTCGTGTATGGTTACCATTCCCAGCAGCCAGGTGAAGGGGAGTATGGAGAAGACCGCGGCAAAAACTACAGCCTCCTCCTTCTTCTCCCGGTACTCGAGGTATGCCCGGAAGAACAGCCAGGTGCTGAGCGCGGACAGCAAAACCGCGGCAAGGCGCACGGAAAAGGTGGTGGCCCGCTCCCAGGGCAGGCTGAATGCCCTGCCCACCCAGGCCACCATGCCGGGCTGGTCGTAGTAGCACACGGCCGGCTGCCTGGACCACGCAAAGTAGTAGGCCTCGTCCGGCGAGAGGTGGAAGTCGTCTATGGCCAGGAGCCTGAAAAAAGACACCAATCCTATGAAGATGAAGAGCGCTGCTTTGGGCGGGCTTATCCTGGTCTGCACGGGCGCGTCCTTTGTTACTTGTTCAGGTAGCCGAGCGACTTTAGCATCTTAATCAGCTCGGGGGATGGTTTCCTCTTTACCGGTGGTATGGGCTCGGGCAGACCCTCTTGCAGATCTTCCATGGCCCGCTTCATCTCCTCCAGCTTGCCGGGAAGACCGCCGGCAAGGTCCACCCGCTCTTGAAAATCCTTGTCAATGTTGAAAAGCTCCAGCTCCTTTTTACCCTCCCTGCCGTTCGAGAGCTGGATCAGCTTCCAGTCGCCCCTGATCAATGCGAAGCAATCGAGCGGAGGGTCGTCAAGGTGCCCCGGCCTTGGGAGTGCTATGGCCTCGAACTCGGTTATGGGGTGCACGTGTGAAAAGGCAAGGTCATCCCAAGTTCCATCAGACTCGAATAGCGCCGTCAATGAACGGCCGAACACCCTGGGCGCGTGCTCCCATCCAAAGAGGTTCTCCAGTGTGGGGAAAATGTCCACTGTCTGCACCACTTGCTCGACCTTCTCGCCCTCTCCCAGCCTGGAGGCGACTATCAGCAGGGGCACGTGGATGACCTCGTTGTACAGGGTGTAGCCGTGAAGGTAGAAACCGTGCTCCAGGAACTCCTCGCCGTGGTCCGAGGTGATCACGATGGTGGTGCGGTCAAGCTCGCCCGACTGCTCCAGCCCGGAGAGGAGCCTTCCAAGCCACAGGTCCCAGTAGTTGACCTCGCCGTTGTAAAGACCAAGGTATGCGTCTCTGTATGAGGCCCGCATGGACAGGGCTTGTTTGTATCGGCCCAGCAGGGGTGCGTTCAGGTAGGCGCCCAGGGAGGCCACGGCAAGCGGGAGCTTGACAAAGTCTGAGGCTGACATTGACTCCGCCACGACCGCGTGGCCCAGGGGCGCCAGGTAGGGGATGTGCGGGTCCGAGTAGTGGAGGTAGAGGAACTTGGGCACGCCGGGATGGCGTGAGAACCATGTTGTGGCGCTATTTGTGACCCACTCCGCGGAGTCCCAGAAGTAAGAGACCATCGTCCGTGGATGGAACATGAAGGTGTCGAACCCCTGGTCGAAGTTGGACTCCGGAGATATGATGCGGTTGGACGAAACCGAGGCCGTGAGCCAGCCCTCCCTGGCAAAGCGCTCCGCCAGCGTAAAAGCCCCTTCCGGCAGGTAGTTATGCGGCTTGAGCCCGAGCTGGTGCGGCAGCCGGCCGGTAAGGATGGCCGCCACCGAAGGCGGGGTCCACGACGACTGGCTGAAGGCCCTGGTAAAGAGCACGCCTTTTTCAGCAAGGCGGTCAAAGGCGGGGCTGGACCCTTCGGCCCCCCCGTAGCTGCCCAGCTTGTCCGCCCGAAGGGTGTCCACCAGTATGAAAACCACGTTGCCCGGACCGGCCCCGGATACCACCAGGCGGGGTGATGTAAGGAAAAAGCTGTAACGGGCAGGCACGCGGTCCATGTCCCTCGGGTCGGCAAAAGACCCGCGCACCCTCATCAGTCCGCCCTTTTCAAGACCGTGCTCAAGGTCTATGAACACATCCTGCCACCTGCTTTTATCCAGGCCGTAGTTCTTTGACATGATGGTCCGGGCGGACCCTCTCCGGCCCGCAAGGGAGACCTCCAGGTTGAAACCGTCTTTTGCATGGGGCATGCGGGGCAGGCCCAGGCCGAAGTGCAGCCTGTGACCCTCTTTATAAGGAATCCGAAGGCTTAAAGCCCGGCCGAACTCGATCGCGCGGCAGCGCCTGCTTTCGCTGTTCAAAGACATTTTTTTATAAGGCCTTGCCTCTGCCGCGTCACGGCCGGCTTTTTCAAAGGTCACGTCAAGCTCCCTCCAGTTGTCAGGCCCGGGCAGC
The DNA here is from genome assembly GCA_964650485.1 of uncultured bacterium. Classification (GTDB taxonomy): domain Bacteria; phylum RBG-13-61-14; class RBG-13-61-14; order RBG-13-61-14; family DATKZS01; genus CAZYTX01. Next base: position 34,556 of record CAZYTX010000004.1, on the reverse strand, counting down.
AGAAGCATATAAACGGGAACGGATATGACCGCCAGGGCGGCCGCGAACCAAGACGTGCCCCGGACAAGCAAAGCTAGTGCTACGTAGGTGACCGCTGCCGCCAAAAGCCCTATTAAAACGGGCCTTAGATGACCGGCCATTGGATGCAGCCGGAGCGAAAAGCCCCAGTGGACGAGATAAGCGAAAAGCATGCAATAAGCCGCTCCCGCAACCATGCGCGGCCACCTGACTCTTTTTCCCCTGGTTTCCATTCACGCTCTATGATCCATTGAATCCCTCGGCTTGTAAAGTAAGGATAAAAGGGGTTAGTCTTTGACATAAAAACGGGCGTGCTTTTATGATGTGAGCGCAAAGGAGTTTCCCTGATGGATAAAGTTATTGAAAAGACCATGAAGGCCCTTAAGAAGCACGGGTTCGAGGTCGAGTACGCGAGAGACAAACAAGAGTGCAGGGAGAAGGTGCTGGAGCTGGTGCCGCAGGGCGCGAGCGTAGCTGTTCCAGGCTCGGCGTCGGTCAGGGCAACCGGCTCTGTTGATGCCCTGGGAAAAAGAGGCAGCCAGCTCTTTGACCACTGGGCAACGGAAAATCCGCAGGAATCAATCGAGATGAGAAAGAAGCAGCTTACCGCGGACGTGCTCCTGACCTCGGTGAACGCGCTCTCCATGACCGGCGAGCTCGTTAGCATGGACGGCATAGGAAACAGGGTGGCGCCCATGATATTCGGTCCGGGCACGGTGCTCATAGTGGCCGGAAAGAACAAGATCGCACCCGACCTGGACGCGGCCCGCGAGCGTGTAAAGGACGTGGCAGCCACAAAGCGGGCTGCCGAGCTGTCCGTAAAGACCCCCTGCGCGGAAAAAGGCGAGTGCATTGACTGTAACGTGCCTGCGCGCATCTGCCGGGCCGAGGTCATCATCCACAGGCCGCCCAGCCTTACAAAGACCATTGTTATACTGGTGGACCAGGACCTGGGGAACTGACACACATGGAGCAGGAAAAAAACCCGCTTATCTTTGCGCTGGATGCATCCGACATGGAGCAGGCCAGCCTGTGGGTGGACAGGCTGGGGGACAAGGTGGGGCTGTTCAAGATAGGGCTGCAGCTTTTTACCAAAGAAGGACCACGGGTGGTGGACATGGTGCATGAGAGCGGGGCAAGGGTATTCCTTGACCTCAAACTCCACGACATACCCCATACGGTTGAGAAGGCATCGGAGGAGGCCGGCCGCATGGGCGTGTTCATGATGAACGTGCACGCCTCCGGTGGAAGGGCCATGATGGAGGCCGCGCTCCAGGGGGCATCCAAAGCCTCGGGAGCCGATCCTCCACTGGTCATCGGGGTCACGGTGCTCACCAGCCTGGACCCGGCATCCATGAAAGAGATCGGGTTCGTGTCATCGCCGGATGAGGTCTCGCTAAAGCTGTGCGGGCTTGCAAGGGACGCCGGGCTTCACGGCGTGGTGGCCTCACCCGCGGAGGCGGGCGTCATCAGGGAGAGGTTCGGGCAGGACTTCACAATAGTCTGTCCCGGTGTCCGGCCGGCGGGAGCTGAAAAGGGCGACCAGGCCCGCACCGCCACCCCCGGTGAGGCCGTGAAAGCGGGCGCGGACTACATCGTGGTGGGAAGGCCCATCCGGGAAGCTGAGGCCCCGGTGAAGGCCGCGGAGGATATCCTTGAAGAGGCCATGGCCGGCCGCAAGTAATAGCTATGAAACATTGCCGTCTAAAATAGATATTATACGCAACTGTTTTTATCGCACAGAGGCATAGATAAGAGATTTCGAAAAACTCTCTCCTCTGTGACCTCCGCGCCTCTGTGCGAAACAGAAATTCTGTTTTGTACAAAAGCGCCTGTAAGAGCAAATGACCGGCTTTAAGTCCATATCCCGCGGTCCGGGGAGGGCCAGGGGTCCGGGCAGGATGGTGGTCACGAGGCTTTTTCGCAACCGCTTCGCCTTGGTGTCTCTCGTCTTCATTGCCATCATGTGCCTGGCAGCCATCCTGGCACCCTGGATATCCCCCTACTCCTACCAGCAGATGGACCACGATAACAAGCTGGCCCCACCCGGCATCCAGCACCCCATGGGCACGGACTTCCTGGGCCGGGACCTGTTAAGCCGCATGATATACGGGGCCAGGGTGTCCCTGTCGGTGGCATTCGTGTCAACCTTGCTCAGCCTGGTGCTGGGGACCGCGTACGGGGCCTTCTCCGGTTACGTGGGCGGGAGGCCGGACAACGTGATGATGCGGTTCGTGGACATGGTGTACTCTTTCCCCGACCTTCTGCTAATCATACTCATAAACACCAGCATCAACCGGCAGGCACTTGACGGGCTCCTCTCCGCTGCGGGCATAGGCTTTCTGAACAGGTGGCTCAACCCCGACAACCTGGCCCTGCTCCTGGCCCTGTCCCTTGTGAGCTGGGTTTACGTTGCGAGGCTGATCCGCGGCGAGGTCCTCCGTCTCCGCGAGGAGACCTATATCGAGGCTGCCCGGGCGCTTGGGGTGAGGCACCCGCAGGTGGTGTGGCGCCACATCCTTCCCAACACCTGGGGCCCGCTCATCGTGACGCTGACCTTCCGCATTCCCGTGGTCATCCTGGCGGAGAGCACATTGTCTTTCATCGGCCTGGGTATACAGCCGCCCAAGTCCTCGTGGGGAACACTGGCCGCGGACGGATGGATAGCAATGCAGTTCTATCCGCACCTGATACTCTCCCCCAGCCTGGCAATATTCATCACCATGCTGGCCTTCAACTTCCTCGGAGACGGGCTCCGCGACGCACTGGCGCCGGAGATGTGGGGGTGAGTCTTTTATTTAGTGCCTGTTGCGGAACTCATCTTTGCCCCAAAGGGGCTAAATAAGAATAGCCCAGGGTCAGGCCCGAAAGGGCCGCCACCCTGGGAAATAAAAGGCCCCGCCCTTTCTGTCCTGCCCTGAAAGGGCTGGATAAAAAAGCGTTATTCAACCCTTTCAGGGTATTGATAAATAACATTGCCCAATACTGATCCGTTACCCCTTTCCATCCTTGATTCCAGCCAAAAGATAAGATAAAGTCCGGCTGAAAGAGAGAGGGACATCTCAGTTAGGCTTAGAGGGGAGTAAAAAATGACGCACGCATACTTGACGGCAAGGTCTCTTTCCGAGCTGTTCTTCACCCAGGCGGAGAAGTACAAGGACGACGTGTTCATGCGGGCCAAGCTGGAGGGTGGCCTGCCTTCAAAGGAGTGGAAGATCACCACCTGGGGAGAGGCCGCGGACCAGGCGAGGAACCTGGGGGCCGGTCTTGTGGAACTGGGGATCGTAAAAGGCGACCGGGTGGCCATATTCTCGCACAACCGGCCCAGATGGGTGATATCCGACCAGGCCATCCAGGCCGCGGGCGGGTGGGGAGTGCCAATCTACCCCACCAGCACCGACCACCAGCTCTCCTACATTTTGAACGACTGCAAAGCTAAGGCTGTGGTAGTCGGTGATAACGGTCTTTTAGAGCAGGCCGTGAGGGTGAAGCCGGACGTGCCCTCGCTCGAGTCCATCATCGCCATGTTCCCGGTGGAGGACCCGCCGGAGCCCTCGGTCATTGATTACGACTCGCTGCTGAAAAGGGGCGCGGCCTCGAAGAGCGCCGGCGAGGAGCTGGAATCGCGCAGGAAGTCCCTGGGCCCGGACGACGTGGCCGCCATCATCTACACCTCGGGCACCACCGGCGAGCCCAAGGGGGCCGTGCTCACCCAGAAGAACTTCCTCTCCGAGAACGAGATGCTGCTGGACGCGCCCATCACCAACAAGATGGTGGAGCGGGGCGTGCGGCTTTGCACCCTGTGCCACCTGCCGCTGTGCCACATCTACGGCAGGACCTCGGACTACCACGTGATGATGTCCATGGCAGGGGAGATGCACTTTGCCGAGTCCTACCAGAAGGTGCAAGAGAACCTGTTCGAGGTCAGGCCCCAGATGCTCATCACCATCCCGCGCCTGTACGAGAAGGTGTACGACGAGGTCAAGAAGACCTCGAACAAGCTCACGGGCGTGAGCAAGAAGCTCTTCGACTGGAGCCTGGCGGTGGGCGAAGAGGTGGTGGACCACATGAGCAGGGGCGAGAAGATGCCGCCGTCCACCGCAATAAAGTTCGCACTGGCCAACACCCTGGTGTTTTCAAACATAAGGAAGAAGTCGGCCCTGGACAGGCTGGTGTTCGCGGGCTCGGGCGGAGGGGCCCTGTCCGAGGACATATGCCGTTTCTTCAGGGCCTTGAACCTGCAGATAGGTGAGGGCTACGGGCTCACCGAGACCACCAGCGCGGTGTCGTGGAACGCGGTGGACTTTTTCGAGGAGCCGCCCGATACATGGGCCTACAGGAAGGGGCTGGACTGGCTGGTGGACACCATGGTGATTATGCAGAGCCAGGGAAAGAACCCCTACTCCAACCCGGTGGGAATGCTGAAGCTCACCTTTGCGGCAAACGTTATAATACCGCTCATGATAATGAAGCCGGGCACCGTGGGAAGGCCGTGCAAGAACACCGAGATCAAGATAGCGGACGACGGCGAGATACTGGTCAAGGGGCCCCAGGTGTTCGACCGTGACAAGGGCTACTTCAACCGGCCGGACCTCACCGACGAGGTCTTCACTGATGACGGCTTCTTCATGACCGGTGACATAGGGCACTTTGACCAGGACGGGTTCCTTATAATCACCGACCGCAAGAAGGAGCTTCTGGTGACAGCGGGCGGCAAGAACGTGGCACCCCACCCCATCGAGCTCAAGCTCACCCTGGACCCCATGATCGAGATGGCATGCGTGGTGGGCGACAAGAAGAAGTACCTCTCCGCCCTGCTGGTGCCCTCTTTCGAGGAGCTTGAGAGGTGGGCCAAGAAGAACGGGATCGAGTACTCGAGCGCGGAGGAACTGGTGGCCATCCCCCGGGTGAAAGAGCTTTTCAAGGACATAGTGGCCGAGGTCAACATGGGGCTTGCCAGATACGAGCAGATAAAAAACTTCTGCGTCCTGCCCGCGGCCTTCAGCGAGGAGACGGGAGAGCTCACACCCACCCAGAAGATGAAGAGAAGGGTCATATACGATAAGTACTGCGAGGAGATAGACTCCTGTTACCCGGAATAATGGGGGCCCAGGCGATAACATGAAGCTGAATAAACTCAAGCCAAAAGGGAAGGGGCCGTGAGAGTGAGGATCAAGCCGATTTTCCTGATTGCATCCCTTGCAGGCCTTCTCTGCAACTCATCATGCGCGGACCTTTTTGAAGACTCTGACGGGTCCTCCTCGTCGCCCGCGGAGTGGACCTTTGCCGTGTACATGGCCGCGGACAACAACCTGGCCTACAGCGGGGTCCTGGACCTTTTCGAGATGGAAAGGGTGGGCTCTTCGGACGAGTTGAACGTAGTGGTGCAGGCCGAGTTCTCGGAGCATCACATGGTTCTGGATGACGGGTCCGGGCTGGTCGCCTTGGACCCCTCGGACCTGGGTCTGCAAACCTATCAGACCTCGCGCTTCAGGGTGACGGCCGATGGAGACCCGTACCTGGTGGACAGCGCCCAGCAGGTCATAGGGGACAGGGACATGGCCGGGACAGAGGCCCTGGCGAACTTCATCAAGTGGGTCAAATCAGACTACCCGGCCGAACATTACGCCCTGGTGCTGTGGAACCACGGCAGCGGCTGGGCAGGGGCGCTCCAGGACGAGAGCGCAAACCACTACATGACCATGCCCGAGCTGGAAGACGCTTTGATCCAGGGCGGGCTGAAGCTCGACATCATAAACTTCGACGCCTGCCTCATGGGCATGTACGAAGTGGCAGCTCTCATAAAGGACCACGCCGAATTCATGGTGGCCTCCGAGCACACCATCCCGGGCCTGGGCAACCCTTACCACATGGTGCTTGCCGACCTGGCCCGGGACCCGGGCATGTCTCCCCGGGAGCTGGCCTCCAGCATGGTGGATGACTTCGAGAGCTGGTACTCAATGCAGGATGAGAGCATAACACTCTCCGCTCTCGACTTGTCGCAGTTCGAGCAGCTCGACGTCATGGTGGGCGAGCTCGGCCGGCTGCTGTTCGACGGCATCACCACCGGCATGGAAACCGATGCCATCGAGCAGGCCAGGTCCGCGGCCCGATATTACCATGAAACCAGTCACAAGGACTTCTACCACTTCCTCGAAAACATCGAGCTCTTCTGCACCAGCGCGGACATAAGAGGCAAGGCCGGGGAGATCAAGGACCACATAAGCTCATCCCTGGTCATCAACAACACCTGGAAGAACAGCACTCTGGGCATGGAAATGAGCGGCTCCCACGGGGTGGCCGTGCTTGTCCCCTCCCCGGGGGACCTCCCCGACAGCGGACGCAGCTCCCTTGATTATTATACTTATGCCCATGAGAACTGGAAGGACTTCGTGACCCTCATGGCAGGACAGGGCTACAGCGTGATAGAGACCGGCTTCAGCTTCCTCATAAGCTGGGACAATCCAGACGCGGACGTGGACCTCTACGTGGAGGAGCCCAGCGGGGAATGGGCATCCCCATGGATGGGGAGCGTGTCATCTAACGGCATCCTTTCCGTGGACTCATATGACAGCGGGGTCCCCATGGAGTTTTACGACTCGCAGGACTATGTCATGCCCGGGGTCTACGTGCTGTTTGCAAACCTATACAGCATGGAGGGACAGTCAGGGCAGACAATAAACTTTTACGTGGACACGGACACCGCGGACGGGTTCGACTACCAGTTGTGCGACTCCTTCACCTTTGATTCCACGAACCCCGCGCCCGCTTACTGGTGGGAGGACCCGCAGGAGGCGGACAATGTCGCGAGCGGCGAGTACTCGGACTGGTACATATCGGAGTCCTGCTCCATTGTCGCGCAATGAGGCATGGGGGTGAACGATGCGGACAGTGTTTTTAAGCCTGGTCCTGGCAGCGGGGATGATGCTCTCTTCCTGCTCGGAAAAAGGCCAAAAGAAACTCCTGCAGAAAAAAAGTGATAAGACCTGTGAGCAAGAGATTGAAGCGGAAAACAGGGCCCTCACCGTCTCCGATGTGCTCGAGAACAGGGAAAGCTATCTCGGCAAGGAGGTCGAGCTCGAGGGCGAGTTCCGGGGATGGAGCGGCATCCAGGGGCCGCCCCCCGTATCGAAGAGCGACTGGGTGCTCGAGGACAAAACCGGCGCCATATACGTGCACGGCCCGTACCCCGAGGGCTGCAAGCCTCCGGCAACAGGCATTGGCAAACAGCTCACCATCAAGGGCATAGTCAAGATGAAAGAGGGCAGGGCATACATCCAGGTCACGGAGTGAAAGACCGGCTTTCAGGTAATCTCCGGCATTGCCAATGAAACGCCCCCTCCCGGCTATACCAAGGAGAGGGCGTTCCTTTGTCCGCGTTTATGACTAATCAGTAGCTGAAGGTTATGTGCTGTCCTTCGGGTCCTTCATCACTTGCCGTAAAGGACCCGTTATAGGTTGAGGAACTTCCTCCTGTGTGGACGGTTATGGTCCAATTGACCACCGAAGCGCCGCAGTTGGCCCAGTAATGAACGAAAGCTTCATAAGTCCCGGGGGGCGCCCCTCCTGCCGGCCAGTAAACATTTTCATTGTTAATACCGTCTATGGAGCAGGCGGGGTTGGAGTCCAGGTCAAGCTCACCGCCGGTGTCGGAATTGGAGTTGGCAAAGTAGATTTCCTCGCCGGAGGGCTCGATAACATGCAGGTCCAGGTCTTCGTTCTGGTCAAAGCCGAGGCTCACCTGCACGTCACCGGATGAAAACCAGTGTCAATATATGTCTCTCGTTTACTTGCCTGGATCTCCCAGCCTGTAATAGGCCTCGCTTCCCTGCCGGGAGACCGCGACCTCCTCTTTGGCAAGCAGTTCCTCCAGGTACTTGACCACGGAGATCCTGTTTATCCCCAGCCCCGCGGAGATGTCATCAAGAGTGCACGGCCTCCTGGCAAGCATCTCCAGGATGTCGCCTTCCTGCACCTCCCACCCGGGCAGGGGCTCCTCCGTTCCCTGGAAGTCAGCCACTATTTCAGCCGGGGGATCGAACATTTCAGCAAGCTCCACCAGCCTCTTCCTGGGCACCTTCATGGCGAACTCCTCCACCGGCGGCCTGGCCACTGTGTTTAGCTGAACGTCTGAAACACGGATACCCTTTATGAGCCCGGCGATTTTTTTTGCCTCGCTCTCCATGGCGTTGATCCCGCCGAGAAGGAACACCTCCAGCATCAGCCTGCCTTGATAGTCCTTTGAAAAGCTCTTAAGGCCGCTTACCATGCGATCAAAGCTGATCTCGGAGCAGGGCCGGTTGATAATACCGAACAGGTCCTCGTCACCGGCGTCAAGGTCCGGGACCACGATGTCGGCTTCCATGAGGTCTTCTTGCACCTCGGGCCTGTCAAGGAGCGAGGAGTTGGTGAGCACGGCCACCGGCAGGCCCGAGACTTGTTTTGACCTCTTTATTATTTCCCCGAAATGCTTGTGGAGGGTGGGCTCGCCCGACCCGGACAGGGTTATAACGTCCGGCGCCGGCCCCTTTTCAAGGTGCGACTCGAGCTGGGAAATGACCTCTGAAGTGGGCGCGTACTCGGCCTGCTCCGCGGTCTTTTTCGTGGTCCTGCCGAGCTGGCAGTAAATGCAGTCCAAAGAGCAGGTCTTGTAAGGCACAAGGTCAACGCCCAGAGACCTCCCGAGCCTTCTCGAGGGCACAGGCCCGAATACATAACGCTTACTCTTCGTTTTCATGTCAGTGACCAACACAGTATGTTAGCACCGGGTGGAACGACCATCAAGCGGCTGATCGCGGCTTGCTTTTTTTCTTTACATCCGTTTCCAAACGGTGTATATATTCAGACAATCCCGTCATGCATTGGGCATGTATTCCACAGGATAAAAGCACAAGGGGCGACCCCCGGACAGGCTGAAATCTTATACATCCGCAAACGCATACCATTCCTTCTACCAGGGATACGGGGTGTACGGGAGGGTGGGAACCTCGGGCACGAAAAGCCATTACGGCGTCTGCGGGTATGCCTACGGGGGGACAATCAACTACGGCGTGTATGGATACGAGGACTACGACCCGGTGATAAAAAACGTGGACTACGTGCCGTTCCAGGGAAACCTGACAAGACCTCGATCCCTCCGAAACCACCACACAGGAGTTCTATGACCAGCATTCAGAGGGACTCAAGCGCATCTTCAAACAAAGCGGCATCCTCAAACAGGAAGGATCGGTGAATGAGAACACCTTTAAAGCAAGAGCCTGGGAAATCAGAAAGCAGAGGGCGCCCGAACAGGGTCCTGAAAAAGATACTGCCTATTAATAGCATCTTGCTTGATAGTTTTAAAAGGCCCCGTGAATCCGGCCTTTTTTGGGGCGAAACATTAGCGTTTCATTTATGATAATTCAGGGAACGTTTATGAAACATTTTATGTCCAACAAATGAAACATAAGGGCGCTTAATAATCAGCGTCAGCAAAGACAAGTTGTTGAAATTTAAGCATTTAATAAATTTTACAGATGTTGGCATAAAGCGTGCTAATTATATGGGCGAATGGAAAAGGTGGGGATAGCGATGTTCGGCCATGACGTGTCCCCCAGGTTCGGGATGAGCCCGGCCTTGCTGGTGGCCGACGTGGACAACGGATCTGTTTTGAATGAGGGCGTGATACAAATCCCCGAGCTTATGCCTTATTCACTGCCCGAGTTCATAGCAGGTCAAGGTGTCAAAGTGCTGATCTGCGGGGGGATTCACGAGCGGTTCCAGCTAGCCCTGAACCAGCGGGGCGTGCGGGTTATATGGGGCGTGATCGGGCCCGCCCGTGACGCGCTTTCCGAGTACATGGCCGGCTCGCTACAGCCTGACAGGTTCCTGTGCCCCGGCCGCAGGCGGCGGGGTCGCGGAAGAGGCCGCGGTCACGGGTCAGGAAGAGGGCAGGGCAGACTATAACGAAAGGAGAGGATGAAACATGCCTTATGGAGATGGAACAGGACCTTCTGGCAAGGGTCCGAGAACGGGAAGAGGCCGGGGAATGGGCAATCGCGGTGCCGGGTTCAAGGGCCGCATGGGCGGCGGTTCCATGGGTCCGTCCGGCGAGTGCATTTGCCCTTCCTGCGGACAGAGGGTGAACCACGAAAGGGGCGTGCCTTGCAATGCGATCGAATGCCCCAGGTGCGGCGCGTCCATGGCAAGAAACTGAAAAAGACTTAAAAACTTAAAAGGAGGTAAGAAGATGCCTGGATTCGACAGGACAGGACCAATGGGAGCGGGCCCCATGACAGGATGGGGACGCGGACTTTGCGGAGGAGGAAGTTATTACGGGGTGCCCGGCCGCGGCTTTGGAGCCGGTCGAGGTGTTGGAGGAGGCTTTGGCTTCGGCCGCGGCTTCGGCAGGGGCTTCGGTCCCGGACCGGGCTTTGGCAGGGGTTTCGGCCGCGGTCGCGGTTTTGGCAGAGGCTTCGGCCGGGGCTGGTACGGGCCCGGTGCGTATGCAGCGCCGGCCGCGTCCGTTCCTTATGCGGACCCTTACTACGGTTACCAGCCAGCGCCCGGGGATGAGCGGGCAGTGATCGAGGATGAGCTTACGTACCTGAACCAGAGGGCGGATGAGCTGAAAAATCGGCTTTCCCAGATCGAAGGGCAGGGCGATCAAGGCTGATAAGAGCCGGCGCCTGAACCATTAAGGAAAAGAGGAGCTGACATGAAGGTATGCGTTACAAGCCAGGGACCGGACCTTGAAAGCCAGGTGGACCCGAGGTTCGGCCGGGCCGCAATATTTATCGTATACGACCTGGATACCGGGGAGTTCCAGGCAAAGGACAACAAGCAGAACCTGCAGGCGGCCCAGGGCGCGGGAGTGCAGGCTGCACAGGCCGTGGCCGAGCTGGGGTGCGGCGCGGTGATCACCGGCAACTGCGGTCCCAAGGCGTACATGACTTTGCAGAACGCGGGAATTAGCGTGTTCACAGGTGCCGAGGGCACGGTCGAGCAGGCCATCCAGTCTTACAAGCAGGAGGGCCTGGAGAAAGCTGCCGGCCCGAACGTGGGGGGACACTGGTAATGAAGATAGCTGTGGCCTCGGGCAAAGGCGGAACCGGCAAGACCACGGTTGCGGTGGCCCTGGCCCGGGTAATGGGCGATTGCGCCTTCCTGGACTGTGACGTGGAGGCCCCCAACTCGTACCTGTTCCTGAAGCCGGAGATCGAGGGCCATGAGACCGTAAAGGTCATGGTGCCCGAGGTGGACGAGTCAAGGTGTAACGGGTGCGGGGAGTGCTCGCGTGTGTGTCAGTTCAATGCCCTGGCTGTGCTGGGCACCAACGTGATAGTGTTCCCGGAGCTGTGTCACGGGTGCGGTGCATGCTCCATGGTGTGCGAGCCGAAAGCCATAACCGAGGGCGAGCGCGAGACAGGAGAGATCGAGTGGGGCAATGCAGGGGACATAGTGTTTTATCACGGCAGGCTGAAGGTGGGAGAGCCCATGAGCCCTCCGCTTATCCGGGCGGTCAAGGAGAAGGGGGGCTCGATGATGCCGGAGACCATACTGGACTGCCCTCCCGGAACCACCTGCCCCATGATCGAGTCAATCAAGGACGCGGACTATTGCGTACTGGTGACCGAGCCCACCCCCTTCGGCCTGCACGACCTTGCGATGGCCGCGGGAGCGGTGGCTGAGCTGTCCATACCCGCGGGCGTGGTGATAAACCGGCAGGGCATAGGTGACGAGCGGGTGCACAGGTTCTGCCGTGAAAAGGGGCTCAAGATTCTGCTCGAGATACCCAACTCTAAAAGGATAGCAGAGGCGTATGCGTCCGGAAAGGACATGCTCGATGTTTTCCCGCACCTGGCCGACTCCGTAAAGATGGTCATTGGCATGATAAAGAGGAGGGAAGCCGCATGAGCGCCGGCAAGAGGCCCAGGACCGTCACCGTGATAAGCGGCAAGGGAGGCACAGGCAAGACCTCGCTGGCCGCGTCCTTTGCAATGCTGGCAAAGCCGGTGGTGGTCGCTGACTGCGACGTGGACGCTGCAAACCTGCACCTGGTGCTCTCGCCCGATAAAAAGGAGACCCACGAGTTCTTTGCTCTGCCCGTGGCCAGGATCAACCAGGAGCTGTGCTCTGCTTGCGGGACCTGCTATGACCTGTGCAGGTTCGATGCCATCAGTGTTAGCGATGATGACCCGCCGGTTTACGAGGTCGAGCCTCTTGCCTGCGAGGCGTGCATGGTGTGCAGGGAGTTCTGTCCGGAGGGGGCGGTCGAGACAGTGGAGCGCCCGGCTGGCCACTGGTACGTGTCCGAGTCGCGTGCCGGTCCCATGGTGCACGCGCGGCTGGGTATTGCGGAGGAGAACTCGGGCAAGCTGGTCACCGAGGTGAGGAAGGCCGCGGCAAGCCAGGCGGAAAAGAACGGATTGGACACCATCCTTGTTGACGGGCCGCCGGGCATCGGGTGCGCGGTGATAGCCTCGCTTACCGCAGCGGACATGGTGATAGCGGTGACCGAGGCCAGCCAGTCCGGGCTGTCCGACCTTAAAAGGGTGAATGACCTGGCAAGGCATTTCCAGATGCCTCTGCTGGTGGTCATCAACAAGGCTGATTTGAACCAGGAGGTTGCAAAGAGTATAAAGACGTGGGTCCGGGATTCGGGAGTGGAGCTTCTTGGAGAGTTGCCCTATGACCAGGCCGTGACCGATGCCATGATCCAGGGCAAGGCAGTGGTCGAGTGCGCTGACGGGGCGCTGGCAGGAGCTATAAGGGAAACATGGCGGGAGATAGGAAAGAGACTGGATTAGTTAACAGGGCTATTTTAAAGGAGGCTCGAATTTGAGCGATCAAAAGAGTTGTGAAGGGTGCAGCGTGCAGGGCTGTTCAGCTAAAGACAGGAAGCAGGGCGAGTCCGAAGAGGATTTCAAGGACAGGCAGGCGCTCATGAGCAAGCTGTGCAGGATCAAGCACAAGGTGATAGTGCTCTCGGGCAAGGGGGGTGTCGGCAAGTCCACGGTTGCGGCCAACCTCGCCCTGGCAATGGCTGCCAAGCAAAGGGCTACCGGGCTCATGGACGTGGACATCCACGGGCCCAGCATACCAAACATACTGGGCCTGCAGGGCAGCCCGGTCGAGGTCCTTCACGAGCAACTGGTGCCTGTCACCATGGACAAGAACCTCAAGGTGGTGTCCATAGGGTTCCTGCTTCGAGGCAGGGAGGACGCGGTAATCTGGAGAGGGCCGCTTAAGATGGGCATGATAAAGCAGTTTTTACGGGACGTGGCCTGGGGGGACCTGGAATACCTCATCATTGACTCGCCGCCGGGAACGGGGGACGAGCCCCTCTCGGTGATACAGCTTATCGAGGACATTGACGGCGCGGTGATCGTGACTACGCCGCAGGAGCTGTCCATCGTTGACGTGCGCAGGTGCGTCAGGTTCTGCAACACCGTGAACGTGCCCGTGCTGGGCGTGATCGAGAACATGTCCGGGTTCGTATGCCCGCACTGCGGCCAGACCACGGACATATTCAAGAGCGGGGGCGGAGAGAAGATGGCAGAGGAGATGGACATACCTTTTCTGGGAAGAATACCACTGGATCCCATGATTGCACAGGCTTCGGATGAAGGCACTCCCTATATTAACGCGTTTGCCGAGTCGGAGTCGGCCAGGGCATTCTCAAAGGCCCTGGACCCGGTCATTCAGAGGCTGGAAGATAAACAGGAGTTAAAAGAATCAAATAAACAGGAGGAGACGAGGACATGAGGATTGCAATACCGCTTGCTGACGGCAGGCTGTGCCTGCACTTCGGCCACTGCCAGAACTTTGCCGTCATTGACGTGGATGAAAACAAGCAGATAACCGGCAAGAGCGAATTGCCGCCGCCGCCCCATCAGCCCGGCGTGCTCCCCCGATGGCTGGCCGACCAGGGGGTGGAAGTGGTGATAGCAGGAGGCATGGGCAGGAGGGCCCTTGACATATTCGCGCAGAACGGCGTGCAGGTGGTCTTTGGCGCGCCGCCCGAGACCCCGGAGAAGCTGGTCACCGACTATCTCGAAGGCGCCCTCCAGCTCGGAGACAACGCCTGCGATCACTGAGCATACATCTTCATAAATAGTAACGGGCTTTTCGACGTGGTTGTTTTCGGTGACATGGGAAAGTGGAGGATCGCCAGGAACTTCGCAAAGATTTACAAAGGCGCACACGTTGGAGAAAAAGACGTGACCTGCATCCGGGGCAGAAAGGTCATTGCAGAGAGTGATGAAGAGGTGCTGCTGGATGTTGACGGTGAGGCCCCCGGCAGGCTGCCGGCGACCTTCGAGATCGTGCCCGCTTCGGTCAGGCTCCGCTGCTGACCGGCTTTTCTCTCAGTCGTACATGCCCGCCTGGATTTCGCGGACCGTGTTGAAGATAGTCGCTATGTTTTCATCGGGCATGGTGTGCTGGATCTCGTGTGAAGTGCCGAGCAGGTGGCGGCCGTTCCTGCCGCCGGTCCTGTAGTTCTCCACTATCTCAGCTTTAAGCTCGCGAGGGCTCATGGACTCTCCCCTCTGGATGTCTATGCCGGTGATAAAGGTGAGCCGGTCGCCGTACTCTGCGTAGGCCTTTGCAAAGTCGTTGCCCGCCTTTGGCTGAAATGAGTGGAGCATGTCAAGGCCGGCTTCCACGTAATGATCGAGAAAGGGCATCTGGTACCCGCAGGAGTGCAGCGCCGCGGGAGCGCCGGCATCATGGGCCGCGTCAATGAGCTTTTTCAGTCGCGGCAAGGTGAACTCTTTCCACATGTCAAGAGACATCAGCGGCCGGAAGTCGTAGCCGTAATCATCCTCGATAAAAACCACGTCCGCGCCGGCATTCAGGCTGTTCCTTGCCACCTCGACGTGGAAGTCGGCCCACCTGTCCATGAATTTCTTCATCTGCTCCGGGTGGTCCATGAGGAATACCATGAACCTGTCCATGCCGAACAGGGATGTGGATGTGAAGTCCTGGGAACCCCACACCTCGGCTGCTATGCAGGCCCCGGGAAAGTCGCGCCTGTACTTACGGAAGATGTGGTAGAGGCGCTGATCGCGCGGGTCCGGGAACTGATAGTTGTTTGCGTCCTCGATGGTTTTTATGGCCGGCTCGACCATGTCCGGGTATATCCCGCAGCCCAGGCCCCTCCGGGCCCCGTAGATGTCTTTCATCCTGATGTGTCCGTCCTGGCGATAGAACCTGGCGTACCTCCAGGGGGTGGCAAAGGAGGCCAGGACCATGTCCGCGCCCAGCTCCAGGGAGTAGGCGTTCGCCCAGTTGAAGGTGTGCACGTCATATAGGAGAGGCGCGAGCCTCCATATTTCCTTTGCCTCGCTTCCTTGCTCTTCGAACCTGTTCCACAGAAAGCCTGCCAGGAGGTTCCAGTGAGCGTGCTTGCTTGGCTGATACCTGGCCATTAGCTTGCAGCCGGTGTGGGCGTTGATCCAGAGGAACACCGGCACCCGGTCCACGGGCAGTCCCTTTACGGTTGCCAGCACCCTTTCGCGAGAGTTCATCTGCTTGTTTTTACTTGCTGACATTTTCGCGCTCCCGGCTTCTTGAAAAAACACACTCGCTCACTTCTCAAACCTCACCCCTCATCCCTCACACCTCCTCAAACATGCGCCACACGCCTTTGACCCTCCACAGCAGGTCGTCGGAGAGCGAGTAGATCACGGGTATTACGAATGGTGTGAGGAATGTGGATATGAACAGCCCGCCCAGCACGGCGATGCCGAGCGGCGAGTACATCATCCTGCCGGTGTCGTTCAGCCCCAGCGCCATGGGGAGTATGCCCACCATGGTGGTGAGCGCGGTCATCATGATTGGCCTGAAGCGGTCGGACGCGGCCTGCATGAGGCTCTCCTTTTCCGATAGCCCGGCCTTTCTCAGGTTGTGTATGTGGTCCACGAGCACGATGGCGTTGTTCACCACTATACCGATGAGGAGCAGGCACCCCGCCCCCGAGAGGATGTTGAAGGTGGCCCTGGATACAAGCAGTGCGAGAACCACGCCTATCATTGCAAAGGGAAGCGTGAACATGATTACGAACGGCAGGAAGAAGGACTCGAACTGCGCGGTCATGACAAGGAACACCAGCACCATGGCCAAGCCTATTGCAATTCCCAGCACCTTTAAGTCCTCGGCCCGCTCCTTGAAATTCTCGCTCATGACCCACGAGTATCCCCGCGGCAGCTTGAACCCGGCCATGCGCTTGTATATGTAGCGCGAGACCTCGCCAAGGTCCTTGCCTTCGGGCACGATGGGAATGCGCACGGTTATCTGCCGGTTGTCGCGGCGCACCATCTCCGGCACGGGCACCTCTTTGAAGCTGGCCAGGTTCTTTAAGGGCACCTGGCTGCCATCCACGTTCTGTACGTTCATCTCCTCCAGATGGGCCACCTTCTTGCGGTCGGCCTCCTTTAGCTGCATGTATATGTCAAGCGGCACGTCCCCGGTCATGAACTGGCCCACCGGCACCCCCCGGATCGAGTATGACACCGCCATCGCCACCTGGTCGGTGCGGAACCCGTAGGTGCGGGCCTGGTCCCGGTCAACCAAGACGTGCAGCTCGTGCTCGCCGGTCCGCTCGATCTCCTTTATCTCCCGCAGGCCGGGCACGCCTTTCAGTCTGGTCCTTATGGTGTCGGCAAAGTGGTAGACCTGCTCCGGGTCAGGTCCCCGCACCTTTATGGATGTCGAGCCTCCCATGCCCCCGTGGGGGCCGTGCCCGAACCCGCTGGTGTCGAGCTTGACCCCGGGCCAGTTGACGTTTTTTGCCAGGAAGTCGCTTGCCATGTTCCTGATCTCGGAAGCGGTGTACTTTGTAGTGCGCTGGTTTGGCAGCACAAGGAGCACCCTTGCAAAGCGGTCGCTAACTATGGAGGCCACCGTGTCCAGGCCCCACTCGTCCTTTTTATCGAGGAACATGTCCTCGAGCTTTTTCACCTTCTCTTCTATCTCCTCTATCGGCGGCCTCCTCTCGAACCTCACGTTGATGCGGATCATGTGCTTTAGCGCCTCGGGTATGGCCTCCTTCTCGATCAAGGTCTTGAACTGGTACTTTTCAAGCATCTTCTCCCAGGGAAAGGGCCACAGAAATACCTGCATGCTCACCAGGAAGGCCGTTCCCACCACCAGCACCGCCCGGCCCCGGTGATCGAGGCCCCGGTCCAGGAGACCCAGGAAAGTCCCGGACAGCCTCTGGTACCATCTTGGCAGTCCCTGGGGCACGGGAGTCAAAATGCGCGAGGCAAGAAGCGGGATCAGGGTTAGGCTCACCACCAGGCTCGAGCCTATGGACAGGGCCAGCACTATGCCCATCTGCTTCATCAGCACCGCGGTCTGGGACCTCTCGGTAAAGATGAGGGGCAGGAAAACGATGACCGTGGTGGTGGTGGCAACGCTTATGGCAAGCCCCACCTCGCTGGCCCCCAGCACCGCGGCATTCTCGGGCTTCTCTCCCTGGCGGTGCTTCAAGTCCACGGCCTCCAGCACCACGATGGAGTTATCTACCAGCATGCCTATGCCCACTATCAGAGCGGACAGGGTTATGACGTTGAAGGTGAGCCCCAGAAAGTACATGCAGGCGATGGTGGTGAGAAGAGACATGGGTATGGCCGAGGCCACCACAAGCGTGCTCCTTATGTTCTTGAGGAACACCCAAAGCACCAGGAAGGCCAGCACGGCCCCCACAACGCCGGTGTCCCGCAGGATATCAATGGAGGTGGTTATCTCCTGTGCCTGGTCGAACCATATCTTGAATTCGGCGCCTTTTATCCTGGGGTGCGAAAGTATCTCGTCGAGTCGGGCCCGGGCCCTCCTGCTCACATCCACGGTGTTTGCGTTCGACTCCTTTAGCAGGGTGAGTATGTAGGCCCTTTTCTTGTTGATCCTTCCGATGAAGCCAAGTTCTTCGTAGTCGTACTTCACCGTGGCCAGGTCGGATATGGTGAGGTGCCTGGTTACGGGCATGTCCCGTATCTCTTCCAGGCTCTTGAACTCTCCCACTATGCGCACCGCGTGGTCCAGGCCGGCGTGTTCAACCTCGCCCGCGGATATAGTGACGTCGGCCGCGGCCAGGGCCTCGTAAACCTGGAGCACGTTCACCCCGTAGCTTACGAGCTTGTTCTGGTCTATCTCCACCAGCACACGCTTTTCCTCCAGGCCCTGTATCTGTACGTCGGCCACGCCCTCCACCGTCTTCAGGGGCCTTACAACGTAGCGGTCCAGAAGCTCGTTGTTCTCAGGCTTGTCTCCGGGGAAAGTCACCGCTCCGGCTATCACCGGTATCTGCTCGGTGTCGAACTTCATGATGAACAGGTCCATGAGGTCCGAGGGCAGCTCGTTCCTTATGGAGTCAATCCTCTCCTGTATGTCCAGGATCAGGTAGTCCATCTTCGAGGTCCCCGAGAGCTCGACCATTATGTAGGCGTAGCCTTGCATGCAGCGCGACTTGACCTCGTCAATGCCGGGCAAAGTGGCCAGGGCCTCCTCGATAGGCTCTGCAATGTCCTCGCATATCTCCACCGGAGACACCCCCTCGTAAGGGGCGTGTATCTCCACGAAGGGCGCGTCCATCTTGGGCATGAACTCGAGGGGCAGCTTGGTTATGGCCACCGACCCCAGCAGCACCACCAGGGCGAACACCATGGCCGTGGCCACTCCCCTGCGGACTGCTATCTCCGAGATCTTCATTCAGGCTCCTTAATGCCCATCATTCTTCGCCCGGCTCCTTTTTCGCGCCGCCGGAAGCGTCGTCTACCCCCGCGGAAGTCCCGGTCCCGGGTGCCGGCCTCGGCTTGTACGCCCTGGGCAGTATCCTGTCCAGCACCATGTATATGCATGGTATGGCGGTGAGCGTGAACATGGTGGAGGAGAGCAGTCCCCCGATCACGGTGATGGCCATGGGGGCGCGCAGCTCCGAGCCCGGGCCCAGTGCGATGGCCATGGGCACCATGCCCAGGCAGGTGGTCAGCGTGGTGATGAGTATGGGGCGCAGCCGCGAGCTGCCTGCTTCCACGATGGCCTGGGTGCGCTCCATGCCCTCGTCGCGTCTCAGGTTTATGGTCGAGACCAGCACTATGGCGTCGTTGACAGCTATTCCCACCATCATCAGCATCCCGATTATTGAGAATATGTTTATGGTCTGGCCGGTGGCTAGCAGTATAAGGGATAGTCCCACCAGGGAGAAAGGAACGCAGAACATGATCACGAACGGGTGCAGAAGGCTCTCGAACTGGGCCGCGAGCACTATGTACACCAGCGCTATGGCCAGTATCCCCGCCAGGTAGAGGCTTGGCAATGACCGCTTCATCTCCTCGTTCTGGCCGGAGATCTCCCAGTGGAAGCCCGAGGGCAGCTCCAGAGCGCTGAGCCTGTCGGTTATGTCTCTCACCACGTCTCCCAGTGGCCGGCCGTGGTTGGCCGCGTGCACCAGGGCCACCCTGGAGTTCTCGGAGCGGTTGATGGACGCCGGCCCCAGGGCCGGGGTGATGGATGCCACCTGCGAAAGCCTCACGTCCCCTGCGGGGGCCTGTATGAGCAGCTTCTTAAGCTTCCCGATGTCCGCCCTGTCCTCCTCCTTCAGGGCCACCCTGATGTCAATCTGCTCGTCCTTGTTCTCGAACATGGTGGGGACCTCGCCCTTCACCTTCCTCCGCACCGCGTCCGTTATCTCGCTCACTGAAAGGCCCAGCGCCGATGCCCGGGTGCGGTCAATGATGATGTTCACCTCGGGGCTGCTCTCCGCCAGGCTGGACTCGATCTCCGAGAGGCCTTGTATTCCGGATATCCTGTCTATGATATCCTCGGATACCGCCCGGAGGGTGTCCAGGTTAGTTCCCTCGATCTCTATCTGGATGGGGGCCTTGTAAGAGAGTAGCTGGGGCTTGTCCGAGCGGGGCACCACTCCCACCTCGTTTTGCAGAGCTTGCATGGCCTGGCCCATCACCGCCTGGTCGGACACGTCCCGCTGGTCCCGGTCTTTCAAGGACACGTGTATCTCGCCGATGTTCTCCGCCTTCTCGGTCTCGCTCTCTCCCTCTGCTGTTCCCATGCCCACGGTGGCGAAAATGGATGTTATGTTCCCTGACAGGGGTATGTCCCTGATCTTTTTCTCCATGGCCGCGATCCGCTTGTTGGTCTCCTCGATGGGCGTGCCCGCGGGGAACTCGAGCTTTACCCTGAACTCGCCCTGGTCAACCTCGGGTATGAGCTCCCACCCGAGCAGGTAGACCAGGTACAAAGAGCAGGTCGCCACCGTTATAGCCGCGCCGCTCACCAGGTAGTGCCTTTTTAAAAGCCCGGAAAGAAAGCCCGGGTACCATGCCCTCACCCTGGCAAAGCCCCGGTCAAAAGCGCCAAGTGGATACCTCGAAGCAGTGCCGGCCGACCTTGAAAAGGCCCTTGCAGCACGCTTTACGAGGAGCACCTGCACGAGCACCGGCCACCAGACCATAAAGGACAGCAGGGTGATGGCCTGGAACGCACGGCCCGGCTTTCCGCCCCGGTCAAGCAGCTCCCGTTCCCTGAACTCGCGGAAGCCCGAGTAGCGGAGCATGTTTTTGCCGGGACCGCGGCCCCCGTCTTCCGGAGCGGGCCGCTTTCCTGCCTCTTCCCTGTCTCCACCTTCCCGCTCTCTTTCTCCGGAGTCCCCCTTGCCTGAGAGTCGGTCAATCTCTTTTAACACCTCCTCTGGCAGGTGCACCCTTCTGCCCAGCACCACGGTCATCATGGGCACCAGTGACAGGGCCACCGCCTCCGAGCAGATGAGGCCCATGGTCACCGTCCAGGCCAGGTCCCCGAATATCTCGCGGAACATGCCCTCCAGGAACACGATGGGCAGGAACACCATTATGTTGGTGATGGTGGACGCGGTGATGGCCGCGGACACCTCTCCTGCACCGCGCTCGGCGCTTATGGAAGGCTCGGGCTCGAACGACCTGCGTCGGAGGATGTTCTCCAGCACCACGATGGAGTTGTCAACCAGCATGCCCACCACCAGGGCCAGGCCGCCCAGGCTCATGATATTGAAGCTTATGTCCAAAAAGTACATGAGGTTGAAGGTGGTGATGATGGACACGGGTATGGCAAGGCCCACGATAAGTGTCGAGCTCCAGTTGCGAAGGAAAAGGTAGAGCACCAGCACCGCGAAGATGGACCCCCATATGGCGGTCTGCGCCACCGAGTATATGGCCTGGTTGATGAACACCGCCTGGTCGGACACGGTCTCGATGCGGATGTCGTTCTCCAGGGGCACGGGCTCCTCCTGGATCACGAAGGGCCGGTATGCAAGCAGGAGCTTGCTCAGTTTGTTTATCAGCGCCTTAAGCTTTCGCACCGGGCTCCTGAGACGCCTTGTCCACTCCTCGGTCCGGGGCTCGACGCGGTTTACCTGCCTGATCTCGTCCACTGCATCGTGCACGTCATTGGCAACGCTTACAATGTTAGCGTCGCCCTCCTTGAACACCGAGACCTTTATGCACTCCCTGCCGGCCAGCCTCGCTATCTCGGTGCGCTCCTTGTGGGAATAGCTTACATTGGCGATGTCCTTCACCCGGATTACAGCGGAGGCCTTGGCCTTTGTGCCGGCGCCCGCTCTCGTGCCCATCGGGGCCTGGAGCCCTGGCATGGAACCGGAGGGCAGGGAGGCGATCGAGCCCAGCATGGAGCTCATGCCCGAGAATGCGCCCGCGTCCATTGATGCCGCGGAGACCTGCTCCTCTTCGCCTGCCTGCGGCTCCGCCACCACCACCTTCTCTATGTCCTCGAGCGTTTCGAACCTGTTGACCGTGCGCACGGTGAGCTTTGCCCCGGCTTCCTCCAGGGACCCGCCGGCTATGTTCACGTTCTCGCGCCTGAGCCTCTCCGCGACCTGCGATATCCTGAGCTTGAACCTCGCGAGCTTTTCCTGGTCCATCTCCACCAGGACCTCGTCCTCGTACCCGCCCTCGATCTTCACTGCGGCCACGCCGTCCAGCCTCTCCAGCCCCAGCTCCAGGTTCACCTCCACCCATCTTCTCAGGTCTGAGAGGTCCTCGTCCCCGGTCACCGCCAGGGTGATGATGGGGTCCTCTTTGGGGTCGTAGCGAAGCAGCAGCGGGCTTTCCACCTCCTCGGGAAGCATGGGCTCGACCAGTTGCACCTTCTCCCTGATGTCCATGGTGATAACGTCAATGTCCGAGCCCCACTTGAACTCCACGTACACGTCCGACCAGCCGGGCCTGGACACCGAGCTCACTTTGACCACGTTGCTTATGATTCCCACCACGCTCTCGATGTACTTGGTGACACGTTCCTCCACCTCGCGGGGGGCTGCGTGCGGGTACTCTGTGCGCAGGGTTATCTTGGGGTAGGTGATATCGGGCAGGAGGTTTATGGGTATCTTCTCAAGGCTCACGAAGCCCAGGATGAGGATACCGAGAACTATCATGGCCACGGCGACGGGCCTGCGTATGGAAAATCCGGAAAGGTTCACCTATGTCTGGCTCCGGCGAGCGGGTTATTCATCGTCTTCCGGGTTCACTATGTTAATCCTGCTCTTGGGGGTGAGCGCTGACTGGCCCTCGGTTATAACCAGGTCGTCTTTGGACACGCCTTCCAGCACCTCCACCCCCTTCTCGTCCCGGAGCCCGGTCTTGACCTCGACCAGGCCGGCCCTGTCGCCCTCTACTACCCACACCTGGTCGGTCTGGTCAGCCACCAGGGCCCTCCTGGGCACCACCACCGCGTCCTCGTGCACGTCGGTCACTATCATCAGCCTCGCGAACATGCCCAGGCGGAGGCCGGGATGCCCGGCCGGCATCAGCACTTCTAGCTCCACCGTGCCGGTGTTGGGGTTGACCATGGGCTTGATCCTCTCCACATCGCCCTGGAAAGGATACGATCCCGGATTATCTGAAACGGCGTCCACCCTTATCCTTACTTTCTGACCCGTCCTTATCTTCGCGACCTCGGCCTCGGTCACCGTCACCGGTATCCTGAAAGCGGAAACGTCCGCCACCTTGAAAAGAGATTCCATTGCCCCCACCCGCTGGTACGGCTCGATGTTGCGCTCGACAAGGAGTCCGGCAATGGGACTTTTTATCACGGTGTCTTTTAGCCGGAGCCTGGTCATCTCCAGGTTGGACTTGGCGTCCTGAAAGGAGCGCTTCACCTTCTCGAAGTCCGATCGGGAGGCCATGCCATCGGAGTAGAGCTCCCTGGTGCGCAGGTAGTCGGACTCCATCACTTCAAATGTAGTCTCGGCCTGATCGAGGCTCAGCCTGGCCTCTTTGTCGTCCAGCCTGGCCAGAAGCTCGCCCGCCCTTACCCGGTCACCCTCCTTTACCAGCACTTCCACGACCGTGCCCGAGGTCTCCGCCACCACGTCCACCTCTTCGGATGGCGCCAGGTTGCCGTGCACCTCGATCACCGCCTCCATGCCGCGCACCTGGGGATGCACGGCCAGTACGTTTATTAGCGCCTGGTCCAGCTTGCCGGGGTTATTGTCTTTCTGCCGGCGCTTGCAGGAGAAGGGCGCGAGGCAAATGATTAGTGCAAAAGTTAAAACCAGTCCTCTGATTTTTTGTGAGTGCATGTTACCTTTACTCAGCCCTTGTTCACCCACTGCCCCTTGTTCATGAACACGTGCACCTCTCCGGCATGGTCCTGTCTCTGATGGTAATGGATGACCAGGTCGGAGAGCCCGTCTCCGTCCATGTCCACGGCTTTTGACACCATGGACACGGGAATGTTTATCTTCTCCTGGATCTCGAGCGGCTCGCCCTGGCCGTCCCTCAATGTAATGACCAGTGATTCCTTGTCCTCGCCCAGGGCCTGGTCAGGATACCCGTCCCCGTTGAAGTCCCCGAACACGTTTGGGACACCGCTTTCAAGCTTGAACCTCCTCATGTTGAACTTGAGGTATGTGGGGACTATCCGTGTGGGCGAGTCCATGAAAGAGCGGTCGGGCTGTTGTATAAAGTATGCCCAGTCAACCTGCAGGTCCCCGGTGACAAGCACCTTGCCCGTGGTCCAGAGGCTCATGTCCATGGTGGGCATTATTATGTCAATCATGTTGTCCTTGTTCACGTCCTGGAGATATACGCCCAGGGAGGCCTTTTCCGTCTTGAAGGACATGTCCGGCTCATTGCCGGAGATCCCGTTTTCCCCGCCCAGGTAAAGGTGCGTTTTCGACTGCATGTTCCCGAACTCCCCCTGGGTCTGGGAGGCCACCAGGTCCATGATCCCGTCGCCGTTTATGTCCTCGAACTCGAAACTGGGGAAGTCGTTCCTCCTCCTCCTCCTCCGGTCGGTGAACCTCTTCTCGAACAGCTTTACGTGAAAGCGCTCCACCGGCTCCCGGGTGAACCCGTCACCGGTCTGTCTGAAGACCAGCACCTCTTCTCTGAAGTTGGCCACCAGGTCCAGGAGCCCGTCCCCGTCCGCGTCCTCGGAGTACACCTTGGGCACGTAGTAAGTGACCCTGAAGAGCGGGTGGTCCTGGCTCACCATCATGAACTGCATGTCAATGGCCTGGAGGTCCATGCCGGGACGCAGGTTTATGGTCTGAAGGTCGAACCCTCCCTGGTCACCCCGATGTGCGAACACAGTGTCGTAGAAACCGCAAACCAGTATGTCGTCCATGCCGTCGCCGGTGTAGTCGCGCACGAAGTTGTAGTAGGGCACGCCCCTGTCATAGGCTATGGCCACCACCGATTGCGTCTCGAACGCGAGCTCCAGGCGCCCTATGCTCCCCTCGGTCACGCGCGCGTAATAGATACCCCCCTCCTTGATGAACACCAGCTCCTTGCCGGGGTCCGGCGCAACGTCACCCACGTCCACCGCGGCCACGTCCGCGGGCACTTCCCACTCCACCTTTGTGTTCTCACTGAACCCGTTTTTCGGGTGGTGTGGGAAGATGGTAATGTGCCTGTCCGGGGGGGCCTTGGACTCGTCAACGTGTATGGCCACCAGGTCCAGGAGACCGTCGCCGTCAAGGTCATCCGTTATCACGTCCATGACCTGGCCTTTGAGCTCGAAGCTCGTGCGCTCGAACCTTCCCTCTTGTTCGGATGCAGCAGGAATCGAGAGCAGAAAAATGAAGGGCAGGGTTAAAAGCACGACTCTTTTGTTCATATCGGCTTACTCTTCTTAGAGCTTGTCACCATTCTTATCGCCCCGGTCCATCCCTGGTAGAGCCTTTGTCGCTCCTCGGCATCCATGCGGGGACTGAACACCCGCTCCGTTTTCCTGAGGGATGAGAGAGTTTCAGCGTCCGGCCAGAACCCTGTTGCCAGGCCGGCCAGGTAAGCGGACCCCAGTGAGGTGGTCTCGATCATCTCCGGCCGGTTGACCGTGTTGTCGAGTATATCCGCCTGGAACTGCATGAGCAAGTTGTTCATGCACGCTCCTCCGTCCACCCTGAGTTCTTTTATGTTAAATCCCGTGTCCGCGTCCGCAAGGTCCTGCTTCATGGCCTCCATCATGTCTCTCGTCTGGTATGCGATGGCCTCCAGCGCGGCCCGGGCAATATGGGCCCGGCCCGAACCCCGCGTCAGCCCCAGGATGGCGCCCCTGGCGTGCGGGTCCCAGTGGGGCGCTCCTAGACCCACAAAGGCCGGCACCAGGTAGACCCCGCCGTTGTCATCAACCGACCCCGCCAGGCCCTCGCTCTCGGATGCGTGCTTTAGTATCTTTAGCTCGTCCCGGAGCCACTGCACCGCGGCCCCGGCAATGAAGATCGAGCCCTCCAAAGCATAGGCCGGGCCGCCGTCCGGCCCGCACGCCACCGTGGTCACGAGCCCCGCCCTGGAACGGAGCGACTGCTCCCCAGTGTAGATAAGGCAGAAGCAGCCCGTGCCATAGGTGTTCTTTACAAGACCGGGCTCGAAGCATCCCTGCCCGAAGAGCGCTGCCTGCTGGTCACCGGCCACGCCGGCGATGGGCACACCGCTGCCCAGCACCTCGCAGTCGGTCTTTCCGAACTCGCCCGAGCTTTTCCTTGGCTCCGGGAGCATGGCCCTGGGCACCTCCAGGACATCGAGCAACTCGGTGTCCCAGTCCAGGGACTCGATGTTGAATATC
Organism: uncultured bacterium; assembly: GCA_964650485.1. Lineage (GTDB taxonomy): Bacteria > RBG-13-61-14 > RBG-13-61-14 > RBG-13-61-14 > DATKZS01 > CAZYTX01. Next base: position 8,474 of record CAZYTX010000004.1, on the reverse strand, counting down.
ATGGTGCGGGACGCGTTTGTGAGGTCGGTGGCGTGCACCTTGCCGCCCGTGAGCTTGTAGACGAGCCAGGAGTCAATGGTGCCGAAGCACAACTCCCCTTTTTTCGCCCTCTGCCTTGCGCCCTCCACGTTGTCCAGTATCCATTTTATCTTGGTGCCCGAGAAGTAGGCGTCTATGACCAGGCCGGTCTTGTTGCCGATGGTCTCCGCGAGACCGCGCTCTTTCAACTCCTCGCACGTGTCCGCGGTCCGCCTGCACTGCCAAACGACGGCGTTGTGCACGGGCTCGCCCGTGCCCCTGTCCCATACCACCGTGGTCTCCCTCTGGTTGGTGATGCCGATGGCCGCGATATTCGACGGCTTTACCCCGGCTTTATCCAGGGCCTGTTCAATAACCTTGAGAGTGCTCTGCCAGATCTCCTCCGCGTCATGCTCCACCCAGCCGGGCCTCGGGTATATCTGTTTGAACTCCGAGTAGCTCCTTGCCTTTACCCCGCCGCTCCGGTCAAGTACCAGCACGGTGGTGCCCGTGGTCCCCTGGTCAATGGCCATGATAAAGTCAGCCATGATCTTGTCTCCCCGCCTTTTCAGGTTTTCCGGTTTTAATTGTGCGAAAAGATTCTGGCTCCGCGCTTAAATTCCCAGAGCCTCTTTCAGGGCCTCTCTCATCTCCTTTTGGGGGGCCTCTTGCCCGGTCCAGGCCTCGAACTGGAGGACCGCCTGGTTTAGAAGCATCTCCGCGCCGTATACAACCTCGCATCCCGCGGCCCGGGCCTCCCTCATGAGCCTGGTCTCGGCCGGGTTGTACACTATGTCCATGACAAAAAGGCCCGGCCGCCAGAGCTTGGCCGGGACCACCGATGCATCCACCTCTGGGTGCATGCCCACCGGAGTGCAGTGAAGCACCACCTCAGCCCGGTCAAGCTCCGCGGCAAGCCGCTCCTCACCCATGAGGTGCCACTCCGCGGGGACCTTTGTCTTTTGCGTAACGTCCGCGGCAAGCCTTGAGAGCTCATCCTCCACCACGCCTATTATGGCCATGCTCGTAATCCCGGCCCTGGCAGCAAGGGTTATGGCTATGGCCCGGCCGGCTCCGCCCGAGCCCAGCATGAGCACCCGTTTCCCTGAAAGCTCCACACCCGCGTCAACAAGCGCCTTCATGGCCCCGGCACCGTCGGTGTTAAGCCCGGTGAGCATGCCATCATCGTTCACAATGGTGTTCACCGACCCGATCCACTCGGCCACCGGGTCGAGCCTGTCAAGAAGCTCCATCACCGCCACCTTGTGCGGGATGGTCACGGACACGCCTCTTATGTTAAGCGCACGGATGCCTTTGACCGCGGCTTCAAGGTTCGTCACCCGGAAGGCGAGGTACGCCCGGTTCATGCCCGCGGCTTTGTAGGCTGCGTTGTGCATGGCCGGGGAGGCCGAGTGCTCCACCGGGTCCCCGATTATGCAGCAGACCGAGGTCCTGGCGTCAATCATGACATTCCTCCATTTATTACGTATTACCGGACTGAAAATTTTATCATTGCCGCGAGCGGCTATCAAAGTGAGGATGAATTGAATAGCGAGGCCAAACAACGCATAATCGAAAGCCTCGGGGCGTTAATGCTTGCGGTGGAGCTTATGGGAGTGCGGTTTCGCTATCGGGGCGGCGCGGATGACGCCCTCAAGGGGGTTGACTTTGCTGCCAGCCGGGGCGAGCGCGTTGCCGTGGTCGGTCTTACCGGCGCCGGCAAGTCCACCCTGCTAAAGTGCATGAACAGGCTGGTGCCGGCGAGCTACAAGGGTGATTTCCAGGGGGCGGTCCGGGTGCTTGGCGAGGACGTTTCAGGGGCCCGGCCGGCCGAGCTCTCCCGCACGGTGGGCATAGTGTTCCAGGACTTTGACAGCCAGCTCTTCTCAACCACCGCGGAGCTTGACGTTGCATTCGGCCCTGAGAACCTGGGTCTTGAAACCGATGAGATCAAGCAGAGGGTTGCCGAGTCACTGAAAGCAGTTGGCTTGGATGGGTTCCGGTCCCGGGACCCGGCCACTTTGTCGGGCGGCCAGAAGCAGCGGCTGGCCATGGCCACGGTGCTCTCCCTCTCGCCCACCATCCTCTGCCTGGACGAGCCCGTGACCGACCTTGACCCCGAGGCCCGGACCGAGGTGGCCCAGATGGTGGCTGAACTCTGCCAGAAGGGATTCACCGTTATACTGGCCGAGCACGAGCCGGACCTGCTCTGGCACGCGGACAGGATCGCGGGCCTGGACTCAGGCGCCAAGGTGGTGGACCAGCGCGCGGACGAGGCGCTTTGGGACCCGGAGCGTTTGTCATCCCTGGGAGTGAGGCCGCCGGACCTGGTGCGGGTGTTCAACGGTCTGGGGATTTCCGAAAAGCCCGTGGACGTAAAAGAGGCCGCAGACATACTCCGGCAAAAGGGCATAGAGCTGGACGGCACAGCTTTTACCGGCCGCGAGGAAAAAGAACCCGGCCAAGAGATCATCAGGGCAGAGGGCCTGGTCCATTCCTACCCCGACGGGATCGAGGCATTAAAAGGCGTGGACATACAAATCCGCGCGGGCGAGTTCGTGGCCGTGCTCGGGAGGAACGGCTCGGGCAAGACCACCCTGGTAAAGCACCTGAACGGCCTGCTAAAGCCCACCTCGGGCGCGGTGAGCATCGAGAATAAAGACACCAGGGAGACAGGGGTCTCGGAACTCGGCCGCAGGGTGGGGTTCGTGTTCCAGGACCCGGACCACCAGATTTTCGCGGCCCGGGTGTTTGATGAGGCGGCGTTCGCTCCCAGGAACTTCGGCTTTTCCGACTCCGAGGTTGAAGAGCGGGTTGTAAAAGCCTTGAAAATGGTGGGCCTTGTTGGGTGCGAAGACCAGGACCCCTTCATGCTCACAAAGGGGTTCAGGCAGCGGGTTGCAATCGCGTCCGTGCTCGCTGCCGAGCCCGGGATCATCGTGCTCGACGAGCCCACCACCGGCCTGGACTACCCTGCCCAGAAGGCGGTGATGGACCTCTTAAAAGACCTGAACCAGGAGGGCAGGACAGTGATCGTTATAACCCACACCGTGTGGGTGGCGGCCGAGTACGCTGCCCGCTGCATCCTCATGGACCACGGCAAGGTGCTGGGGGACGGTCCGGCCAGGAGCGTGCTATCTGACGAGGAGCTTTTGAGCAAGGCCGGCCTTACCATGCCCCCTGTAACCGCGTTTGCAAAGGAGATGGGAGCATCAGTGCTCACTGTGGAAGAGTTCCTGAGTGCGGCCCGGAGGCGCGCCTGATGTCGTCCGGCTTTTACGTACACGCGGAGAGCGTCTTGCACCGGCTGCACCCGGTCACCAAGGTGGTGCTGCTCTTTTTGGGGTTCGTGTCCGCGCTGCTTTTGGAACACCCCCTCTATCTCCTCGCTCTAGCCTTTATCTACGGCATTTTCGGAGTGCGTGCAGGCGCTTTAAAGAACCTTGCAAGAGTGGCTTGGCTCCTGTTCTTGATCGCTTTTGCGAGCTTTGGCATATGGAGCGTGGCCTATCACGGAGAGCGTGTGATCGCGTCCCTCGGCCCCTTGACAGTAACGATTGAAGGCATGCTTTTCGGCGCGGGCATGGGCGTGCGCCTTGACCTCATGGTATTCTGCGGGCTCATCTTCCTGGCCGCCACCCCGGTGGAGGAGTTCAGCTACGGGCTCACCAGGCTGGGCCTGCCTTTTTCAATAAGCTTTGCCATGTCGCTGTCATTCAGGCTGGTGCCTCTTTTCGCGGACACGGTAAGGACCATCATGGACGCACAGCGGGCACGGGGCCTGGACCCGGCCTCGGGCGGCCTCGTAAGCAGGATGAGGAGCTACGTGCCCCTGCTGGTGCCGGTGTCCGCCAGCGCGCTCAGGAGAACGGACAACCTGGCCATTGCCCTGGAGTCAAAGGGGTTCGGGCTGGGAGTTCGCAGGGGTCCTCTGCACGCTTATAAAGCGGGATGGAATGACGCGGCCGCTCTTGTTATCATGTGCGCGATCGTTTGCATGGAGGTCATTGCCAGGATTTATGGAATAGGAATTCTATGATAGGAGGGGTGTCATGGACAAAAGGAGAAGAGAGTTCTTCTCAAAGGCTTTTGTAGCCGGAGCAGGCGCTGCTGCTGTGTTTAGGGGGATGCGGGCCCGTGCAAAGGGGCTGCCGTCCGACCCGGGCGAGGGAAAGCCAAAGGCCGGCCCGGATGAGATCGTTTTTCCCCGCTTTGAAAAAGACCTTTCCGTGCCGCTGGACCAGGCCCTGCTTCAGCGAAGTACCGAGCGGTCCTTCGACCCTGACAAGCAACTCACTATGGAACAGGTCTCGAGGATCATGTGGGCGGCCAACGGAGTGAACAGAAAGGACGGCCATCGCACCACCCCGTCGGCAGTGGCCCGCTACCCGGTCGAGGTTTACGCCGCCCTTCCGCAGGGCGTATACCTGTTCGTTCCCAAAGAGCACAAGCTGGTGAAGCAGGCGGACAAAGACATCCGCTCCAAGGTGCCAATCACCCAGCCGGGTCTCAAGCGCGCGGCCATGGACATCCTCTACGTTATAGACAATAAAAGGATGCTGGGCTTGGAGGAGAAGTGGGCTGACGTGGAGATAGGCTGCATGGTGCAGAGCGCGTATCTCATGGCCGCGGCCATGGATCTCGGCTCCACCGTGTTCGCGCTGGTGGCTTTCGACCGGGTGACCGGGCTCATGGGCCTGCCGGACAACAGGAAGCTCAGGCTGGCCCAGGCAGTGGGGCCGCTGAGGCAGGAGAGGTTTTAGTCTTGAGGTGTGAGGGATGAGGTGTGAGTGTTGAGTTCCTCAAGACCCAAGCCTAAAGCCTTTTCCTCACAACCTGCTCGCTTCGGCCGCACAATAGCTATGTGTTACCCGTTGTGGCTCACTCTTCGGGTGCGGCCTTGGCCCGGTCTTTGAGCTCGCGGATGATCTTCTTGTAGTCTTGTGCGCTGAACACGGTGTTGCCGGCCACGAATGCTTTTGCGCCGGCCTGTGTTGCCGGGCCTATGTTGTCCAGGTTGATGCCGCCGTCCACCTGTATTAATAAGTTCTCAAGTCCCATGTCGTCCGCGAGCCAGCTCAGGTCCTGTATCTTGTCTATGCTCGCGGGGATGAACTCCTGGCCGCCGAAGCCCGGGTTCACGCTCATAAGAAGGACCATGTCAAGCTCGGGCAGTATGTACTCGATGGCCGCAAGTGACGTGGCCGGGTTCAGGGACACCCCTGCCATGACCTCTTTCTTGGGCTTTAGCTTCTTGCCGGCCTCCTTTATCTGCTGGATTACCCGGTGCAGGTGGGAACATGCCTCCGCGTGTACGGTTATTATGTCCGCGCCCGCGGCCACGAACTCGTCAATGTATTTCTCCGGCTCCACGATCATCAGGTGCACGTCCAGGGGCAGGTCGGTGGCTTTCCGCACAGCCTTGACCACCATGGGACCGATGGTGATGTTGGGCACGAACCTCCCGTCCATCACGTCCACGTGTATCCAGTCCGCGCCCGCCTTGTCAACCGCTTTCACCTCGGCGCCGAGCCTGCCGAAGTCAGCGGAGAGGATGGAGGGGGCTATGATTACGCCCTTTCCCGTGCTCTTCTTGCCTGCACTCCTCTTAGACTTACTCATGCTTACCTCTCATAGATAAATTGTCCCCACCATTATATACACTCATTGCCGCATGCCACAAGCGAGAGATGTCTGGAGGTTTATTCGTGTTGACACCGATACTGCCGGTTAATAATATGAAGCCGTGGCCAAGAGGAAAAAAAAGAAGAAGAGCTCGAAAGAGCGGACGCAGCCTGAAAAGGCCGGCAAGAAGAAGGATGAGGGCAGAGGGCCTGACAAAGCCGGACGCCAGGCCGCTGACCGGGACGGATCAGGCGCCGGGCCGGGGCCCACAATTCCGCCGTCTCTACACAAGGCAGGCAATGTGGTCTCTCATCCCGCCTTGCTCGTCGTGGCCTGTATTGTTTTTACATTCGCGATGCGGGTGTGGGTGGCACATTTCTACCCCAAGAGCCCGGACTCCTTCCAGTACCTGGCCCTGGCCCAGGAGATAGCCTCGGGCGAGTACTTCCAGGGGGACTACGATTTAGCCGAGGGGTTTGCCAAGTCCAGGCGCCTGGTGCCGTTTTATCCCGCGCTTATTGCCGCGGGTATGAAGCTGGGGGCAGACCCCGAGCTTGCAGGAGCATGGATATCTCTTTTTATGGCGGCGCTGGCTGTAGTGCCGCTGTTTTTCGCCGGGGTGAAGCTCGGGGGCAAGTGGGCTGGTTTTATGGCCTGCCTTTTGTACTCCATTAATCCACTGGCCTTGAGGTACACGGGCCATGTCCTGACCGAGGACGCGTTTGCGCTGTTGACCGCGGGCTCGGTGTTCTTTGTGCTTGTCTTGATCGAGAGACCGGTTGTCTGGCGCGCGCTTCTTTTGGGCGTTGCCTGCGTTCTTTCCTACCTGACCCGTGACATAGGCTTCGGATACGTGTTTATTGCCCTCGGCCTGATAGTGATCTCGGGTTGCCTGCTGGAATGGCCGTGGAAAACGACAGGGACCCTGGCCGCAGCCTGCCTGGCCGCCTTCATTGTGGTCTCCTCACCCTTCTGGATATTCATCAGGGTGCATACGGGCGAGTGGAAGCCCTCCCTGCGCCAGGTGCAGAGCATGAAAGCCGACCTGATGGGATATGAAAGAGGGGAGGGGCCCAGGGCCATGGAAGATGAGGACGAGGAAGAGAGCAGGGATAAAGCGCCCGCCGAGGTGTCCTTCAATCCCATAAAGGCCGCGGTCAAGACAATACGGCTCACCGCGGACTATACCTCGCAGGTTGTAAAGGGGTTTGCCTGGACCTTCTGGGTCCTGGTGGTGTTGGGTATGGTGTTGATGCCCTCCCGCGGACGTCTGGGACGGGCGATTGAAATCGCGCTCTGGGCCTGGGTCCTGGCCGTAATGGCGGCATATGCCTTTATCACGCCTCACATGGTGACCGTAAGGTACTACCTTCCCGCTGTGGTGCTATCCACACTGTGGGCCGGCAGGGGAGCGGCCCTCCTGCCCCTGCTTCCAAAGAGGTTCTTCCATGACACGCGCGCCACGTATTTTTCCGTCATTCTCATCGCGGCAGTCGGCCTCGCGGCGGGCCACTACCTGTTCGATTCTTACAAACAGGCCAGGTACGTGAAGCACTTTTACGAGGACTTCCGCGCAAAGACCGTGTCCGGCCACAAAGAGATCGCGCTTGACGCAAAGGCAAAGCTCGGCATCAAGCCGGGCGCCAGGATCATCGCCCGCAAGATGTTTTTCGCCTACTACCTTGACGGCCATCACGTGAGGGTGGCGGAGACGGTGGAGGGCGTAAGAGAGCAGATAAAGAACAGGGAAGGGGACTACGTGTTCATAGGGAGCATGTCGGTGAACAAGTACAGGCGGGGGCTGAAGCCCCTGATAACGGCCGCGGACCCCTTCCCGGACGCCGGGCTGGTGTATCGGCGCTACCTGGAGGAGTACAACAAGCTCTTCAGCGTGTACAAGCCGGGCGCTCCGCCTTTCAAGCTCGATATACAAGTCACTAAAGAAAACGCGCAAAGAGTGTTGGCCGATGCCAACAAGCTGTTCAGGCAAGGCTACGTCGAGCATGCAAGGCACCTGTACCTGGCACTGGCCGATGTCCTGCCTGATAACGCACTGGTGCACTGGAAGCTGATGAACGTTTATCTGTTATACGGGGCTTATGACGGGGTCTCACTGGACAAGGCCAGGGACGAGCTCATGAAGTACTCCCTCCTCTCCCCCGGGGACGACAAGACCGCGGAGTACGAGAGGATCATCGAGAACATACGACACAAGTACAGGGTGCGGTGGGGGAGATGACCCGCCTGTTCCCTCTTCAGCGCCGCACAAGACAATAAAGCCCTCACTTCAAAAGCACCTCGCTGCCCGACCCCGAGCTCTCAACGGCCGCCTCAGCCAGCACCAGCCCGGCCACGGCCAGGCGCGCCGCGCCCTCGGGCAAGCCCCTGCCCCGCACTATCTTTACCGTCTCCCTGCAAAGACCATGGTACACCTCGCCCCAGTCGTCGGGCACCATCTCCAAAGCCCCGGTCAAAAAGGCCGATAATTTTTGCATCAAACGCATCAGGGCCGCCGAAAAAATTTTCCCCTTATTCATTGCCACGACAAAACAGTAAGTTACGAAACATGACACCTCTAACGCCCCTGTCCGCCGTATACCCGTGTGAACGGCGCCGTACACCCGTGTAAACGGTATCGTTTACATGGATAAACGGCAGCGTTTCCCCCCGTATACGCCAAAACACGCCGCCAAGTAGTACTTGGAACCATATCGCCCCGTCTCCCTGCACGGCGCTTCTTTGTGCACAATAACGGGGCGGTTTGTAAGCAGGGACTCCCTGCCCGCCAAGTAGTACTTGGAACCATATCGCCCCGGTTCCCTGCACGGCGC
>CAZYTX010000003.1:55825-126327 GCA_964650485.1 uncultured bacterium | reverse complement strand
CTAGTAAAACTCCTCGGCTTGATCCTCGTACTCTTCGCGCTAAGTTTTCCCATGGTCGCAGGAGAGGAAGCCGGAACACGCCTGCACCGCACTTTATGGCGGATTACGGGAAGCCAGACATGGCGTTTGCTTTCACTGATATTATTTTTCTTGAGTATTGCAGCTCTTAGTTGTTTTATTCATTTCTATGTAATTCCCAACTACTACGGGAGCTCTTCCGCAAGCCGACTATCGCTGTACACCAAAGAAGACAAGGATGTTTGCGAGATTTCAATTCCTGTGCGCTTTCTTCCTGATTATGATATTGAGAAATCGTCGGACGGGACCATAAAGAAAACCCTGAAGTACGGCCGCGGAGTAATCGAGGCCAGGAGTGATGAGGTCGCCCTGGTATTGGTGGACTGCTGGGAGTACGAGAGCCACCCGATAGCCGAGCCCAGCGGCCATTACAAGAATATCGCTGCACTGCTGAAAAAGTGCCGAAAGCACGGAGTTACAGTCATCCACGCGCCCAATCATCCCGTTGTAGACAAGTATCAGCAGTATCACAGGTTACGCATGAAAGTAAACGAATTACTGAAGCCTGCAAGGAACAGGTACGAAATCCTGGATACGCTTTTCCCCGCGAAAAAGAGCGAGGTTTTACGCACCAGGATATATAATTGGCCCCCGGCTTCGTTTTCGAAAAATGTGAGAGAAATGAGGCGCGAAGCAAAAAGAAAACACTATATGGATCATCCTAGACATGAAAGAGACATTGTGCATTTCCTGCGGCCGGAAGATGATGAATTTGTTCTCGAATCATCGGACGAGTTCCGCTTCGTTCTCTGGAAGAGAAAGATCAAACTTTTGCTCTACGTGGGAGGAGCTACCAATCAGTGTATCCTGCACCGGCCTACTGGAGTGCTTGGAGTCAGGAGGAATAACTATGTTATAGTACTACTTAGTGATTGTACTAGTCCCAGTCCCAGCCCGTGGTGTGAGCGTGAGGTCGTTCAAAGAGTTTTCGAAGACTATTATATGCGAAAGATTGGCTACGTGGCGAATTCCAAAAATATTGCCTGGAAAGACCTGGAATAGGTCCGGTGACGAGGACCGGGACGTTAAATGATTACAATATTTTCGGTTCCCAAAAGCTTCCGCGGCCACATTGACGTGATCCAGCGAAACGCCATCCAAAGCTGGAAAGCGCTTCGACCGGCCTGCGAGATAATCCTTTTCGGCGATGACCAGGGGACAGCGGAGGCGGAAGAGGAGTTCGGCGTAATTCACGTCCCCGAGGTTGCGCGCAATGAGCTTGGCACGCCGCTCGTGAACGACGTTTTCGCCAGGGCTGAGGAGCTTGCAAAAAACGACCTCCTTTGCTATGTGAATGCCGACATAATGCTTCTGGATGACTTCATCCCCGCGGTACAAATTGCCGCCCAAAAGATGAAAAGCTTTCTCATGGTGGGCCGTCGGTGGGACCTTGACATTGAAGAGCCGTGGGACCTGGGACAGCCCGGCGCGGAAAGCCGGCTCCGCCAATTGGTGTCGAGACGCGGAAAGCTCCACGGCGAGGTGGCCATAGATTACTTCGTATTCCCAAGGAGTTTCTGGAGCACCATACCGCCTTTTGCAATCGGCAGGACCACCTGGGACAACTGGCTCATATACGAGGCTTACAGATCGGGCGCGCCCGTCATAGACGCCACCGGTTGCATCACCGCGGTGCACCAGAACCACGGCTACGGACATGCGGGTGCGGATAAAAGGGCCGTCTGGGAGGGCCCGGAGGCCAAACGCAACCTGGAGCTGGCCGGGGGAAGGGCTCACGCCTTTGATTTGAACGACGCCACCCATAAAATGTACAAGTCCGGTGTGAAGCGGGACATGAGCCTCCCTCGACTGATACGGCGTATCAGGAGGTTCCCCGCTTATCTCCCCGGATTGAGCCGGCTGGAAGGGTTTGCTAGAGTTATAGCCATGCTTTCAGCGCCGCTCAGGAAGAAACTCGGGCTTGCAGCCAGTCAAAATGCGCGGGGAAACAACAAACCATGACTTCAGAAGGTGATAAGCGCCCTTCTAAAATAGAGTCCGTCTCCATGGTCGGCCTGGGCAAGCTGGGTGCGCCCTTTGCAGCGGCGATCGCCAGTAAAGGCTTCCCGGTCGCGGGCGTGGACACGAACCCGGACACGGTAAGGCTGATCAATGAAGGCAGGGCTCCCGTATACGAACCAGGCTTGGAGGAACTCCTGTCTTCCTGTTTGGACAAGCTGCGCGCCACCGATGACATCGAGGCCGCGGTCCGGGAAACGGACGCCACCTTCATCGTCGTGCCGACTCCAAGCGACCAGCAAGGCGCCTTCTCCGTCGAGCGCGTGCTCCGGGCCTGCGAAAAGGTCGGAAATGCTATTAAGCATAAAGCGGGTTTCCACCTGGTGGTGCTGACCAGCACGGTGCTGCCGGGGGCCACCGGGGGAGAAGTAAAGACGGCGCTCGAGCGTCACAGTGGAGAGGAATGCGGACAAGGGTTCGGGCTGTGCTACAGCCCGGAGTTCATCGCCCTGGGCAGCGTCATCCGAGATTTTCTAAACCCCGACTTCATACTCATAGGGGAGTCCGACCCCCGCTCGGGAAAGCTCCTTGAAAGCTTTTACAAGCGCGTGTGCGAGAACGACCCTCCGGTCGCCAGGATGAACCTCATAAACGCCGAGCTCACCAAGATATCGCTTAACTCCTACGTCACCATGAAAATCACCTTCGCCAACATGCTGGCCCGTATTTGCGAAAGGACGCCCGGCGCCGACGTGGACGTGGTCACCGGCGCACTGGGGCTTGACAGCCGCATCGGCGGCAAGTATCTCAAAGGAAGCATAGGCTACGGTGGCCCCTGCTTCCCCAGAGATAACAAGGCCTTCTCATGTTTCGCCGAAAAGATAGGGGCGTCCTCCGCACTGGCGCAAACCACTGACGCCATCAACAGGCAGCAGGTGAACGAGCTGGCCCGGATCATCAAACAAAGGCTCGGCAACAGAAACAGGGTGGCGGTCCTGGGGCTCGCCTACAAGCCCGACACCAACGCGGCAGAGGACTCACAGGCAGTGGGGCTTGTGACCTTGCTCGCCGAAAAAGGTTTTAAAGTAACCGTGTATGATCCCGCGGCCATGGAGAACGCCAGCAAGGAGATGGAAAACTCCGCGACCTTCGCCGCTTCAACGGAGGAGTGCGTCCGGGGAGCCGACCTTATCGTTATTACTACACCGTGGCGGGAGTTCAAAGACATCGAGCCGGCGTGGCTGGAGACCGCTCCCTCCCGGCCGGTGATCATTGACTGCTGGCGTATTCTTGAGGCTGCCAGGTACGCGGAGGTTGCGGACTATGTGACCCTGGGTACGGGGCCCTGTAAGACCGGTTGCATGGTTGAGTGATCCACACCGGCAGGAACAAGGAGAAAAAAATGGATTGGGAAAAACTAAAGGTCTTGGTTACGGGAGGAGCCTCATTCATCGGCTCGCACCTGGTGGACGCCCTGGTGAAGCGCGGCGCCTTGGTCAGGATGGTGGACGACATGAGCAGCGGCAGGCGCCAGAATATCAGTCAGCATATTGACTCCGACCGGGTCGAGCTCGTGGACGCGGACCTGAGAGAGCCCGGGGTTGCAAGGCAGGCCGTGCAGGGCATGGACGTGGTCTTCCACCTGGCTGCGGACCACGGCGGGCGGGGGTACGTGGACCTCCACCAGGCCGCGTGCGCGACCAACCTCATGCTCGGCGGCACTGTTTTCCGGGAGGCTCACCTGGCCAAGGTGGACAAAGTGGTCTATGCATCCTCGGGGTGTGTCTATCCGAACTACTTGCAGAGAGAGGTTGAAAAGGAAATCTACCTGACCGAGGACCAGGTCAAGCCCCCCTATGATGCTGACAACATGTACGGATGGGCCAAGCTCATGAACGAGCTCACCCTGAAAGCCTATGCTGATGAGTATGGGATGAAGGCCGCCTCATGCCGCTACTTCACGGTGTTCGGGCCGCGGGGAAAGGAGGACCACGCGGTCATAGCCATGATCGCCAAGGCCCTCATCAAACAGGACCCGTTCGAGGTGTGGGGCGACGGCCAGCAGATCAGGAACTGGACCTATATCTCCGACATAGTGGAGGGCACCATCCTCGCGGCCGAGAAGATTGACGACGGCGCCGCGGTCAACCTGGGCACCATGGAGCGGATAAAGGTGCTCGACGCGGTGGAAGAGGTGATGCGCTACACAGGCCACAAAGCCGAGATCAAGCTGCTCACCCACATGCCCACCGGGCCCGTGAACAGGGTCGCGGACAACTCGCTTGCAAAGAAGCTTTTAGGATGGGCGCCCGAGGTCAAGTTCATGGACGGCCTGCACAAGACCATTGACTGGTACTTCTCCACCAAGGACCCGGAAGACGTGCGCATGAAGGTCGAGCACATGCTCACGGAGAGATAAAGAAGCGCCATTATTCGGAAAGCCCGGTCCCCGGAACCTATCCCACCTTGACCACCTTGATGCCGGCTCGTCTCAGCACCTCTCCGGCTACACCCTCACGGTCGCATGAGGGGCTCCCGCTTTTCAGGTAGGCCCGCCCGGCTCCCACTACCCGGGCCAGCTCCAGTGTATATCTGGCGCCGTTTACGTGATAGTCGGTGGTGTCCTCACCGGTCTCCGGCACGATGGTCCTGAGCCCCTGGTCAAGCACCTGTGCCCCGGTGCCCATGAGGTACTCCCCTGTCCGGGGCGTGGGCATTCCCCCGAGCTGCTCCGGGCAGACCGGGACCAGGATGTATCTCTTTTTAAGACGCTCGATTAGCTCATCCCTTTTCTTCGCCCTCCGGCCGTGCCACCTGCATGGGATGCCCAGCAAGCAGGCGCTGATAAGGACCGGGGCCTTGTATGCCCTGCAATCGAAATCATCGAATAGGTTCTGTTGATCCATGTCACAACACGCAGTTGCACCGGCCCCGGGCAGGGGCGATCCCGGCCTTGTCCCACATCAAGGCTTCCTCCAGGCAAAGGGCCACCTCGGTCTCCGGCCTGGTCTCGCGAGCCGCCTCGATGATGCGCGAGTACATATCGAGCCGGGGCTCCGGAGAATACCTTGCCCGGCCGTCCCCCAGTCCCTCTTTTTCATCAATCGCCTTGGAGACGGCGTTTGCCTTTCCCAGCTTCTCCTCCATCATCCTCCTGGCGTTCCTGTAAATGCATATGCCGCCCATGGTGAGCCTTTGCAGGGGCGCCTCTTGAAGCAGGCGCCGCGTGAACTCGGCGTAATAGTCCTGCCAGCCCGGGACAGGTATGAGCGGCATCATCACCGCCCGCACCGGGTAGCCCGCGTCCGCGCAGCTCTTCATTGCCCTGAGCCGGTCCCTGACCGGGGGCGCCCTCTCCTCGAAGCGCGAGGCTATCTCCGGCGGGTTCACGCTCCAGGAGAGGATGGTGTGACTGCGGTGGTCCAGAGGAAGGAGCCTCTCAACCCGGTCGCTTTTTGTGAGGAGCGTCATTCTCGCGAATTCATGCCGGGCGAAGAAAGGGACCATGACCTCGGAGTACCCGGTCAAGGCGTCAAGGGCCAGTCCGTCCTGGAGCTTGCCAAGGTAGAAGGCCACCGGCCTGCTCTCCCGCCAAGCGGCCATGTCAACCTGGCTTAGTATCTCCTCCAGGTTGAGGAAGATCTTCACTGTTGGAGAATGCCACACGGTCCTTGTCCCCGAGAGGTAGCAATACTTGCACCCGTAAAAGCAGAAGCCCCAGGGCGAGAAGTGCCAGTAGGTAGGGCAGGCAATGCCTTGTTCATCACTCCGGCGCACCGCGCTCTTGTGCTCGCCGAACACCAGGGTTGCTTTGCCTTTTTCAGCCCTCCTGGCAGGGTCTTTCTCATCGAGGTCAATTCGGTTATGGGGCACATGGAGACTCTCGATTATTTCGGCTTCAGGGTAGAGCTCGCAGATCCCGGCGATGAAGCGCCGCCTTTCAAAACAAGAGTCGCTCCCCTTGGCGAGGATGATTCTGTCAACCCTGAAATGGTCCGGCCTCGCAGGTCCGTAATCGCATGGAAGACCTGCTATATCCGTGTCCTTTGTGAAGAATTTCAAAATGCGGCGCCTTTCTGCATGCAATCATAGCATATTAATAGAGCTAAAATACCATTGCCTTTCTGCTGCACTATCCTTCACAAGGGCAGCTCCCTTGGTTTTTCTTGACCATGATGCATCGCGGTGTTAAATTAAAAAAAGCGGGCAAGGGCTCTCCCTTGCCTATTTCCATAGGTGCGGAGCGGGCCGGTGGACTCAAAGTACAACCCTGAACAGATAGAACTTAAGTGGCAGGAGCGCTGGGAGAGCGATGGCGTGTTCCAGGCGGACATGGACCCGGGCGCCCCGAAGTACTATCTCCTGGAGATGTTCCCCTACCCCTCGGGCAAACTGCACATGGGCCACGTGCGCAACTACTCCATCGGAGACGTAGTCTCCCGCTACAAGGTGATGCGCGGCTGCAACGTGCTCCACCCCATGGGATGGGACGCATTCGGCCTTCCCGCGGAGAACGCGGCCATCGAGGCCGGGGTGCACCCAAACACCTGGACCCGGCAGAACATCGAGCACATGCGCGGGCAGCTAAAGCGCATGGGGTACTCCTACGACTGGAGGAGAGAGTTCGCCACATGCGACCCGGACTACTATAAGTGGGAGCAGAAGGTTTTCATCGAGATGTGGGAGCGGGGCCTGGTCGAGCGGAAAAAGGCCTGGGTCAACTGGTGCGACAAGTGCAACACCGTGCTTGCAAACGAGCAGGTGGAGGACGGCTTTTGCTGGCGCCACCCGGAGACAAGGGTGCGACAGCGCGAGCTGTCGCAGTGGTTCCTGAAGATCACCGAGTATGCAGAGGAGCTCCTGCAAAAGACCTACGAGCTGCCCGGCTGGCCCGAGAAGGTGCTCTTGATGCAGAGGAACTGGATCGGCCGCTCCGAGGGGGCCATGATACATTTCAAGCTTGAGAGGCCTTACCCAGACCCGGAGACCGACGGGGAAATAGACAGGATAGTGGTGTTTACCACCAGGCCGGACACCTTGTACGGGGCCACCTTCATGAGCCTGGCCGCAGAGCACCCCTTGTGCGCCATACTCTCAAAAGGCACGGACCAGGAAGAGCAGGTGCGCGAGTTCTGCGAGAGGGTCCGGGCAGAGGACCGCACCAGGCGCTCGGCCGAGGACTACGAAAAAGAGGGGGTGTTCACCGGGGCCTATTGCATAAACCCGGTGACAGGGCTGCGCATGCCCGTGTACGTGGCCAACTTCGTGCTCATGGAGTACGGCACCGGCGCGGTCATGGCAGTGCCGGCGCACGACCAGCGGGACTTCGAGTTCGCAAAACAATATGACCTATCAATAGTGCCGGTGGTGCAGCCGCCTGATGAGGAGCCCATCACCGCGGAGAACATGACCGAGGCTTACGAGGACCCGGGTTCCATAATCAACTCCGGGGAGTACAACGGCCTGCACAGCGAGGAGTTCAAGAAGGTCATATGCGAGCGGCTTGCGAGCGAGAACATGGGGGGAGCCACCGTGCACTACCGGATAAGGGACTGGCTCATCTCCAGGCAGCGCTTCTGGGGGGCCCCCATACCCATGGTGTACTGCAAAAAGTGCGGTGTGGTGCCGGTGCCAATCCCGGACCTGCCGGTGGAGCTTCCCGCCGAGGTACAGTCCGAGGTCGGCGGAGGGAACCCGCTCGGGGGGATTGACTGGTGGGTCAATGTAAGCTGCCCTCGCTGCGGGGCCGAGGCCAGACGCGAGACAGACACCATGGACACTTTTATGGAGTCTTCGTGGTACTTTGACAGGTACGCATCCCCCTGGTGCGACACCGGGCCCTTTGACCGCGATGAGGTCCATTACTGGCTGCCGGTAGACCAGTACATAGGCGGGATCGAGCACGCGGTCATGCATCTTCTCTACTCGCGCTTTTACACCAAGGTGCTCCGGGACCTGGGCTACCTCGACTTCGGAGAGCCTTTCACTAGGCTGCTCACACAGGGCATGGTGCTAAAAGAGTCCTACCTCTGCCGGGAACACGGGTACGTGTTCCCGGAGGAAGTGAAAGACGACAAGTGCCCGGCGTGCGGGGGCCAGCTCCAGATCGGCCGCAAGGAGAAGATGTCAAAGAGCAAGAGGAACACCGTGGACCCCCAGGACATGGTGGACAAATACGGCGCGGACACCATGCGGCTCTACCTTCTGTTCGAGGCCCCCCCGGACAAGGAGATCGAGTGGAGCGAGGACCGCATCCAGGGCATGCACAGGTTCATAAACAGGGTATGGGCCTTTGCCTCGAAGAATATCGAGCGCATGGAACAGGCCCGCCCGGACACGGGAGAGCACGACTTCCTCGCCGGGCCGGAAGATGAAAAGGAGCTTTACAGGAAGACCCACCAGGCGGTGAAAGACGTGACCGACCGGGTTGACAGGTGGGTGTTCAACACCGCCATAGCCGCGCTCATGGAGCTTTTCAACCAGATGAGCGGTTTCGACCCGGAGGCGGGGGACGACCATGAAAGAAGATACGCGCTAATTAGGTTCTCCTTCGAGCGCTTCATGCTCATGCTAAACCCCTTCTGCCCGCACCTGGTGGAAGAGCTCTGGCACGAGCTCGGACACGCCGAGAGCACCTTCCGGGCTGAGTGGCCGGGGTTCGACGAAAAAGCCCTGGCAAGGGACACCTTCGAGCTGGTGCTGCAGGTGAACGGCAAGGTAAGGGCAAGGGTGGAGGCGCCGGTTGACGCTGAAAAGGACGAGCTCGAAGAGATCGCCATGAAGAACGACCAGGTGAAAAACTATATTCACAACTACATGGCCGGCAAGCCCGTGCGCAAGGTGGTGGTGGTCAAAAACAAGCTGGTGAACGTGGTGGTGTAAGGATTCAGGCTCCAGATAAAGATGGAAGAAATCTGTTTCCAGGCGGCCCGCAAAAACACACTCCAGGCCTCGGCAGTCACCGTGGGCAACTTCGACGGTGTGCACGCCGGCCATCGCAAGATCATGGAGCGGGTCATGGACCATGCAAAGAGGCTGGGAGTGCCTTCTGTAGTGATGACCTTTGAGCCCCACCCGCGCGAGGTCATATACCCCGGCCAGTCGGTTCCATCCATATTCCCCTTTCCCGAGCGTGTACGTCTCATATCCGACCTTGGCGTGGACTACCTTGTAAAGGTCGAGTTCACCACCGAGTTCGCCTCCCTTTCCGCAAAGGAGTTCGTATCTGAGCTAAAAGACAAGTTCGGGCCCCGGGTAATCGTGCTGGGACACGACTTCCGATTCGGGAAAGACCGGCAGGGGGACGAGGAGTTTCTTAGACAGGCGGGCCAAGAGTACGGGTTCGAGGTCGAGGGCGTGCCCGTGGTCACGGTCGAGGGAAAGCCGGTGAGCTCGACCCGGATCAGGGGGCTTATCCAGGCGGGCGAGATGCAGCGGGCCAGGAAACTCCTGGGACCCCCCTATCACCTGCAAGGCAGGGTCATACCCGGACACGGCAGGGGCGAGGGCATGGGCTTTCCCACCGCAAACCTCTCATGGGAGAACACACTCATACCCCCGGAAGGGGTGTACGCGGCCACCGCGGAGTGGGACGATTCCCTGTTCCCCGCGGTGGTGAACATCGGCTCCAACCCCACCTTCGAAGACCAGGAGCTCTCGATCGAGGCCCACCTGATGGATTTCCAGGGGGACCTGCAGGATAAAAACGTACGGCTGGGTCTTATAAAGAGGCTCCGTGGGGAGGTCAAGTTCAGCTCGCCCGAGGAGCTTGTAGAGCAGATAAAAAAAGACGTGGAGCAGGCCCGCGAGGTCCTTGCAATGGAAGCAAAGCGCGAGCCGGACCGCTCTAAACCTGACAGGTCCGGACAGCCAGAAGGCGGCCGGCAGTGAAGCGCTGGCACTTCTGGGCGGGGGTGCTCATAAGCGCGGCCTGTATCGCCTTTGTTCTCTGGCAGGTGGAGGACTGGCACAGGTTCGGCCGCTCGTTTATCGAGGCCCACTGGTGGCTTCTTATACCCATTGTGGCCTCTTACTTCGCGGTCATGTTCTTCAGGGCCCTGAGGTGGCGCTTCATATTGAACCAGTGCGGCCGGGTGAGCCTGCGCAACTCCTTCGTGTCCATACTCGTATGTTACATGGGCAACAACGTGTTCCCGCTCAGGGCGGGCGAGTTCATGCGGGTGTTTTTGATCGGCCGGCAGGAGGAGAGCATCACCTACAGCGCGGCCCTGGCCACGGTTGTGGTTGAGAGGCTGTTCGACTTCCTGGTCATGCTGGTGTTCCTGGCTGCGGTGCTTATGATCGTGCCCTTTTCTGATGAGTACAAAAGGCTCGAGGCCGCGGTGCATCATACAGGCACAGCCACCTTGATAGCCGCAGCCCTGCTGTTCTCATTCCTCATGCTCCTCCATGCCAGGACCGACGTGCTCATGCCCTGGATGGAAAAGGTCATGGCCATACTGCCGCAAAGGCCCCGCAAGGCCGCGCTCGACTCTATTAAAAGGTTCGCATCCGGCCTGGTCATCATGGGCAGGCCGCGCGCCCTTGTCGCTCTTGTGGGCATGAGCGTGTTCGTGTGGGTGGTTAACCTGCTCCCGGTGTGGCTCTCCGGCCTGGCATTCAATATTGACATTGACTTCTTCGGGTGCATGTTCATGCTGGTGATAGGAAGCGCCGCTGCATCCATACCCGCCACCCCGGGCTTCTTCGGGACCTTCCACGCATTCAACCAGCAGGGACTGGTTTTCTTAAAGCCCGAGGTTGACGCCGGCACTGCACTTTCCTTCGCTGTCGTGCTTCACTCCTGCTACTACTTTCCATTGATAGCCGCGGGCGCCATCGCCCTCTGGCGAGAGGGATACTCACTCATGAAGCTAAGGGAGGAGTCGCAGGAGCTTGAACAGGCACGGGACACTTAAAACACCGTAGCTCAGTCCTATGTAATTCTTATTGACCCCCGATCGGATTGATTGTATGCTCGCCCCCAAATGGAAAAGAAAAATGTCTTCATCACCGGAATGGGAGGCTACATAGCCGGGGCCCTCTGCAAGCGGCTCGACCACCTGGACTGGTGCCAGCGCGTTTTCGGCATGGACGTTAAAAAACCGCTCTACAAGTTCGACAAGGCCGAGTTCAGGGAGATGGACATTAACGACCCTGGCCTGGTCGAGTGGGTGTGCGAGATACGGCCGGACATGTTCGTGCACCTGGCCTTTATCGTGGACCCCATACCTGACGAGGCCCTCATGGAAAAGGTGAACGTCCAGGGCACCAGGAACGCGCTCCGGGCCGCAGCCGAAGCAAAAGTGCCCCAGGTGCTGGTGGCGAGTTCAGGCACTGCCTACGGGGTCTGGCCCGACAACCCCGTGCCGCTCAAAGAATCCGACCCTATAAGGCCTCACCCCACTTTCAAGTATGCCAACGACAAGTCACAGGTCGAGTTCATATGCCAGGAGTTCATAAAAGAGCACCCCGACACCATAACAAGCATCATAAGGCCGTGCGTGGTGTACGGGCCCCTGGTGAACAACTACCTGGGAGACCTCCTCACCATGCTCGTGCCCGTGGTCCCCAGGGGGTACAACCCTCCCCTCCAGTTCGTGCACGAGGACGACGTCGCAAGGGCCATAATAGCCATCCTGGAAAAGCAGGGAAAAGGGCCGTTCAACGTGGCGCCCCCGGACGCCGTCACCCTGCAGGAGGCGGTGGAGCTCACCCAGCGCTTCTCCGTGCGATTGCCCTTGGCCCTGCTAAAGCGCCTGGTCGGCCTTGCCTGGAGGCTGCAACTGCCCGTCATGAAGGCGCCCCCCTCGCTGCTCGACTTCATGCGCTGGCCCTGGGTGCTGGACAGCACAAGGCTCAGGGAGGAGCTCGGGTTCGGTTTCCGCTATTCAAGCAAAGAGACCCTGGAGATACTTCTCCGGGCCAAGAGGGTGCTCGAGTGAACCATTTGCTTTCTTGAATTGATTCATTCTGCTAATTGTTTTTCCGCTTTGCTTTTGACACAGGGACTGAAAGCGCATTGAAAAAGGGGTCGGGCTAAAGGACCCACTATCCCAACAAGGAGGAGAAAGCAAGGAAATCCAGAGTCTCTTTGGCAGTGCTGGGGCTTATTGTCATCGCCGCTGCTGCTCTTGCCCAGTCTGTGCCCAGGCTCATTAACTACCAGGGAAGGCTGACCGACGCTGCGGGCGCGCCCCTTGACGGCGAGACCGTGGACATGCGCTTCGAGGTTTATCCGGGCCTTTACGGCGACACCATGCTGTGGGGCGAGACCCAGACGAACGTGCTTGTGACAGGAGGGCTGTATCACATCCTCCTTGGCAGCGTGAACCCCATAGACCCGGAGGTGTTCTCCCAGGCTGATGCGTACCTGCAGGTGATAGTGAACGGGGACGGGTATGACAGCCTCCTGGCAAACGGCGCCGACTGCAACGACGGGGATTCATCAATTCACCCGGGAGCGCCCGACCCCACAGGAGACGGGATTGACCAGAACTGCGACGGGCAGGACCTCATGGTCGAGGTGTGTGACGACAGCATGGACAACGACGGCGACACACTGGTGGACTGCGCAGACTCCGACTGCGCAAACGACCCGGATTGCATGGAGGCGGGGAACTGCGACGACACCCAGGACAATGACCTCGACGGAAAAGTTGACTGCCAGGACCCCGATTGCGAAGAAGACCCTGCATGCATAGAGAGCGGCTGCTCCGGAGCTTCGGGCGACGAGGATGGCGACGGGCTCACTGACTGCAACGATCCAAACTGTGCGGGAACCGCCGCCTGTCCATAGCACTAAAGCTTAAAGAAACTCCCGGCGTCGCTCAAAGGCGCCGGGAGTTTATATTTCATCACTCTTGTCCAATTTTGTATGATCCACCCATTTCTGTTATAATACTGGCCAGGCGGGGAGAGCTTTTCATTTTTCATGTGGAAGGACCAATGTGTGATTATAACCGGGGGATCGAGCGGTATCGGCGCCTGCATGGCAACCAGGCTTGCCGCGCAAGGAGCCCGCATCGCGCTCCTGGCCCGGGACCAGGCAAAGCTCTCTCGCGTCCGCGATGAAATAGCCTCTGCGACCGGGGCGGACGAGTCCGCCATACGTGCATTCTCCTGTGACATAACCAGCATCGAGCATGTCAACGAGACCGTGGCCAGGATGACAGAGGCCATGGGCCGGCCGGACGCGCTGGTGAACTCTGCCGGCATACTCTCGGGCGCCTACTTCGAGCATACCAGCCTGGATAACTTCCGCGCCCTCATGGACACCAACTTCTTCGGGGCGCTGCATTGCATTAAGGCGGTGCTGCCACTGCTCAAGAAGAAGTCGAAAGCAAGGATCATAAACATAGCTTCGGCCGCGGGGGTGATGGGCGTGTTCGGTTACACCTCATACTGCGCCTCAAAGCACGCCGTGGTGGGCTTTACAGAGGCCCTGCGCCAGGAGCTTTTGCCTCAGGGCATAGCAGTGCACCTGGTGGTCCCGCCCCAGGTCCAGACCCCCATGCTGGAGGCGGTGGAAAAGGACAGGCCAGTCGAGAACAGGAAGCTGGCAGAGAGTGTGCTCACCCTATCGGTGGAGGAGACCGCGGACTACATACTAAAAGGTATCAGACGCGGCCGGGCGGTAATCGCGCCCGGCTTCCGGGCCAGGGTGATGATAAAGGTGGCACAGGCGTTCCCGGGCATGTCCAGGAAGGTCTCGGACGCGATCGTAAAAAGACACTACCGTGGTCCGGGGGAGTGAACTGGCCGAAGATAAAGACTTGATAGTATTCCGGCCAGGAATTTAGATGAAAAGGGAGGAAGAGATGTCAGAGGAAAAAACGGCGACGGTCTATTACGAAGAAGACTGCGACCTGGGAGTGCTCCAGGGCAAGACCATAACGGTGGCCGGCTTCGGCAATCAGGGCAAGGCCCAGGCCCAGAACCTGCGCGACTCCGGGCTCTCGGTTATCGTGGGCAACCGCGGCGACGAGGCCAGGGAGGAGGCCCGGCAGATGGGCTTCGAGGTCCACGACATAGCCGAGGCCGTGAAAAAGGGCGACGTGGTCATGATGCTCATTCCGGACGAGGTCATGCCCCGGGTGTTCGCGGAGGAGGTGGCGCCCAACCTCAAGGAGGGGGCCGCCCTGGACTTCGCATCCGGCTACACCGTGGGCTTCGGGCTCCTTCAGCCGCCCGAGACAGCGGACGTTATCATGATCGCCCCCCGCATGATCGGCCCGGGAGTGCGCGACTCCTACGTGGACGGGACCGGGTTCCCCAGCTTCGTGGCCGTGCACAACGATGCCACCGGCAAAGCAAAGGAGAAGATGCTGGCCCTGGCAAAGGGGCTGGGCACACTCAAGGCCGGGGCCCTGGAGCTTTCCATGAGCATGGAGGCCGAGCTGGACCTGTTCACAGAGCAGGGGTTCGGCCCCGCATTCGGAAGGGTATTAACCACGGCCATCGAGACCCAGCTGGAGGCAGGCTACCCCATCGAGGCCATAATGCTCGAGCTCTACATGTCCGGAGAGTTCGCATACACCCTGCAGAAGATGATCGAGTACGGCATGGTGGGCCAGATGAACTTCCACTCCCACACCAGCCAGTACGGGTCCATGACCCGGGGGGCCAGGTTCTTCGACATGCCGGTGAAGGAGAAGATGCAGCAGGTGCTGGAAGAGATCCGCTCGGGCGAGTTCACCAAGGAGTGGCAGGAGGAGCTCGACTCCGGCATGGAGAAGTTCAACAACCTGGTAAAGTTCAGGAAGCTGCACCCCATAAACGAGTGGGAGGAAAAGACCAGGAAGGCCTTCAAAAACCTGAAGAAAAAGGAGATCGAGTAAAGCCCGTATACTAAAATATCATCAAACAGCGGCCGGGATGAAAGGAGTCCGCGATGGCGGAAGCAAATATAAACGGTGCCAGGATTTTCTTTCAGACCCACGGCAGCGGGTTCCCCGTGGTGTTCACCCACGGGCTGGGAGGGGATCACACCATGTGGATGGCGCAGGTGCCCGAGTTCAAGCAGAAGTACAGGCTTCTCCTGTGGGACGTGCGCGGGCACGGCCGCTCGGAGACCACCGAGGACGGCTACTCCATCCCCCAGTTCGTGGACGACCTGCACGCGCTCTTGGGTCATCTCGGGATCGAGCGCGCGCACATCGCCGGCCTGTCAATGGGCGGCTGGATCTCGTGGTCGTTCGCAATCGCATATCCCGGGGCCACGGCCTCCCTGGTGCTGTCGGATTCCGCTGGTATTCAAACGGGCGTGAGCAAGGAGGCTCTTAAAGAGAAGCGGGAGATGTTCGAGGCCTCCGCGGCAATAGCGGAGAAGCACGGAAGGGCAAAGCTTGCCGACACCACCATCTCACTCATGTTCGCAAAGGAGTTCATCGAGAACCGGCCGGACACGGTGGAGCTGGTAAAAAAGAGGATCAGCCAGGACCCGGGCATCGGCTACGCGCGGACCATAAGGAGCATCTTCACATCTGCGCCGCAGGCGGACCATGAGGAGATCAAGAAGCGATTGGCCGGCATCGAGGCGCCGTGCCTGGTGCTGGCCGGGGAGCTGGACCAGTTGACCCCCATGCCCACCCAGGAGGAGTTGGCAAGGGCCATACCCGGGTCGAGGCTGGAGAAGATACCCGGCTCCGGGCACGTGCCTCCCATCGAGAAGCCCGAGCTCTGGAACAGGCTGGTGCTCGACTTTCTCGATGGCGTAAGCGTCTGAGGAAGAAATACGAACGCCAAGGCGCCATAGTCGCCAAGGAAGAAGAGCTCGTTTTTATTAACTCTTGATTCCTGGCGACTCGGCGTCTGTGTTCAAGCGGAGGTTAATACATGAACGTATTAACGGAGAAGAGCGGCAAGGCCTTGACCGTTATCATTGACCGGCCCGAGAAGAGGAACGCTGTGGACAGGCCCACAGCGGAGGCTCTGGCCGAGGCCTTCCGCGAGTTCGACAAGGACGACTCCCTGCGGGTGGCGGTGCTCTGGGGCAGGGGCGGAAACTTTTGCGCCGGCGCGGACCTCATGGCCGTGGCCTCGGGCGAAGGGAGCAACCGCGCCCGGGAGGAAGGTGACGGGCCCATGGGTCCCTCCCGGCTCACCCTCTCGAAGCCGGTGATCGCCGCGGTGGCAGGCTACGCCGTGGCCGGCGGGCTGGAGCTTGCCCTGTGGTGCGACATGCGGGTTGTGGAGAAGAGCGCGGTGTTCGGCGTGTTCTGCAGGAGGTGGGGCGTGCCCCTGATAGACGGGGGCACGGTGCGCCTGCCCCGGCTGATCGGCCTGTCCCGGGCCATGGACATGATACTCACCGGCAGGCCGGTGGCCGCGGAGGAGGCTTATGCCTTCGGGCTGGCAAACCGTGTGGTGGAGGACGGATCATCCAGACAGGAGGCCGAGAAGATCGCGGCTGAGCTCGCCGAGTTCCCCCAGGTGTGCATGAACCAGGACAGGCTCTCGGCCTACGAGCAGTTCGGCTTGTCTTTCGATGATGCCATCAAGAACGAGTTCAAGAGGGGCATGACTTCCCTTTCCAGCCCGGAGATGGCCGAGGGACTTGTGAGGTTCACATCAGGCGGCGGCCGGCACGGGAAGTTCTGATTGTGCCTGATGCCAATGGATCGTGTAGAGGCACTTATACGCTTGAGATTGATAAGGAAGAAAGGAAACGGGATGAAGCCCGGCAATAAAAGTATCACTTTCATAGCAGGCATGATTGCCCTGCTTTCGCTCCCGCTCTCCGCGGCCCTGTCCGCGGGCGCCGGAGAGCGCGAGAGTGGCAGGGGTCCTCTGGCCGTTGCCGTGGCCGCGGCCGATCACGAGCTGTTCGGGGAAGTCATCCGGGACGATAGAGCAATGCCTGCAATCAATGTGCACCACAACCTTTACTGGGAGGACTCGACCCTGATGTCCGGGGTGGCCGCGCTCTACGACCGGCTTTCCGAGACCGGCCGGGAAGTGCCCAGGTACATGGACTACCTGGAGGCTTGGGCCGACCGGGACCCGGGGGGCTACCCCTTCTGGGTCTTCCACGGCGACGCGGTGTGCGCGGGCCAGACCTATATCTGGCTTTACGAGAGGTCGGGCCGGACATCAAAACACTTGGAGCTCACCGACGGCATGATCGAGTTCATCGTAAAGGGGAGGAAGCCGGCGCAAAGGGGCACGGGCTACGACGACTACTGGATGCGGTTCTGGAACGACGACCTTCACATGGTGCCGCCCTTCCTTGCCAGGAGGGGTCGCGCGGCAGGAAGCAAGGGTATACCGAACAACAAGGACGCCCGCACCATCGCCATGGAGTACTGCCGCGCATACGCGGACATCTTGAAAGACCCGGAGACCGGGCTCTACTGGCACGACAAGAGGAGCATAGGCGAGTACCAGTGGGGACGCGGCAACGGCTGGGTGGCCGCGGGCTACGTGAAGGTCCTGGACGTTCTAAAGGACGAGCCTTCATACGAGAAAGACGCAAAGTGGTTAGTGGACCAGCTCAGGCAGATGGCCAAGACCCTGAAGCAAAATCGCAACATCGTGGGCACATGGAACTCGGACGTACTCGATCTCGCGAACTACAAGATGCCCGAGAACTCGGGCAGCGCATTCTTTACATACATGCTGGCATACATGATAAACCGGGGGCACCTGCCGGAAGAAGAGTACCTGCCGGTGGTGCAGAAGGCGTGGCACTTCCTGGATCTCTCGGTCAAGGACTCGGGCAAGGTCATGCGCGTGCAGCCAGTGGGACGCGGGCCCGTAAAAAGGGACTTCGAGAATCACAGCGCCACCTACGGCGTGGGCGGCCTCCTCCTGGCAGCGACACAGGTGTCCAGGATGCCACGGGCGGTCATCGAGGGGGCCTCCGAGGTCGAGTGCATAAGGCTAGACCAGCAGGAGTTCACAGCCTCCGCTGGCGCGGCTGAAATCAAACTCGAAAAGCTCAAAGAAAAGCGGCCCGACTTTCCAGGGGACCCCGCCGGCAGGGTGCAGGTCGTGGTCCGAGGCGAGCCCCTTATAGCAACTTCCGTGGAAGAAGGAGAGATAAAGCTTGAAGCATACCAGCCGGCGCCGCAAAAGGACTTGTATCTCTTTTACAAGCCGTGAAATGGAGTAGGACATGAAACTTCGCTCTCTTGTCGTGATCTCCGCTTTAACCTGAGTTTTCTATTTAGCCTTCATCCTGGCTTCCAACTTGTCGGGATCATTATGGATTATACCGCCATTAGTGTATGGTTAAAAGGCTTTCCATGACGTCAAGGCCAAAGAGGTCCCAAAGCCGCTGTTGAATCTTGCTGCGGCTTGTTATCTTGGTGTCCGCGGAGCTCACCGAGGCCCAGGGAGCGTCCGGGCTTGCAACCACGGGCACGGGCAGCGACCGGTTTATGAGCCTCATGAGCAGCATCATGGAGGGCTCGTGGTAGAACCCGGGCCCGAATATCATGGGCATCCGGGGGAAGCTCGCCTCGAGGCCGGTCTTCCCCGAGAGCTCTGAAAGCCTCTGTTCGCACTCGAGCTTGTTCCTGGAGTAGACCCCGGTCCAATAGCTCACGCGTGAGCGCCCTGCCCAGGACTCCGCTGCCGCCGGTTATAAGGTGCATGGATAAGTCTTCTCGACCGCTTGCTAAAAGCTCAGCCTCTCGCCTCTCTGGAGGAAAAACTCTATCTCTTTGTCGTCCGCAATAATCTTTCCGCTTGTCCGGCCCCCGTCCATCACCTTCATGTGGATGCTTAAATTGTCCGCGGGAATTGTCAGGGTGACCATTGCTCCGCTGGCCTGGTCAGGCATTCGCGGCTCGATCACCCTCTCGTCTCTTTGCTTGTGGAACCCTATTAACTGCTCCACCACCATGGTGTTCACCAGCCCGGTCCATCCCACGAAGTTGGGCCTGGGCTTGGTGCCCAGGGTGAAGGCCTTGTAGAGGTTGCCCTTTTTGCGGTGGAGCTTCTTTATGTCGAAGCGGTCGGGATCGTAGAACTCGACCAGCTTGCCCGTGTTCTCTCGCGTGGTGTACACCCCGTCCACCAGCTTGAAGGCGAGCTTTGCGGCCTCGTCCTTGTACCCGTACCTCTCAAGTCCCTTTATCACCATGTAGGCGGCGTTCACCCATACCGGCCCCCGCCACATGTCCCTCTCAAACTCGGGGTCGTCACGGGCCACGGTGGGCAAGGGTATCTTGGTGTTGAACACGGCCGGGTTCATCACGTGGTCGCGCAGTATCTTTGCGCGGTAGTCTCCGGGAATGCCGGCGAAGAGAGGGAACAGGGAGGCTATGGTCCGGACATTGACGAGCTTCCCGGTGTCCACGTCGAGGTCGTAATAGTAGCCGCTCTCCTCGTCCCACATCATGGAGTTCACCAGGCCGGCAAGCACGTCCGCCTTCTTCTTGAACTCGGCCGCGGGGCCGGTCTTCCCGAGTTCTTCGGCCATCTCTGCCAGCACCCGGTTCTGCATGACCACGTACGAGCACAGGTCCACCGCGGCCAGGCCCTCCATGTCCCTTACCGTTATCTCGCTGGCGGAGCCGAACCTGGGCGAGTTGTCTATGCCGGACTCGTATGGATGGGCCCAGAAGAACAGCCCGTTTGCGAGCCTGCGGTTCTCGTACAGCCAGGCGTTGTACTGCTCAAGCACCGGGTACGCCTTTGCCAGGTAATCGCGGTCAGGGTCCCACAGGTGGTTCTCCCACACCGACCAGGCCATCACCGGCGGCTGGGTGTACTCGCTCTGGTCCCACTTGCTCATGAAGTGCTGCAGCCTGCCCTGGTCCGCGCGCGCCATCACCGTCCAGTTGATCTCCCGCGCGGTCTCCGCGTCCCATATCTTCCACACCTGGGAGGTGAAGGCCGTGTCCCACAGGTATACGCCCCTGAATATGGGGGAGGGAAAGGCGTAGCGGGTCTTAAAGAAGGAGCCGGGCTCGTGAAGGTTCATGAGCAGCGTCTCGTAGACTGCATCGAAGCCGGCCTCCCAGTGACCGGCCTCGCGCTCGCCAGACACCTCGAGACCCGGCGAGCGGTGCTCGACACCTTTTTCCGGCGCCACTCCAGCCTGAATTACCCCGGAGGGCCCGGCAGTGAAAACACAGGCGCATGCCAGCCACAAAAGTGTCCCCGCTTTCAAAGTGTTCCATCGCATTATTGTCCTCCTTTGCACACTCATTTTATCCTCTCCTTTGTATGGTGTAAAATTCTTAGTTTAATGGGTCACGGAAAGGACTTTTCCGCTTTTCACATGTCCGGCCGATACCTGGAGGCCCTGCACGGGGGCTTTTCCGGGTGGGTGAGAGACTGCATGATCGCGGGGGTGTCCTGGTTGCCCGGCCTGGCTGGAACTTCCCTGCGCTCCATGTGGTCCAGGATATGGCTCCAGGGCGCCGGCGGCTTTGTCATGGAGAGGGGGGTGCGCGTGCTGGGAGCGCAGCATATAAGGGTTGAAAGGGGCGTCTTCATTGACAGGGGGGTCTACCTTCACGGCCGCCCGGGCGGGCTGCACCTGGGCGCGGGCGCCAGGCTGATGCAGGGCGCGGTGCTCCACGTGTACAACTTCCGCGGTCTCTCCGGCTCGGGCATCAGCATCGGCAGGGACTGCGTGATCGGCATGAACGCATGTATCACCGGTCAGGGCGGCGTGCGGCTCGGCGACAACGTGATAGTGGCGCCGGGCGCCATGATCCTTGCGGTGGAGCACCGCTATGAAGAGAGCGGTCGGCCCATCCGCGAGCAGGGCATCGAGGCCAAAGGCATTGAGATCAAGGACGGGGCCTGGATAGGAGCGGGGTCGGTTATACTGGACGGGGTGACCATGGCAGAGAACGCGGTGGCCGGCGCGGGCTCGGTGGTGACCCGGGACGTGGGGCCTGGCGAGGTGGTTGCCGGGAACCCTGCCAGGCCGGTGACAAAGTCGGAGCGGGAGAGCCAGTGATGGTCCGGCAGATAATTATAAGCATGCGGCCCAATCAGTGGATCAAGAACCTGGTCGTGTTCGCGCCGGTGGCCTTCGCCCAGAGGCTCCTGGACCCCCACATGCTTTTAGCCGCGGGAGGGGCCTTCATATGTTTCTGCCTGGCTTCTTCCGGCGTCTACCTTCTAAACGACGTGGTTGACCGCGAGGCTGACCGCCTGCACCCGGAGAAGAAGGACAGGCCGGTGGCCTCGGGCAGGCTGGGCATTGGCGCGGCCATCGTCTCCATGTCAATGCTTTTCCTGGTCTCCGCTATCATAAGCCTTTCCATAAGGCCCATGGTGACCGCGATAGTGGCCGCGTACGTTGTCCTCAACCTGGCCTACTCCTTCCGCCTCAAGGGGCTTGTTATCATAGACGCCTTTTCAGTGGCCTTCGGGTTCGTGCTCCGCATACTTGCCGGCGCCGAGGCCCTGCGGCTGTTCGATCCCAAGATAGAGATATCCACCTGGATCATACTGTGCACGCTGCTGGGGTCATTGTTCCTGGCTTTCTGCAAGAGGCGGCACGAGCTGGGCCTTCCCCAGTCCACCCTCAACCACCGGGCATCCCTTGCGCACTACAGCATCGGGTTCCTGGACCAGATGATAGCCATGTCCACGGCCAGCACGGTGATGGCATACGCCTTGTGGACCATATGGCCGGGGACCGTGTCCAAGTTCGGGACCCGGGCGCTTTTCTGGTCGGTCCCCTTCGTGTGTTACGGGATCTTCCGCTACCTCTACCTGGTGCACCAGAAGAACATGGGCGGCTCGCCATCAAGGGTGTTCCTCTCGGACGCGCCCCTGATAGTCAACATACTCCTATGGTTCGCTTCCGTGTTCCTGGTGCTCTATGGCAAAACGGTCTTGTCTTTGATATGATCTCATTATGCTTCATACTGCCGCTGAAGAGCCAGGCGCTCGGTAGTTTTCCGGCAACTGCAACATGTTGCAAGCAAAAAAGATCATTCTTAAATTTTTAAAATAAAACCCTTATGATGTAGGACATGTGCGTGCTTACCGGCGGCAGTGCGCAGTAGAGGGCCTCATCAAGTGAAAGGGATACTTAAAACAAAGCCGGAGGTGAAAGGGGGTTTTTATCTTGAAGGTCACTTTGTCTGTAATCAAGGCGGACATCGGCAGCATCGGGGGACACATTAAACCCAGCCAAAATCTGGTGGATGCGGTGAGGAAGGCGGCCGAGGACCAGAAGGGCAAGCTCATAATAGACTGCTACGTGGGCCACACCGGGGACGACATCGGGATCCTCATGAGCCACGAGCGGGGCGTTGACGACGAGAAGGTGCACCAGTTCGCCTGGGACGCGTTCAACCACGCCACCGAGAACGTGGCCAAGAAGCAGGGGCTTTACGGGGCGGGCCAGGACCTTTTGAAGGACGCCTTCTCCGGCAACGTCAGGGGCATGGGGCCGGCAGTGGCCGAGATGGAGTTCGATGAGCGCGAGAACGAGCCGTTCGTGTTCTTCGCCGCGGACAAGACCGACCCGGGAGCGTATAACCTGCCATTGTATCTCGGTTTTGCCGACCCCATGATCAACCCCGGACTGATGCTCAGCCCCAAGATGTTCAAAGGGTTCAAGTTCCGCATAATGGACGTGGAGTACACCGAGTGCTCGCAATGCGGCAATTACCATCTCCACGACGTGGCCTGCTCTGAAGCGGAGGAGAACCCGCCCGGCGACATGATCGTCGAGCTCTCCGCACCCCGAGACCTCTACGACATCGCCGCGCTCCTCCGTGACAACCAGAGGTACGTGGTGGAGAGCATATGGTCGGGAGAGACCGGCAACCAGGCCGCGGCCATATCCACCACCAGGCTGCACAACATCGCCGGCAAGTACACCGGCAAGGATGACCCGGTGATGCTGGTGCGCACCCAGGGCGAGTTCCCGGCCACCGGGGAGATACTGCTCCCGTTCGAGCGCTGCCATTACGTGGCCGGGTTCATGCGGGGCTCTCACGTGGGTCCCATGATGCCGTGCAAGCTCAACACGGACATATCGTACTTCGACGGCCCGCCGGTGGTGACCGGCGCCGCCTTCTCGGTGAGGGATGGCATCTTTACCGAGCCCGCGGACGTGTTCGCGCACCCCTTCTGGGACACGGTCCGGCAGAAGGCCGCCCAGAAGTCGGTTTACATCAGGGAGCAGGGGTTCTCCGGCTGCGCCATGCTGGGCATGAAGGAGTTGGAGTACGGCGGGATCGTGAAGCGGCTTGAAGACCTGCGTTCCAGGTTCGAGGTTAAATAATAGGCCGAAGAAAGGCCTGAAAGACGGAGTGGCCCACACGGATTTTGAAAAAATCCGTGTGGGCCACTACTCTCAAACCTCTTCCTCGTGCACCGGGGCCACCTCTTCATTGAAGTAATCCTGCACCGGACCGGGGAGTATCTCCGGCCCGGGGCACTCCGCAAGGAACCCGTCCAGGGGCCTCGAGTTGTAGGTGTTTATGAACAGGGCAACGGACTCCCGGTTACCGGGTCTTTTCATGAAGTCAATGAAGGCGGCCATGGTCTTGCCCGTGTACGTGCCCTCCAGCTTTATGCCTTCCGCCTCACGGGCCGTTTCAATGGCCTGCTGCCCCCGCCTGGTGAAGTGGGCGTAGCCCGGCCCGAAGTAGTCGTGGATCATGAAGACCTCTGAAGGCGAGGTCTTTGCAAGGGGCACGCCGCTGTCGAAACCGCGCAGGTATCGGAGCGCGCGGTTGGCCATGAAGGCCGTGAGGCGCTCGTTCGCGAATGTCTTATCGTATACCCTCACCCCCACGGGCTTCGAGTCAAGCCCTGCCAGCTTCACTCCCAGGACCAGGCCGGCCAGGGTGCCCGCGGACCCGACCGGCACGAAGATGTAGTCCGGCCTGGGCATCTCGCCTTGCTCGACCTGGCGCGCGATCTCGAAGGCCGCTTCCGCGTACCCCAGTATCCCGAGGGTGGACGAGCCCCCGGCCCACAAGAGGTAAGGCCTCCTGCGGTTTTTCATCCATTCCATGAGGTATACCCTGGCCGCGGCGAACAAAGCTAAAGAGTCGCTGCTTACGTAGTGGATTTTGCACCCCTGCATGCAGTTGCAAAGTATGTTCGTCCACAGATACTCCTGCACCGGCTGGGGCACGAACACGCCCGCGGTGTCGAGCCCCGCATGGCGGGCGTATATGGTGGTGGCGAGCACGTGGTTTGACCCGAGAGCGCCCGCGGTTATGACCGGGTTCCTTTGGAGGTCCCTGGCGTGGGCAAGGCTGAACTCGAGCTTTCGCACCTTGTTGCCGCCGTAGACCTCGCCTGAGAGGTCGTCCCTCTTTACGTAGAGGCCGGGGCAGCCCAGCATGTCCCCCAGCTTGTGCATGCGCTCCACCGGGGTGGGGAATCTCCCCAGCGGCGTCCAAGGAACCTTGCCTGATAGTCCTGGAAAAGCTGAGAAGATGTAAGGGTGAGGCCGGTCCAAATATAATACCCCCGAAGGGGAGATCATATTACAACAAAAGGCGGCGATCAAGCGCTCAAGCCCCCCCAATGCGGATAAGTATTAATAAGGGCTCTTACATCACTGGCAGGGCACGGTGATCTCCACCAGCCCGGGCAGGGAGAAGCTGCCCCAGCCCCAGTCCAGGTGCTCGTCGCAGTAAGCCGCCACCTTCAGGGTCCCGCAGGCCGAGGGTTTTACAACCAGCCTGGCCCTTCCCTCCGAGTCGGGCAAAGGGCCGGGCGCCATCTCCCCGGTGACCTCGTAGCGGCCGGGACCCTGGCTCACCCAGAATGGCACTTGGGTCGAGGGTCTGGTAACCGTGAAGATGTCTATGTCCCCGTCCGGGTCATAGGCGTAGGTTGCGAGGTAGAGGCGGAGGCCGTCCTGGCTCTCCCATGCATTCAGCTCGTAGTCGTCGGTGTTCACCAGGGGGAGCTCGACCGGTGCCGAGAAGGGGTCGGAGATCGAGCTCCTTTGAGCAAACCATATGTTCCACAAGCCGTTCTGCCCTGGCCGGTCGGAGATGAACAGGACCCTTTTTCCCTCTGCGCTTATTGCGGGCAGGTCGTCCCTGTAATCGGTGTTTAGCTCGCTCACCGGTGCCGGGTCTGCAAAGGGAGAGCTTGTGTCCGGCCGCTCGGCCCTCCATATCTGGTAGCTTTTAACTTCGTCTTTTATCGCATAGTAGAGCACCAGCCCGTCCGCGGTGATGGAGGGAGACCCCTCGTAACCGCCGGAATTGAGTTCGGAAACAGGTGCGGGCGCCGTGAAGTCGGAGCCCGTGTCCGGCCTGGTCGCCCTGTAGAGGTCCCAGTCCCCGCTTTTCATCTTCCTCGATAAGAACACCTCCAGCCGGTCGCCGGTGAGCGCGGGCATGGAGTCGTGCGAATCGCTGTTTAGCACGGAGAGCGGCTCGGGAACGCCGAATGAAGCCGAGCGCGAGCTCCTGCGCGAATGGAAGAGGTTGAACCCGCCGGAAGCATCGCTGCGGTTGGAGGCCAGCACTATCTCTTTCTCGTCCCTGGAGACCACGAATGTTGACTCATGCGAGCTGGAGTTCACCGGGGACAACGCAATCAAGGTCCTGCCGGCCGGGAGGGGGGCCTCCCCTCCCAGGATGTGGCCCTGGCCGGAGACAAGCTCGAAGATGGCGGCCGACCCGGACCGGGGAGTGGCAGAGCCGTTGTTCTTCGCGGGGTCGTCCTCGATCCTGACCTCGATGGACACGGTTTCACCCACGTTCGCGTTCGCGGTCATTCCGGGAGAGAGCATTGTCATCCGGGCGGGGGCGCCTGATATAAGAAAAGCGGAGTCTATATATATGCTTTGGAGAGTTGATATGTCATCCGGGCCCACGATCCCGTCGCCGCTAATATCAAAAGTGTCGCAGTTGCCGGGGTAGGTCTCCCTGATGTGCGTGCAAACGCCCACGTAACAGTCCTGGGCAATGCTCAGGTCTTGAGGGTCTATATGGAAGAAGCTGTTGCCCTGGCCGAAGAAGCAGCCGTGAAGGCTGCTGGTGCAGGTGTGGGCGTCAGCCACCGAGGGCGAGCTCTGGTTTATGAACTCGTGCACGTTGGCGTTGCCGTCGCCGTCGGGGTCGGTTACAGGGTCGAGAACTTCCGGGTCCCCGTCCCCGGGGTCAAGCGGGTCGAGCCCGTGGTTTGTTTCGTAGCCGTCGGGCATCATGTCGTCGTCGCTGTCCCTGTCCAGGGGATCGGTGCCTTGGGTGTAGAGTTCGTCGCCGTCTGAGAGACCGTCGTCGTCGCTGTCCGGGTCGCAGGGGTCGGTCTCCCCGAGTTCAGGCTCGAATATGCCGTTATTGTTCGAGTCCTCGCCCGCGGAGGTCCCGTCAATTACCAGGTCGCCATCGGAGTCGGAGAGCAGGGGGTCGGTGCAGTAGGCCGCTTCCATGGAATCGCTCAACCCGTCCAGGTCGGTGTCGACCGATAAGGGGTCGGTGCCGTAGACCAGGACCTCGTCGCCGTCGGTCAAGCCGTCGCCGTCGCTGTCCGGGTCGCAGGGGTCGGTCTCGCCCGCCTGTCTGCTTCCGCTTGCGTCCATGTCCTCGCCGGCCGCGCACAGGAGCGTGGACCCGTCGTAGACCGAGGTGTCCCCGTCGCAGAGCCCGTCGCCGTCGGTGTCCGGGTCGAAGGGCGAGGTGCACCACTCATCCTCGAGCGTATAATAGAGCCCGTCGTGGTCGCCGTCCGATGTGCTCCAGTCAATGACGCAGGGGTCAATCCCTATCAGGTACTCCTCGATGTTGTTCTTGCCGTCGCCGTCCGGGTTCTCGTGCGAGTCGCCGGTGAGGGGGTCCACCCCGCAGTATGCGTACTGCATCTCCCAGCCGTCGGGCATGAAATCGCGGTCCGTGTCCCAGTACTCCGGGTCGGCGCCGAAGAGCTCCTCCTCCGCGGCCAGGGCCCCGTCCCCATCGGCGTCGTACTCGAGCAGCGCGAAGTACACCTCGCCGTTCCCGTCCCGGCGGTCCTCCCATGCTATCCCGAATGCGGCGCCGGTCCAGGCAATGGAGGGGCGCCGGGAGGCAGCGGGGTCGAAGGTGATCCTTTGCTGCCAGACCACCGGGCTCCCGGGCGTCACCTCGGCGTAGTATATCTCGGTGTTCCCGTCCCGGGCGTCGCTCCAGCTCACCCCGAAGCGCGCGCCCGTCCACGAGAGCGAGGGAGAGGAGGAGTGGGTCGAGCCGTGGCTTACGAGGAGCTCCGGGCCGGCCGCCGCGGCGCCCTCTGACAGCAGGGCGAAGTACACCCCGCGGCCCTCCGGCCTGAGGTCCTCCCACGCGACCCCGAATGCGGCGCCGGTCCATGACAGCCCCGGTCGCTGCGACTCGCCGGGGTCTTCGCTTATCCTGGTGTCGGCGCCGAGCACGGTGCCCCCTCCGGACACGGCGTTGTGATAGACCTCGGGGTTTGCGTCCCGGCGGTCCGTCCATACGATACCGTATTGATCCCGGGCCCACCCGATGGAGGGCCGCTCGGAGCCGGCCCCGTCCTGGGTGACGCGGACCGCGGCGCCCAGGAGGGTGTCCCCGGTCGAGATCCTCTGCAAATAGACCTCGTAGTTGCCGTCGCGGTCGTCCTGCCAGCTCACGGCGTACTCGCTGCCTGACCAGGCCAGGGAGGGACATGATGAAGCCCCGTCCGGGCCGGTCACGCGCAGGCCGGGGCCGGCCACCGTGCCCCCGTTTGTCAGCCGGTTGAAGTAGACCTGGTAGTCGCCGTGGCGCAGGTCGTGCCATGCGAGCGCGAACCCGCCTGCCGAGTGGACGAGCGAGGGTGCGGCTGATTCTGAGGGGTCGTGGGTCACGCGCACCGCCTCGCCGGCGAGGGTCCCCCCGGGGGAGACGCGGTTGAAGTAGAGCTCGGTGTTCCCGTCCCGGTCATCCACCCATGCCAGCCCGAAGTGGGGTTCTCCCCAGGCGAGAGTGGGGGCCGTGGATTCTCCGGCATGGCTGCTGATCCTGGTTTCGGCAGCGGCTTTGAGGTAATGCGGGGTTATCCTGGGGTCCAGGGGATGGGAGCCCCCGGTGTACTCCGTGTAGTCGTCCACCGCGTCTCCGTCAGTGTCGCGCGCGCAGGGGTCGGTCTCGTTGTCCCCCAGCGTGGCGCCGTCCCGGTCCATGTCCTCGCCGGCCATGCACACCAGGGTGGCGCCGTCATACACCGCGGTGTCCCCGTCGCACAGCCCGTCGCCGTCGGTGTCCGGGTCCAGGTTGTGCGTGCACCAGCCGGCCTCGTCGCCGTCGTCCAGGTTGTCGTTGTCCGTGTCCGGGTCGCAGGGGTCGGTCTCGTCCGGGTCCACCGCGCCGTCCCGGTCCATGTCCTCGCCGGCCTCGCAAAGCAGGGTGGCCCCGTCGTAGACGGATGTGCCGCCGTCGCACAGCCCGTCGCCGTCGGTGTCGGCATTACAGGGGTCGGTGCAGTATCCCACTTCCTGGGGGTCTTCGATCCCGTCATAATCGGTGTCCACAAGGTTGGGGTCGGTGCCGTAGGTGAGCCTCTCCTCCGCATCGGTGAGCGAGTCCCCGTCCGTGTCCGGGTTGCAGGGGTCGGTCTCGCCCAGCCCCGGCTCGAATATCCCGTTATTGTTCCAGTCCTCGCCCGCAAAGCAGAGCTGGGTGCTGCCGTCATATACGGAAGTGTTTCCATCGCACAGGCCGTCGCCGTCGGTGTCCGGGTTCAGGGGGTCTGTGAGGAAGGATGCTTCTATGCCGTCGAGGACCCCGTCGGAGTCGGTGTCCGGGTCCAGGGGATCGGTGGAGTATATCTGGGTCTCACTTTTATCGTCCAGGAAGTCATCGTCCGTGTCAGCCAGGCAGGGGTCGGTCTCGCCCGGGTCCACCTCGCCGTCCCGGTCCATGTCCTCGCCGGCCTCGCAAAGCAGTGTGCTCCCGTCGTAAACAGAGGTGCCGCCGTCGCACAGCCCTTCCCCGTCCGTGTCCGCGCTGTTGGGGTCCAGACAACTGACGTCCACTGCCTCGAGGTAGTCGCCCAGCCCGTCCGAGTCCGAGTCCGGCGATGTGGGGTCTGTGCCGTAGAGGTTAACCTCGTACCCGTCAACAATGCCGTCCCCGTCAATGTCCGGGTCTTCCGGGTCAAGGTAATATAAATACTCGTCGCCGTTCAGGAGCCCGTCGGAGTCGCAGTCTCCTTCATTGTCCACGGTGTTCGGCATCAGGCACCCGTAGGTGTTCTCCCAGAAGTCTGCCATGCCGTCCCCGTCGGTGTCCCGGTGCACCACCCGGATACGATAGGCGATGTCCCCCTGGATGAGGGAGTAGTTCGACCCGTCCGGGGAAAGATAGCTCCGGTCCGGCTCCCGCGGGCTTGAGTCGTCGTAAGGTATGGGTTGCTGACCGCCATATTTAAAACCCACCGCCACGTACACGTCCCGGCCCGCAACCATCACCGGGGTGGTGTCCAGGGGAATGGAGTAGTACCCCTTCCTGTCAGTGACCCCGTCCTTGCTGGATAAAAGCTCGGTGGGCGAGGACCCGTCGAACGAGCCATACACGCGTATCTTGTACTGGACGCCCGGAAGGACGGTCCAGAAATCCACATACTCAAGCAGACCATGCGCGGCCGGCGTAAACCTGACCATGCCCCACTCCCAGCCGTAGTTTGAGTCCCCGGTCTGGCTGTGGCCCCCGTACTCGTCAAAAAAATAGTAGTCCTCCTCCGGGTCCGGCAACTGGCAGTCAACAAATACGGAAGTGTTCCACCCTATGCGTGCGGTGCCGTATGCCACCCATCCGAACCCCGCGTCCGCCCACCCCTCTCCACTCGAGTTCTTTATCAGCCAGGCGCCCTGGCCCCCGGCATGGGGCTTGTCGTCGTCGTAGCCCACAATGGTGACGGCGTGGGTCACCTTGTGGTCAACCGTGCTGTAGTATACCTCGTCCGGTCCCAGGTTCTGGAAGGCGGTCTCTCCATGATACAGTGTTGTATAAACCGGTCCTGTATTGTATACCGCGTTCTTTATCTGTTCCACATCGTTGGCCACGAACCTCCATCCCGTTGCGGAGAGGACGACGGCACACTCGGGGTTGCATTGTTCATCGGACTCTCTATCGCATTGGGACAGAGGGTCGCACGATTCAGCGGCTGCCCCCGTGCCCAGCAGATGAACCGCCGCCCTGAAATCGTCTCCTCCCTTGTAGCAGCCCAGGTCATACACGTTGCAGGCAATGAGGTTGTACTCGGACAGGTCGTACTCGTCTCCGCCGTTAACCATGACCAGTGATTCCAGGCTGGCCAGCGAGGCATGAGCCCAGCAGCTCATGGTGCTCCCCTGGTCCTTGACCGAAGAGACGGCATTATATTCCCGCCAGTCCCAGGAAGCGGGAACAGGCTCTTCCGCCAGGGGGCGCAGTCCCGGAATATATTCCGGGCCGCCCTCCTCGGTAGGCCTTGGTATAAGACCCGTCTGGCTGGGCGCTTGATGCTGGTCTGAATCCTCGCGAGCGGAACCGGAGGGGTAATCCCCTGGAGGGCCGCAACCCGAGAGCAGGAAGGCCCAGAGGATGAATATGACATACCACGCCCGGGGTGAAGAGATTTGATGTTTGTGTCCCGTGTTCAAAGCCCCGCCCCCGCACGCCCCTTGCACTCGTCTGT
Source organism: uncultured bacterium (assembly GCA_964650485.1). GTDB lineage: Bacteria > RBG-13-61-14 > RBG-13-61-14 > RBG-13-61-14 > DATKZS01 > CAZYTX01. The sequence continues at coordinate 95,727 of CAZYTX010000003.1, read as the reverse complement.
CCAAGCAAAAAAGATACACTGAAAATACACCACGCAGACCTTTCCGGCAAGGTAGCTGCCAGTCTCAGGTTTGCTCCCGGCCCCGCTGAGAATTATTATATAAGAATGCGGCTATTAAATAAAAGCAGGCCCCGGCCTGCAAGCGGACGCATGAATGAGTGAAACCAAGGCAGCGGAAAAGCTCGAGGACCACGCCGGGAGGAAGACGGAGGACGACATCGCCGCTGAGCGCGCCATTTGGCTCGACCAGCTCGAGCTCGAGGACAAGCACAGGCTGCTCTTCGAGTTGGAGAGCCTGGAGAAGGGCCTGGACCGCTTCTTCAACCTCACCAACCTGCCGCTCGCCAACATGGAGCAGGTTGTGACCATAAACTTTCTCGAGGAACTTGAGATAGTGCTCCAGTTCGTTGACAGGATAGTGGATATCTCCGAGAGGCTTTTGCAGGCGTCCCGCAGGGAGGACTACCAGTTCCAGTACTACGTGGAGACCAAGCTCCTGGGCGACTACGAGCGCACCCGCTGGAGGGAGGCGGTGCTATCGCAGCGGACCCCGGGGGACAGCCTGTTCGTGCTCTACTCGACGTTCGTAAACTTCCGCGAGATACTGCGCAACCTGCTTAGCCTGAGGAACATACCCTACGTGCTCTTTTTCAACGTGGGAAGCCTCATAACCCGGGAGCTGGTCTCCAACCGCTTTTTCAACCCGGTTCCGAGGATGACCTTCAGGCCCGAGTACGACCGGGTGGTAAACCGCCGCATACGGCTTATTATAAGAAGCATAGACGACACGGTGCTTCAGCGGCAGGCTTCCATCGTGGTGCTGTCCTTCAACCGGCTTTTGAACTACCTCCAGTTCATACGCTACAGCAGCGAGTCCATGGAGGAGCTCAAGAGCTCTCTTCTGTTCTTCTCCTTGATCCACTCCGAGTGCAAGTACCTGATGGAGTACATGGAAAAGAACCTGTCGGAAGAGGTGCGGGGGTCCGACCATCCCCGGGCCAAGGCTTTCGCCGGGACGTGCGACTCTTTGAGCTTCCAGTTGCAGATGGAGCTTCGGAAGATCCACTCGGGAGAACTCATGAACCTTTCCAAGCACAAGGACATAAACTTTGTGCATACCGCGGTAGAGAACAGCCACGGCATCCTCACCAACTTCTTCCAGCAGAGCATTATTCAATTGCTCAGTGTTTTCCAGCCCGACCTTATAGGCGAGCAGATCTTCCCCGAGTTCATATCCAGGAAGAGGCAGAGCATCAAGCTCCGGGAGGACATAGCGGTTCTTCAGGCTCTCATGGACAAGTTCGAGGAGATATCCGAGACTACCGAGGCCGGGGCGAGCACTGACACTTTTGTAAAGTACCTCATCCTACAAAAGGGATGGGTGATGAAGATGAGGAGGGAGACCGCGCCGCTTATGCGACACCAGGACCTGATAGAGTTCGACAAGTACTTCAAGATGGTCGAAGAACTTTCCCTGGAAGATCTCTCCTCCCCGGATAAGCTGGACAAGTTCAAGATGGAGTCCAAGTTCTTCAAGATATTCGTGGAGACCACCCTGGGTCAGATTGACAACAGGGCCGACCTGCAAGGAGTCCCGCTTGACTTGAAGAGGGTTGAGAACCAGCTTAAAAGGTACATATCAGCGCACTTGAAATAAGGCCGGCCCGCGCGTGAAGGCGCCGGCATAGAAAGGAGCATTATATGTTCAGGCGTTCGCAGGAGCTTTTCGAGCAGGCCGGGGCTTACCTGGTTGGGGGAGTGAACAGCCCGGTGCGGGCCTTCAAGGCGGTGGGCGGCACCCCGGTGTTCATGAGCCGGGGCAGGGGCAGCAGGATCGAGGACGAGGACGGCAACGTATACATTGACTACGTGCTCTCATGGGGACCGCTCATACTGGGCCATGCCCACCCCGCGGTGGTGGACGCGGCAGTGGGAGCAATACGTGACGGGTCCAGCTTCGGCGCGCCCTGCGTGCGCGAGACCGAGCTTGCAAGGCGTGTGCACTCCTTCTACCCCTCCATGGAGAAGATGCGCTTCGTCAGTTCGGGCACCGAGGCCTGCATGGCCGCCATCCGTGCGGCCCGGGGCTATACCGGCCGGGACAGGATCATCAAGTTCGAGGGATGCTACCACGGGGGGGGCGACCACCTCTTGGTAAAGGCCGGCTCGGGCGCGGCCACCCTGGGACAGCCCAGCTCAGCGGGAGTGCCGGCGAGCTTTGCCCAGCACACCGTGGTCATCCCCATGAACGACATCGAGCCCCTGGAGCACGCCTTTGCCGAACACGGCTCGCACCTGGCCGCGGTGATCGTGGAGCCTGTGGCCGGCAACATGGGCCTCATAAAGCCGGAGCCCGGTTTCCTGGACGCGCTCAGGAACCTCTGCTCGCACTACGACTCAGTGCTCATATTCGACGAGGTCCTGGCCGGCTTCAGGGTAAAAGGCGGTGTGCAGGGACACTACGAGGTGAAGCCGGACCTCACCTGTCTGGGCAAGGTCATCGGCGGCGGCTTCCCGGTGGGGTGCTACGGGGGCAAGGGCGAGATCATGGCATCGGTGGCGCCCGAGGGCCCGGTCTACCAGGCAGGGACCCTTTCCGGCAACCCGGTGGCCATGGCCGCGGGAATGGCCACCCTGGACCAGATAGCAAAGGAGTCGGTGATGGAAAACCTCGCGGCCCGCACCAGCGCCCTGGTCGAGGGGATCTCCGATGTCATCAAGAAACGAGAGGAGGGCGTGAGCGCGACCAGCCTGGGCGCCATGTTCGGGGTCTTCTTCCGGCCGGAGCCGCCCCGGAACTATGCGGAGGCCAGCCAAGCCGACACCGGGCGCTTCAAGCGCTTCTTTCACGCCATGCTTAAAAGGGGAGTATACCTTGCCCCCTCGGCCTTCGAGACCCTGTTCACCTCCACCGCCCATTCTTACGAAGACATTGACAGGACGGTGGAGGCCTTTTCAGAGGCTCTGGAGGAATCGCAATAAAAAAATCTCTTTTAAGTTGCCCTTTGCGCCTTCGCGCCTTTGCGTGAAATAAAAAGACAAATGGAAATACCTCTTTTAACCGACCTTTTAGTGATCTTCGGCCTGGCAGTGGCGGTGGTGATGGTCTGCCATTGGCTGCGCATCCCTGCGCTGGTGGGCCTCCTGCTCACCGGTGTGCTGGCCGGTCCCCACGGGCTGGGGCTGATAAGCGCGGTGCACGAGGTCGAGGTCATGGCCGAGGTGGGGGTGGTGCTTCTGCTCTTTACCATCGGCATCGAGTTCTCGGTCGAGAAGCTCTTGCAGATAAAGGTCATGGTCCTTGTGGGAGGCGGGCTTCAGGTAGCGCTTACCGCGGCCGCAGGGGCGGTGATCAGCGTAGGCTTTGGCCGGCCTTTCAACCAGGCAATGTTCTTCGGGTTCCTGCTGGCGCTTTCCAGCACGGCCATCGTGCTAAAGATCATGCAGGAGCGGGCGGAGATAGACAGCCCCCACGGCAGGAACGTGCTGGGCATACTCATCTTCCAGGACATCATGGTGGTGCCCATGGTGCTTCTTGTGCCAATGCTGGCCGGTGCGGACGCGAGGCCCTGGGCTTCCCTGCTGGTCCTCCTGGGCAAGGGGGCCGCGGTGGTGGGGCTCGCTATCATTCTTGCCCGCTACATTGTGCCCGTGCTCCTCTTCCAGGTGGCCAGGCTGAAAGACCGCGAACTCTTTATACTGGCGGTGGTGTTCATCGGTCTTGCGGTTGCCTGGCTCACCTACGCGGCCGGGCTCTCCCTGGCGCTCGGCAGCTTCCTGGCCGGGCTGATAATATCCGAGTCCGAGTACTCGAGCAAGGCGCTTTCTGACATGATCCCCTTCCGGGACATATTCATCAGCCTGTTCTTCGTGTCCATCGGCATGCTCCTGGACCTATCGTTCTTCATACAGCACCCGCTTATGATCCTGGCCGCGGCCGCCCTGGTGCTCGTGATCAAGTCGATGCTGGCCGCGGCGCCGGTGTTCGTGCTCGGGTTCCCCTTGAAGACCTCGCTGCTCGCCGGCCTCGCCCTGTCGCAGGTGGGGGAGTTCTCCTTTATACTCTCCAAGATCGGAATGGACCACGGCCTCATGCCCGACGGGACATACCAGGTGTTCCTGGGCGTGGCCATACTCACCATGATCGCCACCCCGTTGTTGATCTCATCAGGTCCCCGGCTGACCGACCTGCTCTCCCGGGTGCCCCTGCCGGAAAGGATAACCTCGGGATGGCGCATGCAAGCCGGGATCGAGAAAGAAAGCAGGCTCACAGACCACCTGGTCATAGTGGGCTTCGGGCCCAACGGCGTCAGCCTGGCCAGGGCCGCGGCCTCCTCCAGCATCCCCTACGTGATAATCGAGCTCAACCCCGAGACCGTGCGCAGGGAAAGGAACAGGGGCGAGCCGGTCACATACGGAGACGCATCAGGGCAGACCACGCTCGAGCACGCCGGGGTCGAGCGTGCCCGGGTCATGGTGGTGGCCATTCCAGACCCCGCCTCCACCAGGAGGATAATCGAGCTGGCGCGGCGCATGAACCCCAAGCTCTACCTGATCGCCAGGACCCCCTTCATCAAGGAGACCGAGCCCCTCTACCGGCTCGGCGCCGACGAGGTCATACCCGCGGAGCTTGAGACCTCTGTGGAGATATTCACCCGGGTGCTGACAAGGTACATGGTGCCCTCGGAGGAGATACAAAGCTTTACACGCGAGCTCCGCTCCGGCGGCTACCACATGCTCCGCAGCGTGGAGGAGCCGCGGGCGGGGGTGTGCGACCTCAGGCTGCACATGCCCGACACCGAGGTGGCCACCTTCAGGGTGCAGCCGGGCTCCGAGGCCGCTGGAAAGACTTTGGCCGAGCTCATGCTCCGCTCGCGCACCGGGGCCACCTTGATGGCCGTGCGCAGGGGCGAGAAGATAATCACCAACCCGGCCGCGGACCAGGGCCTTTCCGAGGACGACGTGGCCGTGCTCCTGGGAAAGCCCGAGCACATAGCCAGGGCAGGGGAGATGTTCAGTACAAAGGACTAAATCTCTCCCGGTTCCTTTCTCCCCAGCTCCGTCCGGTCGAAGTCGTTGTCGAAGCTGACAATAGTCAGGCCGAATTTTATTGCAGTGGTGTATTGATAGGCATCATCAAAGTCAAGGTTGAAACTTCTGGAGTTCATGGTGAGTTCATCCATGTCTTCCATGAGCAACGTCTTTATCTCGATAACAGGGTTTACAATCATATCCTTCAGAAATTGCACAAAGGCTTCTCGCCGATTTTTTTGAAATAGAATGACCCCTAAAGAATGAAGAGAAAAATCAGTGATATAAAAATCGTGTTCACCTAATCTGTTAAAAAGTTCGATAGACTCATCGGCTTGTTGCTGCCAGAGCAGCATTTCAAGCACCACATTGGTGTCTATAAGGAGCTTCATTTCTCCGTGGCTCGAAATCTTGATATCTCATGCTGAAGCTCGACGGAGGTGTATTCTTCCTTCAAGTCCTCGAGTGCTCCGACCCATTCAAATGCGGGCTTCTTCTTTTTTTTGTTGCGATTTTTTTTTAACAAGAAATCTATAAAATCCTCGACCTCGGGCAAGAACTCAGCCGGAAGCTCTTTTATCCTGTCTTCAAGCGATTTCATAGCCAACCCTCCTATAAACCATTATAATTCATTATGGTCCCTGTGGCATTTGCTGCCGATTCCTTCAACCCTCGCACCTCAAACCTCATGTCTCAAGCCTCAAGCCTCTTTCAGACCTCCATATCCCGCAGGAAGCCCGCGGCCTCCTCCGGCGGGACCGGGTTTATGTAGAACCCGGTCCCGTACTCGAACCCCGCGGTGCGGGTAAGCCTGGGCATGATCTCGATGTGCCAGTGGTAGTAGTCGTTGTACTGCTCGTCGAACGGCGAGGTGTGCAGTATGGAGTTGTACTGGGGCATTGCCAGGGCCTGGTCGAGCCGCTTGTGCACCTGCGAGCACAGGTCCGCGAGCCTTTCAAGCTCGTCCGGGTTGCAGTCCTCGAAGCAGGAGTCGTGCTGCCTGGGCAGGACCCACACCTCGAAGGGGAAGATGGGTGCCCAGGGGCAGATGGCTATGAAACCCTCGTTCTGGCACACCACCCGCTCGGCCATGTCCGCCTCCTGGTAGATAACGTCGCAGAAAATGCAGCGCTGCTTGTATTGAAAATACTGCCGGGCCCCGTTCATCTCCTCCACTATGTGGTGGGGAAGGATGGGCAACGCGATGAGCTGGGTGTGGGGGTGGGCAAGGCTGGCCCCCGCGGCGTCCCCGTAGTTCTTGAAGATCATCACATACTTGATCCTGCGGTCGTGCCGCAGGGCCACTATCCTCTCCCGGTACGCCCTGTACACGTTCTCGAGCTGGTGCAGGGTCATGGTGGACCGGTGGGCGTAATGGTCCGGGGTCTCGATTATGATCTCGTGCGCGCCGGTCCCGCTCATCTTGTCGAAGTAACCCACCCCTTCCCTGGTAAGCTCGCCCTCTATGCGCAAGGCAGGATACTTGTTGGGAATGACGCGCAGCTCCCAGCCCGGGCCGTTGGGCATGCTGTCCTGGCCACGTATGGCGAAGACCTCCGGAGGAGTCTGGTCCTCCTTGCCCTCGCAAAAGGGGCACTTCTCCGAGGACTCTGTTTCATAGGGCCTGGTCTGGAAGTCCACCGGGCGCTTGCGGCGCTCCGCGGCTATGATCACCCAGCGGCCGTCAACAGGGTCTCTCCTGAGCTCGGACATGACTCCCCCTTCTTTTCCATAGGCTCAAAAACTGAGTACAATATAAACCTTATAAAGGGTTTTTCAAATGCGGACGATGTGATAGGTTTAATTTGGATGAGAGCGTTCTTTACATGGCCTGAGATGGACCAGTGGCTGAGAGCGGCCCTGGCAGAGGACCTGGGACCGGGCGACGTGACCACCGAGAGCATCGTGTCCCCTGACCTCTCCGCGAGCATGGAGTTCCGGGCCGGGTCCGGGCTCATCGTGTGCGGGCTCTTCGCAGCGGAGCGGGTGTTCTCCCTGCTGGACCCACAAGCCCGGGCGGAGCGCATGGAGGAGGGGGCTCCGGCCGGCTCGGACGCGGTTATCATGAAGGGCCGCGCAAATGCCCGGGCCCTGCTCTCGGGCGAGCGCGTGGCGCTCAACATCGCCCAGCACCTCTCCGGCATAGCAACCTTGACCCGGGAGTACGTCCAGGCCGTGGCCGGGACCGGTGCGAAGATCGCGGCCACCAGGAAGACTATGCCCGGGGTGCGCCTGCTCCAGAAGTACGCGGTTAAAACGGGCGGAGGGGTCCCGCACAGGTTCGGGCTCTCGGACGGTGTGCTGATAAAGGACAACCACAAGGCTGTTGCAGGCTCGGTTTCCGAGGCCGTGGACAGGGCCAGGTCCGGCGCGCATCACCTGTTGAAGATAGAGGTCGAGGTCACGAGCGCGGACGAGGCCGAGGAGGCCGTGGCGGCTGGCGCTGACATGCTGCTCCTGGACAACATGGACCCGGGCGAGATGCGCGCCGTGGTCCGGGAGTTGGGTGGCAAGGCGCTGATCGAGGCCTCCGGCGGTATCACCCTGGAGAACGTCTCCGAGGTCGCGGCCTGCGGCGTGGACTTGATCTCGGTGGGCGCGATTACGCACTCCGCTCCTGCCGCGGAGGTGAGCGCGGACCTGCATTTAGAGGACTCGTGATTGGGCATGGACGAGCTTCTGGCGGATGAGCTCTCGAGGCCGGGATCGAGGCTAGGCCATACAGTGGTGGTGAAGGAGAGGACCGGCTCGACCAACGACGACGCCCGAAGGCTCGCGGACTCGGGCGCATCCCACGGCGCGGTGGTGATTGCCGAGGAGCAGGAAAAGGGCAGGGGCAGGCTGGGCAGGACCTGGCACTCTCCTGCCGGGAAAAACCTGCTCTTCTCAATCATACTGAGAGAGGGCGTGTCCGCGGGCGGCACTGGCATGATAACCCTGGCCGCGGGAGTGGCCGCGGCAGAGGCCATAAGAGCGATTTGCCGCGTCCCGGCCATGATCAAGTGGCCCAACGACGTGCGCATACGAGGCAGGAAGGTGACCGGGGTTCTGGCGGAGGCAGGCCCGGGCATGGAATACGTGATACTGGGGACAGGGATGAACGTAAACCTTGCGGCCGGGGACCTGCCCGCGGACCTTCTGGACTCGGCCACCTCGTTGTACATGGAGACCGGGGAGCAGGTGCAAAGGGCCGGGCTCTTCAAAGCCCTTATGATAAACCTGGAGAGCATGATGGAGCTGGTTGCCGATGGTAATTCGCAAAAGGTGATTGAGAGGTGGAAAGAGCTTTCAGAGGCCATGGGCAAGACGGTCAGGGCAGAGACCCCCGCGGGGATATTCACCGGGGTGGCGGAGTCGGTGCGCGAGGACGGGGCCCTGGTGATGCGCGCGGACGGGCTGGAGAGGGCCGTTGTTGCCGGCGACGTTACAATAATCGGGTGAATGATTAATGCCGGCATGAGCTTCAGGTGGGAGCGAGCTCCTGCTCGCGATTATCGAGACCGGAAGGACTCTCCCACCCCATTTTCAAAGCAGGGGAGTTCAGCATGCTCCTGGTGATTGACATAGGCAACTCCAACACGGTGATCGGGCTTTACAAGGGCGAAGACCTCCTGTGCCACTGGCGGGTGGTGACGCGTCACGAGCAGACCGCGGACGAGTACTACATCCTTTTAAAGGAGCTCTTGCAGAGCAGGGCCCTTCCCGCGGACTGCTTCCAGGGGATCGCGGTCTCGTGCGTGGTGCCGCCCCTGCACCAGGTGATGGCCGACCTGTGCAGGAGGTACTTCCAGGTACAGCCACTGTTAGTGGGGCCCGGCATCAAGACCGGCATGCCCATACACGTGGACAACCCCAGGGAGGTGGGCGCGGACAGGATCGCGAACGCGGTGGCTGCGTACGAGCGGGCAAAGAGCGCGGTGATAGTGATAGACTTCGGAACCGCGACCACGCTGGACTTCATCACCTCCAGGGGCTCGTTCGAGGGAGGGATCATAGCCCCCGGCCTGCTGGTGTCCACCGAGGCCCTGTTCAAACAGGCGTCCAAGCTGCCCAGGGTGGAGATGATAAAGCCGTCAAGGGTGATCGGAAAAAGCACCGTGGCTGCAATGCAGAGCGGAATAATTAACGGGTACGCCGGCATGGTGGACTCGCTGGTCGAGAGCGTCAGCCAGGAGGTGAAAAGGGACTGGCCGGACGAGCCCGAGCCGCTGGTCATGGCCACCGGCGGGCCCGCGGCGCTGATCGCCCCCCAATGCAGGCTCATAAAGACTGTTGATGACAATCTCACCATCGAGGGCCTCCGGATAATATTTCAGAGGAACCTTAAATGATTGACCTTAGGAGCGACACGGTGACAAGGCCCACACCCGGGATGAGACAAGCCATGGCCAAGGCCGAGGTGGGAGACGACGGCTACGGGGAGGACCCCTCAATCAACCGGCTGCAGGAGCGGGCCGCCCAGATCACCGGCAAAGACCAGGCCCTGTTCGTGCCCTCCGGCACCATGGCCAACCTGGTGGCCCTGCTCTCCCACTGCCGCAGGGGCGACTCCATCATCCTGGGCGAGAAGGCCCACTCCTGGCTCTACGAGAGCGGCGGGCCATCGGCCATTGCCGGTGTGCTGCCCATCATAGTCGGCCAGGGAGGGACCTTCACCTGGAAGGACGCCTACGAGAACTGCCTGGGCGGGAACCTCCACTTCGCGCCAACCACTTTAGTGATGATGGAGAACACACATAACGGCGGCGGCGGCATAGTATTCGACCAGGATGACGTCGAGCAGATAGCAGCGGGTGCGCGCGCATGGGGCATTAAATCGCACATTGACGGGGCCAGGATATTCAATGCTGCAATAGCCACGGGAAAGAGCGTGTCCGAGCTGTGCGCTCCTGTTGACTCGGTGTCCTTCTGCCTCTCAAAGGGGCTGGGGTGCCCGGTGGGGTCAGTGGTGTGCGGCAGCGCCGAGTTCATGGAAAGAGCAAAGCGGTACCGCGAGCTTCTCGGAGGCGGCATGCGCCAGGCCGGGGTCATGGCCGCGGCCGGGCTCTATGCCCTGGACAACCACGTTGAAAGGCTCGCCCAGGACCACGAGAACGCGAGGCTGCTTGCAACCAGCCTGGCCGAGGTGGACGGGCTTTTCATTGACCTCGAAAAGGTGAACACCAACATGGTGTTCGTGGATACAGGAGAAAGGAACGCATTCCAGTACGCGGCAAGGCTGAAGGAGAAGGGCGTGCTGGTGAACCCGCTGGCGCCCGACCGCCTCCGGGCCGTGACCCACCTCGACGTGGGCCGGGATGAGGTCGAGGAGGCCGCGCGGATATTCGAACAGGCATTAGACGGATCGTAAAGGAGAACTGTCATGGTGCATCCCTTGATCGAGCAGAGAAAGGTGGTGCTGGCCGCGGGGGTGTACGACGTGTTCTCCGCAAAGATAGCCGAGCGGGCCGGGTTCCACTCGGTGGTGGTGACCGGCTTCGGTGTGGCCGCCTCCCACCTGGGCGAGCCCGACTTCGGGCTGCTCACCCAGACCGAGGTGCTGAACGTGGCCCGGCGGGTGGTGAACGCGGTGGACATCGGGGTTGTTATAGACGGCGACACCGGGTTCGGGGGACCGCTCAACGTATACAGGCCGGTAAAGGAGGCCCTCAATATGGGCGCCGGGGGGTGCTGCTCGAGGACCAGACCTGGCCCAAGCGCTGCGGCCACATGCGCGGCAAGTCGGTGGTGCCCATGGAGGAGCACGCTGCCAAGGTGAGGGCCGCGGCCGACGCCAGGGGCGACCGGCCCTTTATCATCACCGCGCGGACGGACGCCCGGGACCCGCTGGGCCTGGACGAGGCCATCCGCCGTGGCAGGGTCTACAAGGAGGCCGGGGCCACCCTCATATTCGTGGAGGCCCCCCGCACCAGGGAGGAGATGAAGAGGATAGCGGCCGAGGTCCCGCCGCCCCTGGTGGTGAACTGCATCGAGGGTGGCCGGACCCCGCTGCTGCCGCTTTCCGAGCTCCAGGAGATGGGCTTCTTCTCGGTGGGGTACGTGCTCTCCGGGCTGTTCGCCGCGGCCAAAGCGCTGGATAAGACCTTCCGGCACCTGATCGAGCACGGGGACACCGAGGCCATACGCGATCAGATGATGGACTTCAATGAGTTCACCAGGATGATAGGGGTGGAGGAAAAGTATGCGCTCGACGAGAATTACAAGTGGGACTGAAGGCAAAGACTTTTCTTAAACCGCAAAGGTTTTTGTTTCACGCAGAGGCGCAAAGGCGCAGAGGAAAAAACAGAATAAATTCTTGGCGTTCCTTGGCGCGCTTGGCGTTTTTATCTTTCCGGCTCAGAGCAGCACCCGTAAGCCCACCATGGCGCCTGCAAAGGTGTCCTCGGTCACGTGGAACTGGCCGCCCACGTCCAAAGACAGGATGTCGGTAAGCTCGAACTCGAACCCGCCTGCCAAAGGAAAGAAGTAGGTCATCTCCGGGTCGTCCTCCCTGTCTTCGAAGTCCAACTCCACGAACCCGATGCCCAGCTGGCCGTAGGGCCTGACACTGGCGTTCCCGGCCAGGGGCGCGGAGAACTTCACCTGCCCGCTCACACCCCAGAAGCTGTTGTCCTCGTACCCGCCCCCCACAAAGTAGGGACCCACCGATATCTCGTCGGTCACGTAGTAGTCCAGGCTGAAGGCGCCGCCGGCCATGTCCGGGTCTATAAGCATGCCGCCGGCAATGCCGATGCTCACGTAGCCGCCCCTGCTGGTGAGAGAGCCGGCCTGCTCCTGGGCCGCGGCGCCCCCCGCGAACATGATTACCACCACAAATGCAATGGCCGTCCTCTTCATCTCCACCTCTCCTTCACTTCAGTCTCCACACCATTTCAATCCCCGCGGATAGGTAGCTCACGTCTCTCAGGTTCCGCTCGCGAACGTTCCCCCCTGCATCGTCCGTCTCCACCACTATGTGCTCGTGCATGGGCATATAGTGCCAGCGCACGGAAAGCGACGCCAGGAAGAGCTTCCTGAAATGGTATACAAGTCCGCTGCCCAAGAAGTAGGCCACCGAGTTCCCGCTCCTGGAATCCAGGAAGTCCACACCAGGGTCCGTGCTCCAGAACTGGTAGCCTATCCCGGCCTCCACAAAAGGCGTCATGATAAAATCAAGCTCCGGCCTGTACCTGGCCCCGCCCTCGATTATATTGGTGACGTAGCTTATGTGCTCACCTTCACCACCCGCGTCCAGAGGGCTTTTAAAGTTCATGTACTCGTAGCCGAGCTCGATGCTGGTGGTGTCGTTCAGCCAGTAATGGAACACGGCGCCGTAGGAGAGGCCGGGCTCGAACTCGGCAACGTCCATTTGAGGCCATACAAAGTGGGATGCAAGGCCCAGGTGCACGGCCCCCTTCTCTGCCCGGGCCGGCTGGCACATGAGGAGCGCCGTCAAGACCGCGAGCACAAAACAGTTAATCAAATTCTTAACAATTTTAATTAAATTATACATGATTATGGCATATTTTATACTAAATTTATGGAGAGTGCAACCGCGGTTGAGTGGAAAAAGGAAGGCCGCCGCTGCCGGGCTTGAATGCATGCCTGGTCTTGAACACGGGCAACGCTTTTGCAAGTGATGTCATATGAAGCGGCTGATTATGTCCCGGATAGTGTCATGTATGTTTTCGCCGCCCTGCTCCCTGAGCTTTTGCATGGCCCTTCTTGCAGCCGACCTCTGAGTGGGCTCCTCCAGGTCGTCCAGTCCCTCGAACAGCCCGAATCTTCTCCCCACCACATAGGTTGTCCGCTCCTCGTCCGGGAGTCCCAGGAACCTGTCAATGACCTCGATAATCCTTTGCTTGTCCTCCGGCAGCTTGCCCTCGACCTCGGGCAGAAGGTTCAAGATGTGGTCGCTCACCACCTGCGAGCTTATGCCCTCAAGTCCCTGGATGAAGAGCTTGAGCTCGGCCGCTGTATCCTCGTCGTTCAAGGGCTCGAACTCTCCCTGCTGCCAGCTCTCATACATTATGATGCCTCTTCTCAGACCCAAGGAGCGGATGCGTATGAAGTCCGGGTCAATCCTGCTGAGCACCCGCGCGGTCTCTCTCGCGTGCTCTTCGGAGAGCTCCTTGCCGCCCAGCCCGGGCATGACGTATTCGGACAACTCAAGGCCGGCCTGCTTCACGTTCACGCCCCCCTGCACGTGCACATCGGCGGTGGCCCCCTTGTTCACCTTTTCAAGCACTCGGTCGGAGCCGCTCTCCAGGCCTATGTGCACCCGGTCCATGCCCGCCTGCTTCAGCTTTGCGAGGTCCTCGGCTCCCCGCTTCGAGCAGGTGCTGGAGCGAGAGTAGGTGGTCACCCGGCGGAGGCCGGGGAAGGTCTCGCGCAGAAAGCGCAGTATGTCTGCGAGGTCATCCGGCTTGAGGAGGATCGAGTCCGCGTCCTGGAGGAAAGCGCTCGTCCCGCCCCCGGAGAGCCATATGAGTATGGAGTGCATGTAAGGGTTGTCATGGTTTCGCTGATAGATCGCGGGCAGGGAGCCCTGGTCCAGCCTGCCCCCGAAGCCCAGGCGCCAGGACTCGGAGACCGCGTGCTCGTACCAGAAGGCCATGGCCCGGATGTCTTCCTTGACCTCGGAAACGCTCCGCCGGGAGAACCTCTGGCCCTTGTACACCGGGCAGAACTCGCACTTGTTCCAGTGGCAGTTCCGGGTCACACGCACCAAAAGCGACCGGGCCTCCGAGGGCGGCCGGATAGGGCCCTGCTCGAAAACGGGCGGCGCGGAGCTCGCAGCCTTTTCTTTGCCATCGTCCACCATTCCGTACTAGGATAAACATCAAACCGGACGGTAACAAGAACGGAGGACAACATGAACGTTGCCGAGCTTTCGATCGAGCACCCGGAAAAATTCGGAGAGTACCAGTCATTGTGGTACGAGGGGGCATGCATCCCCCTCTGTAATTATGATTCCCTGCGCGCCTTGAAACCCACCTTGGGCACCAGCCCGTGCTCGAGCATCTTCTCCTCCCGCATGCCCAGTTCGCAAATCCATGCCCGCACCTCTTCCTTTGTGTGCTTGTGCTGAAAGGGGGGCGAGAGCCAGTCGAAGTTCTCCTGCAAGCGCACACGCGGGTCAGGGTGCGATGAAAAGGTGAAGTGCTTTATGAGAGGGACCGCGCCCAGGGGCACAAGCAGGCGGCAGACATTATAGAGCAGGGGGACCGGCAGCCTGATGGTTACGGCCCTGATCGAGTCCGAAGCCGCGGTCCTGGCCTTGAGACCCAGCCAGTAGGGGCGCCGCAGCCACGGCCGCCTCTCGATGAACTGCGCGCGTCCGGGCTCGAGCGGGTTGCTTACGAATTCTTCGTATTTGCCGGCCTTCCCGTATACCCAGAAGGCCACGGTCCCGCCTATGCGGGCGAGGGGGACGATGGAGTCGAGCGCCGCCCTGGTGTCGGGGGCGTGGTGCAGCACCCCCAGGCTGTATACAATATCGAATGCTCCCGCCCTGAGCGGCGGCCTCGTTATGTCCCCCCTGACCACGTGCATCATGGGCAGGTTTCTTGTCTTCTCGAAAGCCGCCCGGGTCGCGGGCGAGATGTCCAGGCCCACCACCTCTGCCCCCAGCTCAGCGGCGGCCGCGGTGAACCTGCCCATGCCGCACCCTGCGTCCAGCGCCAGCTTGCCGGGGAACTCCCCGGGCCCTGACTGGGTTTCGGAAAGGAACACCTCGCGCTCCTCGGAGGCCATGTCCACCCGGAAGCGGAGCCATTCGTACCCGAATGAATAAGACGTGCGCTCATCTTTTCCGCTGGTCTCTTCGGCAAGAAGCCGCGGGACCCCGCCCTCGATGCAATGCCGGTGTCCCCTTTCGCAGACGAGAGAGCCGGACATCACCTCCATGCCGTAGCAGCCCGAACAGTCGGGAGTATCCCGGTCGGGCGGGAGCGGCAGGCGGATGTCGTGCAGTGAGCAGTAGCGAGAGCATCCGGGGGTTTTCCCTGACAAGTCCGGCCGGGGGCGGGACTCGGTTTCCGCAGCGGAGAGAACAGAGAGCTCCGCGCCGCATCGCGGACAGACAAGCAGCTCTACGACACGGTGCTTCATCAGGAAAGGCCCCGGATATCCTAAACCAGCATAGACATGGCGGTCTACTTTTCAGCGGAGACGTATTCCGCGACCCTGTCGCCCACCTGGGAGGTGGTCATGCCCATCTTCCCGGCCTGCATGCCATCGAGGTCGTTGTTTATGACCTTGATTATGGCCCGCTCCACCGCGCTTGCGGCCTGCTCCTCCCCCAGTGTCTCCAGCATCATCTGGGCCGCGGCTATGGCGGCCAGGGGGTTGATCATGTCCTTGCCCGTGTACTTGGGCGCGCTCCCCCCGATGGGCTCGAACATTGACACCCCCTCCGGGTTCAGGTTGCCACCCGCGGCTATCCCCATGCCGCCCTGTATGATGGCCCCCAGGTCGGTTATGATGTCACCGAACATGTTGTCGGTCACGATAACGTCGAACCACTCGGGGTCCTTTATCATCCACATGCAGATGGCGTCAACGTGGGCGTAGTCGGCTTTAACATCCGGGTACTCCTCGGCCACCCCGCGGAAGGCGCGCTCCCACAGGTCGAAGGCGTACGTGAGCACGTTGGTTTTGCCGCACAGGGTGACCTTCTTCTCCGGCCGGTCCCTTTTCATGCAGTACTCGAATGCGAAGCGAACGCACCGCTCCACGCCCTTCCTGGTGTTGATCGAGGTCTGGATGGCCACCTCTTCGGGTGTGCCCCTCTTCAGGAACCCGCCGGCCCCAGCGTACAGGCCCTCGGTATTCTCGCGAACCACCGCCATGTCAACCTGCTCCGGCCCCTTGTCCTTCAGCGGAGTGTATACCCCAGGGTATAGCTTTATCGGCCGCAGGTTCACGTACTGGTCCAGCTCGAAGCGCAAGCGCAGCAGGAGGCCCTTTTCCAGGATGCCGGGCCTTACCTCCGGGTGGCCCAGGGCGCCAAGGTATATGGCGTTAAAGCCGCGCAGCTCATCGAGCTCTTGGTCCGGCAGCACCTCGCCCGTTGACAAATACCTGTCTCCCCCGAGGTCGAAGCGCTTGTACTCGAATTTGATATTGAACCTCTCCCCCGCGGCCCTGAGCGCTTTCATGCCCTGTTCAACCACCTCGGGGCCGGTGCCGTCTCCCGGCACCACCGCTATCCTGTACGTATCCGCCACTTTAGTTCACTCTCCAACCTGAATTGAGGGACCCTTAATCCCGGCTGGCATAATGCAAGCCGGGAGCCTCGCTCTTGCGCTATGTTTCACACCCCATGTTTGAATCATCCCTCCGAATTATGTCGCCCCTTCAGGGCTTATAAGGAATATCACAATTTAAGTCCAAGGATATTTTTCTCGGCTTTGCAGTCGAGCCTACTCCTGCTCATCCTCTTCTTCTTCCAGTTCCTCTTCAGCCGCGGGTGCAGGGGCTTCCTCTTCCTCCTCCACCCAGGGTGCGGTCTTGCCCTCGGGCCCGGGCTCGTTCTCCAGCGCCATCATCCTCTCGCCGCGTTGCTGCGCGCCCTCCTCCTTATTACTTTCCGTATCAGCGGGTGCTTCGCTGCTCTCGAGGCCGCCCCGGGCCATGATCTTCTTCACGTGCTCCATGAGACCTCCGTCTTCCACCAGCTCCTGCATGAACCCGGGCA
Source organism: uncultured bacterium (assembly GCA_964650485.1). Taxonomy (GTDB): domain Bacteria; phylum RBG-13-61-14; class RBG-13-61-14; order RBG-13-61-14; family DATKZS01; genus CAZYTX01. Next base: position 79,016 of record CAZYTX010000003.1, on the reverse strand, counting down.
CCGGCTCGGCCATGTACTCTGTCCCCCGGGTGATGTTCCTTATGGCGCCCGATGAAAGGTCCATCTCGAGCTCGTCCCCGGTCTCGACACCCCCGGGCGCGTCCTGCGAGACCAGCACCGGCAGGCCGATGTTGAACGCGTTCCTGAAGAAGATGCGCGCGAAGCTCTTGGCGATAACGCAGGAGACGCCCGCGGCCTTGATGGATATGGGCGCGTGCTCCCTGCTGGACCCGCACCCGAAGTTCTGGCCCGCAACCATGATGTCGCCGGGGTTCACCTTGTCCGCGAACCCTGGGTCCAGGCCCTCCATGCAGTGGTCTTTTAATACCTCCGGGTCAAAGGTGGTAAGGCGCCTCGCCGGAATGATAACGTCGGTGTCAACGTGGTCCCCGAACTTCCAGGCCTTGCCTTTAAGTAACATTTCTCTCCCCCCTGCAATAAGTTCTTTTCGGCCTCTGAACTCGTACTTATTATAGAGTACGGTCGCGGGCGCATCAAAAACTGTTTCTCAAGGCAGAGGTCCAAACCAGAGGCCCGTGTATGGCAAGATAAAAAAAAGGCGCTGAACTGGTATGATGGAGTGTTTGGAAGAGGGCCTGGGAGGGAGATGCCATGAGAGGCGGGAATTTTTTAACGGCCGTGCTCGTGCTCCTATATGCGTGCGTATGGTGTGCCCGTGCGGAGGAGCCTTTCATTGACTGGGAGACACTGGAGAACCCGGTGTACTCGCGTCCGGGCTGGTCCACCAAGGACGCCTGCATGGCCTTCCGGGACGGGTGGTTCTACATCTTCTTCTCGGCCTTTTATAGAGATGACGGCAGGGAGCGCTCGCACGTGGTGGGCGTTAAGACGCGGGACTTTAAAGAGTACTCGGAGCCGCTTTTCAACTGGCGGGGGGAGGAGGGTGGCTGGATCGGCATGTGCTCTCCAAACCTCACCGTGGCGGGTGACACCTTTTATCTCACCTACAACTCCTGGGGCGACAGGTTCGGGAAGCCCAACCAGCTCTTCTACGCGACCTCAAAGGACCTGGAGAACTGGGAGCGCGGCAAGCCGCTTGCCAGGGACATAACAAAATGGAGAAGGGCCATAGACGCCGCGGTGGCGGCCGAGGGAAGCCGATACTATCTAATATGGAAGGAGTTCCAGAAGCCCAGGGCAGCGGTCGCGGCGGAGATGGGCCCGGCCGGATGGACCCGGCTGGGAAAGGTGGGGCCTGCATGGTTCGAGAACGGCGAGCTCATAAAGATAGAGGGCAAGTGGCGGCTGGTGTGCACCGCGCGCCAGGGCGGCCGCGAGGATCTGGCGCCATTCATAAGGGAGATGGATGGCAGCGGGGACAAGGACAAACACTGGGCTTCCTGGGGCGATTTTTTAAAGCTCGATGTGCCCATGGAGAAATTCAACACCGACCACGTGGCCAACGCCTGCTTCCTGGCTGACTGGCGCCGCCACGACGGCCACTTTTACCTCATCTACGCCGGCCGCACCGAGGGAAAGACCCACAAGAGGAGGGGCGACAACAAGCTGGGCCTGGCCCGCTCGAAAGACCTGGTGCACTGGGAGGTCCCGTGCGCGGGGTCCTCGAAGTGACGCGCGGCTTAAGCCGCACAGTTCAGGATCATCCATTGAACAGGGCCGCATAACCCTCGAGCATGAGGTTGAAGTAAAAGGCGCCGCCCTGCCTGGACAATATAATGCCGAGTATGGCGAGGAAGACAAAGGGGGCAAACACGGCCGGTGTCAGCACCCTGACCCCGGCGCCGCTCCTCTTCTGGCGCCAGCGGCAGGCCATCTCGCAGACGCTCATCTGCGAAAACATGAAGATGAAGATCACCGAGCCAATGTTAAGACCGTAGTAGAGGGATTCGAGGAAATTGAAGGCCTCGCTCACGTGGTATGCGTCTATGAATACCCAGAGCGCCGGGTTGATCGAGGATGCTATGATCCTCTCCGCTGCTCCGGCACCCCGGAAGAAAGCGAAGGGATAGATGAAGACCGGGACGAGAATGACGCTCATGAAGTGCACCAGCCCGGAAAGAAGGGCCACCGTGTGATAGGCCGCGCGGCTGTCCAGAAGCCCGGAGTTGAAATAGACCGCCCTGGACGCGAGCATCAGCGCAAGCGCCGCGAGCGTGGGCGCCAGGAACCTCTTTGCAAAACCAGGTCGCTGCAAATCACTCATGCCTTTCAGGGCCTCCCGCTTTCAGTTCCCTCAGCAAGGGCTTCAGTCTTTTCATAAGCGCCCGCCCCTCGGGTGCGCCCGCAAAGTTGTTCATCTGTCGGGGGTCCTTGTTCAAGTCGTAGAGCTCGGCTCCCCTCCTTCCCTGGAACTCGATGTATACGTGGTCCTCGGTGCGGACCGCTTGAGTGGAGGGTATCCTGAAGGGGAAGTCCTTTTCGTACTCGTAGAGCCAGGCTTTTCTGCCGGGGGCCGAGGCCGAGCGGAGCAGGGGCACGAAGCTTATGCCTTCCATGCTTTTTGGTATAGGAAGCCCGGCCAGGTCGAGCAAGGAGGGCGCCAGGTCAATGTTCAATATCATCTGGCTCGCGCGCCTGCCGGGGTCGCTTACCAGCCCCGGCGCCCGCACGATAAAGGGCACGCGTATGGACTCCTCGTACGGCCACCTGCCCGTGCCGGCGAGCTGGTGCTCGCCGAAGAAGAAGCCGTTGTCGCTTGCGAAGATGACGATTGTATTGTCAGCGATGCCGAGCCTGTCAACCATTTGGAGCACCCTTCCCACCTGGCGGTCGAGCGAGGTGACCACCCTGGCGTAGTCCAAGTACAGCTCGTCCGGCATCCCTATCAGCCCCTCGAACAGGCTGCCCCCGGTTATGAAGGAAAACGGGTTGAACTCATCCGGGAAGGGCGGGTGCTCGCCCTTGTACAGGTCCTCGAGACCGGGCGGCGGCAGCCACCTGTGGTGCACCGCCTTGTGGGACAGGTATACGCAAAAAGGATTGTCCCGCGGCCTTCTGATGAACTCCAGGGCGTAGTCGGTGAGCTCCTCGGTTATGTAGGGTTTGCGGGAGGGCCTCACCTCGCCGTCCACCACCAGTGGACAGTCGAAGTACTTTCCCTGGCCCTTCTGTTCGGTGAAGGTCACGAACAGGTCCACGCCTCGCAGCTCGGGCAGCTTGCCCGGCATGTGCCACTTGCCTATGAAGGCGTTGTCATACCCGGCGCGGCCCAGCAGCTCCAGGAATGTCACGTTCTTGTCGCTCCACACGGTCAGGTTGTCGCGCACCCCGTGGGTGTGTGCGTACTGGCCGGTGAGGAAGCTGGCCCTGCTTGGGCCGCATAACGAGGTGGTCACGAACGCGTTTTTGAATAAGACGCCCTCCTTTGCCAGCCGGTCCATGTTGGGCGTCTTTACAAAGGGGTGACCGGCGCACCCCATGAAGTCCCACCTCTGGTTGTCCGAGAGTATGACGATGATATTGGGGGTACTATGTTTTGCGCGCGCGCCTTTGGCGGCGAGGTCCAGCATCCCGCCGGTCAGCCCGCTCGCGGCGATTTTGACCGCGTGCCTGCGACTGATGCGCCGGCGATGTAAATCTTCTTTACAACTCATGGCCCTCAGCCGGAAATTATATCTTCGAGGAGCGCGATGTCAAACAGCCTTTATTCTAGCAGCGGTCAGGGTTATCAGATGTTTGCTCCTGCCATTATTTCATGATAATAAAAGCTACAGAGGTCCCTCTTGAAGATCAAGGGAAACTTCCTTAAAGATTACGTAAAAATAGTGCACGACACCCCTGATCTCGAGTGGGACAAGTATCTCACCGAAGAGGACTGGGAGATCGTGCGGGGCGTAATCATCCCTACCGCGTGGTACCCGGTGGAGACCATGGCCCACATTGGCCAGGGATTATTCAAGATGCGCTCCCTGGAGAGCTATGAGTCCGTCCGCTTGCACGGCCGCACTCGAGTGGACGAGATCCTCTACCCAGGCACCAGGCAGTTCCTCTTAAAGGGCGACCCGGTGGCATCCATCAAGGCATTTGCATGGGTGGCCAAGAAGTACGTGGACGATCTCGAAATCGAGACGGCCGGCTTCGGGCCGGGCTTTGCCGAGCTGATCTTCCACCCCGTGGACGACGCCCCTGCCTGGGACCTGTTCCGCGAGATACAGGCCGGGACCATGGAGAAGCTGGTGGAGCTGAACGGGGGCAAGGACGCACGCGCCGAGTTCATCGAGGATGAGCGCGACGGCAGGGAGGCCTGCATAATCAAGGTCACCTGGAAAGATTGAGCCCTTCTTCGCCCTGATACCCTGAAAGCCGGGATCATGATCAAGAAAAAGCCAGTAACCGTCGCACTTTTCGGTTTTCAGAATAACGGGAACTGCTTCGATGGGGTGCGTGCGGATGCGAGCAGCCCTTCCATGTGGCGGGCCACATCCGGGAAACTTGCCGCCAGGTCGTGCTTCTCTTCGGGGTCCTTTTCCAGGTCAAAGAGCTTGAGCCGGGCGCGAGGGTTTACGGACACCAAGTAGCGCACCGCCTTCCACTTGCCCGAGCGCACCGCCTGCCTGCCGCCAAGCTCGGAGAGCTCCCAGTATAGAAGCTCGTGCTGCTCTTGGCCCTCCTCTCTCCCCAGCAGCGCGGGAAGCATTGATATGCCGTCAGTTCCCTCCGGCGCCTTGATCCCTGAAACATCGCACAGTGTGGGGAGCACGTCCCAGAAAGCTGACACGTGGCCCGTGACCGTGCCCGGTTTTATGACACCGGGCCACCTGGCCATCATAGGAACACGTATGCCGCCCTCGTAGAGGTCTCTCTTGATGCCCCTGAACGGCCCGTTGCTGTCAAAGAACCAGGGCACTGCCCCGCCTTCAGCGTGCGGACCGTTGTCAGAGGTCAGCATGACCAGGGTGTCCTCCTCGATGCCGAGTTCCTTAAGAAGCGCCATGAGCTCTCCCACCTGGGAGTCCAGCCTGGTCATCATTCCGGCAAAGCACGCGGCCGGGTTCATGATCACCGGGCCGGCGTAGAACCCTGGCACCGGCTCGAACATCCAGAACTTCTTCCTGAAGGGCCTGGCCGACTCCTCGGGCACGTGCAATGAGGCGTGCGGTATGGTCACCGGCAGGTAGCAGAAGAACGGGCCTTTGCTGCTCTGCCTTATGAACTCGAGCGCCTTTTCCATGATGAGGTCATGGGAGTAGGCCTCCTTGTGGAGCATGACCTTGTCGCGGTTATGCCAGAGATACTCGGGATAGTAGTTGTGGGCCAGGCTCTGGCAGTTATACCCGAAGAATTTGTCGAACCCCTGGTCCATGGGGTCACCGGACGACCCCGGCGGGCCCAAGCCCCATTTTCCGAACATGCCGTTTTTGTACCCCGCTTTTTTCAGCAGCCGAGGCAAGGTGACGGCATCCGCGGGCAGGGGCATCTGTCCCTCCGGCTCCATGCTGCGGTTGCCGCGAATGGTTGCATGGCCGGTGTGATAGCCGGTCATGAGAGAGCACCTGGAGGGGGCGCACACGGCGCTGCCTGCGTAGTGGCTTTCGAAGCGTATGCCTTCACCGGCCAGGCGGTCAATGTTCGGCGTTTCGAACCTGTCCTGGCCGTAGCAGCTAAGGTCGCCGTAGCCTGCGTCGTCGAGCAGTATGTAGATTATGTTTGGCTTCTTCTCCGGCGCGTATGAGCCGCGTGCACCTGCCGAGGCGAGCGCAAGTGAGCCCGCGGCGAGAGCCCTCATAAACTCTCGTCTGGTCCGGCCACTGTCTTGCATGGGTATCTTCTCCTATAAAAAATGCTGCGTGCTTGTTATTATTCTATAACCTTCAATGCTTTTTTCATAACCCAGGATACTTTTACAGTTCTGTGTTGCCACATGGCCGCTACGGTATTATCATTCAGGCATGAGCATAAGCGCGCTGGTGTTGGCTTTCCTGGCCGCATATCTTCTGGGCAGCATCCCTTCCGGTCTCCTGGTCGCAAGAAGCTTGTCCGACGTAGACCTCCGCACCGTGGGCTCCAAGAACATCGGCGCCACCAACGTGTACCGTGTGTTTGGCTGGAAGTGGGGCGCCGCGGTGTTCCTTGCCGACATGGGCAAGGGCCTGGTCACGGCGCTGATCGCCCGGGGCCTGCAGTTGCATGCGGCCGGGTTTTGCGCGGCCGGGGTGCTGGCGGTGCTTGGCCACGTGTACAACCCCTGGCTCGGTTTCAAAGGCGGCAAGGGGGTGGCCACGGCTTTCGGCGTCATGATAGGGCTGTCGCCGGGAGCGGCCCTGGTTGCGCTTCTTGCCTGGGCCGGGGTGGTGGCCTGGAAAAAGCTCGTCAGCCTGGCGAGCCTCTCGGCAGCAGCGGTCCTGCCCGTGGCAACCCTGGCGGTGTCCTGGGGACACGTGCACGTTGTCTACCTGACCGCTTCCGCTTTTGTGATCTCGGGCATAGTGGTCTTCGCACACCGGGACAACATACGCAGGCTCCGGGCGGGCGAGGAGAAGCCCGTAGGCTCGAAGGGCGGGGAAGAATAAAAGAATTTTTCGCACAGAGACACAGAGAAGACAGAGATTTAGAGAATTTCTGCTTCCAGAGACAACATGCATTCCTCTGATTGTTTGTTCAGCCAGGTAAAAACAGGTCTTTTCTTCGTCTTCCTCTGTGCCCTCAGTGCCTCTGTGTGATATAAGAGTATTATTTTGTGCAGGATCAAGGCTGGATTATGTAGAGTCTGAGGTTCTTTATCTGCTCGCTGCCCTTCATGACCGGGAGCATCTGGCTCTTTGAGAAAAGCGACTGCACGGTCATGCGGAGCTGGGCGAAGCGTATGACCGCGTCCTTGGGCATGAAGAGCGCCAAAGCCTCGGCCTGGCTTTCAAAGGCCGGGTCGGTGACCGGCTTCCTGGTGTAGATGAGTATCATGGCCGCGCCGGCAATGCCCGGGTCCTGCATCTTCTCGAGCTCAGCGGCCATGACGCTTATGGCGTGCTTTCCATAGGCGTCAATCACGGTCATGATCCTGCCGGTCTCGGTGTCCGGGAAGGGCCTACCGGTGGAGGGGTCGGGCAGCCTTACCCTGGCGAAGACCCCCAGGTACCGGCTGGGGTCCCCGAACTCGGACGGGTTCCCCCACAAGCCCACTCCTCCCACCGCGGACTCCTGGGTGGTGAGAAAATGCACCTTGGATGGATCGTACTTCTTCTCCACGCCGCTCTTTGTCCGCTCCAGGTTCTTATTGTACTTGTCCGCCTTTTTCGACCATGCAGGATCAGAGTACTTTTCCTTGGGGGTTATGACATCCCCGGCGCCGGACCGGGCGTGCAGCGCCACGCTGACCGCAAACACGGGCAGCAACACCGCCACTACCGCGGCCCTGGCCGCCATCCGTGCTTTTGGGCTCACCTTTTTGCTCCTTTAACCATCAATACCCTTCGACCTATTATATCCGCGAGCTTTTAGAGGTCAAACATTTGCAGGGTTTCGAAATGTTACTTTTTCCTGGTAGAGCTTTTCCTTTTGCCGGACCTTGCGGACCCGGGTTTTTTTGCTCCCTTCTCTTTTGCGGACTTTTTCGCCCCGGTTTTCCTGGACAACTCATCCGCCCGCTTTTCCTGTTTCGGCTCCAGCTTGAACTTTTTATACATTTTCATCTTGGGGGCCTTGAGCTTTACCTGCCCGTGGGCGGCTTTGTACAGGAACCCGTCTATCTCGTCTATGAGGTTATTCCTCTGCTGGTTGACCTCTGCGATAGCGTCCGCTGCAGCCAGCCTGTCCTTGTCAGGCAGGGCCCGGTCCCTCCTCACGTCCTCCAGATGCCAGAGGCGCACGTTTGCAATGGTCAGCTTATCAATAAGACTACCCAGGGTCTCCGCCATGACTTCCTCCTTTTTCCAGTTTATTTTTCTTCTCCTCCTCGTAGAGCTTTTCCAATGCCTCCGCAACTTTTCCAGGCGGGATCGAGTTTGCGCATCTCTTTATGCTTTCAGGGTCACAAGGATACATGGAACAAGCTAAGCAGTCCAGGCCGGGAGTAAAAGCAAGATACGAGCAGCCCTCCGGCTTCCACTTGTTGACCTCTCCCTGGACGTTTAACTGAGGGGCGTAAACAACCGCCCCCGGAGTCCCCACAGACTTTGCCAAGTGAGCAGGAGCCGAGTTCTGGCCGGCGAAAAGGTCCGCCCTCATTATAAGCTCTGCGTGCTCCGCCAACGATAGATCCGCGTCAAACACCGCATGGGGGCGCACCGACTCCGCTGCTTTTTGCACCACCTCGCGCTCGGCCGGCCCCCCAATTATCACCACCCTGGCCCCCATGCTTATGCGTATAATAGCGATCAGCTCCCCGTAACCGTCCCACAGCCTTTCCCCGAAGGTCATGCCCCCGGGATGCATCACCACCAGGGGACCATCTATCCCAGTCTTTGCGATCAGCTTTTGCACGGCCTCTGATCCCTCTGAGGGCCAGTACTCCAGGGACCGGTCTTGGGCGTCCACGCCCAGGGCGCGCACCAGCTTCAGGTTCTGCTCGATCACGCTCTCGCCTTCCAAGTACTCGACCTTGCGGTTTACAAGCTGGACTCGGGCCTCGGTTGCAAACCCGACCCTCACGGGCGCCCCGGACAGGAACCCCATGAGCTCGCTCCTGAGGTAGCGCCTGAAATGGACCGCGTGGGTGAAGCGCCTCCTCCTCAGCCCCAGGATGAAGCGCGCGTATCCCGGCCCCGCCTTCTCGGGACCGGTGTTGTCATAGCTGATAAGCTCGTCAAGGTAGGGGCACCTGGAAAGAAGCTCCACCACCAGCGGGTTTGCCACCATGGATATATGTGCCTGAGGCCAGGCCCTGCGCAGAGCCCTTATGGCCGGCACCGACACCAGGGCGTTACCTATGCTCCCGATCCTTACGAGGAGCACTCGCTTTTGTTGTCCGTCTCCCATTGCTCGCCAATGCCTTGCCAGAACTCCTCGATCATTTGGAAGACCTCTTTGGGCTCGAACTCCCTCATACACTTATGATGCTTTTCCGGGCAGTGTCGCGCAAGGCAGGGCCTGCACTCGAGGCCGGGCTTGCCCCTGCTCACGTGCATCTGCCCCGGAGGGGTCCACTGGTCGCTGCTCGGCCCCAGGATGGCGAATGTGGGCGCGCCTTGGCTGGCCGCGATGTGCCTGGCCCCGCCCTCGTTCCCGATCCACAGGTCGCAGAGCCCATACAGTGCCGCGGCCTGGTGCAGGGTGGTGCGAGGGCCGAGCGTGACCGGCACTTTCGAGCGGGAAGCCAGCTCACCTGCCTCGGCCTCCCTGCCAGGCTCCCGGCAAAGGATTATGGTGGCTCCCCATTTGTTCTTCAAAAGCTCGATGATATCAAGGAAACCCTCGGCCGGGTACTGGCGCACCGGCCTCTTGTGAAAGGGGGCCACGCAGACCACGGGCCTTGGCGAGCCGGAAAGCCCGGCCTCCTCGAACCACTTCACCATGCTCTGCCGGGCATGGTCCGGCACCGGCAGGTCCAGGTCCATGGGCTCGGGATCGCACCCCAGTGACCGCAGCACGGAGAGCTTGTGCTCGCCCGGGAAGGTTCCTTCAAGCTCCACCGCGCGGGTGTAGCACAGCCTCCGCAAGTTCCGTGTGTGGCCTATGGTCACCTTGGCGCCCGAGAGCATGGCGATGAGCGTTGACCTCGGGTTTGAGAGGAAGTCAATCACCAGGTCGAACTTCGCATCCCGCACCCTTTTGATGGTATGCAAAGCTTCGAAGGGACCGCCGCCCGGCTCGCGAATTATCAGACGGTCAATGTTATTGTTTAGCTCCAGCACCTCCGCAGGTAGGGGCTCGGCTAGGTATGATATGCCTGCTTCAGGGAAGCGCTTGCGCAAGGCGCGCAGGGCCGGCGTGCTCAGGATCACGTCGCCGATCTGCCGGAGCTGGATCACCAGTACGTTTTTCGGGCGGAAGTCGTCTGGAACGGGCTTCGGCATCTTTTTGATCTTAACAGATTATTCCAAGGAATGCAGGAACGCCAAGCCGCCAGGGAAGAGGAGGACGCCAAAAAACACGAGGAACACCAGGAGGCCAAGAGCGCATTGCATGCGCATTGCATGCCTTGGTAGTACGGCGGCGGGAAGAATCTCCAGGAGTTAGCCTTTTAGCTGTTGTTCTAAAGTTAATGGGACAGCCGTGGTGCTGGGCATAAGGTGAGGGCGATAGAGCGGCGCGGCTCAGTCTTGCTCCAGGAGTATCTTGTGGCCGGTGAAGTCGATCTCCTTGATCCTGCCCTGGAACTCGCGCTGGTCTCCGAGCAGGTTCTCGACCAGGAGCTTGCCGTCCTCGCTCGGGACTATCCTTACCACGTCCTTCAAGAACAGCTCCTCGTTATCTTCTTTTACCAGGTAAGCGTTGGACTCGCACATGACTTATACCTCCCTTTTGCCCGGGCTTTTAACAACTGCTTTACAAGAGATGATAGCAAAATAGCCTTGTTGTTGCCATAAAGCTGCGAGCGGGTATGATTGAACCTTTTGTGCCCGCCAGTGCCATGCCAAGCTTGAAATGCCAAGCTTTACATATTGACATGTGCGCTCCCATGGACTAATATTAATCTTGTCTTTTGTCTGCATTACGGCTCCGGGCTCTGTGGCCCGGAGCTTGATTTGATGCGTTCCCTGGGAGGGTTTTCATGTACGCGGTAATAAAGAGCGGGGGTAAGCAGCACCGGGTCTCGCCCGGCGACAAGCTGAAGGTGGAGAAGGTGTCCGCCCCGGAGGGCTCCCGGGTGGAGTTCGATGACGTGCGGCTGGTTAGAGACGACTCCGGGGTCAAGCTGGGCACACCCGTGGTGGAGAACGCCAGGGTCACGGGCACTGTTTTGTCCCACGGCCGCGGCAACAAGGTTGTGGTGTACAAGATGAAGCGCCGCAAGGATTACAGGAAGAAGCAGGGGCACCGGCAGGGCTACACCCTGGTGGAGATTGACGAGGTCCTTTTCGGGGACGAGCAGGGGGCGGGGTCAACCAGTGCGGAGCCGGGGACAGGCGTGGAGCAAGAGGCAAAAGGCCCCGGGCCGGAAGAGGAGGCCCTGGCGGAAGAGGAAGAGACCGAGCAGGGCTCGCAGCCCGGGAGCGAGGAGGATTAAGGCATGGCGCACAAGAAATCGGGCGGAAGCTCCAGGAACGGCAGGGACACCGCGGGCCAGAGGCGCGGAGTGAAGAGGTTCGGGGGCCAGGTGGTGGCCTCGGGCAACATTTTGGTTAGGCAGCTCGGTACCAGGGTGCATCCGGGCCGAAACGTGGGCATGGGCAAGGACTTCACCCTTTTTGCCAAAGTCGCCGGCAAGGTGCTCTACGAGCGCATGGGCAGGAAAAAGACCAGGGTGCACGTGGAGCCCGTGTAAGCCCGGGCCATTGTTTCCAGGTTTAGTCGGATCCAAGACCTGATTACAATATTGATGTCTATCTATAGGCCCTGTCAGTCGTCCGGCAGGGCAAGTCTTTTTGCGTCCCCCCACAGCTTCTCCAGCTCGTAGAACTCGCGCACCGGCTGGTGGAACACGTGTATTATCACCTGCCCCCAGTCAATCAGTATCCAGTTGCCCTGTTTCTCTCCCTCGACCCCCGCGGCCTTCTTTCCGGTGGACGCTATTGCCCGGAGCACGTTGTCCGCTATGGCCTGTGTCTGCCTGGTGCTCCTTCCCGATGATATGATCAGGTAATCAGTGTAGTCCAGGAGCCCGGAGACATCGATGGCCACCACGTCAATGGCCTTGGAATCGCGGGCCGCCCCTGCAGCCAGCCTGGCCATCTGCTCGGGTGAGGGCTTCTTGCCTTTGCTCCGACCGCCTCCGGGAGACCCACTCATCAGGTTTTCAGCGCCCTCACTTGTAGAGCTCGTGCTCGTGGATATACTCCATCACCCTGCGCGGAATGAGGTAGCGTATGGACTCGCCCTTTCGCACCTTGTCCCTTATGGAGCTTGCGGAGACGTCTATCAGGGTCACTTCCGCAAAGAAGAGCTTTCGGCCGGAGGAATGCTCGAACTCCCTTGTTCCCTTCTTCCGTTTGAAGGACTCGCGCACCGCCTCGGGAATGGCCTGGTTGCAGCTCCGGCTGGTGGACCCCGGCCTGGTGGTGACTATAAAGTCGCACTCGGGGAAAAGCTCGTCGTACTTGTGCCAGGTCTCGATTTCGAGGAAGGCGTCCAGGCCCATAATGAATGCGAAGTCGTCGTCCGGGTTGGATTGCTTCAGGGCCCTTACTGTGTCTATTGAGTATGATTTCCCCCTTCTTTGTATCTCTATCTCCGAGGCCTGGAACCTGGGGTTTCCGGTCACCGCCAGGTTGACCATCTTCAGCCTGTGGTTGGGGTCCACCAGGTCCTGCTTGTCCTTGTGAGGCGGGTTTGCAGAGGGGACGAATATCACGTGCGTTTGCTTGAACGCCTCGCAAACCTCCTCTGCCGCGCGCAGGTGACCGAAGTGTATGGGGTTGAAGGTGCCGCCGTAAATACCTATGTACACCGCGTCCTCCGTGAGTCACGACTCGCGAACCTGACCTTCACCATACACTATGAACTTGCTGGTCGTCAACTCGCAAAGCCCCATGGGGCCGTAGGCGTGCAGCCTGGAGGTGCTGATCCCGATCTCTGCTCCCAGGCCGTACTGGAACCCGTCGGAGAAGCGGGTGGAGGCGTTCACCATGACCGAGCTGGAGTCAACCTCCCGTATGAACCGCTGGGCGTTGGTGTAGTTCTCGGTGACGATCGCCTCGGTGTGGTCCGACCCGTACTCCTGGATGTGCTCGATTGCGTGGTCAATGTTCTCCACCAGCCTTATGGCCAGTATCTTGTCAAGGTACTCGGTGTACCAGTCATCTTCCGTGGCCGCCTTCATGCCGGGCACGAACCTGCGGGTGTCCGGGCAGCCCCTGAGCTCCACCCCGGCCTTGACCAGGGGGGTGACTATGCTTGCAAGAAAGTCCTCGGCAACGGCCGCGTGCACCAGCAGGGTCTCCATGGCATTGCACACCCCGGGCCGCTGCAGCTTGGCGTTCAGCACTATCTCCCGGGCCTTTCTGGGGTTCGCGTCAACGTCCACGTACACGTGGCACACCCCCTTGTAGTGCTTGAGCACGGGTATGCGGGACTTCTCCACCACCTTGCGGATAAGCTCCTCCCCACCGCGGGGAATTATCACGTCAACATAGTCCTCCTGCGAAAGCAGCGCGTCCACCGCGGCACGGTCGGTCATGGGCATCACCTGTATGGCAGCCTCGGGCACAGCGGCCTCTTTGGCGCACTCGACCATGACCTCGCCCAGCACCCGGTTCGAGTTTATGGACTCGGAGCCGCCCCGCAGGATCACGGCGTTGCCCGACTTGAGGCAGAGCCCCGCGGCGTCAACGGTCACGTTTGGCCTGGACTCGTAGATGATGCCTATCACACCGAGAGGGATCCTCATGCGTCCGATTCTGAGGCCGTTGGGCCGGGTCCACATGCTGGTGACCTCGCCCACAGGGTCTGGCAGGGCCGCGACCGCGACAAGGCCGTCGGCCATGGACTTGATGCGCTCGGGGGTCAGGGTCAGCCGGTCCACCATGGCCTCGGGCAGCTCCGCCTTCCGGGCCTCGGCAAGGTCCTTTTCATTCTCCGCCCGGATGCGCTCGGCCTGGGATACAAGGGCCTCGGCAGTGTCCAGGAGCGCCCGGTCCTTGGCCCCGGAGTCGAGACGGGAGAGCACGCGGGAGGCAGTGCGGGCATCGCGCGCCATCTTGCTTACCTGTTCGCTAATGTCCAACTAGTCACCCTAGCAATTCCAACAAATGTTATCACGCACAGAGCCGCTCTTCAAGCCCTGCAAGCCAGTCTTTTCCGCAGTCGGCCATAGCCTACAGGGGTAAGATTCATCTTCCGACTTTTAATCTCCTCCACTTTCTTACAATAGCTGGAAGTCTTTCAATAGCCTCTTTGCCGAACAACACTTCATCAACATATCCCATATGAAGCATATCAATGATCCTGCAAATGTAAGATCTGCCGCATTCCCACCACGTATAATGAGAGTCTATCATCAAGTAATGTAGGGCTTTAAGACTCTCATTCTCTGCCGCTTCCTCGATCTCCATTCCATCAAGAAGGGTTTCATAAACGCCGTCAGCCACCCTGCTTCCGAAAGTTGTCGTATAGTAGTATTCCTTTATTTCCCATATAGCGACAGGATTAATAGTGGATGGGAAAGCACCGTCTATTCTCCTTGCCATGGTTCGAGCAGGCTTGCCATCTTTCAAAAAAACTACCATCTTTCTCGGGTCATAATCGCAATCAAGATCTCCTATATTCTTCTCAATCAGCATATTTATTATGCCAGTGAAGTATGCCGGCGACTTCTTTTTCCCTTTTTGCTTATTCATCGGCAAATGACATGATGGTCTCAACTTCTTCTTAAGTTCTATAAACCGGCTTTTAGCTTCCTTGACATCCATTAGTCGAGGTTCCACATAGTCATTTAATCTTGAAGCTCTGTAGCTCAAATATGCTTGCAGGTCTTTCCTTACGGTGCCCAAACATTCGATATAGAGGGATTATTCGAGGAAATAGAGTCTTGCAAAAAGAGAGGGGCCTACGTTGCCTTGAGCATAGATGGAAAGAAGAAGTCGGGCAATCACTTATGCGAGCTGAGTATACCATCCGGCTTATTTGAGAGAGAGGCCTTTGTAAACTGCGGACGATCAATGCTTAAAAGGTTCCAAATGGGAGGCAAGACGCTTGAGAATGAGGTCGTTGCTGACCGGCTTCTTCTAACTTACTGAAAGACTAATCTAGAGAAGGCAAAATATTAAAGTGGAAAATGAAATGCATTCATTGCCAGGGTGAGATGAAAGGGGCGTCACTCTTTTCCACGTTGACCGCAAGGGCTGCCACCTGACGCTCGATGCGGTTCCCGCCTGGGTCTGCGTTCAATGCGGAGAAGCCTATTTCGAGGGAAAAGAAGTGGACGCAATTCAAGACCTCGTTGAATCTCTGGAGGAAAAGGCTCAAGCCCTGGCATGAGAGGAATGAACTGTGTCTTTCTTTGAAAATGAGAGTTTCGCAACAGGCACTAGATACCAGCCAGGCTCAGGGCCTCTTGCGGGCACTGCTTTACGCAGGCCGAGCAGGCAAAGCATGCCCCCCGGTCCTGGAAGGTCATCTTCCTTTCCTGGTCAAGGCCGTTGTACACCCCCACCGGGCAGATGTTAAAGCACGTCCTGCAACCGTCGCACTTCTCGCGGTCCAGGGTGATCTCGCCCAGGTCCTTTTCCTTGAACAGGCTGCCCATGCTCTTGATGCCCAGCTTTTGCACCAACTGCTCGGCGTCCGACTTCCTGCCGGTGGCTATTCCTGCAAGGTCGAACCCCGCGGCCAGGAAAATTGCGAAGCTTGCCATGAACCACTTGTAGTGCAGGAGCGGGTCCCCTGTGAAGTAAAGGTCAAACCCGGCCCACATGGCCACGAACAGGCCGGCGGACACGATGGCCTGGGTCCAGCCGGTCTTTCCCGGTATCCAGGGCACGAACAGGTATAAAAACAAAAGCGCTCCCCAGAAGATCAGGGTCGCGCCCAGGAGCAGCCCGGGCCAGAAGACGGCGAGCACAACGGCGAACGGGAGGTATATGGGGAAGTTCATGGGAAAGAGCATGTCCAGGCGGTGGCTGAGATCGAACTTGAACCGCTTCATCTCACTGGTCTTCTTCTTTTTATGGGCCAGGTATGCGGGGATGTCCGCGGCCTGCACCGGCCCGAACCTTGCCCGGAACCCGGTCTCGTCTTTTATTGCATTGCAATCAATGCCGGGCGCCGACAGTGCGGGGAGAATGACCTGGTTGTGAGAGACCCGCTCGCTCAGCCCGGCCACCTTGATGGCGTCAATCACGTGGTTCTCGGTGAACATGCCCCCGCAGGCAGCGCACCACACGTTTATCCCCTGGGTGTTGGCCACCAGCAGCCACAGGTCCATGCCCTTGAGCGCCCTTGTCACCCTGTTCACGGTGAGTGAGAAGTTCGAGGTCACAATAACGGGCGAGTCCTCGGTTGGCTTGCCAATGGCTTTCAGCCCCGTGTCCGCGGAGTGCGGAAGCCACCGGGCCGTGTAAGCCACCAACCAGCCGGCAAGGCCCAATTACTCCTCCTTTCTCGCCACCAGGTAAATGAAGGAGCCGAGGTTTTTGCGCTCCACCGCTTCGATAACAAAGCCCGCTCTCGCCACCCGCTCGGGCAGGTCCTGCACCGCTTTTGTCGAGGTCTGGGTCAAGGCGAATGTAATTATCATGAGGGGAATGCGGACGGCCTGGTGCAGGGCGGCCTTGAGAGTGCTCTCCGGCTTTGACTCGTCCGCGAGCGCCAGCCTGCCGCCCGGCTGCAGGCTGCGTAAGGCATGAATCAATGCGTAGTCCTGCTCCTGCGCGGAGAGCTCGGAGAACACCAGCGTGGACACCACCAGGTCAAAGGCCGCGGCCTCGATCCCGTCCATTCCGGCCACGCCCATCTCCTCGAGCTCGACCTTGTCATTAAGACCGGCTTTATCCACTTTTTCTCTGGCCACGGAAAGCATGGCCGGTGAGAGATCGAACCCCTTTACCTCTGCGCCCTTTTTCGCGGCCATGATAGCGAACGACCCGGTGCCGGCCCCTATCTCCAGGACCTTCATCCCGGGCCGCACGATCTCTTCAGCTATCCTCTGCTTTACCCTGTCCGCCCTCCCAAAGCTCAGCCATGAGATCCCACGGTCGTAGCGTCCGGGCTGCGACTCCAGGACCTTCATGTATATGTAGCTTGCCATGGTCAGTGATCATTGCGGTCATCGTTACCATCGTTATTGTGATAGTGCTTGCTCTGCCTCGGCTTTTTCCTGTCCTTGAATCGCCGCTCGTCACTTTACCCCTGGTCGCGTGGAGGATACGGCCTGGAATCGCGCGGGGGCCTGGGGCCGCCAGGACCTCCCCGGCCGCCGGAGCCGCCGGGTCCGGACTTCCTGGGCTTCCTGGACGCCTCGGGCTGCTGGTCCAGGACCTCCTCCCTTGACAGGCTTATCTTTCCCTCGTTGTCAATGCCAATGCACTTTACCGTGATCTTGTCGCCCTCCTGCACAACGTCGGTGACCTTCTCAACACGACCGCGGTCGAGCCGCGAGATGTGAACCAGTCCCTCGGTGCCGGGCAGTATCTCCACGAAGGCCCCGAAGTCCATGACCTTCTTCACCTCGCCGGTGTAGACCTTGCCCACCTCGGCCTCCTCGGTCAACTGCTCGATGATCTCGATGGCCTTCCTGTTGGCCTCCGAGTCCGAGGACGCCACCTTCACGGTGCCGTCGTCCTCAACGTCAATGGTGGCCCCGGTGCGCTCGACAATGCTGCGGATCATCTTGCCGCCCGGGCCGATCACGTCTTTTATCTTCTCCACCGGTATATGGAGAGTCACTATCCTGGGCGCGTAAGGCGAGAGCTCTGTCCTTGGCTCGGCAATGACCTTGTCCATCTCGTCCAGTATGTGCAGCCTGGCCTCCCGGGCCTGCGCAAGCGCCCCGCCAAGTATCTCTTTGTCCACGCCCGATATCTTTATGTCCATCTGAACCGAGGTCACGCCGTCCCTGGTGCCGGCCACCTTGAAGTCCATGTCACCGGTGTGGTCCTCGTCTCCGATTATGTCGGTGAGCACGTGGAACTTGCCCTCGGCCTCTTTTACAAGGCCCATGGCAACGCCGGCCACCTGTCCCTTGACCGGCACGCCCGCGTCCATGAGGCAGAGCGACCCGCCACTCACCGTGGCCATGGAGCTGGACCCGTTGGACTCGGTGATCTCGGACACCACCCTGATGGTATAGGGAAAATCCTCGTGCTCGGGCAACACCCTGGCAAGGGCCCGCTCTGCCAGGTAGCCGTGGCCTATCTCCCTCCTGCCGGGCCCCAGCCTGAACTTGGTCTCGCCCACAGAGTAAGGGGGGAAGTTGTAGTGCAGGAAGAAGGTCTTGTAATAATCTTCCTCAAGACGCTCGATCTTGCGCTCGTCCTTGCGCGTGCCCAGGGTGACAACGGCCATGGCCTGGGTCTCGCCACGGGTGAAAAGAGAAGAGCCGTGCGTCCTGGGCAGGACCCGGACCTCAGCGGAGATCGGCCGCACCGTAGTGAAGTCCCTGCCGTCAGCCCTGACCCCTTCCCGGATTATGTTGCCCCTTACAATGTCCTTGTCTATCTTGTCCTTGATCTCGGTAAAGTACAGCTCGCCGGGCCCAAGGTCCGTCTCCTCCTCCACCAGCTTCTTGTGCAGCCCGTCCCAGACCTGGTGCACCCGGTCCTGCCGCTCCTGCTTGTCCGCGATGCGCCAGGCCTCCTCCAGGTCTTTTTTCGCCTCCTGCTCGATCCTTTGGGACAGTTCCTCCGGGGGCTCGATGACCTCGTGCTCCATCTTGGGCACACCCACTTCCTGCCGGAGCTGGTCCTGCATATCGAGTAGAGGCTTGATCTCCTCGTATGCATGGAAGATGCCCTCCATTATCTCCTCCTCGGGCACCATCTCAGCGCCGCCTTCAACCATGGCTATGCCTTCGCGGCTGCCGGCCACTATCAGCTCGGCCTTGCTCTCCTCGATCTGGGAGTAGCCGGGGTTCACCACCCACTCCTCGCCCACGCGTGCGACCTGCACCCCTGCGATCGGTCCCTCGAAAGGAATCTTGGAGACCTCGAGCGCCGCGGAAGCCGCGATCATGCCCAGCACGCCGGGATGGCTCTCTCCGTCCGCGGACAGGACCGTGGGCATAATCTGTGTCTCGTAGAACCAGTGCCTGGGGAACAGGGGCCGGATGGGCCGGTCAATTAATCGGCAGTTCAGTGTCTCCACGTCGGTGGGCCTTCCCTCGCGCTTGAAGAAGCCGCCCGGTATCTTGCCAGAAGAGTAGAACTTCTCCTGGTAGTTGACCGTGAGGGGGATGAAGTCGCCGGGGGTCCCCGGAGTCCTGTCCATAACCACCGTTGTCAGTACTATGGTGTCGCCGTAGGACACCACCGCGGAACCGCTTGCCTGCCTGGCCAGCTTCCCGACCTCGATGGTAAGCTCGCGGCCGTGGAAGGGCATGCTCATCTTCTTATACATTGTGAACTCTCCTTTAGCGCCCTTCTTGTGCAGGAGAAGAAGACCATCCCCGGCAAAAGGGCGCATGCCCGGCCGCGCAAGCAAGGAGGCCCGATCCACGTCCCGACACCGCAATTGCTTTGTCAAAATCGCGATGCCCGGATGTGACCCGGGTCTTTCCAGCCTGCGCGGACCCTTGGTTAACGTCTATAGGGGAAATCCTTCCCCCGCTCCTCTCATTACCTTCTCAGGCCCAGCTCCTGGATCAGCTCCTTGTAGCGGTCATGGTCGCACTTCTGAAGGTAGTTCAAAAGACGCCTCCTCTGGCCTACCATCTTGAGCAGCCCCCTCCTGGAGTGATGGTCCTTGGGATGGGACTTGAAATGCTCGGTAAGATAATTGATCCGCTCGGTCAGAATAGCCACCTGCACCTCGGGCGAGCCGGTGTCGCCCTCGCCTCTCCGGAACCTGCCTATGATCTCCGCTTTCCTCTCTTTAGCCAGCGTCAATTTGCTTCACCTCCAATCTGCCGGCTCCCGGGGTTACACCCGGGAAAACAACAGGACTAAAGCTAACACACATAAGGGGATTAGTAAAGCGCTTGTCCAAAAGCCGAGCGAGTGATAGATTATTTCAACTACCATTGTTCTGGCGGAGTGGACAAAAGATAATGAAAAAGAGTGGTTCAAGGTTTCTGTTCCCGCTTCTCTTCCTGGCCTTGGCAGGGGGTTGCTCAAAGCCTGCGCTGAACCCCATTCTCATACCACAGCAGGACCTCGTGCCCGCGGACGTCATCGTGGTGCTGGGCTACGGTCCGCCGGTGGACGAGAAGGGAGAGCCTGCGGACGAGCTTGCCCGCAGGGTGAAGGCGGGTGTCCAGCTTTACAGGCAAGGCCTTGCCAAAAAGATGATCATGACCGGCGGCAACACGTACAAGGACCTGTACGAGAGCTCGGTCATGAAGGAAGTCGCCGTGTCCATGGGAGTGCCCGGGGAAGACGTAGTGGAGGAGCGCGAGGCCATGGACACCATCGGCAATGCCAGGTACTCGGCAGGGATCATGCGAGAGCGCGGCTGGAGCTCGTGCATAGTGGTCAGCTCGCCCTATCACCTGAAAAGAGCGAGACACCTGTTCAAGGCCGCTGGAGTGAAGGTGCAGACCAGCGGGTGCGAGGTCCCGGACAACCCCTTTTACGGGCTCACCTTCACCTTGTACGAGCTGTCGGTCAGGATCAGCTACGCTTTCATTGACGAGGAGCGGATGGTAAGAAGCCATGCCGGTGACAAGCACACAAGCCGCATACGCGACCCGGTGCGGGCGCGCACCAAGGCCATGCCAGACGAGTAGGAGGACAAGATGAGAGAAGGAAAATACGTAGTTGTGCACGTGGACGACAGCCCCACTGCCAGGGAGCTCTTGAAGGAGACTTTCTCCGAGCCCGTGTTCGAGCTGATAAGCGCAGAGCACGCCTCGGACCTGGAGACCAGGGTGCTCTCCGACCCGTCCATCCGCGGCTCGGTGGACATGTTCGTCCTGGACATGGAGATGCCGGACATGCTCGGCGCCCAGGTGGGAGCGGTGGTGCATGCCCTTTACGAGGAGCTTGCAAGCACCCCCTTTATAATCTACTCGGGCAAGGAGAAGGACTGGGTGGAACAGATGAGCAAAGAGGTGGCCGAGTTCTCCGAGGGTTTCAGGAATAACCATAAAGGGTACGTGATGAAGGGTCCCGGGTCCGAGGACCTGGTGGTTGCAAAGGTCAAAGAGGTCCTTGGAATGGGCTGAAAATCCCGCAAAGGCAAGGCGGGTATCAAACAGGAGCGAATGATGAGCGGACCGCTTAAAGGAGTAAAGGTGCTGGACTTCACCAGGCTGCTGCCCGGGCCCTTCGGCACCATGGTGCTGGCTGACATGGGCGCCGACGTGGTACGGGTGGAAGCCCCGGGCCTGCCCGACCTGCTTACCCTGATGCCGCCCATGGACGGCGAGGTCTCCGCGGCCCACCGCGAGATCAACCGGAACAAGAGGTCCATCATGGTGGACCTCAAGAACCCGGAGGGCGCCGGGGTCATAACCAGGCTGGTGAAGAACTTCGACGTGTTGGTGGAGCAGTTCAGGCCCGGGGTGATGAAGAGGCTGTGCGTGGACTACGAGTGCATGAGCGCCCACAACCCCGGCCTGATCTACTGCTCCATTACCGGCTACGGCCAGGACGGGCCCTACCGCGACCGGGCCGGCCACGACGCCAACTACCTGGCGCTCTCCGGGGTCATGTCCTACACCGGCAGGAAGGACTCCGGGCCACTGCCCCTGGGCATACAGGTGGCTGACCAGTGTGCCGGCGGACTGAACGCGGTGGTGGCTATCCTGGCAGCGCTATATCACAAAGAGCGCACCGGCGAAGGGCAGTGCATTGACATCAGCATGACCGACGGGGCCATGCACCTGGGCGCGCTCCATGCCATGGCTTACCTGGCCGGGGGGGAGCCGCCCGAGCGCGAGGGGAACCCCTTGAACGGCGGCGGGTACTACGACTTCTATCGCACCAAGGACGGGGAGTACATGTCCGTTGGCTCCCTGGAGCCGCAGTTCTTTAAGGCAATGGTCACCGCCCTTGGCAGGGAGGACCTGGCGGACAAGCAGATGTCGGGCGGCCGCGAGCTCAAAGAGGCGCTCCAGGCCGAGTTTGAAAAGAAGACCAGGAAGGAGTGGGAGGCCGTGTTCAAAGAGGTGGACGCCTGCGTGGAGCCGGTGCTCTCGGTGGCGGAGATGGCTGAGCACCCGCTCACCAAAGCCAGGGAGATGGTGGTGGACGTGCCCAGGCCGGACGGGACCACGCAGCGCCAGGTGGGAAGCCCCTACAAGATGGAGCGCACCCCGGCCGAGTACCGATTCGCAGGGGCCGCGCCGGGCGCCCACACACGACAGGTGCTGGAGGAGGCCGGGTTCAGCCAAGACGAGATAGAAGAGCTCAGCAAAAACAGTGTTGTCAAACAAAAATGAATACGACCGCGCAAGGATGAAAAGATCTGAGGTCCGGGCTATACCTTTGAGTAAAAACCTGAGCCCCCTGCATTAGCTTTTACAAACCCCTAGCTTTTCAATTCTACTCCCCGAACGGCTTTATAATCACCTTCATCGAGTCCGCGGCATCGGCCACCAGCCGGATGCCCTTGCCGGTCTCATCGAGCGGCAGCCGGCGGGTCACGAACTCATCCACCGGGAAGACCCCGGCCCGGATTTCGTGAAATGAAGCAATGTCGTGCTAATCTCTTTTATAAAGCTTCCCTACCCCGAAGCCCCCGGCGAATCCCAGGATGCCGATCAAGATATTGATCAATACATTTCTTTCTTTCATTATAACCATGAATACTATTATGCCTATGGCGGCGATTATAGCGACAACAAATACAATGAGGTTGAATCTTCTTCTTTCGCTTTCGCTTTGATGATCCCTTTCGCTGTCCTTGTTGCTGTTCTCTATGAGCTTGGTTATATGCTCGGATGTGATTCTTTTAGTAAGGGGATGAGGGGCTGGCCCCATATAGCTCATTATTAACTGTCTTGCCTCCTTGGGCATCTTCTCGAGGATATGTGCAGGGATTTGAGGCTCGTCTTCATTCGATTCGTTTTCCTCTGCTCCTTTTTTTTCCTCAATAGGACCCTTTTTTTCTTCATCAGGGCTCATATCAATGTTCTCCCGAGGCTATCACTTTTCCAAAAATAAGTTCCAGCCTTTTATTTACAAGGAGGTTAACTTTGCCTTGAGCGTAGAGCGAGATAAGATGGGACAGCATTGTCTCCATCTCCTGATCTGACAATTGGTTGTCTGCTTTCATTTCTATTATTGACCTTATGCCCCGCCTTAATGATCTATCAAGTTCATTTTCTTCCATATCTATTATCAAATCTGGCAAGCTTTTCTTATGAAGAGAGAGTCCATGCTTTCTGTTCAGCTCCCGCCTGCCTGATAACATTTCAGCGAGTTCTTTTTCTTTTGCGTGATCACTCATTTTTTCGTTGCCCCTTCTCTTTCTATGCTAATTATAAAAAGGATTCAACCTTGTTTCAACATTTGATCTATACTCCTGTCTACTCCCCGAACGGCTTTATAATCACCTTCATCGAGTCCGCGGCATCGGCCAC
>CAZYTX010000003.1:0-55725 GCA_964650485.1 uncultured bacterium | reverse complement strand
CGCGGCATCGGCCACCAGCCGGATGCCCTTGCCGGTCTCATCGAGCGGCAGCCGGTGGGTCACGAACTCATCCACCGGGAAGACCCCGGCCCGGATGAGCTCGATGGCCAGCGCTATGTCAGCGGGCGCGCCGGCGTAGCTCGGCAATATGGTGACCCCGTTCCTCCAGAAGGCGTTTATGGGCACGGGCAGGTCAACCCCCGGCTCGGTGGTTGCAAAGCAGAGCACCGTGCCCCCCCGGTCCACGCACCCCAGGGCCTGCTCGAAGGCCTGGTACGCACCCGTGCACACCACCACCATGTCAGCCAGCCTGCCGTCATTATGCTCGCGCACCTTCTCGGCCACGTCCTGGGAGGCATGCACCGCGGCGGTTGCGCCGAGCTTGTTTGCCAGCTCCAGCCTGAATTCGTTAACGTCAGTGGTTATGATGCGGGTGATGCCGGAGGCCCTTGCCAGCGCGAGGTGCAAAAGACCGGAGAAGCCCGAGCCCAGGATAAGCATCGTCTGGCCGAGCTTCACGCCGGCCTTCCTCTGGCCGCGCACCACGCATGCCACCGGCTCGATGAACACTCCCTCCTCGTAGCTCATCTGGTCCGGCAGCTTGAAGGCGCCCCGGTCAACGTTTATCCGGGGGGCCCGCACGTACTCCGCGAACCCGCCCGGGTCGAAGTTGGTCTTGTGCAGGGTCTCGCAAACCGTGTGGTTGTCTGTAAGGCAGTAGTGGCAGGTGTTGCAGGGCACGTGGTGGGACACGAACACCCGGTCGCCGGGCTTGAACTTCTCAACCCCCTGGCCGGCATGGACCACGTCGCCGGCGATCTCGTGACCGAGCACACGGGGGGCCTGCTTGAGCCGGTACCACTCCAGGCAATCGGTGCCGCACACGCCCGAGGCCATGACCTTTACAAGGAGCTCGCCCGGGCCGATCTCCGGGACCGGCGCCTCCTCCATGCGAACGTCCCGGTTGCTGTAGTACATTGCTACACGCATGTCTTTACCACTAGGCACAAAGGCACAAGAATGATTTAGAATTTATGTTTCACGCGCTTTTCTTTTTTACGGCGCCTTTCTTTGCCGCGGTCTTTTTCTTTGATCCCCGCTCCTTTTTCTTGTCCTGGAACATCTTGTATGCCTTGTCCGCGGAGACTCCCTCGTGAATTAGGGCCCGCACCGCCTGGATCATGGCCACCGGGGCCTCGGACTGGAAGATGTTCCTGCCCATGTCAACGCCCACCGCGCCGTCCTGGAGCGCGGCGTAGGCCATGTCGAGCGCGTCCTTCTCCGGCAGCTTCTTGCCGCCGGCGATCACAATGGGCACCGGCACCGAGCAGGTGACCTTCTCGAAGCCCTCGCAGTGGTAGGTCTTCACAAAGGTCGCTCCCAGCTCCGCGGCTATCCTGGAGGCCAGGCCCAGGTAGCGGGCGTCCCTTGCCATGTCCTTTCCCACCGCGGTCACCGCCAGCACGGGCATGCCGTACTCGTTGGCCTCGCTTATGAGGTTACTGAGCCCGAGCAGGGTCTTCCTCTCGTTCTCGCTGCCCACGAATATTGACAGGGCCACCGCAGAGGCGTTCAGCCTGATGGCGTCCTGCATGGTCACGGTCACGCCCTCGTCCGAGAGCTCGCCCAGGATGCTGGCTCCGCCCGAGACCCGCAGCACCACCGGGGTCCTGGTGCGCGGGTCAATCTGGCTGCGCAGGATCCCGCGGTTTAGCATGATGGTGTCCGCGTACGGGAGCAGCGGCTCGATGGCGCCGCCGCAGTCCTCCAGACCCGAGGTCGGCCCCAGAAAGTAGCCGTGGTCCACGGCCAGCATCAGGGTGCGGCCGGTGTCCGGGTTAATGATCCTGGAAAGTCTGTTTTGCATGCCCCATTCCATTTTACTCTTCCCCCTTTGAAAGACTTTGATTTGAAGGTTGCTTTGCGCTTAAAAGCTTCTTGCAGACACCAATCTATACGAGCCGGGCCGCCCTTGTCAAACCCTTTTACATTTTATTTCACGCAAAGGCGCGAAGGCGCAAAGAATAAAATAAAAGAAATGTTTGGCTTTTTGCCATTCCAATCCCCCAAAAATCCAGACTTCTTTGCGTTCTCTGCGCCTTTGCGTGATAAAAATCTATCTATTTCGTACGGCAGTGAGCTCACTCCAGGACTTCCCGGAGCCTCCTCCACAGCTCCTCCCTGCCCTCGCCGGTGCGCGCGGAGAAGGCGACGATCTCCTCGGGCGGGAGCCCCAGCGCTTTTGCCATGGCCTTGATCCTCGCGGGCCGCTTTGTCTTCCCGATCCTGTCCGCCTTGGTGGCCACCGGCACCGGGACCAGGCCCCTGGATTCAAGGTAGTCCATCAACTGAAGCTCCTCGTCCTCCGGGTCCCTGCGGATGTCCATGATCAGCACCACCGCCCTGAGCTCGTCCCTTTGGGAAAGGTAGGTCTCCACCATCCGCTTCCATTGCTCCCGCTCCTTGTGAGAGACCCTGGCAAAGCCGTAGCCCGGCAGGTCAGCGAACACCAAGCGTTGGTTCACGCGGAAGAAGTTGAGCGAGCGGGTGTGGCCTGGGTTCTTGCTGATGCGTGCCAGGCCCTTCCTGTTCGTCATCCTGTTTATGAGCGAGGACTTGCCCACGTTGGAGCGGCCGGCAAAGGCCGCCTCGGGGAGCCCTTCTCCGGGGTACTCGGGGGGACGGGAGGCGCTCTTTATGAAGTCCGCGCGGGTGATCTTCATGCATAAAATGATATGCTCCCGGCCCGGTCATGGCAATTTTACCCTGATAACTGAGAACTATTTTTCTGTTGACATAGCCGATACGATCTGATAGTAAAAATACCAAATAGAGACTTTTTAAAGACAGCCAAAGCAGAAAGGAGGCAAGAGATGAAGCTTTCGAGACTAACGGTTGCGATTATAGTGGCGATCGTGGGGGCCGCGGCGTTTTCAACCTCTGTTCTTTCCAAGAAGGTCGAGCGTCAGCAGGTTGACGCCACCATGTCCCTGCAGCAGGCCGTATCGGTGATGGCAAAAGAGCTGTCCCGGGAGATTCCCTGGAACGACAAGGTGGCGGTGGTTGACTTCCAGATGCTTGACGGGACCAGGAAGCCGCTTTGCAGCTACTGGTCCGAGGGTCTCACCGGCGAGATTCACAAGCAGGGCCGGCTCAAGGTGATGGAGCGCAGGATGATCCGGAAGCTTTTGGAGGAGCAGGAGCTGCAGGCCTCTGACATGACCCGGCCGGAGATCATAACCAAGACCGGGAAACTCCTGGGAGTGAAATGGATAATTACCGGCACTATCACCCGGATAGGCGACGAGGTGGAGATTAACGCCCGGGCCATGAAGGTCAAGCGCGGCAAGGTTGGCGCTCAGAGCAAGGTGCGCATTTTCGAGAACGAAGTGGCCAACTTGCTGGAGGAGGAAAAGGAGGAGCCCGAGGAGCAGCCTGAGCAGGCAAAGCCACAGCAGACACAGCAGCCGGTGCAGGTAGCGCTCTCCGCGGCGCCCCAGATACCGGTCCCCTCGCCCGGCTCAGGGGAGCTTAAGGTCACGGCCAGCTTCCTGGCCGCAGCATCGGGAACCGGGACCCGGGACCTCATCGTTGGCCCGGACCAGTCGAGGGAAAGGCTCACCAGCATTCAGCCCGGGACCGTGCTCCATTCCGGGGACAAGATCAAGGTGGTCTTCTCATCCAGCCGCGACTGCTACGTATACATCTTCCAGTTCGGGTCAACCGGCGTGGCCAGCGTGCTCTTCCCCAACCAGCAGATAGCCATGTCCAATTACGTGACCGGGGGAGTCACTCACGCCATTCCGCCCGGGACACAGTGGTACTTCCTGGACCAGAACACCGGCAAGGAAGAGATCTGTCTTGTAGCCTCCACAAAGCCGATAAACAACATCGAGCAGATGATGACCCGGCTGATTGACGCTCCCCAGCAAAAGCAGGAGCAGTACTCGCAGATGCTTGCGGGCGAGCTCGACTCCTTCTTTGCCACACGGGGAGCAGGGGAGGCACAGCCCCCAATTGACAGCACCGGCACCGCGGCATCCACCTTCGGGGAGAGGAACATCGGCGGCGTGACCGAAGGGCCTTCCATACCCTTAAACCTATCCGGACAGCAGCAGGCCCAGGCCCAGTCCTTCACCATCGAGGCGAAAAAAGGAGTGGTTGCAAGACACATCCAGTTCGAGCACAGGTGATAAAAGAGTAATAACATGAGATGGCGCTCCATGGTCCCGGTGGCGCTGTGGGGACTGGCCGGCCCCGCTGTGGTGGTTGCAGTCTGGCTCATCTTTCCGCAGTTCATCCAAAAGCTCGAGCTTCAGACGGTTGACATCCGTTCAAAGCTCATGCCGCCGGCCCGAGTTCACCCCAGGGTGGTGGTGGTGGTGGTGGACGACCCCAGCCTCTCCCGTTTCGGAAGATGGCCCTGGCCCAGGAGCTATCACGGCAAGATAATAACCAGGCTCAGCGACCTGGGCGCGGCTTCCATAGCCCTTGACTACAACTTTCCAAACCCCAGCAAGGACCCGGCAGAGGATGAGAAGCTGATCCAGTCCATGAAGCAGTCCGGCAAGGCCGTGATAACCGTGCCCATGGAGCTTACAAAGCATTGCGGGGACTCGTGGCCGATTGGTCTCGGGCCGGAGAAATGGGGGCGGACCGAGCCTCATACCTACGAGTGTAACAACCCCTCGGCAATAACCAAGCTGTGCTGTGCAAGGGCCGGGCCTCCGCCGGATGCCTTTCTCGAGCATGCAGCCATGGTGGGCACCAACCCGGCCACGCCGGACGCGGACGGGCTCTTCCGCCGGTTTCCGCTGTTCGTGCGTGTCAGGGACGAGTTGTTGCCGGTGCTGGGCCTGGCAGCCGTTGCCGCCACCGGTGACTGGGACCTTGGGGGTTTGAGTGTCCAGGACAAGAGGGTGGTGATACCATCGCGCACAGGCCAGGCTCCGCTCCGGGTCCCGCTCGACAAAGATGGCCACATGATAGTCAACTGGGCCGGGCCGTGGGGAACGCTCACCAACTTCTCGGCGCAGTGGCTCCTGGACCCCGACCCCCCGGATGAAGTCCGCATCGAGCTGGAAGAGAAGATCAAGGGGGCCATTTGTATTCTTGGGGCCGCCTTCACCGGTGGCACGGACATGCGCTCGCAGCCTTATCAGGCCGCCTACCCCATGATGGGCTTCCACGCCAACGTGGCCAACACCCTGCTGACCGGGCAGTTCCGCACCACCACCGGCAGGACCGTGATTGCGGTGGACATGCTGGTCATGGTGCTGCTGGCAATGGCGCTGGGGTTTATAGGAAGGTCGTGGCTTTCGTCTGTTTTGGCCTTGCTTGCCGCGGGAGCCTATCTCGCCTACGCCATGGCCGGGCTGAGCCTGATGGACAGGTTCGTGCCCATAGTGCCGCCCCTGCTGGCTTTCGCCCTTTCCTTCGTGGCCATCACGGCCTACCGGCTGGCAAAGGAGAGCAAGCAGACCAGGTTCCTGCGCGATAAGTTCTACAACGTGATACCCCCGGCGATACTTGACCAGTTGCTGGTGAACCCGGACGCGGTCGAGATACGGGGCGAGCGCAGGGAGCTCACCATCATGTTCACCGACATAGTTGGCTTCACCTCCATCTCCGACGGGGAGGAGCCCGAGGTCATATGGGAGCTTCTCACCGAGTACTTCGAGTCCATGACCGAGATCATACTCCGCCACGGCGGCACCATAGACAAGCTCATGGGAGACGGGATCCTGGCTTTCTGGGGCGCTCCCATAAGCACGGACGACCACGCCCTGCGGGCGGTTTGCGCCGCGGTGGAGATGCAGAGGGCGGTGGAGAAGCTGAACCAGAGTTGGGAGCCCAAGGGCCGTCCCCGGATTCAGATACGTATCGGGATCAACACCGGCTACGTCAGCGTGGGCTTCTTCGGGTCCACGCACCTGCGCGACTACACCGTGCTGGGGAGCAACGTCAACCTTGCCCAGAGGCTGGAGGGAAGCTGCAGGAGCGGGGGCATACTGGTTTCTACCAGGACCCATGGCCGGGTGAAAGACGAGTTTTTGGCCGAGTGCCTTGGCCCCATCCATGTAAAGGGGTTTGCAAACCCGGTGGAGGTCTACGAGCTCCACTTCGAGCCCGGGCACGGCTCCCACTATGCGCCGGATTAATAGCATATTGCATGGCCCTGTATAGTAGCCTCGCCTGAAGAGGCCGTTGAATCATTAATCATTCTCCACTATAATTGAAAACAACGTCCGTACAAGGAGACCCATCTTATGACAGTCCGGATAATGCCTTTTGCCACCGCGGTCATGCTGGCGCTCGTCCTTGCCTGCGCCAACAAGGAATCAATGCTCATGAACCGCAAGCAGGACCTGGTGGAGACGGTGAAGAGCTACAACGAGCACCTTGGATGGCGCGACTTCGAGAGCGCTTCCACGTACGTGATCCAGGAACAGAGGCCCGACTTTTTAAGATGGGCCGCTCCGCTCAAGCGCGGCTTCACCCTGGAGAGCTTCACCGTGATCAAGGTCGAGCTCAGCCCCTCGGAGGAGCGGGCCGCGGTGGTGGTGGAAAGGTCTTACATACTCGCTCCCTCGGTCACTCTCCGCTCCGAGAAGTTCACGCAGGAATGGGTACAAAGAGAGGGCGACTGGTACCTGGCAGGACCGCCTTACTGACCACGGATGACCCTGAAAGAATCAATCATGATAGTGGCGGGCGAGGCCTCCGCGGACGCCCATGCCGCGGCCCTGGTTCACGAGCTGGAAAAGCTGCGGCCAGGGCTTTCTGTATACGGCGTGGGCGGCAAGGCCCTGGAAGCATGCGGGGCCGAGCTTTTCCTGGACTTCTCCAGGGTAGGGGTGGTGGGCGTGTCCGAGGTGCTGCCAGAGCTTTCGAGGTTCTTTTCAGCATACCGGGCGCTGGTGAAAAGCCTGGCCCGGCGCCAGCCAGCGGGCGCCATCCTGCTGGACCTTCCCGACTTCAACATTATCCTGGCCCGGAAGATAAAGAAGATCAGCCCGCAAACAAAGGTCATATACTACATCAGCCCCCAGGTGTGGGGGTGGAGGCCGGGCCGGGTGAAAAAGATAGCAAAGCGCGCGGACGCCATGCTCACCCTGTTCCCGTTCGAGGCTGACATATACAGGGAAGCGGGAATGGACGCCGAGTTCGTGGGCCATCCGCTGCGCGAGAGGGTGAAGCCTTCAAACGCCCCCCATCTCCTGCGGGAAGAGTTCAAAATAGAGGGCTCCGGCCCGGTGGTGGGCCTTCTTCCCGGCAGCAGGAAGGCCGAGGTCAACAGGCACCTGCCGGTGATTGTCGAGTTCGCGGCCATGCTTGCAAAGGAGCGGCCGCAAGCGAGGTTCCTGCTGGCAAAGGCCCCCACCCTGGACAACTCAATCATACAAGAGCGCCTGGCCGTGAATGCAGGCTTGGTAAAGGTGGTCGAGCACAGGACCCACGACGTGCTCGCGGCATCTGACCTGGCCGTGGTCGCAAGCGGCACCGCCACATTGGAGGCCGCCATCCTGGGAGTGCCCATGGTGGTGCTGGGCGCGGTGTCGTGGCCCACCTATCTTTTGGTAAAGCCCTTTGTGCTGATCGAAAACTACAGCCTGCCAAACGTGATCGCAAAAAAGAAGATAGTGCCCGAGCTTGAACAATGGGAAGTGAATGCAAAAAAGCTGCTTGCAACCGTCCTGGATTTGCTCGATCATCCTGAGAAGGCCGCGCTTATGAAACAGGAGCTTGCAAAGGTGAGGGAGGCCCTGGGGCCGGAAGGGGCCTCGAAAAGAACGGCGCTGGCTGTGCAAAGGAGGATATGGGGAGATATGAGGGGTGAGGTTTGAGTTCTGAGTTTCGAGGCTCTCACATCTCAAACCTGTTCAAAGAAAGGAGACCATCATAATGAGAGCGCTTTTTGGGCGTACGCTTATTTTTATTTCCATGCTGGCCTTGACCCCGGGCTGCCAGGCCATAAAGGAGCTTGGCAAGGCCGTCAGGAGTGCGGTCCGGCAGTCACATGAAAAATCAGGTGAAAGGAGTACTGAGACGGTGGAGAAGACCTTGCAGAACGGCCTCACCGTGGTGGTGCAGGAGAACAGGAGCGCCCCGGTGGCTGCGGTGCAGGTGTGGATAAAAGCAGGCTCCGCGGACGAGCGCCAGGACCAGGCCGGCATGGCCCACCTGGTCGAGCACATGGTGTTCAAAGGCACTGAAAAGAGGGCGGTTGGAGAGGCCGCGGCAGAGGTCGAGGCTTTGGGAGGCGACTTGAACGCATTTACAAGCCACGACCAGACAGTGTACTACGTGACCCTGGCCAGCCGCTTTTATGACAAGGCGATTGACATTCTTGCCGACCTCGTGCAAAACGCGGTCTTTAACCCCCAAGAGCTCGAGCGTGAGAAGCAGGTGGTGATCGAGGAGATCAGCCGAGGCATGGACAACCCCAGCTCTCGCATATACAAGTACATGTTCGAGCAGGCCTATGAAGAACATACTTACAGGAGGCCGGTCATAGGATTCAGGGAAACCGTGGAGAGCTTTGACCGGGGCGATGTAGCCGAGTTCTATGACACCTGGTACGTGCCCGGCAACATGACCGTGGTGGTGGTGGGAGACGTATACGCGGACGAGGTCATAAACACGGTCGAGAACTGCCTGGGGGAGAGGCCCGAAAAAGAAGCGCCGGCAGAGAGCCCCCGGGCCGAGGCCGAGCCTCTGCAACAAGAGCCCCGGTCCGTCCTGTACCGGGAGGATGTCTCCGAGTCATACATGTATCTGGGCTTTCACATACCCGGCTTCGCCGCCACTGACATGGCCGCCCTGGACGTGCTCTCGGTCATCATGGGAAGGGGAGAGACCTCGAGGATGGTGTACAGGATCAGGACCGCGAGGCAACTGGTGAACAGAATCTGGGCCTACACATACACCCCCATGGACCCGGGAATGTTCCTTGTTGGAATGAACCTCTCGGAAAAAAAGGCCCACCAAGCCGTGGAAATTATACTCAAGCAGCTCTATCTCCTAAAGCACGAGCCGGTCTTTGCCTGGGAGATAGAGAAGGCCAAGCTGGAGATAAGCGCCGAGTCAATATACTCGCGCGAGACCATGGAGGGACAGGCAAGGAAGCTCGGCCACTTCATGGTGCTCACCGGAGACCCGGACTACGAGAAGGCCTACCTGCAACAGGTTGCGGCTGTGACAAAGCAGGACTTGATGCGGGTGGCAAATAAATACTTCCATGGCAAAAACCTCACCGTGGCCGGCATCCTGCCGCAGGGCCCGGGCAACGAAGCCAAGGGTTTTTCCGAGTCCGGGCTGAGGTCCATAATACAAAAGACCAGTGAGTGGGATCTTGCATACCAGCCGGGCACACTGGTTGAGCCCAGGCCCATATCCGCGCCCGAGGTGCCGGAGCTAAAGGAGATGCCCCTGCCCCGGGCCGGGCAGGCCATGGCCCATGACCCGGTGAAGTTCACACTGAAAAACGGCGTAAGGCTCATCGTGCGCGAGAACCACGCCGTGCCCCTGGTGTCCGTGCGCGCGGCCTTTCTGGGAGGGCTCCGGTTCGAGAGCCGGGACAAGAACGGGATCAGCAACTTCATAGCCGAGACCATGACCGAAGGCACCAAGAGCTACAGCGCACAGGAGATACACTCCGTGATCGAGGCCAGGGCGGGTGACATAGACGGCTACTCGGGCAGGAACTCGCTGGGGGTGACATTAGAGGTCCCGGCACAGTTCTTCGACTCATGCCTGCCCGTGTTTGCCGAGGTGCTGAGATACCCCGAGTTCCCGGAGGAACAGGTGGAGAGCAAGCGCGCAATCATCGCATCCAACATAAAGAGCAGGATGGACCGGCCCTCTTACGTTGCTTTCAAGATGTTCCGCTCTAAGCTGTTCAGCGAGCACCCCTTTGGCATGGAGATACTGGGCGCCGAGGCCAGCCTGAACAGGATCACCAGGGAGGACATCCAGGGCTTTTACCAGAAGTTGGCCACGCCGAAAAACCTGGTGATCGCGGTGGTGGGCGACGTTGAGGCCAAGGAGTTGCGCGAGCGCTTCGAGGGGCTATTCCAGGACTGGGAGGGCCGGGATTTCGAGGTCCCGGACATTGCCAGGGAGGCGCCGCCCCACGAGGTAAGGGAGGCACTGGAGTGCACGGAGTCCGAGCAGGCCAATATAGTCATCGGCTTCCAGGGGGTGTCCCTGACATCGGAGGACCGCTTCCCCGCATCAGTGATCGAGGCCATACTATCGGGAATGTCGGGCAGGCTCTTTACAACCCTCAGGGGAGAGCAGGGGCTTGCATACTCGGTGTTCGCATTCAGCCAGGAAGGACTCGACCCAGGCTACCTGGGGGTGTACATCGGCACCGCGCCGGAGAACGAGCACAAGGCGGTGGAGGGCATTTTGCGAGAGCTCGAAAGGATCAGGAATGAGCCGGTCTCGGACCTGGAGCTCTCCCGTGCAAAGCGCGTGCTCATAGGGGAGTACGAGATAAGGCTGCAGAGGTTCTCGAACCAGGCGGCGCACTATGCCATGGACGAGCTCTACGGGCTGGGATACATGCACTCGCACCAGTACCCGGAAAAGATCGAGGCCCTCACAAAGCGGGACGTGAGAAGGGTGGCCAAGGAGTATATCCGCCCTGATGCATACGTGAAAGCGGTGGTCAAGCCGTGCACCGCGGATGCCGGCGAAGGCGGTTAATTGGACGCTACGACGCTACAGCGCAATGGTAATTATTAATTAGTGCATGTTGCGAAACATCCTAATGCCGCGCCTTTGGCGCTAAATAATGGCTTTTCACAACAGGCAATAATTCGTCGTGGCGTCGTTGCGTTAAAAAGCGTAGAGGAGCGTTGTAATGACCATATCGGACGGAGACAAGGTAGAGGGGTTCAGTTTCACCGACCACGCGGGCACGCAGTGGCGCTATCCCGGGGATTTCGAGGCAAGAGCGGCCCTGTTCTTCCTGCGGCACCTGGGCTGCCCGCTATGCAGGCACAGGCTCGAAGAGCTCAGCGGCAAGGCCCCTGAGTTCGAGTCAAGGGGCATAAAGCTCTTCGCTGTGGTCGAGTCCACGCAAAAGCGCGCCGAGCAGTACGCCGAAGAGCACGGCATCAAATTCCCCCTGGTGCCTGACCGTGAGAGGACGCTCTACGAGCTTTTTGAGGTAAAGAGGGGAGGACTAAAGGAGTTTCTGGCTCCCAGGGCCGCGGCGGCCACCATGAAAGCCGCCTTGAAAGGACACATGCACGGCAGGTTCGAGGGGAGCGAACTGCAAGTGCCCGCGACGTTCCTGCTCTCGCCCGAGGGGACCGTGATCCGCGCCCACTACGGCAAAGACGTCTCGGACTTCGGGGACATTGATGCCATGCTGGCCGGGCAATAAGATTTATACGGCCTTTTTTACCTTGCCGGAGCGCAGGCAACGGGTGCAAACGTTTATTCTCTTCGGGCCCTTCGCCGTCATTATCCTGGTGCTCTGAATGTTAGGATAAGAGCGCTTCTTGGTGCGGTTATGGGCGTGTGAGAGGTTCATGCTAACCAGCACACCCTTCCCGCATATATCACAAACACGCGACATCACCGTTCCTCCCTTCAGGTTGATTATGCTACTTTCGCTTTTGCGTGTTGTCAAATTCCGGTGTTCTTTATTTCAAGCTGCCCCGGCTGGGAAAAGAGCCGATTGAGTTAAGCCCACCTAGACAATATAATAGTTGTTCCTGAACATGAAAAACCTGTTTCCCGGGTCCGCGCTTCCCGGGAGAAAGAGAGGTCGAGATGTCCTGGCTTTCTGACCTTATTGGAAAGTCCCCCTTTTCCGGCGTGGGCGAGCACACCAAGAAGGTGTACGAGTGCGTGTGTCTTCTGCGCGATGCGGCCCGGGCCCTGGTGGAAGGCGACTATGAGCGCATCAACGAAATACACCACGAGATGTCGAGGATCGAGTACGAGGCTGACAAGATAAAGGACCAGGTGAGGAAAGTCCTCTACAGGAGGTTCTTCCTCTCGGTGAGCCGGGACGCTGTGGCCATGTTCCTGTCAGCCCAGGACGACGTTGCCGACCGTGCCGAGGATTTCCTGGTTGTCCTGACCCTGCGCAGGACCGCGATCCACGACGAGCTCAGGGAGGAGTTCCTGGAGTTCGTGAACGCCGTGGTCGAGGTGTGCGAGAGCCTCCTGGTCGCGGCCCAGGAGATCAAGGTGCTGGCTGACAGCTCCTTTTCCGGCGCCGAGGCCGAGGAGGTCCTGGACACAATAAACATGCTGGGGGAGAAGGAGTGGGAGACCGACAAGCTCCAGCGCCGCTTTGCCAGGCACTTCTACAGTATCGAGGACAAGCTGGACCCCGTCACAATAATGATGTACGACAAGTACTCCCGCAAGCTGGGACAGGTGGCCAACTCCGCGGAGAAGGCAGGCAAGTACCTGCGAACCATGATCGAACAGGGCTGATCACTTCCGAGACCCTATTGACATGAGCTACACCCTTATACTGATTGTCTCCATCCTGGGCGGCTTCTACATGGCCTGGAACATCGGGGCCAACGACGTGGCAAACGCCATGGGGACCTCCGTGGGTTCCAAGGCCATAACCTTCAAGCAGGCGGTTGTCCTGGCCGGCATATTCGAGTTTTTGGGGGCCATGCTGGTCGGAGGACACGTGACCGACACCGTGCGCAAGGGCATTGTCTCGCCCGAGCTGTTCATGGGAGACCCGGACCTTTTCGTCACCGGGATGCTCTCGGCGCTCCTGGGCGCGGCAGTATGGCTTCAAATGGCCACTTCCCTGGGGCTGCCGGTCTCGACCACCCACTCCATTGTGGGCTCCATATTCGGATTCGGGCTCCTCTACGGCGGCTTCGCCTCGGTGGAATGGGGCACGCTGGGGTCAATTGTTTTGAGCTGGGGGGTGTCTCCGATCAGCGGGGCACTGATAGGCTTCGTGGTTTTCAGCTACGTAAACCGCAAGGTTTTCGATTCCCATTCTCCTGCACGGGCGGCGCGGAAAGTCGCTCCCCGCATGATACTTCCCATAGTGGTGATACTGGTCCTGTCTATCATATACAAGGGCCTCAAGAACTTCCACCTGCACCTCTCCTTCGGAGCGGCGCTCGGCGTGGCCCTGGCTGCGGGGTTCGTGGCTTTCGTGCTCTTCAAGCTGCTGATGCGCCGCTTCTGGATGGAGAGCGAAGACCAGCACTACTCCAAGCAGATAGAAAGGGTGGAGCAGGTCTTCAGGTACCTCCAGATCGTGACCGCATGCTACGTGGCCTTTGCACACGGGGCAAACGACGTGGCCAACGCGGTGGGACCGCTTGCAGGCGTGTATACAGCCATCAAGATGCACGCGGTCAAGACCGCGGTGCAGGTGCCGCTGTGGATACTGGGACTGGGAGCAGTAGGGATTGTATTCGGCCTCGGCACCTGGGGACACAAAGTCATCTCAACAGTAGGCGAGAAGATCACCGAGATAACCCCCACCCGGGGATTCTCCGCGGAGTTCGCATGCGCCACCACCGTGCTCATATGCTCGCGGCTGGGGCTTCCCGTATCCACCACACACACACTGGTGGGCTCGGTGGTGGGCGTGGGTCTTGCCCGGGGAATTTCCGCGCTCGACCGCCGGGTGGTGCTCAACATTGTATACTCATGGCTGGTCACCATACCCGCGGCCGCGGTGCTGACCGTTATCATCTTCCAGGTGGTCTCAAGGTTCTGAAAAGAAGAGCTCTTTCACGCAAAGGCGCAAAGTCTCAGAGAAAATTACAAAAATAATTGACCCTTTGCGTTTTTTTCGCCCCCTACGGGCCTACGTACTTTGCGTGAAATATAAGATTAGGAAAATCTATTTTCATTTTCCTCCTTGACAAGTGATGGATTCGGGAAATAACAGCGGAAAAGAGAAAGGAAGCGAAGACAGGGAACCGGCAGCATCCGGTCCCGCCCAAGCCGGGACGCGGGCATCCACTGCCAGGGGAGGCATGGACCTCACACAAGGGCCCATCCTCAAGGTGCTACTCATCTTCAGCCTGCCGGTAATCCTGCAGTACTCGGTGCAGCCCTTGTTCGGGTTCATGGACCGGCTTTTTATCGCCCAGATAAACGCCGAGGCCTTTGCCGCGGTTGCGAACGCAAGCCTGTTGCAGATGCTGGCCATCATGATGGCCGCTGGCCTAGCAAACGGGGTCACCAGCTACGTGTCCCGGCTGGTGGGAAAGGGCGACTATGCCGAGGCTGATAACGCGACCAACCACGCCATGATCCTCATGCTGGTCTTCTCGGTCCTCATCATCGCGGTGTTCGTTCCACTCGACAAGGCCTTCTTCGCGCTGCTCAACGTGGAGGAGCGGCTGGTGCCCCGGGCCCACCAGTACATAATGGTCATCCTGCTGGGCAACATCACCATAATGTTCTTCCTGGTGGGTTCCAATATCCTGCGGGGCGAGGGCAACTCGCGCACCCCCCTGGTGATCGCCCTCATAAGCGTCAGCGCAAACATCGTGGCCGATCCCCTGCTGATCTTCTCAAGGGAGGACAGCGTGTTCGGCCTGCACATAGGCTGGCTGGGCCTGGACGTTGCCGGGGCCGCGCTGGCAACCGTGGCCAGCCGGGGCCTGGCATGCATCCTGTTGATTGGCTACCTCATGACCGGCAGGAGCGTATGGACATTCTCCAGGAAGAACTGGAGCTTCCAGCCGCGGCACTTTATCGAGATTCTGCGGGTGGGCGCGCCCATGCTGCTTGTCAACTTGATCCACTGGATCAACAACATGGTATTCTTCAGGATACTAAACAAAGACCCCGACGCGGTGGTGGCCTACGGCATGGGAGTGCAGTTGAACATGCTCGGGGTCCTGCCCATGATCGGGATGATGATGGCGGTGGTGGGCATGGTGGGCCAGAACTTCGGCGCCGGCAGGATCGGCCGGGCGGCCAGGACGGCCTTTACCGGCGGCATGCTGGCCGCGGCCTTCTCCGGGACAATGGGCGCGGTGTTCATGGTGTTCCCCGAGTTCTTCGTCTCCCTTTTCAACAAGGGCGGGGACCCGCACATACAGCAGATGGGGGTGGACTTCATTTACATCGTGGCCCCCACCTACGCCCTGGTGGCCCAGGTGTTCGTGCTGGGCGCGGTCTTCCAGGGCATGGGCAAGGGCATGCCCCCGCTCATCATCACCGTGGTCCGCTTCGTGGCCGTGAGCATGCCCCTGGTCCTTATACTGACAAGATTTATGGGGCCCACCGGCGCGTGGGTGGCCGTGGCCGCGTCCCACGCAGCCGGAGGCATTACCGCGGCGGTGTGGGTCTGGCTCGAGTTTCGGAGGAGGAGGAAAAGATAACACAACCGGCTTGTGCCTTATCTGTTGATTGAGCAGCAAACGCCGACATGCCATTAAAGATTATAAAAAGCCAAGCTGAAACAGGATAGCCTTTTCAATTCCTTCCATGTCTTGTTCCGAGACGGAACCGATGCGCTTTTGCAATCTCTTCTTGCTGACCGTACCGATCTGGTCGGCCATGGCCTTATGCGCACGGCCCCTCTACTGACACGTAAGCCTCGGAGGGATACAAACGACTTATATTGCGGGTCAGTGGAACCACTTGAACGCGGTTAAGAACTGCATTGGCTTCGTCACGGCTTATGATGACGGCCGGCCGGGTCTTTTTAATCTCACCGCCGAGCGAAGGATCGAAGTTGACCAGCCATACCTCAGTTCTCTTCATCCGCTATATCGCCCGCGATCCCTTCTATCCAATCCTCGGCCTCGGCCTCCCGCTCCTGGTCTGATGCCATGCGGTCATAGGCCGCCTTGATATCCTTTGAGACCACGTAAGGGCGCGCAAGCAGGTTTAAAAACGAGCTGATCCGACCTCGACCGATCTTGTTATGCAGTCCCTGGTATACCTCTTCGTCCACGGTGATGGTTAATTTCCTTTGCATCTTTGCCTCGTTAAAAGTTTTAATTCGTATCAACACGTATTATAACGAAAGAGCCAACATCCGCCAAAACAGGGTTACTGGATCGCACACATAGAAATGTATTGCTCTTTTATTCACGCGGCCCTGACCTAATCGAGCGCTTCAAGCGCCTGCCTGGCCGGCACGTATCCGGGATCCAGGGACAAGGCCCTCTGGTACTCCTTCCTTGCCCGGGAAACATCCCCTTCCTTCGCAAGCACACTGCCCAGGCTGAAGTGCGCGAACGGGCTGTCGGGTTTTATGGACACCGCCTTTTCATAAGCCTGTCTGCTCTCGGAAAGCCGCCTCCTCTCTTCCATGGCGGCGCCCATCCCCATCCAGGCCTGGAACAGTCCCGGGTTTATTGACACGGCCCGCTGGTATGCTTTGATTGCCTCCGTGTACTGGCCGTGCTGCATGCGGGCCAGGCCCGCCTTGGTCCACATGGAGTCGTATGAGGGCTCCAGCCACCTTGGATATGACGCCGCAAAGAGCACGGCCGCAATGCACACGTATGCTATCAAGAATTTGAATTCGCGCTGCCTGGCCGCGTCCCAGAGGGACACCAGGCCGTAGGCGGAGAAGACGAGCAACGCTGGGGCCAGGAGAAGCCTGTAGCGGGAGAGCACGTAGAAGACCAGCAGGGTGAGCGCATAACCGCCCGCGAAGACTGCCAGCAGGCCGCCCTTCCTCTGGTACAAGGCCAGCACCAGCCCTGCTATCCCGAAAGGCGCGGCCAGCCAGAAGCCGGGCAGCGGCAGCTTCAGCAGCACCGAGTAGTGCTCCGCGAAAAAGTCGTACCCCAGGTTGTCGGTGAGCTCGAACCTGTTAATTGTTAGCAGGGCCTTCCTGCCCAGCCGGACAACGAACAACCCGGCGTCCGCTTTTATCTCCCTCATAGTCTCCTTGAACCAGAACCTGCTTGTCTCAGAGGAGCTGAGGTCGCGGCCTGTGCGCCTCTCAGCCTCCTTTTCAAAGTCCTCGCTCTCCACGCCGGGGTATCGCTGTGCAAAGGGAGGGTCAACACCCGTGCCCCACTTGTTGCCTTGGAAGTTGCCCATGTAGAAGTTGGGCCCGCCCTGTGCAGTGGTCACCAATATCTCCCCGGTCACAACCCGGTTCCTGATAGCCGTGATGCCTGGAGGTAAGGCGATAAAAACGAGCGCGAGAGCCAGGACCGGGGCCGCCCGCTTCTTATGCTGCTTGACCAGAACGTATGCCAGCCATATCAGAAGCAACGGCGCCACCAGGAGCATGTTGCCCCTCATAAGAAGCAAGAGTCCGAGGGAGAGGCCGGCCCCGGCCGCGGCAAAAAGGCTCATCCTGTCCCTTGAGACCAGGAGCAGCCAGAGGACAAGGACCACCAGCACCACGGCAACGCTCGCCTTTAAAAGCTGGGCATTGTAGAAGAAGTCCACCTTGAAGGTGGCCCATAAAAACGCGGCCAGGAGCCCGGTCCTCGCGTCACCCAGGCCGCGTCTTGCAATGCCGTACATGGCAAAGCAGCACAAGGAAGACAACAATGCCTGCAACACGTATACCAGGGCCAGATTCCTCCCGAAAACGCTGTAGACCGCGGCCAACAGATACGGGTAAAGCGGGTCCTGGTAAAAGGCCTCGCTACCGAGCCAGTGGCCGGCGGCGATCATGCGGGCCCAGCCGTCGTATGCGAGCTGGTCAACCACCAGGCCGGTGAAAAAGGGCGTGCGACTCGCCTCCCAGATGTAGACGAGCCTGAGGCACAAGGCCAGGATAAAGGCCAGGGCCAAAAGCACATGGAGTTTATCTCCTCCCTTCTGTGCCCTCTGTGCCTCTGTGCGACAACATTCTTTTTTCATATCATCTGTTTTGGACAGCAGTGTTCTGTAAAACAATGATTCCAGTCATTAGAACCCGAGCGACTGCCATGCCTCTTTGTCTGACTCCTCGGCCTCAAAGAGCATGTTTTCCATGGCCGCGAGCAGGGGGCGGAATGTCTCGCGGCTGAGAGCGGATACGGCCACCGAGCCCGGGAAGCGCGAGAGCCTCATCTTGACCTCGAGCGACGAGATGAGGTCAACCTTGTTGAAGGCGATGATGCTTCCTGTCCGGGTGAGCTCCATGTCCTCTAGTATGGAGCGGACCGCGTGAATCTGTCCCTCCCATGAGGGGTCGCTGGCATCCACCAGGTGGATGAAGAGGTCCGCGTGGTGCAGTTCTTCCAGTGTGGCCTGGAAGGCGTTGTATAACTGCTCGGGAAGCTCGTGAATAAAGCCCACCGTGTCGGTTATGATGATCTGCCTGTCCCTTGGGAACTTTAGCCTCCTGCTGGTGGGGTCGAGTGTAGCGAACATCTTGTCCTGGACCTCGACCTCGGAGTTGGTGAGCTTGTTAAGCAGGGTGGACTTGCCTGCGTTAGCATACCCGATTATGGAAACCACGGGCAGTCCCTGAGATTCCCTCTTTTGCCGCTTCTGTGCCCTGGTCTTCCTCATGCTCTCGAGCTCTTTGTCAAGCCTCTGAATCCTGGTCCTCACCCTTCTCCTGTCAATCTCGAGCTTGGTCTCGCCCGGACCCCTGGAGCCGATGCCGCCGATAAGACGTGACATGTCAACGCCCTTGCCGGTGAGCCTTGGCAGGTTATACCCAAGCTGGGCAAGCTCCACCTGGATCTTCCCCTCCCTGGTCTTTGCGTGCTGTGCGAATATGTCCAGGATTAGCTGGCTCCTGTCAATCACCTTGAGCTCGGTGATGTTCTGGATGGCGTTCACCTGCGCCGGCGAGAGCTCGCGGTCGAACACCAGGGTGACCGCGCCCAGTTGCATGGCCTTTACCACCATCTCCCTGATCTTGCCCTTGCCCACTACCGTGCGCGGGTGTATCTTCTCCCGCTTCTGCACCACCTCGAAGAGCACGTCCACCCCCGCGGACCTGGAGAGCTCGCGCAGCTCGGCCAGGGCGTCAATCCCGTTCCCTCGCGGCTTCTTGTCAGAGCTCATCACCCCCACCAGGATCACGCCCTCCTTGCCTCGGCCGACAAGCTTAGGCCGGGTGCGTGCGAACTCCTCCTCGAGCGAGCCCAGAAGCTCCTGCATATCAATATCCAACTGCCCGGGAGCAAAAGCTGGGAGACGCTCCACAACGTCCCCCTCCTCGTTATCAGGCAAAAGGTGGGCAAGGTAAGAAGGGCCAGGATACCCCGCCTCGGTGACAACCACCGCCAGCACAAGGTCGAACCGGAGCAGCATGAGGTCGGTGATGTCCTCCTCGCTTAAGGGCTCGTCCTTCAGGTGGGTGTGGATGTAGCGCAGGCCCCGCAGCCTGGACGGGTCGCCCCTGCTGGGGCCAAGGTCCGGGAGCATGACGCTCCTGGTGTCGCCCACTATCACGCTGTGCACCTGGCCCCGCCTGTCAACCAGCACGCCCACCTGCCTGCCTATGTCGCGGCTCAGCCTGCACAGCTCGCGGTTGAAGTTCTGCGTGGTTATTTTATCGGGGGGAATCTTCCTGCGGTACAGCCGGGAAAGCTGCTCGAGCCTTACTTTGCCAAGCCCTTTAAGAAATCCCTGGACGTTATCTGAGCCCATCTTCTCCTTGTAAGCTTTTTACAAGCTCAAGAAAAAAACCGCCCGCATAGATTGCCGGGCGGGGATTTTACTGGAGCGGGAGACGGGTATCGAACCCGCGACGTCCAGCTTGGGAAGCTGGCATTCTACCACTGAATTACTCCCGCTCTCGGGTACATGCTTATTTTAAGGAATAGCCCAAATATTTAGCTTTGTCAAGAAGGATTGCAACGCAAATGGCCGCGTGATAGCTTTTTTATGATGGCTGACCTTTTCGAGCACGCAAGCGAGCGCGAGCTTTCCAAAGAGGCCCCTCTTGCCGACCGGATGCGGCCCCGGGACCTCTCCGAGTTCATCGGGCAGGAGCACCTCGCCGGCGAGGGCAGGCTCCTCCGGCGCATGGTGGAGAGCGGCCGCATAACCAGCATGATCATATGGGGGCCCGCGGGCGCGGGCAAGACCACGCTTGCCAGGATACTCGCCGGGGGCGAGAGCGCGGCCTTCGAGACATTCTCCGCTGTGCTCTCCGGTCTGAAGGAGCTTCGCGAGGTCATAAAGCGCGCTGACGAGAGACGGAAGTACCAGGGTCGGCGCACCGTTCTTTTCGTTGACGAGATCCACCGTTGGAACAAGGCCCAGCAGGACGCTTTCCTCCCGCACGTGGAGTCGGGCAGGATCATCCTGATAGGCGCGACCACGCAGAACCCGAGCTTCGAGGTCATAAGCCCGCTTTTGTCCCGTTGTCGTGTGGTCATCCTGAACCCTCTTGCCGAGGAGGAGATCAAGGAGATAGTGCAGAGGGCCATTGACGATTGCGAGCGGGGCCTGTTCGCGAAGGATGAGCCTCTAAGCGTTCCCGGCGATGTGGTCGAGTATCTGTCCAGGGTGGCCGGCGGAGACGCGCGGCGGGCGTTGAACGGCCTCGAGCTCTCGAGCGCCCTGGCCCGGGCCCAGGGCGCCAAGAGCATCACCATGGACATTGCCAAGGAGTCCATGACCAGCGGGAGCCTCACCTACGACCGGGCCGGGGAGGAGCATTACAACCAGGTGTCGGCCTTTATAAAGAGCCTGCGGGGCTCGGCCCCGGACGCTGCTATCTACTGGATGGTGCGTATGCTGGAGGCCGGGGAGGACCCGGTTTTCATACTCCGCAGGATGATGATCTTCGCCGCGGAGGACGTGGGCAACGCGGACCCGGAGGCGCTCACGGTGGCGGTTTCGGCTTTCCACGCCTTCACCGCGGTGGGGCTTCCAGAGGGCAAGATACCCATGGCCCAGGCGGTCACCTACCTTGCCAGCGCTCCCAAGTCGAACGCCTCGTACAAGGCCCTGGGCGAGGCTGCGCAGGCGGTGAAGGAGACCGGCTCCCTGCCCGTGCCTTTGCACATAAGGAACGCGCCCACCCCGCTGATGGAGAGCATTGGCTACGGCAAGGACTATAAGTACCCGCACGAGTTCCCCGGACATCACGTGGCTGAGCAGTACCTGCCGGATGAGATCAAAGACAGGATTTTTTATCGGCCCACTGAAATGGGCGAAGAGGAGAAGATAAAAAAGAGGCTGGAGGAGTGGAGCAAATCAAGCGGCAAAGAGCCCCCTGCTGAAGCAAAAGACAGGAACCCTTCCGGGCGGTATAATAGAGGCCCGGACAAATAATGATACAAGGAGAGGAACAGTGACAAGGAAAACTTTTTCAATGAGGCGCTTTGTTTTTGTAATCCTGGCCGTTGCATTGATATTCATTGCCGGACCGAGCGCCTTTTCGAAGAAAGGCGAGCCGGTTCAGTACGATTTCGACCGCCCGGAGGAGGTTTTCAAGACCACCCTTGCCGAGACCGTGGTTGGAAAAGGCATAGACCAGGAGGTGCTTTCCCGGGTGCTGCGCACCGGCCAG
Source organism: uncultured bacterium (assembly GCA_964650485.1). GTDB lineage: Bacteria > RBG-13-61-14 > RBG-13-61-14 > RBG-13-61-14 > DATKZS01 > CAZYTX01. Next base: position 34,313 of record CAZYTX010000003.1, on the reverse strand, counting down.
GCGGTGATAGTGAACAACGCCCCCAAAAGCCCGGACATCCCCTGGATGACCACCGAAGGCATCCTGATAAACGCGCCGCGCAAGCAGGTCTACGATATGGTGCAGGACATCCCCTCGTACCCGGAGTACGTACCCCAGTGCGATAAAGCCTATAAAAAACATGTAACCGACAACATAGACCTTGTAACTTACGAACTCGGCATCCAGATACTCTTCGTAAAGATCAAGGTGCCGTACTCGGTGTATCACTATAACCAGCCCCGCCGCCGGGTTGACTGGATCAAGGCCGAGGGAGAGTTCGTGCATAACCGGGGCGCCTACGAAATGGTGCCCGTACCCGGGGAGGACGAGCGCTCAATGCTCTTCTACACCTCGTACTCCCTTCCCAGGAACGCGGTGGTGAAGTCTTTGTTCAACAGGGTGCCGAACCTGGACATGATGATAAACCTTTCCACCGGCACCATAGTGATGAAGGCCATGAAGGACAGGGCCGAGGGCCTATACGAGAAAGAGTCGCGAAAAAGCGTGGACCCGCTGCCGCGCCTCGAGCTTTTAGAGCTTGCAAGAGAGCACCCGGAAACCCTTGCCAAGCTCGCCGGGAGGGGATTGCTGGTGATGCTCGAGTACACGGAGCCCCGCTTTTACACCGGCGCCGCGGTGGTGGACAAGCCCGTGGATTCCGTGTACGACTCAATTGCAGACATCGAGGGAATGTCGGAAGTACAGAAGCAAGTGTCCATGGAGGTGCTGGAGCGGGACGAGCGCTCCGCCCGGGTTTCGGTGCACACCGTGATCCCCCTCATGATAGACTTCGAGTCCGAGTACGTCTTGGACTACCGCTTCGAACCTCCAAACCGCATCTCCTTCAAGCAGGGACCGGGCGGCGACATCGAGGGTGTGGCCGGCTCGTGGGAGCTGATCGAGCTAAAAAAGGATAAAACCCTGGTGCTATACAGGAACACCTCGGACCTTAGAAGCTCGGGCTTCATGATGAGGCAGCTCTTGAAGATCGAACCCGCGTTCGAGGCTGCCATACAGGCCAGCCAGACCATGTACGTTGTATCCGACATGAAGATGTGGTGCGAGGCTTCTCCTGAAGAGTGAAAGAAGATGTCCAGGGAGATGGAACAGGATTAGCGGCGAAGAGTCGCCCGCAAGTCAAAAGGTCAAGTTTCCCATGCCATTGCCGGCTCCCGGGCCATGGTGCAATGAAGTATGGTAAAGCCTTCCTTGCCGAGTGAAGCGGCAACCGCGGCCCAGGTACCCGGCCTGCAAAGCAGGGTCATGGAGCCCCCGGCGCCGGCGCCGTTTATCATGGCGCCCGCGGCCCCGTGCCGGCCGGCAACCTCCTCAACTTCCAGCGGCTCGCCATAGTCCAGGATGTGTACGCTCACGCCGGGAGCATCGCGCATTATGATGGTGACCCGGGCGAACAAAGAAACACAGCCATGTTGACCACCTTGCCGCTTTCGGCAAAGTGGGTGTCTGTCCAGCCTCCGAAGTCCAAGGTCCTATTGGGTGCGCGGCTTTCGATTATTTTTCGCATCCGGGGTTTAAGCTGCTCGAAAGAGAATTTTTTGCGGATGTTTGATCGTTCAAGGGGGCGTGACCTCGACGGTGGAATCAATAAAGGCCATGAACTGACCCTGCTCAATGGTGCAGGTTCCTCCAGAAGTCCCTGGCCAGGTGCCTTGCATCAAGCCGGCGAGAAGGTGATAGGACCTTTCATACGATCCCGCCAGTTGAGCCGCGGTGTTGTCCGAGGCCATCATGAAAAGACCGGTCGAGCCCAGGCTGATGCCCTGGATGGTATGAATGGTGACGCCGGAAGCCGTCTGAAAGGGATGCCCCGAGTGCATGAGTCCCTGGCTGTATATTGATACAGGGTCTCCGGACTGGTGCAATGAATAAAGCGAGCCGATGGTCTCGCCCACGGACACGCCCTGTTCCTCACAGCTCGCCTCCACATGAAGGGTCCACACCCCTGAAAGGTCGGCGTTGCCCTCTGGATTGACCGAGATCAGTGCGCTTCCCTGCTCGGTGCAAGTGGGGTCGGAGGCGTTGTCAAACCCCGTATAGTCGCCCATGAAGTCGCCCCCCTGCATGATGGCCCGGGTCTCGCCGAAGAAGGGGTCGTCGTAGTTGGGGTCAGTATAGGTCATTAACAGGCCCGAGAACGCTCCGGTGGAGGCCCCCTGGCCGTAAAGCATAAAGTGCTGTCCCCCCTGCACCATGAGGGAGCTGCCCGCACCTGAAAGACCGCCAGAACTCGACACCCCTCCCGCGGGAGAGGAAGGCAGCAGCAGGCTCCTGTACCCGGCTGGAGAGACCGGTCCGCTTGTCAATGCCCCCTCAAAGCTGTCCTCGATAATGGTCTGGCCCGATGCCCGGACTTCCAGGTCGTCCAGATAAAAGGCCTCGCCGGGACTGCTCAGCCCCACGATGAAATACATCTCGAACCCGCTGTGCTGTGCAATGTAAGTGTAGCTTACGTCCTTGGTGCTCTGCGCGGCCATGGCCTGCCCGCTCGCGCTTTGGGGAACCAGGAACCTGTCTCCGTCCGCTATCCTGGCGATGAAATGATCGCCCCTGTTGCCGTCCGCCTCCGCCCGAAAACTGAAGCTGATTTCCACGCTGTCTTGCGGCTCCACCTGTAAGTGCCCCGGCGCGGAGAAGTATGCTATAATGTATGTCTCGGGCACGTCGGCGTCATATTCGTAACCGGTAGAGGTCACCCCTGTTGCGGGGAAGTAACCCGCGGGGAGATTGGGACTGATGCCCGCTCCCCTTCCCGGGAACCCCTTGGCGCAGGAGGATTGGCCGTCCAGCATAAGCATTATATCCCAGCTCTCCGTGTGTGAAGGGAGGTTCCCCCCGCCGAAAACGGAGCCGGCGCCGTCCTCATCGCTGCCCTCGCACATTGTTGTTAGAATTGAAGCAATTATCAGCAGCACAGACAATATGTAGAGCCTTTTCATCATGAGCCCCGCCAGGATACAGATCAAATCAACAAGCCGACTTTCTTATCAAAGCGCGGCCATGATTAAATTGTAATATGTCAAGGTGATTTTTGCAATAATTAGGTGATGGCCTGATCCACCGCCTAATCCCCTCAGCACGCTCAAAGGGGCGGGGATAGCGGTCATGATGGAGAAGGTTTCACCTCAAAAAGTGGTTTTTTTGCTCGCCGGGCGGACCCTGAAAAGCCGGATGGCGGCAAATTGTGGCCGGAGGGGCGAGGCCTGCCGACGCCGCGCTGGAAAGCGGGCAAAAAAGAATCATGTAAGCAGAGCAAAAGCGCTGGCCGGGCTGACTCGGGGCCGCGGGAGCGAGCATTGAAATCTTTTGCCGCGCCGAGAGCAACAATCCGAAAGAAGGATGGCCCCCGGCAAGGTCGCTCTTCATCACCGAGTGCGCCCCCTCGCTCGCCTGCGTTGCCCTATCCTCCGGACCGGCACGGGTACAATATCAGAGAAGAGGCCCAGAGACACCCCCCCGCTGGCAGCCGAGAATGCGAAAAACGCAAAAAGCCTCTATAATCAGCAGGAAAGGTCCGGTATCGCCAACAGCCATTCTCCAGTTACCCACACTTAAATACGTTGATCCTTATTTTAGGCGGTGGATTACGGTTTGACTGTCCCCCGGCGCGGTGGTAGTCTATTCAGAAAAGTGTAGCGCCTCGCGCCTTCTTCCCCGCTGGAGAAGGCTTTTTGATGATAAAGAGAAATCTGATGAGAGAGAAGCGCAAAGCCAAAAAGCGCGCCAGGAAAGAGCTGGACGACTTGAAGCTCATCCTGAGGAGGGCAAAGAAGCGGGCTCCCCGGGAGGAGGTGGACGCCGCCCGGGACCTGGGCCGCGAGGTAAGGCACGCCATTAAAACGGGCGACCCCGAACAGATGAGGCGGACATGCGAGGCGCTCGATGGATACGTGGACGAGCGGCTGTCAAGGTACAGGCCGAGCCCCACCTGGGAGACCGTAAAGGCGCTTTTGATAGCGCTGTGCATCGCCCTGGTCATACGCTGGCTTTTTATCGAGCCCTTCAGGATACCCTCGGGGTCCATGATCCCCACCCTGCTGGTGGGGGACCAGCTCATGGTGAACAAGCTGAGCTTCGGCCCGGACCTGTACCTGCCCTACATTATTGATCCGGATTTGTCCGCAGAGAGGATGTCAGGACACGAGAGACCGGCGCCCCTGTTCAAGTTCCGCCTTGCCGGCCGCACCGTGGTGATAGCTGCGAAGAAGCTGTGGCTGCGGAGACTGCCCGAGCGGGGCGAGGTGGTGGTGTTCAGGTTCCCGGACGCGCCCCGTGACGACTACATAAAGCGGGTGGTCGGCCTGCCCGGCGACAAGGTGGAGACCAGGGACTCGAAGCTCTACGTGAACGGCGAACTGCAGAAGAAAGAGCTTCTGGGCGAGTACAACGGTCCGGTTGGCAACGGCTCGTGCAAGCGGTTCGAGCTTTTCGAGGAGGAGCTTGACAGGGAGCAGAGCGGCTACGTGCATGACGTCATTCTCTGCAGCGACCCCTTCCACCGGAAGTTCACCAACCACAACGCCTGGACCGTGCCCCAGGGCATGCTCTTCATGATGGGGGACAACAGGGACCAGTCGTCCGACAGCCGCTCCTGGGGCTTAGTGCCGGTGACGCATCTCAAGGGCAGGGCCATGTTCATACACCTGCCCCTGGACCCGGAAAACCACTACCTGCCCAGGTGGGGCAGGTTCTTCCAGCCCATAAGATGAGCCGATGGAAAAAGGAGGGATGGAGAGTGGACACAGCCCCTGACACGGCCTGGACCGACGACGAGGTGGTCTCCATTGACATGACCCCGGACACCGCATTCGTGTTCGAGCGCATGACCGAGGAGACCTTGCAGGCCCTGGACCCGCAGCCCGGCGAGTCGGTGCTGGACGTGGCCTGCGGCCGGGCCGTAGACGCGCTTTCCGTGGCCAATAAAGGGGCACTGCCCGTGGGGGTGGAGGCATCGAGCTTCATGATAAACAGGGCCCTGCAGTTCATGGGAGAAGAGCAAGGAAGGGTGAGGCTGGTCCGCTCCCTCGCCGAGCGGCTGCCCTTTTCCGACCAGAGCTTTGACAAGGTGGTGTGCAAGGGGGCCATGGACCACTTCGCCGACATACGAAACAGCATGGAGGAGATGGCAAGGGTCACGAAGCCCCGGGGCAGGGTGGTGATAGCCATTGCGAACTTCGAGAGCCTGGCATGCAGGCTGGGCAAGCTGGTGTGCGGGCTGCGGGGCAGGACCATGACCGCGGAGCAAGGCAGGCCCTTCTGGGAGCCGCCCGAGGACCACAATCACAAGTTCGACCTCCAAGTGCTGGAAACTCTCATGGCCCCCTGCTGCAGGATTGAAAGCATAAAGGGCGTGAGCCTCATGTGGGGGTACCCGGGGTGGGGCGGGCTCCTGTCAAGGTTCCAGGACAAGACCTTGAGCCGGGTGCTGAAGGCCCTGGACACGGGAGCGCGCGCCGCGCCTTTCCTCGCAGACGTGCTCATCGCACAAGCCCGGCCGAGGAAAAGGGTGCACGGAGACAGGAAAGGTTTGAGTAGTGAGGTTTGAGGAAAGAAAATCTGACAACTCATAACTCAAACCTAAAGCATTACCCGTCTTTCCCTCGCTTCTCGCTCCTCGCTCCTCGCTCCTTCTCCGCTTTAGATGCCCCGGCGATCAGAAGCTCCCGGTCCTGGTCCGATTCCAGCAGCTCGCGGAATGACACGTCCAGCCCGGCGTCCAGCATGCCCAGCTTCTGTTTTATCAGCGCGTCCAGCCGCTGTTCCTCCCTGTCCGGCTCCTCCGCCTCCTGGTCCGCGTAATCATGCCGGGCCGGCATCTGCCAAAGGTCTGTGACCGACTTTACGGCCTGTGCCACGGTTATCCTTCCCAGGTCGCGCGCGGGAAGGTACACCTCCTGGTGGCCCCTTTTATCCGCGGCCGTTCCCGGCATCACCAGGTCCTGGTCAATCAGCCTTGCAAGGGCCTTCTGTATCCTGGGGGCCTCGACCTCCATTGTCTGGGCCAGGTCCTTTACAGAGTGCATGGACGGGCCCCAGAGGTGGCGTCTGGCAACCTCCAGCATGGTCCGGGCAACAAGGTAGACCTCGCCTATCCTTCCCTCAAGGTCGTGTCCCTTCTTGAGCACGTAGCGGTAGTTCTGTATGACAAAGGTCAACTGCGAGCAGAAGAGCACGATCCACCAGATAAGGTAGACCCACACCAGGAACACAAGGAACACCCCCAGCGGCCCCCACCATAGCTGCCTGGAGGTCACCATCCTGGCCGCGAATATGGAAAAGCCCCACTTGCACACCTCGAAGGAAAGCGCAGCCACCAGGCTGCCCACCAGGGCCGGCCCGGTCTCCACCCGGGTGTTTGGCAGCCACTTGTACATGGCAAGGAAAAGCGCCCAAACCATCACCAGCGGAAGCACCAGGCTGTGGAACACGTTCAAGGTGGCGCCCAGCAGGGGGATGTGGCTCAGCACCAGGTTGCGCTGCAGGGCAGCCCCCACGCTCCCCACCTGCAACTGCGCGGTTATGTATATGGAAAGCCCCAAGAGAAGCGGTATGAGAACGGTCATGGCGGTGTAGGACATGATCCTCCAGGCATAAGGCCTGCGCCTTTGCACCTGCCAGATGTTGTTGAATATCGCCTCTATGCCGTTGATGAGGAGGATGGAGGTTAAAAGCAGGATCAAAAAGCCGAACTCCGCGCCGGCCTCCGCCTGCGCGGTGAACTTGTCTATGAGCTCGAAGGTGCGGGCGACCATGTCGCTCTCCGGCACCACGTACTGCGCCAGGATATCCCGCAGCCTCTCCTTCAGGTTTACGAGCCTGGAGCCCATGATCCAGGTGAACAAGGAGATCATGAAAGCCAGCATGGGAACCAGGGAGATCATGCTCCGGTAAGCCAGGGCGTTCGCCTGGTAGGGGCCGCGGTGCTCGAAGAACAGGTGCACGGTGTGCCTGAAAAGCAGGTACCAGTACTTCAAGTGCCTTTTTACGACCTCCGCGGCTTTTGCCGGCCCCGGCTTTCCCTGGCCCGGCGCCTGTGGGCCCCGGTTTTCATCCTCTGCGCTCATGTCATTTCCCTTGCGGCTTCATACAATTCTATCAGAAATCCTCTCATACGACTAGCGCATGGAACGGGTAGCCCACATAGCTTGCCTATGTGGGCGCCGAAGGCGCAGGTACTACGGCATTGAGGCCAGTTCCTCGTAAAGCCTTGTGTACCTGTCCACCATGGTCTCCATGGAAAAAAGCTCACTTGCCCTGGCCCGGCCGGCCTCCCCCATGGCCCGGGCCCGGCCCGCATCCGAGAGCAGCCGGGTCATGGCCTGCGAAAGTGCACCCGCGTCTCCGGGGGCCACCAGCAGGCCGGTCTCCTCCGGAGCCACCATCTCGGGCACCCCTCCCGCAAAAGTCCCGATCACGGGAATCCCCGCTGCCATGGCCTCCAGCACAACGTTGGGCATGCCCTCCCACCTGGACGGCAAGACGAACGCGTCGAGCGCTGACATGAAAAGCGGCGTGTCATTGCACTCGCCAAGGAACACCACCCTCTCCGCTACGCCCGTCTCCCGGGCCTCCCTCTCCAGACGCGACCTCTCCGGACCGTCACCCGCTATCACCAGCAGCGCGCCCGGGCGACCTGCAAGCACTTCCCGGAAGGCACCAAGCAGCACGTCCACGCCCTTCTGCCCATGCAGCCTGCCCATGAAGCCCAGGACCTCGGCATCCCGCTCGATCCCAAGCTCTTGCCTGGCTTCACCCCTCTCGCCCCTCACAAAAGCCCCTGTGTCAATACCATTGGGTATGGTGGATATCTTTTCCGGGACAAGATGGAGCTTCTCCCGGTAGTGACCGGCGACCGCGTCGCACACGGCCACGTAGCGCGTGACCAGTCCGCTTGTCAGCCCATCAACCGGGTACTGGAAACCCTTCTCCATCTCCATCACCCGCAGGCTGGAGAGGTTCGCGGGTACACCGGCGATACGCGCCGCGGCCCTGCCAAGGACGTTGGCCTGGAACAGCCAGCAGTGGAGCAGGTGCGGGCTCTCCTCTCGCAGCAAGCTGATAAGACGCATCGCGGCCCCGAAGAGATGCGCCATGTACCCCGCACCGGTTTCCAAGGGCAGGTCCAAAGACCGCACGGAAATGCCCGCTTTGGATATCTGCTCTCCGGTCCGGCCGGGCGACTTCATGCTGATGACCGATGATATGAAGCGGCCGCTGTCCAGCCTGGTCACGAGCTCGCGCAGGGTCTTCTCCGCGCCCCCCGTGCCCGTGCCGGTGATAAGGTGGGTGATCCTGATGCGCTTTGCGTGCTCTTCCATGCAGGACCTAAAACCTTTTTTCCTGCCATCTACGGAAGCTCACCAATGCCCTTGCAAGCATTGGCCCCCCCAGGGTCGGAAGCAACATGAGCCAGGCCCCGGCGCTTGCAGGGCATCTCTTAATAGCCTGCATGAGCTCCTTGCGCGCGCCTCTGGTGTCGTATGCCACCACCATCCTCTCCGCGCTTTCCAGGTAGCGCCTGGCGGTTGCCTTTCTCAAGAGCGCCGGGTCAAGTTCGGGCGCCATCTTCGCCACCCTCTGCATGACGAGCAGGTTGTCATCCCTCATCCCTGTCGAGACCCCCCTGGTGTGCATGGTGCTCTCTTGTCTCCTCCGGCACTGCACGGTTATCTCGGGCACGTGCACCACCTTGTAGCCATACCCGATACGAAGCCACATGTCCCAGTCCTGGGCGCTCCTGAGAGGAGGATAAAACATGCCCGCGCTGACCAGGACCTCGCGCCGCACGCACACCGCGGGCGTGCTAACGGTGTTGTCCATGAGCACGGTGAGGAAGAAATCACGGCCCGGGCCGGGCGCGCGCTTTTTCTTGATCTCTGCTCCCTCTTCGTCTATCAACATGGCGTCCGAGTAGACCATGGCTGCGCCGGGATTTTCCAGGACGGCCCGCTCGAGCCGGTCAAGGTGGCCCGGCAGCCAGCGGTCGTCGCAGTCCTGGAAGGCTATCCACTCTCCTCTGGCCGCCTCGATGCCCCGGTTCCTGGCCGCGGCCGGGCCCTTGTTGTCCTCGGTCATGATCTTGACGCGGTCTTTGAAAGGAAAAAGCTTTTTCAGGGTGTCGTCCGTGGAACCGTCGTCCACCACTATCACTTCCAGGTCGTCCCGGCCCTGGGCGAGCATGCTCTCGATGGCCTCGACAACGTATCGCCCGCAGTTATACACCGGCATGACCGCGGAGAAGAAGATATGCCGGGCCTTGTCCATGTTTATTTTTTATGCCCCAGGAACTCGGGCAAAGTGAGGCCTATGTCTTTTGCTATTTGTCGAAGTAGAATCGGCGAGACGTCTCTCTTAGAATGGAATGGAACAGTGGTGCAGCGGCCATCAGGATGGCGGTATTGCTTGTGTGAACCTCTCTGGCGCACAGCCACAAAGCCTAGTTTTTCCAGTATGGACTCTACTTCAGCAGGCTTAAGAACAGGGTGCTTGCCCATCCTCAGGAAACCATTACGGTTTGAACGCCCACAAATTCCGCCTCTAACTCAGGGGGACCATCCTCGATCAACATCCCGATGACCTCACGCAAGTTGGCCTGGAGCTCGTCAAGGCTCTCCGCCTGGGTATGGGCCCCGGGAAAGCCGGGCACGTACCCTACGTACAGTCCCGTGTCAGTGCACTTTTCCACCACTGCAGTAAATGTACTCATAACCACCTCGATTCATATATTAGCACTCATAAAACCCGGAGTCCATAGTCACCCTTTTGCATTAACAGCTCATTTTGGACATGTAAATGAAGAACTCCTGGTTGCCCTTGGGCCCTTTTAGCGCCGACGGAGCACGTGCTATCTCAAAAAGCCCCAGGTCGCGACTGCAAGCGGCCACCCTGTCCACGCACTCCCGGATCACAACAGGGTCTTGCACTACACCGCCCTTGCCCACCTTTTCCCTGCCCGCCTCGAACTGCGGCTTTACCAGGGCTATCACCTGAGCGCAAGCATCCAGGAGAGGCTCGACCGCGGGCAGCACCAGGGTGAGGGAGATGAACGAGAGGTCCATCACACAAAGCTGCACCGGCACGGGCAGGTCGGAGGGCTTGAGAGTGCGCGCGTTCACGCCCTCCATCACCACGACCTGCTCGTTGTTGCGCAGTCCCCAGTCGAGCTGGCCCTTGCCCACGTCCACCGCGTACACCTTGTCTGCGCCGCGCTCCAGAAGGCAATGGGTGAACCCGCCCGTGGAAGCGCCCAGGTCAAGGCAGGTCTTGCCAGAGGGGTCTACATTGAACTCCGAGAGCGCGGCCTCGAGCTTCTCCCCGCCCCGGCTCACGTGCCTCTTCCCCGGCTTGATGGAGACCTCCGAGGAGCCGGACACGGACGAGCCCGGCTTGTCTTTTACCCGGCCGTCAACCATGACCCGACCGGACATGATGATCCCCCTGGCCTGGGCCCTGGTGGAAGCCAGGCCGAGCTCCACCAGTCGCTGGTCGAGCCGTAAGTGGTTCTTGCTCATGCGGGAGTGGTGTGTGCGCGCTCTTTTTCAAGCAGCCTCATGAATTCCGTGATTGCGCGTGCGATGTTTTCAGGGTCCAGGCCAAGGTCAGCCCTCAACTGCGGGGGAGGACCGTGCTCAGGGAAGGAGTCCTTGATCCCCATCACTTTGACTGCCACGTGGTCCGCGGCCGCGTCCGAGAGTGCCTCCAGCACCGCTGACCCGAACCCGCCGGCCACCTGGTTCTCCTCCACCGTGACCAGGACGCCGGCTTCCGCGGCAAGACCTAGTATAAGCCCGGTGTCGAGCGGCTTTACGAACCTGGCGTTTATCACCGCGCATTGCAGGCCCTGCTTTTCGAGGATGTCCGCTGCCTGCTCCGCTGCCGGGACCATGTTACCGATGGCCGCTATCACCAGGTCTTTGCCTTGCCTCCTAAGCTCGGCCTTTGCCCAGGGCAGGTGCTCCGGCGCCTTGTCAAGTGTGGCCCCCGCTCCCCTGCCACGGGGGTAGCGTATGGCCACGGGTCCGCCGTTGCGGCTTGCTATGGTGTGGAGCATGTCTCGAAGCTCCTTCTCGTCCGCGGGAGCGAGAACGCTCATGTTGGGCATGGACCGAAGGTATGAGATGTCGAACAGGCCGTGGTGGGTGGGCCCGTCCTCGCCCACTATTCCTGCCCTGTCCAGGCAGAATATCACCGGCAGGTTCTGCAGGCATATGTCGTGCACTACCTGGTCGTATGCCCTCTGCAGGAAGGTCGAGTATATGGCCACCACCGGCCGGAACCCCTGGCAGGCCATGCCCGCGGCAAAGGTCACGCAGTGCTGCTCGGTGATGCCAAGGTCAAACACCCGGGAAGGGAAGACCTCGGCAACCCGGTCAAGGCCCGTGCCCTGCGACATGGCCGCGGTAATGCCCACCAGCTTCTCGTGCCCCTCGAACAGCTCGATCATGGTGTCCGAGAACACCCGGGTGTACGAGGGCGGCCCTTGCTTGGGAGGGCACTCGCCCGTGTCTATGTCAAAAGGCCCGACACCGTGGAAAGCGGAGGGCGAGTCCTCGGCAAACTGGTAGCCCTTGCCCTTGGTGGTGAGCACGTGCAAAAGCACCGGCTCCTCAAGGTCACGGGCGTTCCGGAGCGCGGCAAGGAGCTGCTCGATGTCGTGGCCATCCACCGGGCCGATGTAGTGGTACCCCAAGGCCTCGAAAAGTATGCCCGGGGTCCAGAAGGTGAGGAAGCTCTGCCGCCACCTCTTGCCAAGGTAGCGGAGCTCGGTGTAGAGCCACTCGGGCAGGGGCCTTGCGATCCTGCGCATCACCTGGTTGAACGTCTGCATGGGCCTTGAAACCACGGACTTTGACAGGAAGGTGCTCAGCCTGCCCACGCTCGGGGATATGGACATCTCGTTGTCGTTCAGGATGACCGTGAGGTTGCAAAGGTCCGTAGGGGTCTGGTTCAGGGCCTCGAACGCCATGCCGCCGGTAAGGCCACCGTCGCCTATCACAGCAAGCACCTGCTCTTTGCCATTGGCAAGCTTTATGGCCTCGGCCATGCCAAGGGCAGCGGACACCGAGGTGGAGGCGTGACCGGTGCCGAAGGAGTCATAGGGAGACTCTGCCCTTTTGGGGAACCCGGAGAGCCCCTGGTAGCGCCTGACACTCGTGAACTTATCGCGCCTGCCGGTGAGCAGCTTGTGCGGGTAGCACTGGTGGCCCACGTCCCAGATCAGCTTGTCGTCCGGTGTGTGGAAAACGTAATGGACGGCTATGGCAAGCTCGACCACGCCCAGGCTGGAGGCCAGGTGCCCGCCGGTGTCGCAGATGCCGGACACGATCTCCCTTCTGAGCTCTTCCGCGAGCAAGGGCAGCTCATCCTCGGAAAGCCTTCGCAAATCGCAAGGGTCGCGCACCCTGTCCAGGACCCCGCCCCTTGTCTGTCCCTCTTCAGTCATCAAATCATGCCCTAGGCGTTGCGCCCGGCAACGTAGTTTGCAATAGCGCGCAAAGGATCGGCCCGGGACCCGAAACCCGCGAGCGCCGTGATCGCATCCCCGCAGAGCTTCACGGCCCTTTCCCTGGACCCTGAAACCCCGAAGAGCGCGGGGTACACCGCCTTGCCACGGGCCGCGTCCGTGCCCGTGCTCTTGCCGCTCTCCTCGCCCCCTGAAGCGTTTATCACGTCGTCGGTTATCTGGAAGGCCAGGCCAAGGCTGCGGCCGTACTCGCGCACGGCCTCCATGTCCTGGTTGTTGCCCCCGCCGATCATGGCGCCGGCTGACACCGACATCTCGATGAGTTTCGCGGTCTTGTGCTCATGTATATAGTCCACGTCCTCTAATGCAAAGTTCCGGCCCTCGCTCTCCATGTCAGCCACCTGACCGGCCACCATTCCCGCGGGGCCGGCGGCAAGGGACAGCTCGGCCACCAGGGCGTTCCTCTGCCACGGCGCAAGGCCCGGGTCGGCCGCGATCACGCCGAAGGCCGCGGTGAGCAGACCGTCGCCCGCCAAGATGGCCACGGCCTCCCCGAACTTCCTGTGGCAGGTGGGCTTGCCTCGTCTCAACTCGTCGTCGTCCATGGCCGGGAGGTCGTCGTGGATCAGGCTGTAGGTGTGCACCATCTCGATGGCCGCGGCTGTTTTAAGGGCCTTGTCAGGCTCGCCCCCCACCGCTTCGCACCCGGCAATGCAAAGCAGTGGCCGGAGCCTCTTTCCGCCCGCGAACACCGAGTAGCGCATGGCCCGGTTCAAAGACTCGGGGTAAGAGTCCTCGCCGGGCAGGACCTCGTCCAGCACCCGGTCCACCCGGTCGCGCCAATTTTCCAGGTAGGAATCGAGATCGAATTGCTTGTGCCCCCCCCTCTTCACTCCACGTCCTCTTCAAAGGTCTCTATCACGGGCTTGCCCTCCGGGTCTTCCCCTAAAAGAACCTCGACCTTCTGCCGGGCCCCCTCAAGATACTCCCTGCACTTCTTTACGAGACCCACCCCTTCCTCGAAGACCTCGATGCTCTGCTCCAGGCTAAGCTCGCCCGACTCAAGGTCCCCAACGATCTTCTCCAGCCGCTGCATGGATGCCTCGAAATCGAATGACGTAGCCCCGCTTTTGCCCTTTGCCATTACAGTATTTTATTTTAGCCCTTTTCAGCCCCGCTCTCAATGCGTTCGTTATATAATGATTTGAACCTTTACCCGCGTTCTGATAAAAAAATAATACCGTTTTAAATCTGAACAAGGAGAAGCCGTGATGAAGAAAAGATACTCCATGGTCTCGATGGTGTGCTTCCTGGCGCTGGTCTTTTTTATGCAGGCGCCCGCGGCCCGGGCCGAGGTCTCCTGGGTGTTCGACCTCTCTGGCAAGGGCAAGTTCTTTTCTCTGCCTTTCCCCACAGAGCTGCGTCGTCAGGCGGACGGGTCCATAGACGTGGACGACTTCCCCGGGGTGCTGGGCCTCAAGATGGTCAAGCGTACAAAGGAGGCCGTTGAGGACGGGTACGGCTACAGCACCGGCACAAATATTTACTTCCATTTTACAGGACCATTGAATACAAGCGCACTTCCTTCCGCGAAGGGTTCCACCTCACCCGGCTCGCCCGTGTTCCTGGTGGACATTGACCCCGGCTCGCCCGGCTTTGGCGAACGCATCCCCCTGCTGGCAAGGTTCTATCGCAAGCCGCCCCCGCTTCTGCCCTACGGGTGGAACGTCCTGGCAGTGATGCCGGTGCCCGGGTTCGTGCTCCGGGAGGACACCCTCTACGCCGCGGGCGTGATGCGCTCTCTGGGAGACGGGCGGGGCAACCCGCTTGCCGGCAGCCCGGAGCTCGTGGCCATGGCCGCGGGCGAGGCCCCGCAAGGCAAGCTCGGCCGGCGCGCGCTCGAGGTGTATGGTCCCGCGCTGGAGCGGCTCTCGGGCATGGGCGTTGATGCAAAGGACCTTGCCGCGCTCACCGTGTTTGGCACCGGCGATCCCACGGCCAGGATGAGAAAGCTCTTTGACGGTGTGAAGGACCGGCCCATGCTCGAAGTGCAGGGGCCTTTCAAGAAGACGCGCGAGTACGAGCTCTACACCGTGCTGGAGGGCGCGGTGTCCATGCCGCAGTTCCAGGACGGCACTCCCCCTTATGGCCACGGCCGGGGCGGCAGGCTCCAGTTCGACAGCCACGGCAAACCCGTGGTGCAGCGAATGGAGCGCGTGCCCGTGTGCCTGACCATACCAAAGGGCGAGATGCCCGGCCGCGGCTTCCCAATAATGATCTACGTGCACGGCACCGCGGGCGTGTCCACCCAGCTCGTGGACAGGGGCGTGGTGCCCGAGCATGCACCTGAAGAACAGAAAGCGAAAAAGCAGAAGCAAGAAGGCATTGACCTCGAGAAGCTCTTCTTCGGAGAGCACCCGGAAGCGCCGCCAGGCACCGGTCCGGCAATGGTGTACGCCATGCACGGCATCGCCGGGGCGGGCGCGGCCCAGCCGCAGAACGCAGAGCGCGGCGGCCAGCCCGAGATGATCTACTTCTACAACTTCCTCTCCCCGGAGGCCCTGCGCGACAACATGCTCCAGGCCGCGGCCGAGGCCTCCATGCTGCTGCGCTTCCTCCAGGAGATCGAGCTGGACCCCGCGCTCTGCCCGGGCACGGACACAGGGGGCCGGCCGGTTCGCTTCGACCCCGAGCTGGTCTTCGGCATGGGACAGTCGCTGGGCAGCCTCATCCTCGGCCCCTGGGGAGGGGTGGAGACCGATGTCAAGGCCCTGATACCGTCCGGCAACGGGGCCTACTGGATGCTGTTCATGGCCGAGGGCAACCCGCTGGACATGAAGAGCCTGAAGAGAAAAGGGGAGGGGCTTACCGAGAGCGTGGGGCTCGACCGCTTCCACCCGCTGGTGAACATGATCTCCACAGTGCTTGCGCCCGCTGACCCCTTCGCGTACCAGCCGCACTATTTCATGGACCCGCTCCCCGGCCGCGCCCCCAAGCACGTGTGGATAAGCTTCGGCCTATACGACCACTACTTCGCGCCCTCGGCACAGAACGCGGCCATTTTGTGCATGGGTCCCGACTTTGCCGGCAAGGTGCTGGAGCCGTCCACCAAGGACATGCTGGAGCTCGCCGGGCTCCCGGTGCTCGACTTGCCGGTAAGCATGAACAAAGAGACGCCCGCCGGGAGGGTCACCGCGGCCGCGGTGCAGTTCGAGCAGTACGGGGTACTCGACGGCCACCACGTAAACTTCCAGCGCGAGGACACCAAGCACCAGTACGGCTGCTTCCTGGAGACCCTGGTGGAGACCGGGGAGCCGGTGGTATACGAGCCCGTTTTTGACAAGGGCGCCCGCTGCGGGAAGCGCTGATGGTTTATGAGTCGTGCCCGAGACGCCGGGACCTCTGCACTTACAATTGAAGACGGGATAATGTTATAATATGAGTTGAACTATCGGCGGAGGTCAAACAGCTGATGGATTACCTTGAATTTTACGGACTCGATCAGGAGCCCTTCAGCACCGCGCCCATAAGCAGGTTCTACTTCAACAGCGCCCAGCACCAGCGGGCACTGGTCAGGCTCATGTACGGCGTGGACACAATGAAGGGTCTGGCGGTGCTCATCGGCGAGCTGGGCACCGGCAAGACCACGCTCGCAAGGCGCATGCTTGACAACCTTCCCGAGGAGGAGTACGAGTCCGCGCTCCTGGTCATCATTCACTCCGGGATTACAGCGGACTGGCTCCTCTCAAGGATAGCAAGACAGCTCGGTGTGGAAGACCCGCCCCCTGAAAAGCTAAAGCTCCTGAACCAGCTCTACAACCGGCTGATGGAGCTGCACGAGGAGGGCAGGAAAGCGGTGGTGCTCATAGACGAGGCCCAGATGCTTCACACCAAGGAGATCATGGAGGAGTTCAGGGGTCTTTTGAACCTGGAGGTCCCCGAGTCCAAGCTCATCACCTTCGTGTTCTTCGGACTGCCCGAGTTGGAGGACCACCTGCACCTGGACGAGCCCCTTGCCCAGAGGGTGGCGCTGAAATGCAGGCTCGACTCCTTCACCCCCGAGTCCACACAAGGTTACGTCAACCACAGGCTGCGCCTGGCAGGCGCCAAGAAAGAGCTGTTCACGGACGACGCCATAAAGATGATCCACTACTACTCCAAGGGAATCCCCAGGCTCATAAACACCATCTGCGACAACAGCATGTTCGAGGGGTACCTCTTAAAGAAGAAGACCATCGAGTCCGACCTGGTGCAGGCGGTGGCTGCCGACCTGGGTCTTGCACCCATTCCAAGGGCCGCGGCCAGACCCTCCGCAGGCCCTGCCCGGGTCATACAGGTGCCTCAGCAGGAACAGCCCCAGCCACAGCAGCAGCCCCCGGACCGGCAATGGAGCGAGCAGCAGGCACAGCCTCCGCCTCCGCCCGCTCCTACCATGCCTCAAGAGCAGCCCTCCTCCTCCTCCCAAGGGGAGGACCCCCCCCAGGAGGACGTGGAATCAATGTTCGACAGTATTACCGGAGATGAGCCCGGCCCGGCCCGGCAGCCCGAGCAGGCCCCTGCCCGGCAGGAGGCGGAAGAGAACCAGGGCGAGGACACCGAGGACATTGACTCGCTCTTCAACAAGCTGGAGGAAAAATAATCTGGCGCTCGCTTAGTACGAGCTTACATTAATAATGAAGCGTCTTTGTTTTCTTGATGCTCTTTATCGCACAGAGGCGCGGAGAACACGGAGATCAAGATTTTTTTCGGGATCGTAATGATCAGGCGCAGCTACCGGTCGAATACATTAAGCAGCGGCTGCTTTTATTTCTTTCCTGACTGCAGGGCTTGCTGGGCGGTCTCGAGGATGCCTTCCGGGAACCCCACGATGCTGAACATTACTATAAACCCTATGATCCATACGAGCACCAAAGAAAGCACCCACAATAGCAGGCCGTACTTTACGAAATCAATGGGCGCGAGCGCCCTTTTTCCGGTGTCCGGGTAGGTCCCGAGCCCGTAGACTATTGCGTTGTTTGGTGTGCCCACCACCAGGAAGTGGGCGAAGGAGGTGGCGAAGGCAACTGCGAACCCGGATGCCCAGGGCTCGCCGGGGTGTCCGGACATGATGCCTACCGGGAGCACGATGGGACCGAGGAGCGCGGTGGTGGCGGCGTCTGACATGAAGTTGGTCATGAGTCCGGAGAAGGATGAAAGTCCCACCCACATGGCAAAGCCCTGGTTTATGCCCATGTGCTGGAACATGCCTAGCACGTTGTGTGCAAGCCACAGGGCTGCCCCGGTCTCTTTTAGCAGCGCCCCCAGAGTCAGCGCTCCGCAGTACATGAACCACGCGTCCCATGAGATGCTTTTGAGCATATTTCTCCAGTTGGTTACCCCGAAGACCACGGGCACGAGCAGTGCCAGCAGGGCCGGTCCTCCCAGCCCGAGCACGTCGGAGCCCAGTATCCAGAGCCCCAGTATAGCGAGCAGCATGAACAGTGTGACGTACTCTTTGTACTTCATCTTCCCCATCATCCTGGTCTCTTCCTTCATGGCCTTTAGCCCGGGGGTCAGGTTCTTCGTGCGTATTTTTCTTGCAAAGAAGACGAACATGTAAACCGCCACCATGACGCCGAACACCGGGACCATGGGGAACCCGTACTTCATCCAGGTGAGAAAGTCCATGGGCACCCCGTAGTTCTCCCAGAAGCCCATCATGATGACGTTCCGGCCTCCTGCCGCGGGCGAGCCCACTCCTCCCACGTTTAGGGAGAAACAGAGGGCGAACAAGAGGAACTTGGCCAGGGCAGGGTCGTGTTTTATCTCCTCCATGGGGCTCTTCGAGGCCACCGTTCCGAAGTACACCGCCATCATGACCGGGGTCATGAAGGCGCACATTGCGTGGGCGGAGATGAACGACCCGATAACGGCCATGCCTACGCAGAGCACGAACACGGGCATGAAGAAGCCGCTGGTCCATCCCAGTATCCATGTGGCGAGCCTCTTGTGCAGGCCGACCTCGACCACCACCACCCCCATGGCCAGGACCCCGAGCAGGAAGAGGGGCGCGTCCCCTGCGAAGGTCTCGCCTATCATGTCCTTGGGAAGAAGTCTGAAGTAGTATGCCAGGATGGGCATGAGTATTCCGGTGAGCCCTATTGGAATGGCCTCGGTTGCAAAGAAGATGATGGCCATGGGTATGATGCCTAGGACGATCATGGTCTTGTCCGCGGCCTCCTGCACGCTCGATGCCACGCCCCATTCGATCATCTGCTGGGCGAAGTTGTTCTTCTCGATGAGCACGACAAGGCTTTCAGGGGTGGGCACTATGAAAGCTATGACCGCGAAGACGGCGAGACCTAGAACAAGCCATAGGATATTGCTGGAAAATATACTTCCGTTTCCAGTTTCGTGTTCGTGATTACCACTCATTATTCACTCCCCTTCAGTAAGGACACCGCTTGTTATGCCTTGCTTCCGTTTATACATCGGCCCGGGTTATTTTTTACCTTTGTCTTTATCCTTTAGGACCGACCAGGGCGAAGACCTGATGTCTTCAATCTTGGCCTGTCTTATCCTCTCCTTCTGCTCGGCCTTTCTGGCGTAGGCTTTTGTTACCTTGCCGATGAGCTCGTCCGTCCTGGTGGGTTTTATGAGGTAGTCGAAAGCGCCCTGCTTCATTCCCTCGATGGCCGTCTCGACGGTTGCGTGCGCGGTGAGCATGATGACCTCGGTGAGGGGCTTTTCCTGCTTGATTATCTTGAGGGCTTCTATCCCGTCCATTCCCGGCATGACGATGTCCAGGATAACCACGTCGTAGTTGAGCTCTCTTATTTTTTCCAGGGCATCCTCTGCGCTCATGGCCGTGCTTACGTCCATGTCTCTCAGCTCGAGCCTTTCCTTGAGGGGCTTTACAAACTCCTGTTCGTCGTCAACTACCAGTACCCTGATCTTCATCCCGGACTCTCCTTTTACTCATTCACTTGCATTCCTCATCCACCGCTCCCGGCCCCAGCACTATGTCCGCTATCTCGTGGAACACCTCGACCGACCGCAGGACCCCCACCACGTTTCCTTCCCTGGTCACCGGCAGGAGGCTCAAGTTGTTGTCCACCATCTCGTATATGGCTTTTACAAAGAGCGTGTCAGCCTCGACGATCACGCTCGCCGGACGCATGATCTCTTTCACCTGCCTCTTTGCCCTCTCCCTGATGCCGTGCACGAGCTGGTCGTATGAAAGCTGTGAGCGCTCCAGGAGTCCCTTGTACCACTTGTCCTTGCTCATATCGGGGACTTCCGGACCAAGGCGGATGTCGAAGATGCTCTTTCTCTCCTGGAGGGGCTTGTCTTCCAATATCTTGGGCTCGAGTCCCCGGAGTATGTCCCTTCTCCTTACAACTCCGGTGAGCTTTTCCCGCTTGTTAAACACCAGCACTACACGGGGGAGAGACTTGCGGCCTCCGCTGTCGAGCTGGCACTCTGCCATTCTTCTTATAGCGTCCTGGAGGCTCTGCCACTCGTACACCCATGGGTAGTCCTCGATTGGGATCATCAAATCGCCTACTCTTTTTGCTTCCATGACAATGGACCTCTTGTATTGAAAAAATCAGTCCTCTTCCCGTGATGAGGACATCTGTGTGGAGCCGGGGAGAGTCAGCTTGACTGAGCCTTTTTCAGGTTCATACTCAGCCCGGCCTCCAAGCCCGGCCATGATCTCGTCCATAAGCTCGCGCTTCTCTTCCTGTCCACTGATCTTCGGTCCCGAAAAGCTCAAGACCGCGGAATCGCCTTCCTTGCCCGAGCGAACAATCACCTCGAATCCCGGCTCTGATCCGTCCATGTAAGCCGAGAAGCAAGTGAATATGGCGTGTCTCAGCAGGAAGGCATCAGTGCCAAAAGTTAACTTTCCCTCGATATGCTCGGGCTTGAAAGATGCTTTTTTCTGCCGGCTGTATCTTTCCGAGAGGATCACCATGTTCTCAACAACACCTGAGAGGTCCAGCCTTGACACCTCCTGGTCCGCGCTGTGGGCGAACCTGTTTAGATGGCTGATCAGGTCCTTGCCCCGGTCCAGGTGCTTGTAAACGCTCTCGTTAATACTCTCGAGCTTTTCCTTGGGGACCCCCTTCCCTCCGCCCGCGGCGAGCAGGTCCGCAAGCAGTCCCGAGTTCTCGTTCACTATCGAGAAGACGTTGTTTATCTCATGGGTGACGGCCGCGACTATTTTCCCGAAAAACTGGAGATCCGCCCGATCCCTCTTATTATTCTCATCCTTCATTTGTTCCGCCTTACTGTGTTTTTTCCTGCGCAGCCTGGTTCATTTTTTCGATCAACTGCTCTATCTGCACCGGCTTTACCAGGTAGTCGTAAGCGCCCTTTGCCATGCCTTCCTCGAAGTCCTTTTCCGAGCCCCTCCCGGAAAGCATTATCACCGGTGTCTTTGGCCGGAGCTCTTTTATCTCCTTTAGCACGTCGAAGCCGCGTCCCTGCATGAGCACCAGGTCCAGGATGACCACGTCATAGTCTTGTTGTTTCGCCTTGTCCATGGCCTCGGAAGCCCCGGCAACAACGTCTGCCTGAATGTCCCTGAGAGCAAGCCTTTCAGCCAGGGTGTTGGCAAAGTCGAGCTCGTCTTCCACCAGCAGTATATGGATGCCCATGCTGCACCTCTCCTTGTCAGGCGCTACCGCTGACCGGCAGGGTAACCTTAAAGCTTGTTCCCTCCCCGGGCCTGCTGTCCACGTCTATGTCGCCGCCCAGCTTGTTGACTATGCCGTAGGTTATGGAAAGCCCGAGTCCCGTTCCTTTATTCCTGGTAGTGTAAAAGGGCTCGAATATGTGTTTCAAGTGCTCCTGGGGAATGCCCGGACCGTTGTCCGATATGGTGATAGCCACCTTGTCCCTGTTCTTGGAACTGAGAAGAATTTTTACGTTGCCTTCCTTGTTTGCCTCGGATAGAGCGTTGAGGGAGTTGTTCATTATGTTAAGAAGCACCTGTTGCAACTGTCCCCGGTCGCTCTCTACTGCCGGGAGCTCGCCCCGGACCTCCATGCTGAGCTCGATGTTCCTGTAGCGCGCCTCGTGCTCTAGAAAGCTTATTACCTCCTGGACCAGTTGTTCGATGTCTATTTTCTCCACTCTCACGTCAATGTGCTTTGCGAAACCAAGGAGACGCTGGGTGATCCTCACGCAGCGGTCAACCGAGTTCAGTATCGAGTTCACGAGTTCGAGGCTCTTTTTCTTCTGGGGAAAATCTTCGGAAAGGGCCAGGATATCTTTGAGCATGCCGACCTTCTCGCTGATTATGGCCAGGGGGTTGTTGATCTCGTGGGCAATCCCCGCGGAGAGTCGGCCTATGGAGGCCATCTTGTTGGTGTACTCGACGTTGTGCAGCACCTGGGCCCTCTGCCTGTCCGCGACCCTTATCCTGGAGACCATGTAGTAGGACGAGCCCATGATTATTATTACTATCACCACTACACTGACGAAAAGGAACAGCCACAGGCTCTGGCGCAGAGCGAACCAGCTCTGCATGGAGCTCGGGAGATGCTTTATGATAATAAGGATGAAGGGGGAGTGGTCAATGTATGCATAGCCCTGGATCAGGTGATGTCCTTCATCGTCCGTGGTCTCCTTGATCTCCCAGGTATCCGAGTATGGCGGCGCCTCGATGTCCGCCCGCTCCATCAGCTTGCCGTAGTCTGCTGAAGGGGTCTGGAGCGTGCCTTTATGGTTTATTATGAAAACCTCGGAAGGGGGACTCAGGTTAAGGGGTCTTATCTGTTGCTCCAGTGTGGCCGAGTCTATGGTGCAGCGGAGCACGTAAGAGTCCCCGTTCTTGCCGCCTCCGGAAACCGCTATCACGAAGTGGGGGAAGTCCCGGTGCCCCATGAACACATCGCTCACGTAATGTCCTCGCAGCTTGACCTCGTGGAACCAGTCCTGGTTGGAGTAGTCCTTGCCGGTGAGGTCATAGGGGCCGATGTAGGCGAGCTGCTTGCCTCCCGAGTCAATGAAACCCAGGTCCACTATTCCGCCCAGGACCTCTTTCAGATGGTGGTAGACTAAGGCTAGCCTTTCCGGGTCCGAAAGCTCATCATAGGTGCGCTCCTTGGTAATGAAGGTAAGGGCGGAACGCCTCTCCTCCAGGAAGAACTCGACCGATCTCTTGGTAAGCGAGGTCAGCCTGTTCACCCTGTTCTTGACCTCGTGCTTGAGAGCACGCTGGTACTGGAAGTAGTTCATGAGGGTGAGAATGACAAGGGGAGTGACCGCCACGATGGTGGTCACCACCACCACCCAGAACCAGAGCTTTCTGTACCTCGCCTTCCTCTCGGACTGCCTGCTGTCCTGCGCGCCCATTTCGAGGCCGCTCCTGAACCGCCCTCCGCAGGGGAGGGGTTACTCCTCGTCCATGATCTTCTTGGCGGTATCGAAATCCCCGGCCTCTGCATAGGTGGCTGCCACCGCGCTGTTCTCCAGTCTTCGGCGGTACGCCTTCTTCATGCGCTCCACCAGGGTGTCAATGTTCACCGGCTTCTCCAGGTAGTCGAAAGCTCCCAGCCTTTTGGCCCGCTCCTCGTCTTTCTCCGTGCCGTGTCCGGTGAGGATTATCACCTCGATGCCCGGGTAAGCCTTCTTGACCTGCTTTAAAACCTCGATCCCGTCAATCCCCGGCATCTTCAGGTCAAGAACCATCACGTCAGGCTCTTTCTTCTCCACGAAGTCCAATGCCTGCTCCCCGTCGTACACCATGTCGGATTGAAGATCGCGCATCTTGAGCCGCTCGGCCAGAGCCTTCACGAACTCCTCCTCGTCGTCCACAAGAAGCACCTTGAAGTTGTCGGCCATCTTACATACCTCCTTATCTCGGCCCATTATTACCGCCCTGGCAGGGGTCGCCTGCGCGCTCATCGCACGCAGGCGGGTTTGACTTCCTGGAAATCTCAACCGAAGTGTCGAACTCCCCCGCCTCTGCAAAAGCCACGGACGCGGCCAGGTCCTCGAGACGCCTGCGCAAGGAAGGACCGCCCTTTCTTGACCTGGCCTTTTTGAGAGCCTTGCTGATCTTGCGGGCGAGCTCGTCAAGGTCAAAGGGCATGATGACGTCGTCGAACGCGCCCAGCTTCATGCTCTCTATAGAATACCGTAAAGCCGAGGGAATGTTAAGGGTGATGACTTCTATGGGAGAATTCATATTTTTGAGCCTGCGCACAAGCCCCACACCGTCGGCCATCAGGTCACGGATATTTATGACCATCACGTCTATATCGGACTCACAGGCATGGGCAAGGGCGTCCGTGGTCTCTTCAGCCGTCACCACCTCGAACTCGGGCTTGAGCCGAGAGCGCACGATCTCCATCTGGGGGGTGTCGCGGCCGACCAGCAGAATTGTGCCTGGCATAGATGTGCTCATGCGACTCATATGTTCAGTCTATGGTCACCGCGGCCGTGCCGAACCAGACTTTCACTCCAAGAGCCGCAAGGTCAACCGCGGGCGGAGTGGAGGTCCTGACTCCCATGTACTGTCTGGCAGTGTCGAACTGTCCGGCCTCGGCAAAGGTTATGGCGGTGGTCAGGTCGTCGAGGGTGAGGAGCCTTTCCGGCTCTGCGGGGAAACCCGCCATCTCCCGGGCAATTTTAGGCTCGTCAGCCTCTGCAAAGGCCACTGCAGCCATCCAGTTCTCCAATTTTTCTCTTAGCTTTCTCATCTTCGTTTTCCCCTTTTCGGTTTTGAGTGTCATTTCACCCAATATACAATCAATTTTGATGCCAAAAAATTTATGTGTTCAGAAACAGGGTGTTATAGAATTTAAGGGAAATTTTTGCCAGCGCCTGTTTTATTATAAAACAAATCGGCACATAAATAGTTATATCACTATGTTTCATTACGTTTTGATTTGTCCACAGCAGCCCGGATTCTACTCGCAAGAACCTCTATATCAATCGGTTTCATAAGGTAGTCAAAAGCACCCAGTTGCATGCCCTCGATCCCTTCCCGGGTCGAGCCCCTGCCGGTCAGTATTATGACCTCCAGGCCGGGCTTCATGGATTTCGCCTTCCTCAATACCTCGAGCCCGCTTATGCCAGGCATCATGAAATCTATCACAGCCACGTGGAAGTCCGACTCAGCAAGCATGGAGAGCGCTTCCTCCCCTCGGGTGGCCGTACTGACCTCAAGCCCTCTAAGCGCCAGTCTTTCCGCCAGGGTGGACACGAACTCCTCCTCGTCGTCTGCAAGGAGCATTTTTATTGACTCCTCTTTCATGCTTCTTCCTTCTTCCCCGTCAGTATGGCCCCTTGCTCAAGCTCCCCCCGGGCTGCCAGAACAAGCGCCTTTGAGTGCGGGCCTGTCACCGAGTCAATGACTTTTACATTCTTCCATACAAGGAACTGGTAGTACTCGTTCTCGATCCCACCGCAAACCACCAGCTCGACCCCCTCTGAGAGGATAAAGCGGCAAAGCTCCTCCGCGGACGTGACCGGCAGAACCAGGGTCTTCTTCTCTTTGACCTCCCCGGTCTCCGGCTCCACACCGGCCATGAGCACCTCGGAAGCCAGGTCGAACCTGGGCGCCACGTCCTTGCCCCAAATGGTTATGAGCATCTTCATGACAGCCCGTGTTTTTTCATTTTCCGCCACAGGGTGGACCTTCCCCACCCCAGTATCTCGGATGCCCGGGAACGGTTGCCGCGGGCCTGCAACAATGCTTCGGTGATCATGCGCCGCTCCATCTGCTCCCAGTCAAGGCCGGCGAGGGCCGCCTCTTTTGCCAGGGGGCTTTCACCCTTTTCCGGCCTCTGCATGGGGACTTGTACGCCGGTCCCCTCGCTCTTGTAAGTAAGCATGTACTCGGGCAGGTGCTCGGGACTTATCTCTCCAGAGGGGCATATGCTGACCGCGTACTCCACTATATTCTTGAGTTCGCGCACGTTGCCCGGGTAGGGATACGACTTGAGCAGGGAAAGGGCCTCCTTGGAAAAACCTGTGACATCCTTGCCGAGTTGTTTCCGGAAGCCGTCCATGAAGTGCTCGAGAAGGAGCCGCACGTCCTCCCCCCGCTCGCGCACCGGGGGCAGGTCAATCCTCACCACCTTCAGCCTGTAGAGCAGGTCTTCACGGAAAGACCCTTGTTTCACCATGGCCTCCAGGTCACGGTTGCTCGCGGTTATGACCCTGACATCGGTCTTTACGCTCCTTGTTCCTCCCACCGGTATGATCTCCTTGTCGTCCAGGAAGGAGAGCAGCTTGACCTGCAACGGGAGCTGGAGGTCCCCGATCTCGGTAAGGTAAATGGTCCCGTTCTCTGCTAGCTGGAACCTGCCGGGCTTGTCCCGCACCGCGCCGGTGAAGGCGCCCTTGACGTGGCCGAAGAGCTCGGACTCCAACAGGTTCTCGGGCAGTGCCCCGCAGTTGACCTTGATAAAAGGTCCTTGGGCCCGGGAAGACATCTTGTGGATGACCGCGGCCAACAGGTCCTTGCCTGTGCCGGTCTCTCCGGTTATAAGCACGGAGGAGTCCGTGTAAGATATAACCGGCAGCACCTCGTATATCTTCTGCATGGCCGGGCTGTGTCCAACCAGTTCCCCGTATTCAGTGGCAGCAACAATATTCCATGTTTTGTCTTCTGTGACGGAGATATCCTCCACTATCTGGATCACTCCTATTGACCTGCCTCCGCCGTTTTTAAGCGGCGCCGCGGTGATGTAAACCGGCACCTTCTCCCGGCCGCGGTTTATTATGTCCCCTTGTTCATGCACCTTCTTGCCGGTCCGCAGGGCACGGGCCGCGGTGCACTCCTTGACGCAGAGGTTGTCCCGGAGAACGTGATGCACAGGAAGGAAGCGGACACCCTCAAGGCTTATGCCGGTAAGTGCTTCCAGGGTGCTGTTCATGGCCACCAACCTGAGTTCCTGGTCAAGCAAAGCCACGCCCACAGACATACCCTCTATCACGGAGAATATGTCCACCTGACGCAGAAAGTTCTGCTTTCCCGTCTGCTTCATTTACATATCAATTATAAGACAAGCCCGGGAGAAAACAATATGAAACTATATAGAACCGCTAAATTTGTTTCATGGCCGGTGTCCCTCAACTTTGCGTTCATTAAGGACCTTTTCATAGACCCGGATGTAGTCGTCCACCATTCGTTCGACACTGAAACTCTCCTCCACCCACCTGCGGCACTCGGCCCGGTCAATCTCCTCTACTCTCCTCAGGGCCTCTACCATCTCACCAATAGTTGACACCAGGAAGCCGGTCTTTTTATCCGCGATCACCTCGGGCATGCTGCCGCGCTTTATTGCAACAACCGGGGCGCCGCAGGCCATGGCCTCGATCACGGACAGTCCGAAAGGCTCGTCGAAATTGATGGGATGGAGAAGGGCATAAGCTCCTCCCAAGAGCTCGTCCCTTTTGGCAGGCCCCGCCGGTCCCACGTAAACCACCTTTTCATCATCCAGGTGAGGCTTAACCTCGCGCTCGAAGTATCTCTCGTCCTGCACGATCCCCGCTATTATGAGCTTCATCCCGAATTGCCTGGCGATCTCGATGCTTTCCCTGGTCCCCTTCTCCTGGTGGATGCGGCCGAAGAAAAGCAGGTAGTCTCCCGGCTTTGGCTGGAAGGTGAACCGGTCGAGGTTGATCCCGTGATGGATGGTGGCGATGTAGTCGAGCTCCGGGCTTTTGTCCGCCTCGCTGATGGCCACGTAGAAAGCCCGCCCGTTATACTTCTTGTAGACCGGCAGAATTTTGGGCGAGGAGAACCCGTGGATGGTGGTGACCACTGGCGTAGTGGTCATTTTCATATAGGTGAGCGGCAGGTAGTCGAACTGGTTGTGGATAAGGTCGAACTCGTCGCCATGCTCGAACAGCTCGGAGATATGGAGACACTCCCAGACCTTGGGCAGTATTTCCGGGTCCTCTTCGTAGCCTCGCGGACAGACGGCCGAAAGCTTACCCCTGGTCTCCGAGTCCCTGGTGGCGAACAGGGTGACGTCAATTCCCTTTTTAACCAGTCCTTCCGTCAAGAGGGAGACCACGTTCTCCCACGGCCCGTAATGCCGGGGGGGCGTGCGCCATGCAATCGGAGAGAGCATCGCCACACGCATGGTAACTACTCCCTCCACACGTTATGCAGTTTAAGCCATGCCAGCAACTCTGATAGCCCGGCCGCGGCCAGGGCGATGCACTTGTCCGCGCCGCCGTAATACAGTCGTACTTCATCGTTGTCCGCGATCCATCCGCAGGGGAACACCACCTTGTCCACGTCCCCGAACACCTCGTAGCTCTCCTCCGGCGAGAACACCCACTCGTCGGACCGGGCGATCACCTTTCGCGGGTCGTTGAGGTCGAGGAGGGCCAGGCCAAGGCGATATATGGCCCCGCTGGCCGTGGTCCTTACTCCGTGGTAGAGGATCAACCAGCCCTCATCGGTCCTCATCGGCGGAGGAGAGAGCCCGATCTTGTTGGCGTCCCACCAGCCGCCTTTCCTGGCCGGGATCAGGATGCGGTGGTCCCCCCAGTGCTTCAAGTCCGGCGAAAAAGAGAGCCAGATATGTGCGCCCGTGTACGCGAAAGTGGAAGTGGGCCGGTGCAGCATGGCCCATCGGCCTTTGAACTTGACCGGGAACAGGGCCGCGTCCTTGTCCTCCGGAGGCATGACCGGGCCGTGCCGGTCAAAGGTTTTGAAATCCTCGGTGGTGGCCAGAGAAACGAGCGGTCCCCCCATGGAATACGATGTATATACCACGACCCAGCATTTCTCTTCTTCAATATAGGTTATCCTGGGGTCTTCGATCCCCCACACCTCCTCGGGATGAGTGCCCGCGCTGGGGGTCAAGGTGGGCTGATCGTCAATCCGCCAGTTATGGACCCCGTCCCTGCTCCGGGCAACGCTAAGATGGGAGATGCCCTTTCTGTCCTCCACCCTCATGAGAAGCAGGGTCTCGCCGTTCATTTCAGTCGCTCCGGCGTTGAACACCGAATTGGCCGGGTAGGGCAGGTCCTGCGCCGTGATAATCGGGTTGGCCTCATGACGCTGAAAAAGCTGGTTTGATGAAGGCTCTTTCAATAAGCTCCCTCCCTGCCCGTTCTGTGCCCGCCACGGCAGACAGGCTTAAAACTCCATCTCCAGGGCCACCGGCTGCCCGGTGCGCTTGGCCTGCGCGGCGATTTCGTAAGCCCGGTTGTACTGGCCGGCCACGATGTCCCATGACACCACCTCGTCAAGGTATCGCTTCAGGTTCTCGCCCAGCTCCATTCTCAGCTTCTCGCTGCAGGCCATCCTGATGACCTTGCTCCTCAGCATCTCCTTGGTGCTGAAGAGGAGCCCGCCCTCGCTTTCAAGCGTTTGAGCAGTAAGGCCCTCCATGGGCGCGGTGGTGATGAAGGGCTTGTTAAGCGCGATGATGCGGGCGAGCGTCCCGGACTGGGTCTCGTCGGTGGATGGGAGCACAATGAAGTCGCACAGCGCCATCATCTTGTAATATTCGTCTCCCCTAGGAATGAACTCCCTGTAATGCGCGATCCCTTTTTCCTCCAGGGTCAGGACCTCTTCCTTCCATTCCTCGTAGTCTTCTTTATGGGCCGGGTCGCGCATGGCGCCCGCGGCCAGCAGGTCCCATTCCCCGCCTGTCCGGCGCTTGATCTCCTGGTGGATTTCCTCCCACATTGAAAGCAGTATGTCCCATCTCTTATTGGACTGTATCCAGCCGATCATTCCCACCAGGTGAGGGGCCAGGCCGGCATTATCCAGTCCCAGCTCCCTCCTCAGCCCGGCTATCTCGTCCACTCCATAACGCTTGTCCGGCCGGGCACCGTGAGGAACGACCATGATATTGAGGGGCGTGTCCCAGCCGCGGCCGAAGAAATTCCATTCCAGCCGCCACTTCTGGTAATGGCACTTGAACAGCACCAGGCCGGTCCTCTTGCAGAGCTCGTAGATGAAGTTGGCCTCGAAATCCCGCAGCCTCCCGTGCACGGTATGCGGCTCCACTATTGTGGGGTAATCTCCGATGGCCTCCAAGAGGTCCAGGAACCCGTCGTTGCCGTCGCCTATCCCGCGCTCGTCTACGTACTCGTAGAGCCCGTACTCGTGCTCGAGGTGAACGGCATACGGATCGAGCTCCTCCACCTTCTCGGCCACTGGCCTCCACCAGTCCCGCCGTGACATGTCTATGAGAGGAAATACTCCCTCACCTCTGCCGTCGAGATGGCTTATGACCAGCACTTCCCGGGCGGGGTTGTGCTTTTGGATGAACTCCCTGCCCTCTTCGCAGAATGTGGCAATGCCGCACAACCTGGGAGGATAAGAGCTTATCATTACAATCGGATTCTTGGACATGGTTTTACTCCCGGGATGCAACTCAATCGCTTTCAAGTTCAATTTCGCTCAGCTCGGAGCTGCGCATGGAATAGAGGTTGAGAAGGGATAGCAGCCAGGCTAAAGTTGACTCCGCTCCCTGGTTGTGGTTGGCCCCGTCCGCGGTGAGACCGTCGCAACACCCGCCGGTTTTATAATCGTAGAGGGGCACGTTGAGGTCGTTTTGTCCCAGGAACCAGTCCATGCACCTCTGTGCGTAATCCATCCATTTTCTCTCCCCGGTCATGTTGAAGGCCTCCCGGCAGGCCTCTATCACGTTAAGGGCCTCGATGGGCTGCTGGTCGAACCTTGCCCGGTGCCCGTCCCTGGTCATCCACCCATGGTTCCCGATGGGCACGAAATGTCCATTTGGATCGGTCTGTATTTGCATCAGCCATTTCAGCGATTTCATCCCGGCATCCACCATCTCTCCCCGCTGGAGCCATTGGCCGGACATGATAAGTGCCTGGGAGATTTTTCCGTTGGCATAAGTAATCACATCCTCTATCCACGGCCAGTCGTCCGCCGCGTTCTCCTGGTAAAAACTGAAAAGACGCTCAGCCAGTTTTTCCCTGATCCTCCTCACCTCGCTGTCTCCGGAAAAGCGCCTCAAGTATGCGTGAATCCCGGCAATCGCAAAAGCCTGCGCCCGGAGCGAGTTGAATTCGAGGAGCGCGGGCAGGGCCTTCTCGAAGATGTGTACGGCAACGCCTGAGATGCGCTCGGCAGGGGCCAGGGCCACTGCTTCGCCCAGGCCCCATATGGCCCGGCCGTGGCTGTCCTCCGACCCCTGCTCCTCCAGCCATGTGCGATCATATCCCATGAAATTTCGAAAGCGGCCGGTCTGCTCGTTGAATGCGTGGTGCAGAAAACCCAGATAGATGCAGGCCAGGTCAAAGAGCCTCCCGTTATCCGGGATCAACTCCTTTGCCATCAACACCGCGATCAGGGCACGGGCGTTGTCGTCCGTGCAGTAGCCGTGATACCTGTCCGGCACGATGGACTTTGCATGCTGGAGCATGCCCACGTTGTCGGTCATTCTAATGAGGTGATCCAGCTTGGGCTGAGGCATCTCCAGGGGGGTCTGCTTCAGGGTCCTGGCCCTTAACACCGGGCCGGGGGCCCTCTCCCTCTCTCTTATAGCTTCCGCAAAAATATCCAGGTAGCGACGGGCGACCTCTTTCCATATCATCTCGCGGCAATAGGTGTAAGCCCTCTTGCGCATGGCGT
Organism: uncultured bacterium; assembly: GCA_964650485.1. GTDB lineage: Bacteria > RBG-13-61-14 > RBG-13-61-14 > RBG-13-61-14 > DATKZS01 > CAZYTX01. The sequence goes on along the minus strand of CAZYTX010000003.1, from coordinate 3,237 downwards.
GACGCTCGACCTCGTTCCTGAACAGGTCAACCACCTCCGCGGACAGGGCCTCGCAATCCTGGAAGGGAACCAGCCTTCCCCGCCCTTCATCCAGCATCTCCTCGGCATACCAATACGGGGTTGAGACAGTGGCCTTGCCCGCGCCAAGGGCGTACGCGAGCGTGCCCGAGACGATCTGTTCCCGGTTGAGGTATGGGGTGACGTAAACGTCAGCAGCACCGATAAACTCGCACAACTCCTTGAGTTCAACGAACCGGTTATGGAAAATTATGTGTTCGCTCACTCCCAGGTCCCTGGCCCGGCGCTGCAAGGACAGCCGGTATGACTCGCCCTGCTCCCGTCTCACGTGCGGATGTGTGGCCCCGACGACAATGTAGACCGTGTCCGGGAAACTTCTCACGACCTCGGGCAGAGCGTCAATCATGTACTCTATCCCCTTGTTGGGCGAAAGCAGCCCGAAGGTGAGGATCACCCTTTTCCCCTCCACCCCGAACTGGTCCTTGTAATAATTCGGGTCCACGAACGGAACGTCCGGGATGCCGTGATGGACAAACAAGGTCTTGTCTTCCGGGATTCCATAAACCTCCCGCAATGTCTCCCGGGCGTGTCGGCTCATGACCACCAGCCGGTCGGACAGCTCAGCCACCCGCTTCATCACTTTTCTCTGGGAATCCGAAGGCTCCTTGGTCACCGTGTGCAGGGTCGTGATAACCGGCATGCGCACACCGGCAAGCAGCTCCAGCACGTGGCTCCCTTGCTCTCCCCCGAAAATGCCGAACTCATGTTGAAGGCAGACCGCCTCGACCATGTTGATGTTAAGGAAATCCGCGGCCAGCCTGTAATCGGTCAGAAGCTTCTGGTTCAACTCGAACCTGACCCGGGCAGGATACTCGTATCCCTCGGGAATGTCGTTCATGACCATGGCCCAGCAATCAGCCTCCTGGCCCTCCATTGTCAGGGCGCCAAGCAGGTCCGTGGTGAAGGTGGCTATCCCGCATTGCCGCGGCAGATGATTGCCCACCAAGGCTATCTTGTGGGGGCTGGATCGGTATTGGATTGACTGGGGCATGCCTTTTCTCCTCAGAAAAGCTGCCATACTTGTAAAAATAAGTCCGCTACTGGACAAATTTCAAAGCTTTTCTTTTCCATTATTCACCGCAAGACCTTATCTTTCTGATTTGCATGTGTTTTTTAAATGCCAATGAAACCATACATTAATTTTAAGCATAAAAAAAACGGATATCAACTCGGCGCCGCCCACTTTCATCGCCCTTGTCCGCATATCCATATAATAAGCATTTCAAACGCCCAGAGGCCAGAATATGCAGGTACGAGGAAGGGAGCAGCTCTCAAGGGCTTAAACTTAAAACTCAAATCCGCTGCTCCAGTGCGAACCCGGTCGAGAGCACCGGCTCGATGGGCTGGATCACGCTGTGCGTTGTTCCATTTGACAAGCATCTAATCGTCTGCTAAATACTTGCGGTGTCTGCGTATGGCGCATCAGCCGGTGTGTAGCGCCTACAAAGGCAAACAGGGAGGCAGCCATGAAAGACCCGAAGACACTTATCGAGCTCGACAAGGCACACCTGATCCACCCGCTGACCCATCCAAAGCACTTCGAGACCCATCACCCGCCCAGGATAGTGGTCGAGGGCAACGGCGTGATGGTAAAGGACATTGAAGGCCGCGAGATCATAGACGGATTCGCCGGACTGTGGTGCATGACAGCGGGGCACAGCCACCCGAAGATCATCGAGGCCGTGACCGGGCAGATGAAAAAGCTCGCCTACTTCACCTCCTTCCACGGGCTCGGGAGCATCCCTCCCATCGAGCTCGCGGAAAAGATCACCAGCATGTTCGACCCGGCCTACAACCTCACACGGGCGTGGTTCACGTGCGGCGGCAGCGAGACCAACGAGACCAACATCAAGCTGGCAAGGATGTACCAGGCAGCCCGGGGAAAGCCCGAAAAGAACAAAATACTCTCCAGGAGATTCTCCTACCACGGCATGGGGCTGGCCACCACCGCGGCCACGGGAATATTCCCCTTCCACTGGAACATTGATCCCCTGCCCGAGGGCTTCGAGCAGACCGCGGCCCCGTACTGCTACCAGTGCGAGTTCGACAGGACCTACCCCGGCTGCGACTTCGAGTGCATAGCCGACATCGAGGAGGTCATAGAAGACGAGGGACCCGAGACCGTGGCCGCGTTCATTGCCGAGCCGGTAATAGGCTCCGGCGGGGTCATACCCCCTCCAAAGGAGTACTTCCAAAAGGTGAGAGATATCTGCGACAAGAACGACATCCTCCTCATACTCGACGAGGTCATCACAGGCTTCGGCCGCACCGGGACCATGTTCGCCCACGAGAAATGGGGGGGCATACGACCCGACATGCTCAGCCTGGCAAAGGGCATCAGCTCCGGACATATCCCTCTCGGAGCGTCCGTGGTGCGCGGCGACATATACGACACCATCGGCGAGAACCAGTCCGAGAGGCTCCCCCTCATGCACGGCTTCACATACATGAACCACCCCGTGGCATGCGCAGCAGGGCTCGCGAACATCGAGGTCATCGAACAGGAGGGCCTGGTGGAAAAGGCCGCGGAGAACGGCGGTTACATGATCGAGGCACTCCAGTCCCTCAAGAAGTACGACTCCGTGGGTGACGTGCGCGGCATGGGTATGCTGGCCGCGGTCGAGCTGGTGGCTGACAAGGAGAGCAAAAACCCCATCCAGCCCGAGAACACCGCACCCGAGATGCTGGTGGACCTGTGCTGGGAAAAGGGGGTGTACATCCGCTCCTCCACAATGGAGACCGTGTGCGTGGCACCCGCGCTCATCATGGACAAGCCAGAGATTGACAGGATAGTCCAGGCCCTGGACCAGTCCATACCCGAGATGGAAAAAAAGCTGCTTAAATAAACTGCTAAGTATTATTTTCGGCGCCGCGTGAGTTCAATAAAATCAAAGAGTTGCCGCTCCCCGTGTCAAACCCGGCTTGATTTTTCGCCGCCAAGTAGTACTTGGAACCATATCGCCCCGGTTCCCTGCACGGCGCTGCTTCGTGCACAATGGCGGGGCGGTTTGTAAGCAGGGACCCCCTGCCCGCCAAGTAGTACTTGGAACCATATCGCCCCGGTTCCCTGCACGGCGCTTCTTTGTGCACAATAACGGGGCGGCTTGTAACGGGTAACCCACACAGCTTGCTGTGTGGGCGCCTGCCTGCCGCGCCAAG
>CAZYTX010000002.1:0-157590 GCA_964650485.1 uncultured bacterium | reverse complement strand
AGAAGATTCCTTTCTTTAAATTAGTGCCCTTTGTGCCTCCGTGGTTTCAAAAAAAAAGTTTCGGACCCCGGAGATTATTTTGGACAGCAGTGTACTTCTTTAAGATTTTTATTGCCTCCCCTGCTAAAGACCTCACCCCTCACCCCTTATCCCTCACCCCCTCCGCAGGAGAAGCCTTCTCGCCAGCCCCGGCCACCGGCCCGGGCTGAACACCAGGTTGTTGTAGGCCGCGCACTCGAATGTGCAAAAGCAGCCCGTGTCCCTTATCCAATCCTGTATGCGTCTCGCCCTCTCGTTCCTCATAACCCTCTCGATGGAAAAGTCCGACTCCTTCAAAGACCCCATTGACCACGACCCGATCCCCCTGCCCGGGTCTCCGTCAGGCCGCGTCTGCCAAAGCACCTCGCATGGGAAGACCTCGCCGTAGGGGTCCAGCGTCACCATGGTCCGGCCGGCAAGGCAGGGAAGCACCATGCGCTCTTTCTCCGCGGTCCGAAGCACCGTCTCGCGCACCCCGGCTGACAGGGCCTCCCTTATGCGCGAGCCGCCCCTCGGAAGCGGCCCGGCTGAGAGCAGCTCGCAGCAGGCCTTGTAAACCTCCAGGTCGGGGCCCGCGGCCTCGGGGTCAAAGGGCCTGCCCCGCACCAGCACCACCTGTATCCTCTGGAACAGCCCTCCCCGGACAAGGCTTTCCATGGTGTCAAGCGCCGCGTGCTGGTTCAGCCGGGACAGAGTAAGGGTCGCGCCCAGCCTGAAGCCGGGCCGGCTCCGGTGGAGGCTTTCGAGCCGCTTCGCGCTTTGCATGGCCTTCTCGTAGCAGCCGCTGAGACCCCGGAGTCCGTCGTGCAGCTCCTCCGGCCCGTCAATGGATATGTCGAGGTCGAGGAACAAATCCGGTTTCGAATCGAGTATCCTCCTAACCCCGGACTCGATCCTCCCGGTCAGCACCCCGTTTGTCGCTATGGTGATGCTCCTTGCGCCCGCATCCGCCCATGCGAGGGCGACCTCGGGGAGATCCCCGCGCAGGAAGGGCTCGCCACCGGTGAGCGTCACCTGGGTTATGCCCCTCCATCCCCGGGCTGTGCGCCCCACCTCATCAGGGCCGAGCTCGGCCTCTGCGTCAGCCTGCTCGCTCCTCTCACGGTTGAAGCAGAAAGAGCAGCGGGCGTTGCAACGGTCGGTCACGAAAAAGACAAGGTAGGGTGGATACGCCCGCGCCCTCCCCGGCAGGATCGCGGCCCGCGCGGCCCTGGCAACGAGCTTTGCGCTGTTCTTCATCCTCATAATTCCGGGCTTCTAAAACCGTCTCCTTACACATACGAGTATAGGCGTCCCGGCAGTCGAATCCAATACCCCTGGATGGGCCGGACTTTTTCAGGGGAAATTCTGGTATTATATAAGAGTGAGGTCTAAGGTGATATAGAGCTCAATACTCAAATCTCACAACCCAAACCTCAAACCTAAGAGATGACTGGCATGGACGCACTTCTCCTCACTGCTGTTGATCCCTTCAGCTACCAGGTAACACCCGACCTTGGCCTGCTCTACCTCGCAAGCTTCCTGCGGGAGGCGGGGCTTTCGGTGGCTGCAAAAGACTTCCGCCGCGAGAGAAGGGATTACAAGCGGCTGCCTGACCTTATCCGCAAGGAGCGGCCCCCCATAGTGGGCGTCAAGTGCTACTCGCACGAGGTGGGCAGGGTCCGCGACACGGCAAGGCTGGTGCGCAAGGCCCACCCTTCCGCGACCATCGTTATTGGCGGGCCGCACCCGTCCATGGACCCGGAGGGGGCGCTCTGCTCCATCCCTGAAGCCGACTACGTGTTCCTGGGCGAGTCGGAGTGGACCTTTACAAGCTTCGCAAAGTGGCTCGTCTCGGACGGCGATGGCGAGCCTCCAGAGGACGTCCGGGGCATAGCTTGCCGAGGGGACTCGGGCACGATCTTGCGGCCGCCGGTGTTCGAGAGCGACCTTGGCAGGCTGCTCATGCCGGCCTGGGACCTGATGCCCCCGCACCGCTACCCTGACGAGGCCCCCGGCATGTACGTGCCGGCTTTCCCCTCCGCTCCCATGATGCTGAGCCGCGGGTGCCCTTTCCACTGCGCATACTGCGGGGCATGCTACGTGATGGGAGAGCGCATCAGGTACCGGCCGGTGGAGAATATCATCGAGGAGATAGACTACCTGGAGTCCGAGTTCGGGGTGCGCTCTTTCACCTTCGTGGACGACAACTTCACCGCGAGCCGGGAGAGGTCGAGCGCTCTTTTCGAGGCCCTCGCAAAAAGGCGGCCCAGGGTTGCCTTCACCTTCCCAAACGGTGTCAGGGTCGGCACCCTTGACAAGGACATTATAAAGCTCATGGAGGCAGCGGGCTGCTCGTCCCTGGCGCTGGGGATCGAGTCGGGTTCGGACCAGACCCTTGAGCGCATGAACAAGAAGCAGACCACGGACGAGGTGAAAAGGGCGGTGGACCTGATACGGAAAAACACCCGCATCCGGGTGACCGGCTTTTTCATGCTGGGCTACCCCGGCGAGGTCGAGGACGACATCAGAAAGACTGTCGAGTTCGCGAGCTCGCTGCCCATACACCACCCGCACTTCTGCGTGTTCACGCCCATCCCCGGGACCCCCGCTTACAGGGAGCTGGTGGAGCAGGGCTGGGCACCGGCCGACCCCGAGCGGCTGACCTTTGACAAGGCCCCCTTCCAGCCGCCGGGTGTCAGCAGGAAGAAGCTCATCAGGCTCCACCAGTACGCATACCTGAAGTTCTACGCAAAGCCGTGGAGACTCCTCAATCTCGCAAGAGAGATCAGGAGCCCGGGCCACGCATGGAGCCTGGTGAGAAGGGCCATAAAGCTTCTGGGCTAGCCGAGAAGTCCCAGCATGCGGCCGGCAACAGAGAGTGCGCCATGTCTCACGGGCGAGCGGTGCGCGGGTCCGGTCTTTTTCCGAAGCACCTGCTCGCGGTTCTCCGCATACCAGTCGTATGCCTCGCAGAACATCTCCACGTTGCCGTGGACCGGCTGCCAGTCGAGCTCGGTCATCGCCTTCGCAAGGTCGAAGTACAATGACCTGCCGTACATGAGAAAGTGGTAGGGGCCCAGGGGAGAGAGCCCGAGCGCGCTTGTGAGCCTCATGGCCGCGGTGGCAAGGCCCCGGTGCAGGGAAACCACCCGGGAGCCGGTGCAGGCGTGTGCCGCGAGCCCCTCCAGGGTCTCGCGCATGGTGCAGAAGTCCTCTGCCCCCACGTTGTAAAGCGCGGGGCCTTCTTTTTCAGCGGCCTTTATGCAGGCGTCGCAGAGGTCGTCGGCGTGCACGAACTGGTAGAGGTTGTCGCCCCTGCCCAGCACCGGCAGGTTGCGGCCCTTGTATGCCCACTCGAATATGACCTGCATTATCCCCAGCCTGCCCGGGCCCATGATGGTGCGGGACCGGATAATGGTCACGTCCAGGCCCTTTTTTGCGTACTCGCGGCACAGATCTTCCCCGGCCAGCTTGGCCCGGCCGTACTCCTCCGCGGGGCAAGGCGCGGTGTCCTCGTCCACGGGGTTGCTCTCCGGGGCCCCGTACACTGCGCTGGAGGAGATGTGCACCAGCTTGGACACCCCCGCCTCAAAAGAGGCACGGACAAGGTTCCCGGTCCCCTCACGGTTCACGCTCCAGAACATGGACGCGTCTTTTGCAACCGGGACCGTGGCAACGCAGTGATATACATTAGCCGCGCCCTGGCAGGCCCTCCTTACAGCATCGAGGTCCCGGATGTCGCCCCGGATGAACTCGGCCTTGTCAGGACGGTCCTCGCTGTCCTCCAGGTCGAACACCCTGACCGCCTGCCCGCGCCCGATGAGCTTTTCGACCAGCCGCGAGCCTGCGAACCCCGAGCCCCCGGTCACAAGGCATAAGCCGCCCGACGCGCCCTCCATTGCTAGATCTCCACACCCTGGTCCAGGAGCCATTCGATACTTTTTCGCATGCCCTCCTCCAGCTCCACCCCGGGCTTGTAACCGAGTTCCCTCTCGGCCTTCCCTGTCGAGCAGGCGATGTCCTTGTTTAGCTCGGAGAGCACGTGCACGTCCTGGCTGTAAAACCCGGCCCCCTGTATGAGCCGGTCCGCGAGCAGGGCGGCCTCGCTCGCCGCCCAGGGAATCATGCGCACCCCGCTCTTGACCTCCATTTTAAAGTCGCTCTCGAGCACCCTGCGCACGGCGTCTATGATATAGATAAAGGTATAAGGCTCGCGGTCCGCTATCCAGTATGCCCTGCCCTTTGCCTCCTCCACCCTCTCGCAGAGCATGAGACCCTGGCAGAGGTTGTCCACGTATGCCATGGAGCGCAGGTTATCACCCTTGCCGGCGACCGGGGCCGCTCCCCTCTTTATCATGGAGAAGAACCTGGTCTGCCTCATGGGCTGGCCCGGCCCGTAGAACCATGGCGCGCGTACGATCACGGTCTCTATCTCTTTCGATGCCGCGCTCACCAGCTTCTCGGCCAGCATCTTGCTCCTGCCGTATTCGCCATGGGGGTTGTAGGGCGAGGACTCGTCAAAGGGCTTATGGGGGGAGGGATTGAAACCGAAGGGCGAGCTGGAGGAGACGTATATGAAGCGCCTGGCCTTGGCTTTTATGGCCTCTTGCAGTACGTGCGCGGTGCCCCTGGTGTTCACCCTGTAGAATTCCCTGGTGAACACGCGCGGATGCACCACACCGGCGCAGTGGTACACCACTGCATCCGAAAGCCCGCTGAACAGGGGACCCAGCGACCGTGGCTCTGTGAGGTCCCCCTCCACGGTCTCGATGCTTTCCGGTATAGAGCCGAAGGCCCTGGCGCTGACGCCCCTTCGCACCAGGCGCCTTATTCTCCGCTCCTCTGCTCCCGGGCCGGGGCTGTCCGGCAGCCCCCGGGTCAGGGCCCGGACAAGCCTGGAGCCCAGCCAGCCGGTGGCGCCCGTTACCACTGCCGGGGGCGCGCTCATCTCTTCCCTTTTATGAAATGGAGCGCGTTCCGCCTGGCCAGTGCCACGATGCTGCCCTGAGGGCTGACCCCGGTGGCGTCCGGGAGCATGCTGGCGTCGTTCACAAAGAGGTTTTCGAACCCGTGCACCTTGCCGAATGAGTCCGCGGCGCAGAGGTCTTGCCTCTCTCCGATGGGGCAGGTGCCGAATGCGTGCACGGTGGTGAGGCTCAATCCCCTGAGGGGCAGGAGCTCGCTCAGTAACCTGTCCGCCTCCTCCGGGGTGCGGATGCAAGGGAGACCGTATACACCGGGGTATAGCTCGAGCGCGCCCGCGGCAAAAAGCAGGGCCGAGAGCCTCGCCAGCCCCCTGCTCAGGTTTGCAAGGTCGCGCCTGGTAAGCCGGTACCACATGAAGTTGCCGCTGCCCTCGCCTGGAAGGGGCCTCAGGCACCCCGCGCCGGTGCCGGGAACGGCCACGTGATATGCGGCCATGTGGTCGTGCCACCTCATCCGGTCGCGTATCCAGGGCCAGTTTTCACTGAAGAGCAGGGCAAGGTGGCCCGGGGTGAAAAACGCGCCCCCGGCGCCTACGTCCGGCCAGAACTCTTTTAGCAGGAGAAGGGGGAGCACGGTCCCGGAAGCGTTCATCTCCTCTTTGAACCTGGCCACCACCTTGAGCATGGGATGCACCTTGAGGCTGTTTCCCACGTTCCGTTTGATCCCGCTTCTCCTGAGAAGCGCGGGGGTCTCCGTCGGGCCGGCGCAGACGAAGACGGCGTCCGCGCTTATGCGCACGGTTTTCAAGGCGCCGTCCTCCCTCCGCTGTTTTGCGATCACTTGATTTATCCTGCCCCCTTTTTTCACCAGGGATACTGCGCGGCAACCGGGCTTGATCCTGGCTCCTTGCTTCTCTGCAAGCGGGATGTATGACCTGGTCATTCCCTGCTTTGCCCCGGTTGGGCACCCGCAAGCGCATGCGTTCGTCTGCACGCAGTTCTTGGCCATCCTGGGGGCCTTCTCAACGCGCCATCCCATGGCCTTGGCTCCCCGGTGGAACACCTCGGTGCTGGGAGGCCAGTCAGGCGGGTGACACACCTCGAGCATCTTCTCCCCTTCCTGGAAATGCGGCTCCAGGTCCTCGGAAGAGGCCTGCAAAAGACCGTACCTATTCTCCCAGCCGCAAAGGGTCTCATCGGGCGTGCGCTGCCATATACCGCTGTTGATCTCCGAGCTGCCCCCCACGCAGCACCCCTCCACGTAGCCTATTGACACCGGGCCCATAAAGGGGTTCATGCCCCTTCTGCGGTAGAGCTTCTGCATGGCCCGGTCCGGGGGCTGACCGTAGGAGCCAAGGTCAAACCGGTCCCCCTCTTCGAGCACCAAGACGTCCCTGCCGGCGCGGGAGAGCTCGAGCGCGGTCACCGAGCCGCCCGGCCCGGAGCCGATTATGACCACGTCCGCTCTGTCCATGTTTTTACGCCCGCTCCTCTATCCCGGGGTGCTGATGTTTGAAAAGCGCCGACTTCACCTCGGGCCTCTCATAATAACAGAAAAGCACCAGGCTCCTTACAACCCTCATTAGCTGACGCTTTATAAAGCTCCTCCCCCATGACCAGTCATACACGATCCTGGCCCGGGTGGAGAGGGGCAGGTTTACAAAGCCCTTTAGATATCTCAGCCGCACCCATGCCCGGAACACCATCATGCCCGAGGAAAACAAGATAGCCGGGACCAGGGGCAGGCATTGGAGCTGTGATTGCAGGAACGCGGCCACTTCTTTTGTGATCCTTTCTTTGTCGTGCTCCCCGGCTTTTGGAAAATCGGAAGGGATAAAAGCCTGCGAAAGAGACAACATAAAGGGAGAGGGCTCCCCGCTGTCCCGGAAGGAAGATAAAAAGTTTTTAGGTTCTTCGGAATCCATGTGACTAAAAGCGCGAAGAAGAGGAATGTTCAGCGCTGAATTGTTGGAATATTTTAATGCATCAGTCTTGAAAACGCCAATTTAGCACAGCCGGACAGGAAGGCCCTTGATCCTGACTGGTTACTGTGAGGTCCCAAAGGAAAAATTCACGATCCCCTTGACATTCTTTTTATTTGTTTATAGATTGATTGATATTAGACTGACGTGTCAGTCTAAAGCGAAGATACATTCCTAATCAAGACAAGGAACAGCCGCATGGACAAACAATACGCACTGGGAATTGACGCGGGAGCGCTCTATATCAAGCTGGTGGCGATGGACGGCAATGGGGAGCCCGGACCCTCTTCATACCTGCCCCACAAGGGCCACCCTGTAAAGACCCTGAAGCAGGAGCTGCCCCGGTTCATGAACGGCATGGAGTTTCGGGTTGGCTTGACCGGGTCCCTTGGCGAGGCAATGGCCCGTGAGCTGGGCATCGAGCCGGTAGACCTGGTGCGGGCGCAGATCGAGGCGGTAAGGGTCCATTTCCCGGACGCCAGGAACATTATTGACGTGGGCGGCGGCAGCGTGACGCTTATCCGCCTGAACGAGGACGGCGGGTTCGAGGGCATGACCCGGAACTCGCTTTGCGCCGCGGGCACCGGCTCTTTCCTTGACGAGCAGGCCGAGCGGCTGGGGGTGGACTATAAAGAGCTTGGCTCTTTCCCCCGGGTCATTGACCCTCCCAACATAGCCACCCGCTGCGCGGTGTTCGCCAAGTCGGACCTGATCCACCACCAGCAGGCTGGCCGCTCCAGGGCGGAGTGCTGGTCCGGGCTGTGCAGGGGCATGGTGCGCACCCTCTTGTCCACCCTGCTGAAGGGCAGGCCCTTGTCCGGGCTCTGCGTGGTCACCGGTGGCGTGGCCCAGAACCCGGAAATCATGAGGCGCCTCCAGGAGATTTACACAGACCAGGTCACTACCTTCGAGGGCGCGCACCTGGCCGGGGCCCTGGGCGCGGCCCGGCTTGGCCGGGACGTGCTGGATATAGAGAGGCTCCAGCAAATTTCCGAAGGCAGGTCAAGGGGCGAGAGCCAGGCCCTGGCCACACGCCCGGCCCTGAACCTGGTCCGCTCGGCCTCCCCCTCTTGGCCTGCCTGTCCTGCGGACGCAGACAGGGAGGTGGAGGAGAGCTACAAGGACGGGCTGGAGAACGAGGTCAGGGTGACCAGAATGCCTTCCGGCAATGTGCCCTGCTACATGGGCATTGACATAGGCAGCACCTCCACCAAGCTGCTGGTGACAGACCTCGAAGGCGAGGTCCTGTGCGACGTATACAGGAAGACCGCGGGAGAGCCGATCGGTGCCACGGCCAAGCTCTTCAGCGCGCTTTTGGAGCTCGGGTCCAGGCGCGGGGCCGGCTTCGAGGTGAAAGGCTGCGTGAGCACGGGCTCGGGCAGGAAGATGGTGGGTCTGGTGGTGGGCGCGGACCGGATCATAAACGAGATCTCCTGCCACGTTAAAGGGGCCATGCACGTTGACCCGGACATAGACACCATCTTCGAGATCGGGGGCCAGGACTCGAAGTACATGCGCACCATCGCCGGCAACATCAGGGACGCGGCCATGAACTACGTGTGCGCCGCGGGCACCGGGTCCTTCGTGGAGGAGGTGGGCCGCAAGCTGGGCTTTTGCGTGGAAGAGGTGGGCCCCGCGGTCATGGGGATAGCCCCTCCACATACATCGGACAGGTGCACGGTGTTCATGGAGCAGGACGTGAGCAGGCTGCTGAGGGCCGGCTACACCAGGGAGGAGGCCCTGGCCGCGGTCTTGTACTCGGTGGTGCAGAACTACCTCAACAAGGTGGTGGCCAACAGGCACTTCTCCAGGGAAAAGATTTTCTTCCAGGGGGCCACGGCAAGGAACCCCGGTCTGGTGGCCGCCTTCGAGAACCTGCTGGGGGTGGAGATGGTGGTCTCGCCCTACGCCCACCAGATGGGGGCATGGGGGGCGGCCCTGCTTGCAAGAGAGATCATGCAGGGAAAGGGAAGATCGAGCTTCCGTGGCCTGGACCTCTCAAACAGGGACATCCAACTTCGCACCGAGACATGCGAGCAGTGCAACAACAAGTGCGAGATAACCTTTGCAAAGATAGAGGGCGAAGAAGAGGAGCCGTCCTGGGGGTACATGTGCGGACGCGAGCCCGGCGAGAAGAAACGAAAGATAAAAGAATACGGGCCGTTCAAGACCAGGGAGAGGCTTTTGAACAGTATAGGAAAGGTGGAGCTTCCGGATGACGCTCCCGAGGTGGCCCTGCCCAGGGCCCTTTCCACCCACACATACCTTCCGCTGTGGAGAAGGTTCTTCGGCGAGCTGGGATGCAAGTTTGCGGCCACGCCCGTGACCAGCCCGGAGATCAAGTCCATGGGCGGCGAGGTTTCGGGAGGAGACTTCTGCTTCCCGGTCAAGGCGGCCCTGGGCCACGCCAGGTGGGCCGTCGAGCGCTCGGCCGCGGACTGGACCTTCATCCCCCACGCGGTGAGCGCGGAGCCCAACGAGCACACCACCAACTCGCTCTTCTGCCCGTACCTGCAGTCGTACCCATCGCTTGCCCGCACCGCGCTCGAGCTCCACGGGGTGGGAACGGATAAGCTCCTGTCCGCGGTGCTCGATTTCCGCTGGCCGGAGAAGCGGCAGGTGAGAGAGCTTCACGAGAAGGTGGCCAAAAGTCTTGGCAGGTCTCTCAAGGAGACGAAAATCGCATGGCAGGCCGCGCTCGAATCCCAGGCCGAGTTCGAGTCCGCGTGCAGGACCGAGGGCAGGCGGGTGCTTGCAAAGCTGCGCGAGGAGGGCAGGCCCGCGGTGCTGGTGGTTGGCAGGCCGTACAACACCTGCGACCCCGGCATCAACCTGGGGCTGGTGCGAAAGATAGCCGAGCGCGGCTACACGGTCATCCCGCTCGAGTTCCTGGAGTTCGACCCCAGTGAGCTTTACCCCGAGTTCGAGAACATCTACTGGAACTACCCGCAGCGGATCATCCACGCCATGATGACCATGAGGCACGACCCCGGCATCTTCCCGGTATACTTCACCAACTTCAACTGCGGCCCGGACAGCTTTATCGAGACCTATGCCTCGCACCTCTCGGGCGACAAGCCCATGCTGGTGCTGGGCCTGGACGAGCACGACGCGGACGCGGGGTACATCACCCGCATCGAGGCTTTCCTGGACGTGATAAAGAACGCCTCGGGCGGGTACAGGTTCCCGGAGATCGCGATCCCCAGGGCGGACGATGACGAGTTCAAGAAAAGAAACATCTGGATACCAAACATGCACCGGGTGGGGCCGGCCCTCGGGGCCGCGGCCTTCAGGAGCTTTGGGTACAAGGCGGATGTGCTCCCGCTCGAGACCGACGAGTCCTTTGAGACCGGGAGACAGCTCACCTCGGGAAACGAGTGCCTGCCCACCGTGGTCACCATAGGGGCTCTGGTGGACAAGCTGAGAGAGGTTGACGCCCGGCCGGGCGAGCACGCCTTTTTCATGGCCACGGCCAGCGGCCCGTGCAGGTTCGGCCAGTACGCGCTAAAGCACAGGCTGATCCTGAACTCGCTGGGCTACGACGACGTGCCCATAATGTCGCCCTCGGCGCTCAACTCCTACCAGGGTCTTCCGGAGGCGCTTCGCAAGAAGGTGTGGATTCTTTTCGTGGCCTCTGATATATTGATGAAGCTCCGGTGCAAAGTAAAGCCGTATGAGCTAAACTCGGGGGAAACGGACCGGGTGCTTGACCGGGAAGTTGAGAGGCTGGCAAGGGTAGTCGAGAAGAACGGAGATTTCATAAGCGAGTGGCAGGACTCGCTTGCGCGGCTGGCCTCGGTGCCGGTAGCCGGCGGTCAGGCAAAGCCCCTGGTGGGAATAGTGGGGGAGATCTACGTAAGGTGCAACGCTTTTACCAACGACCGCGTGATCGAGGAGATCGAGAGGTTCGGTGGAGAGGCCTGGCTGGCCCCCCTTTCCGAGTGGTTCCTCTACACCGCCTACTTGCAGAAGTGGCGGGCCAAGGAGGACCTGAAAGGGCTGGTGTTCCGCGGCCAGAGCCTTATAAGGAACAGGTACATACAAGGGGTGGAGCACGACCTTTACAGCAAGGCCCGGGATTACGTATGGGACAGGATGGAGCCGGACATAGAAGAGGTGGTAGGCGCGGGCCAGAGGTACCTGCCCTTGAACTTCGAGGGGGAGGCCATCATAACCATGGGCAGGGCCGTAAAGTTCATCGAGCAGGGCGCGGCAATGGTGGTGAACTGCGCGCCCTTTGGATGCATGCCCGGCACCGTGACCAACGCCCTGTTCCAGGACCTGCAGAACCGCACCGGGGCCCCTGTTGTCAGTATGTTCTATGACGGGGAGGGGGACCTGAACAGCATCCTGGGGGTGTACCTGGCCCAGATAAATGCCCGGGGGCGAAGAGAAGGTTACATCAATGGCCGACCGGAAGACAAAGGGACCAAAGGAGACGACAAGAGAGCCGATATTTAAGGGAGTGGTGCAAAAACTCCTTGACGGCACGCTCAACCATTTCGGCAACGAGCTGTCCGATGCAAGGAGCAGAATCTCGGGATACTTCTTCGACCGCTTCTTCAACCAGATGCAGGTCTCCGAGCAGAAGGTGGAGAAGCTAAAATTCTTCGCCCAGAGGGGCAGGATAATATACGCGCTGCCATACCGCAGTCCCCTTGATTTCTTGTTCCTCCACGTGAGGCTCCGCTACGCCGGGCTGCCGCATCCTGAGATCGCATACAACACCACCCTGTACCGGTTCCAGCCGCTCAGGAAGATACTCAAGGTGGCGCTGGCAAGGGTTATACACCTTCTGAGCTATGGCTCATGGCCGGACCCCTACAACAACAAGCACTACCTCAAAAGGTACCGGGAGGGGGCTGGTTTCGTGCTAAGCCTGGAGGACCCGGCAACCTTTGCCGAACGCATGTCGCGTCCCACCCGGGAGCCCATTTACCACCTGTTGAAGCTCTATCGCAAGCACGGGGACACCATCATAATCATCCCCCTTTTCCCTGTGTTCGAGAAAGGGCCGCACCGTGCCAGCAGAAAGATATGGGACATCTTCATAGGGGCCAAGGACAGGCCTGGAAGGCTGCGCAAGATAGTCCACTACATCCGCTACTTCCAGGAGGCATTCCTCGAGGTTGGCGACCCGGTGACCATAGACCGGTTTTTGGCGCGCGAGGACCAGCAGGGCCTCACCGACGAGGAGATAACCTTCAACCTGAGAAAGGAGCTGTGGGAGCACGCCACCCGGGAGCAGAGGGTCATCCGGGGCCCGCGGCTAAAGCCCCGCACCCATCTCATGGAGTCGGTGCTGCGGGACCCCCAGGTCCTGAAGGTCATGCGGGCCGAAAGCAAAAGCCGGGCAAAGCCCTTCCGCGAGCTCAGAAAGGAGGCGGCCGGGTACGCGGACGAGATCGCGGCCAGCTACTCGCAGACCACCGTCGAGTTCCTGGACAGGGTACTCACCTGGACCTGGCAAAACCTGTTCGAGGGGGTGGTGGTGGACGAGCACGGGCTGGCCAGGGTGAAGGAGGCGGCCAAGAGATACCCGGTGGTGTACGTGCCCAGCCACAAGAGCCACATTGACTACCTCATACTCTCATGGGCACTCTACAACAACAACATGGTGCCGCCCCACATAGTGGCGGGGGTCAACCTCAACACCTGGCCCATCGGTCCCATATTCAGGAAGGCGGGCGCATTCTTCATGAGGCGCAGCTTCAGGGGGAACGAGCTTTACGTTGCGGTGTTCCAGAAGTACATCGAGGTCTTGTTGCGGGAGGGCTACAACATCGAGTTCTTTATCGAGGGGGGACGCTCCAGGACCGGCAGGCTCCTGCTTCCCAAGAAGGGACTGGTCAAGTACGTGATGGACGCCTATGAGAGCGGGGTGGCAAGGGACATTATGCTGGTCCCGGTCTACATAGGTTACGACCAGATCATCGAGGAGGGCGAGTACCTGGAGGAGATGTCAGGGACCAAGAACCCCAAGGGAAACCTCATCGAGATGGTAAGGAACTTCCGACTGTTCATGAAGAGATACGGCCAGATATACATAAACTTCGCAACGCCCATCAGCGTGCGAGAGCACCTGGAGCGAGAGAGCGACGTGGACGCAGCGGACCACGAGACCCGCCACCGGATCATCACCGAGCAGCTCGCCGGGAGCATAATCCAGGGCATCAACAGGCAGCAGGTGGTAACACCCTTCTCCCTCATGGCCGCGGCTCTCCTGACCTCGCCGGCAAAGGCCATCTCCCGCTCAGAGCTGTTGAACTCCCTGGCGCTCTATTACCAGTACCTGGACTTTACGAACGCCCGCTTCTCCCAGACCCTGGAGAACTTCAGCCGGGCCATGGACGAGGTCATCTCCTATTACGAGCGCAGGAAGCTGATCCAGATCGAGGAGGGCGAGGACGAGGAAGAGGAGGAGCCCATCTACACCCTGGACGAGGACAAGAGGCTTCCCCTGGAGATGTACAAGAACATGATCCTGCACCACTTTTTGCCGCTCTCCTTCGTTTCCTTGAGCCTGCTCTCCGCGGACTACGGCGAGTGCACCGAGCACAAGCTCATGGAGGACTACCGCTTCTTAAAAGACCTGTTCAAGTTCGACTTCATATACGACGAGAGGGACACCGACGAGGGCAAGATACAAGGATGCATCGAGTTTTTGAGCTCCGGCAGGCACCTAAATGTGGTAAGCCACGACGGGCAGAGGGCATGCAAGGTGACGGCAAAGGGAAGGGAGGAGATGGTGTACTTCGCGGCCATGCTCACCAACTTCCTCGAAGCCTACGGCATGGTGCTGAATTCCCTGCCGCGGCTGGAGAAGAGTCCGGAGAACGAAAAGGACTTTTTGGCAAGGCTCAGAAGGACCGGACAGAGGCTCTACAAGCAGGGCCAGGTGCTCCGGCCCGAGGCCCTCTCCCAGCTCCTTTTCAAGAACGCCCTCGCGCTCGCAAAAGACTACGGCCTGGTAAAAGCGGACTACACCGACGGCAAGCATCCTCTGCTCACCGCGGAGCCCGGCGCCGAGGACCTGCGCAACCAGATGCTCACCCACATATCAAAGTTCATCCGGGTGGAGAAGTACCACTACCTGGAGAGGTAGAGTAATCAAACCGGCCCCAGGCCCTCCCCCTCGGGCAGAATCATGTTCGAGTCCAGGAAGTCGCCGCTAAGAACGGGACTCCTTCCCAGACCCAGACCGGCGAGCTCCTCGCCCGCACCGTAAAAGGCGAAGAACACGTCGGAGCGAAAATAGAGAGCGGGCAGCTCGAACCTCTGCCCGCCCGCCGTAACGGTCCGTCTATCTCCAATCTCCGAGAATATGTCTTTCATCAGGCCTCACCCCTCACCCCTACCTGTATCCGTCCAGGCTGAACCTGCCCTGGTCGGTCTCTATGGCCACGTCGCCCAGCAACCTGGTCATGCCCGGCCCGGGCTGGTACTCCACCATCACCAGCCTCTTCCTGCCCCGGGGCCTGTCCACCGCGTACTGAATCCTGGCATGTCTGAGCCCCTGCTCCTTGACCGTCTTCCTGAGCCGCTGCTCGCCCGCCACCGGGTAGATCATGCATATGCACCCGTCGGGTCTTATGAGCCTCTTGGCCTCCCTGAGCCACGACTCCAGGGTCATCAGAATCTCGTGACGGGCCATGGCCCTTTCCTCTAAAATGCTGGTCACACCCGTGCCCGCGGGCCTGAACGGAGGGTTGGTTACAACCACGCCGAAGCTCCCTGCCGGCAGGTCTTCCATCTTGGTGGCGTCCGCCTGGATGATCTCCACCTTGGGCTGCGTCGGGTTCAGCTCCGCATTCCTCCTTGCCAGCTCTGCCAGGGAATCCTGGATCTCCACGCCCACCATCCTCTTCACATTGCCGCGCTTTGCAAGGATGAGAGCGATGGTCCCCGCACCGCAGCCCATGTCCAGCACCTCCTCCCCCTCAACCGCGGGCAGGGAGAAGTACGAGAGCAGCAACGCGTCCACAGAGTAGCGCACACCACGCTTCTTCTGGATGATCTTGAGCTCGCCGTGCAAAAGGTCGTCCAGGGTCTCGTCGTCCTTTGGCTCTATCAAATCAAGGCTCCAAAAAGAATCTCTGTGCATACAATACTAATCCGAAGGTATCACCATGAAAATGTTGCTGCCCCTCCTGCGGACGTGCAAAAGCATGGGCCTCGAACCCGCCCTCCTCGCTGCCAGCTCGAAGTCGTCCACGTCCTCGATGGCCATGCGGTTCAGCCGGAAGACCAAGTCGCCCACCATTACCCCGGCCCGCGACGCCCTGCTGCCTGACTCCACGTCAACCACCACCACGCCGCTCACGTCTTTTTCTATGTCCAGACGGTCGGCCAGAGCGGATGTCAGGTCGGCCACGTGCATTCCCGCGGCCTGGGCCTCCCCTGACTCCTTGGGCCTGTGAAAATCTCCTCCGGCAAGCTCCTTCTCGCCAGGCCGCTCGCCAAGCTCGACCTTCATCCGCTCTTTTTCGCCTTCCCTTATAAGCCCGATCTCGACCTCTGTGCCGGGCGAGTACTCCGCTATCCTGTTCCTGAGCTCTATGTTGTCCTTTATCTCGCGGCCGTCCACGCTCACTATCACGTCACCCGCCTTTATGCCGGCCTCGGCAGCAGGGGTGCCGGAAAGCACCTCGGCCACCAGCGCGCCCCTGGCCTCGTCCAGCCCGAACTGCTCGGCAAGCTCAGGGGTCAGGTCCTGGATGCTCACCCCCAGCCAGCCCCTCTTCACCGTGCCGGTCTCGATCAGGCTGTCCATCACGTGCCCGGCCATGTTGCTGGGTACGGCGAAGCCTATGCCCTGGTACCCGCCCGACCTGGAGAATATGGCGGTGTTGATGCCGATGAGCTCGCCGGAGAGGTTTATGAGCGCGCCCCCGGAGTTGCCCGGGTTAATGGCCGCGTCCGTCTGTATGAAGTCCTCGTAGCCGGTGATACCCATGCCCGACCTGCCCCGGGCCGAGACTATGCCCATGGTCACGGTGGAGGAGAGCCCGAAGGGGTTGCCGATGGCGAGCACCACCTGGCCCACCCTCACCTTGTCCGAGTTGCCAAGCGGGAGCACGGGCAGATCGTCGGTCTCGATCTTGAGCACGGCAAGGTCGGTCAAGGAGTCCGTGCCCACAACCTCGGCCTTGAACTCGCGCTCGTCCGAGAGGGCCACCAGGACAGCGTCAGCCTCCCGGATCACGTGGTGGTTGGTGAGAACGTAGCCGTCCCTGGACACGATCACGCCAGAGCCAAGGCTGCGCTGGCGCCTCTCACGGGGCTCGCCCTCACCGGGACCGAAAAAGAAGCGGAAAAGCGGGTCGTTGAAAAAGGGGAACCGGGGACCCATCTTAACCGTCTTCTCCGCGAACACGTTCACCACCGACGGGCTGGCCGTAAGGGCTATCTCCGAGAGCTTGTCCTCAAGAATCATGCTCTCGCTGGAGGGCTCGAACACCCGGGCCGGCTCCGGCCGCCTGGTCTCGCGCGGCTCCTCGCCCCCTATCAGGGCCTCGCCTTTCCACGTGAGGTTCCTGCCCAGGTACCAGCCGCCTGCCACGCAGACCAGCGCAAAGATTATGAGCGCTATAACCGTGCCCTTTGTGACCCCGCCTTCCGAATGATATCTCTTCATTTGCTCCCTCTTTATTCCAGGGATTTACGCTCAATATAAACAGTTAATGTTCAAAGCGATAAAAGTCAAGACTTTTCCGCTCTTTTACCTTGTTTTATATGTTTGACAGGAGCGGCTCTTTCAGCTAGCTTAAGTTAAGAGCCGGCGAGGGGTTATTAATATCAGGTTAGTATAATGCGGATTTACCGTGGCAAAATAAAGCCCATAGCCGAGGACGTGGTAAAGCGGCTGATGGAGGACGAGGACATCGAGGTCCCGGAGGACCAGGTGCCCGAGGTCATGCTGGACGTGGAGGCGGTGATAAGGGAGTACCTTCGCATGGAGGACCAAATAGCCGGCGAGGCCAGGGACCTGATCCAGAAGCGCAACATGAGCTACACCGAGTTCGGCAAGTTAAAGAGGATGATAGCCGAGGAAAAAGGGTTCGAGACCGGGGACAAGGCCATGATATGGATCGCGAGCCAGATCATCGAGTGCTTCATGTACAACAACCGGGTGGAGGAGGTCTACACCGAGGACTTTCATCTGCGCAGGAAGATCGCTCAGGTGTTCTCCGACCACCTGGGAATAGCCGAGCAGGTGGACCGCGAGGCCAGGGAGAAGATAAAGAACCTGGATGAAGGCACCCCCGAGTGGGAGATCGAGTACAACAAGGTCTACAGACAGATAGCACGAAGGAAAGGGCTGCTCTAATAAGCTTCGAAAAGATACATCAGCCGCTTGGTGAAAAAAATCTGGATTGTTGACGCATTCAATGCTTTCAATTCATTCCATATAAATTTCCTTCCGGCAGATATAATAATAAATGTCCTCCACTTTCCACTGATACTACAAGTCCCTTATGATGGGAACGCTGAATCCCCTCAAATTTCTTTGCATCTAAATTAGCAGACCATAACAGACAGGAGGGGAACATGAAAGCAGTAAAGCCCGGTCGAGGTCTCTTACGAAGGCGCATAGGCGGCCGGGTCATTCGCGTATTCGCATGGCTCATGGTTCCGGCCATACCGCTCATGAGTGTGTTTTGCGTTGACTACTTGTATGCAAAAAAGATGGGCGTAAAGAGTATGGCCCACCAGGCCTATAAAGACCTGGAGCTGCGGATCAAGCACTTGTGTGTCAAGCCCTGGCTGGAGCTCAAGCTGGATGTAGCCTTCGACTCTCATAACCGGGAGAGGCTGGACGTGCTATGGATCTCTCCCGACGGCCAGGACCTCAAGGTGGACATAACCTGGCCGAGGCACAAGTCCTCCTGCCCCCTGCTGGTGCTCTTCCACGGAGGGTCGTGGACCCAGGGGTGGGGAGATAAGAAAGAGCTGCAATGCCTTTCCCGGTATATGGCCAGCCGGGGGTACACGGTCTTTAACTTCAACTACCGCATGGCGCCAGATTACAAGGTGCCCGTCCAGGTGGAGGACGCCATGGCTGCGGTCATATGGGCAAAGGACCACGCCAGAGAATATAACGGCGACCCTTCCCGGGTGGCGGTGGGCGGACACAGCGCCGGGGCGCACCTGGCCACCATGGTGGCGATCTTCTGCGGAGATACGCGCTACACGCCTGCCTACAAGAGCAAAAAGGGCCACGATTGCAGCGTGGACCTTTGCGTGTCAGGAAGCGGCTATTACAACTTCTATGAGTGGCCCGAGCCCACTCCCTCGCAGCCTGATGGCATAACCCTCTCCTTTCTACTCGGGGACATTGAAGAGCGCCCCGAACTAGTCAGACAATGCTCGCCCTTCTTCCACGTGACAAAGGGCATGCCTGTTCAACTCGTGCTCTACGGGGGCAAAGACCACCTGAGGGATGAAAACGAAGCATGGGTGAGAAAGCTGAGAGAGAAAGGGGCCCGGGTGCAATACCATCTGCAGCCGGGGATGTATCATCACTGGATTGGCTATGACGCGGCATGCCCTGGAGAGTGCCCGGATAATATCTGCGTGCCTTTCTGCTTGGAAAGATACTGGTGCGATTATGATCTATGGGGCGTGTTAATGACCTGGAGAAGCGTTTCGGCATTCCTGGAGAGCGGCTGGAAAGATATCGAAGAAAAAGGCCGGATTACACAAATGGTCAGGTCTGAAAGATAAAACTTCTACCTGGAGAACATCCTCGACACGGTGACGAACTGGTAGTCGCGCTCGCGGAGCCTCTCGATGGCCTCGGGCAGCACCTTGTCCAGGAAGTCCCTCTCCCGGTCAGTGCCCAGGTGCATGAGCACTATTCCGCCGTTGGCGCGGCCGGCCACCCCCGAGTCAATGGCCGTGAGCCGCGCAAGCAGCTCCCCCGAGTCCAGGTAGTAGCGGCTGCCCTCGTCCGACACCCAGTCGAGCATGTCGTGGTTTTTGGGCGTCCGGGTCCAGTCAACGTGCCTGAACCCGGCCTCCTCGGCCCAGGAGAGTATCTCCCGGTTATGCTCGCCATAGGGCGCGCGCCACCACTGCGACATGGAAGCGCCGGTAAGTGACTCGAACAGCCGCCTGGTCTTTAACAGCTCCTGCTGGAGCTTGTCTTTTGTTATCCCCGCCGCGGTGGTATGGCGCCTGTTCTTCTCGAAGGTGGTGAGGTGAGGGTGGGAGTAGGTGTGGTTGCCCGCCTCGTGTCCGTCCGCCACTATCCTTTTCACTATAGCAGGGTACTTCTCGATGAACCTGCCGGTGAGGAAGAAGGTGGTGACGATGCCCTGCTGGCGCAGGATGTCCAGGATTTTCTCCGCCCGCCGGTCCGAGGCCCCGGCGTCGAAGGTGAGCGCCAGGTGGGGCATGTCCCGGGGCCCCCGCATCCGGTTTATGGCCGAGGTGGTCTTTACCTTGGCCACCCGGTTGCTCATGCGTTCGAGTATGCTGGCCATGGAGTTGGCCTCGTTCCCGAACTCGTCTACCACCTTGACCTCCACCACGTTCACCCCGTACTCCAGGGGCACGTCCCTGAAGGCGAAACCCTGCTCCTCAACCTCGCAGTAATCAACCTCCCGGTTGTTGAGATAGAGGAAGGCGCGGGACGCGCCGGGCGAGTACCCGGTGACGTCGGCCTTGCCGCGAGAAAGGCTCACCCGCTCCGTGGCAAGGTCAAGCGTGGGCGAGGAAAGCGGCTGCTCCGAGGGGTCGTACACAACGTTCGTGGCCGAGCTGTAGGCGAGCTCACCGAGGCTCGCGGACCCGGGTGACCCTCCCCCGGACCAGCGCCATATGGCCGCGCCCGAGAGACTGCCCAGTATAAAAAGCGCAGCCGCGGCAGCGGTCACCAGCCTGCGCCTGGGAGTGCTCGAAAGCCTGTCCCTGATGGAGGCCGCACCAAGGGGCCGCTCCGGAACGGCCCGGGCCTGCTCCACCGCGGCCAGCCTGTTCCTCACAACCTCGAGCTCGCCCGAGGTGAAAGCGGTCGAGTCGTCGAACGCCTTCTTGATCTTCTTCTTTAGCTCGACGATCTCGGAGCGTATCTCCTCCACTCCCCTGAAGCCCCGGCCCGGAGACCCCTCACCAAAGGCCCCGGCCACCTGGCTGGACAGGGCAAGCTCCAGCGCGGTGAGCCTGCTCTCGAAGAGCCTGGCAGCCTCCGCGGGAGGCCGCAGCTTAGAGACCTCTTTGTCAACCTCGCCCACTCTCTCAAGCAGCCTCTCCAACTCCGAGGCCGCGTTCTCGAGCCCGGGCTTTAACTCTTCGCTGACCTCGCGCTCGAAACTGCGGCGCCACTCCTCCGCGGCTGCAAGCGAGGCCTCGAGATTAGAAAGCGCGGCCTCAAGCTCCTCAACCGACTCTTTTTCAGCGGACATGGCTTTCAGCTCTTCCTGCCTGCTTGCGAGCTCTTCAGCAAAAGCCTTGTCCGCGCTCTTTTCATCCAGCTCGACAAGCTTTTTATCAAGGCTCTCGCCAAGCTCCTCCAGCCGCTCCCGGGTCTTTGCAAGGTCCTCGCGCTCGGCGGACCTCTCCTGCACCTCATCCACCCGGTCTGACACGCTGGAGAGGAAGTCCCGGTCTGCAAACCGCTCCCATATCTCTTGCACTTTTTCACTCAGCCGATAAAGGTCATTGTCATCGAGCTTTTTAGAGAGCTCCTCTATCTTTGTCTTAAGCTCCGCGGCCGGGTCAAGCGCCTTGTCAGCGAGCTCTTCCACCCTGGCCCGCAGACCCGACATCTCCACCTGGGCGGACACCAGGGCGCCCATCTCACTCGGACTTTTTGAGGCGGGCTCCCGGGCTTTTCTCTTGGCCTGCATGGACTGGAGCTCATCGAGCTTTACCGAGACCCGGGCCAGCTTCTCGGAGAGCTCGTGCACGTGGTCATAAAGGAGCTCAAGCTCTTTTTTCAGCCTTGCCGTCTTTCGCTTCTCGCGCTTCCTCGGGGTCTCGGGCTTTGCGGGGGTGAGCTCTGCCTTGTCTGCCTCCGTGCAGAGCACGGCCCTGTCAACGAGGTTTGCGCCCAGGTCGTAGAGGTCTGATTTGGTCACGCGGAGAAGCGGGTCAGGGCTTGCAAGGCTCATGGGGCAGTCGGGGTTCTTGCATCGGTCGCATTGGGGAAGGGTCTTTTTGGAAAATATATTCCGCATCCACTTCATCGCAGCTCGGGGCGTCACAAGCCTCCCTTTAATATGATAAGGCATTGTGCATGTTTCTGGCAATAGCGGCAGGGGGCCGGGCCTTTTCCGCGGCTGTGTTCCCGCGGACATTTTGTTTTCAAATGCTCTTCTGCTAGAGTGGCTGCTCGGAGTAGGGGGGAGACCATGCGCAGGTTGAGCGCGACGGCGCCGGCGGCTGCACATCGGCCTTTCGGCCCGCGAGCAGGACCCGTTTTTCGATGCCCTGACTGACAAGTGCGTGGTTGACGCGGAGTACGAGGACTTCCTGGAGCGGTAGCATTGTATGGAATCATTCATAGTGTCCGGAGCCTTTCGTGAAAATTGAATATTGAATATTCAATTTGCAGACAGAAGAACGAGGAGGGCAAATGGAGAGGAGAAGCTTTTTCAAGAGGTCAGTTATACCGCCGGCAGTGCTGCTCGCGGTCATGGCCTCTTCCTTCCTGATATACAACAACGCATGGCGTATTGAGAACGACCTTTTGCACGCGGCCATCACCGACATCTTCGCTGTCCTGCTCTTCCTGGGCGTGGGTCTGGGCGTGTTCTTTGTCTATCCTTTGGCTTTTTTCCGGGGCGCGGGTCTTTCCGAGAGGGTCGCGGCATCTCTGGTCGGGCCATTTGCCTGGGCCCTGAAAGAGGCCTTCAGGGTGGGAGCGGTGTTCAGCGCTGCCGAGGCCGCCTACTTCCTTTTGAACCCCTTGAGCGTGGGGGTGTTTTTCGGCGCTGCCGCTGAGATGGGCCTTTGCGAGATGCTTTGCAGGAGGAGGCTCAAGCGCGGGGGCGCCGAGGTCCAGGTCGTGCCCGTGCCCGCGGCCCTCGCCCTGGGGTTGGGCCTGTTCATGGTGGTTTTCATCCTGGCCTGGGGACTGGGCGTGCACTCGTTTTACATATTCCAGGCGGGATACGAGGCGCTTTTCGGTACAACCGGATAGGCAGGCAGACATTCTTGTCCAAAATAGACAATTGCATCGGACAATTGCATCACGCAAAGGCGCAAAGAACGCAAAGTGTCCGGATAGGGGATCATTTCTTTTTCTTGACTCTTAGCGCCTTTGCGCGTGAAACAAAAGCTTGATTGTTTACAAGAGCGGAAGGGAGAGGCTCGAAATGACCGGGAAAAATGACAGCGGCCCAAGGAGGATCCACAGGAGGCGCGCCATAAAGACTGCGGCCGCGGCCCCCCTCGCCGGACTGGCGGCTGCCGGAGCGGGGAGGCTGCTCGCGGCCCCCGAGACCCGCGGGCGCCCGAACATGGTGTTCATCCTGAGCGACGACCACAGGTGGGACCACTTCGGGTTTTCCGGCCACCCCTTCATCCGCACACCGGTTTTCGACCGCCTTGCTGATGAAGGCGTGGTGTTCAACAACTCATTTGTCACCACCTCGCTCTGCAGCCCCAGCCGGGCGTGCTTTCTGACCGGCAACTACCCGCACACCCACGGGGTCAAAAACAACCTCACAACCTGGGACAACCACAACGTGACATTCCTGGAGATGCTCAAGGCCGCGGGATACGACACCGCGTTCATAGGCAAGTGGCACATGCCGGGAAAGCTCCCGGAGCTCAGGGGCGTGGACCTGTTCGTGACCTTCACGGTGCAGGGCGGCCAGGGCAGGTACTTTGACTGCCCGCTCATCGTGAACAAAGAGCGCGAGCCCTCCAGGAAGCCCTACATCACCGAGGAGCTCACCGACCGGGCCATCGAGTTCATGCGAAAGCAGCGCGACAACCCCTTCTGCCTGTTCCTCTCGCACAAGGCCGTGCACCACCAGTTCCTGCCGCCCCCGGACCTTAAAGGCATTTACGACGACGCGGAGCTTAACTTCCCGGAGGAGGCTGACAGGTGGATCACCGCGACCAACGGGCACATGTTCTACGGCACCCTGCTGCCGCTCTCGATCCACTACAGGAACTACTGCGCCGCCCTGACCGCGCTGGACCGCGAGGTCGGCCGGGTCCTGGACCACCTTGACCGGGCCGGCATTGCAGATGACACGGTGGTGGTCTACACCAGCGACAACGGCTTCTTCTGGGGCGAGCACCGGCTGGTGGACAAGCGCTGGGCGTACGAGGAGGCCATCCGGGTGCCATTTATAATCAGGCATCCCGGCCTGGGGGAAAAGGGCGGCCGGCGCGAGCAGATGATTTTGAACGTTGACCTGGCGCCCACCATGCTGGATGCCGCGGGCCTGTCCGCGCCAAAGGAGATGGAAGGGAAGAGCATCATGCCCTTGCTTCGCTCCGCGGACGCGCCCGGCAGGGAAGCGTGGCTCTACGAGTACTTCCGCGACTACCCCTACGCTGTTCCGGGTATACGGGCGGTGCGCACCAGGACCCACAAGTACATCGAGTACGACAATGACAGGCCCGCGGAGCTCTTTGACCTCGCCGCGGACCCGCGCGAGAAGAATAACCTCTTAGGGACCCTGGAGGGACAAAAGCTGCGCTCCCCGCTTAAGAAGAAGCTCGAAGCACTGAAGTCTGGCGCGTGATACTCCTGAACAAACATGCCCGGCCAGGATTCAAATAGAGCGGCCCGCGGATTTTTTAATAGGCCCAAAACCTGCTAAATTAATGAGTGCCTGTTGCGGCATTCTTCACAACAAGCACAATGTAAAATGTCAAGACGTGCAGTAAAAAAAGTCATGCTCATCTTCCCGCCCATTGCCAGCGCGCGGATAACCAACAACATCTGCGAGATGCCCATGGGCATAGCCAGCCTGGCAGCTTATCTTCTGGAGCACGCGGGCGTCGAGGTCTCGGTGCTGGACGCGGCCGCAGAGGGGTACGAGAACGTCGAGCCGCTCGAGCAGGACTCGATCAAGTTCGGGCTCTCCTACGATGATATAGAGGAGAGGATACGCGCGGAAAAGCCCGACCTGGTGGGGCTCTCGACCATCTTCTCCAGCCAGTTCCCCTTTGTGCGCGAGATCGCAAGGAGGGCCCGGGCCATGGACCCGGACCTTCACCTGGTCACCGGCGGCACGTACCCTTCTTTCATGCCCGAGCACGCACTTGAATCCACGGAACTTGACGCGGTGGTGATAGGCGAGGGCGAGTTGCCGTTTACGGCCATGATAGAGCGCATCAACCAGGGCAAGGGCCTGGAAGGATTGCCGGCGCTGGCATACAAGGAAAACGGCCCTGTCTGCGTGCGGCCCGCCCGCACGGGCAGGGAGGTCATGGTGAACAGCCGGCACTGGATGGTGGATGACCTCGACTCCCTGCCCGTGCCGGCAAGGGACCTGTTCCCCATCGAGAAGTACTTCAAGATCAACATGCCCATGCAGATAGTGAGCAGGAACAGGCGCAACCTGCCCATAGTCACCTCGCGCGGGTGCCCCTACCGGTGCAGGTTCTGCTCGTCCACCAT
This sequence comes from uncultured bacterium, assembly GCA_964650485.1. Classification (GTDB taxonomy): domain Bacteria; phylum RBG-13-61-14; class RBG-13-61-14; order RBG-13-61-14; family DATKZS01; genus CAZYTX01. Next base: position 133,072 of record CAZYTX010000002.1, on the reverse strand, counting down.
ACACTGGGGACACAAGTACAGGACGAGGTCGGTGGAAAAGGTGCTCGAGGAGATGGCGCTTCTAAAGGACAAATACAACGTAAAAGAGCTCAAGTTCGAGGACGACAACTTGACATTTGACAGGGAGCGGGCAAAGGCCCTGTTCAAGGGGATGATCGAGCAAGGGTTCAACTTCCTTTGGAACACCCCAAACGGCATAGCCGTGCGCCACCTGGACGACGAGATGCTTTCCCTGATGAAGAGAAGCGGGTGCTACGAGCTCACCCTGGCAATCGAGTCCGGGGACCCGGAGGTGCTCCGGAAGATCATCAAGAAGCCGCTGGACCTCGATGAGGCCCGGAACGCGGCCAAGAGGATCAAGAAGCACGGCATCGGCACCGCGGGCTACTTCATAATCGGGCTGCCGGGCGAGAAGAAGAGCCAGGTGGAGAACACGGTGAGATTCGCGCGCGAGCTCAACCTCGACCGGCTCTACATATTCTTATACACGCCGCTTCCCGGGACCCCGCTTGCCGAGGAGGCCATAAAAAACGGGCTGGTCAGGGAAGACTTCGACTTTGAGAAGGGCAACCACTATTTCCTCCCAATGGTAAGGCTCCCGGACATGAGCTGGGACGAGCTCCTGACCCTGCAGCGCCGGGCCTTCCTCATGAACAACATCAGGCTGCTCTTCACCAGGCCCCACCGGTTCCTGGCAAGATGGGGCGTGGTCATGAGGGACCACCCGGACATCATGCTCAAGTTCCTCCGGGCAATACGCTAGATAAAAGGGGCATGCTTATGATACGCCGTCCGATAAAGAAGGTCATGCTTATCTACCCTCCCATGCCGGATTCACGCTTTACCAACGGGATGTGCGAGGTGCCCATGGGTGTGTCCTACCTGGCGGCGTACCTGCGGGAGCGCTTGGACGTTGAAGTCCGCCTGCTGGACTCGGAGGTTGAAGGATACCATAACGTGGAGCTGCTCGACGAGGAGAACGTAAAACGCGGGCTCTCCTATAATGACATCGAGTCCAGGGTGAGTGAGTTCGGCCCGGACCTGGTGGGCATCTCAACTATTTTCTCCAGCCAGTTCCCCTTTGTGCGCGAGATCGCAAGGAGGGCCAGGGCCATGGACCCTGACCTGTTCCTGGTCACCGGCGGCGCCTACCCTTCCTTCCTGCCCGAGCGCGCACTTGAGACCTCCGATCTGGATGCAGTGGTGATCGGCGAGGGCGAGCTGCCCCTGGAGGCTATTATAAATAGTATAAACGGGGGGGGGGTCACTCGAAGGGACCAGGGCCATGGCCCATAAGGAGAACGGGGAGGTTCGCGTCAACGGCGGGCGCTGGCTTGTACAAGACCTTGACCTGCTCCCGCTTCCCGCCAGGGACATGCTCCCCCTGGAGAAGTACTTCAAGATCAACACACCCATGCAGAGTATAACCAGGCGCCGGCGCTGCGTGCCCATAATCACCAGCCGCGGCTGTCCCTACAGATGTACGTTCTGTTCCTCTTGCATACACTGGGGTGGACGCTACCGCAGGCGCTCGCCGGAGAACATTCTGGAGGAGATGCAGGTCTTGAAAGATGAATACAACGTGCGGGAGCTGAAGTTCGAGGATGACAACCTCACCTTTGACAAGGAGCGTACAAAGGCTCTGTTCAGGGGGATGATCGAGCGGGGTTTCGACTTTCTCTGGAACACGCCCAACGGCATAGCCGTGCGCCACCTGGACGACGAGATGCTTTGTCTCATGAAAGAGAGCGGGTGCTACGACCTCACCCTGGCAATCGAGTCCGGAGACCCCGAGGTGCTGAAGAACATCATCAACAAGCCCATGGACCTTGCAGAAGCCAAGCGGGCGGCACAAAGGATTAAAAGACACGGGATCTGGACCTCGGGATTCTTTATAATCGGCCTGCCCGGAGAAACAAAACAACAGGTCATGAATACAATAAAATTCATAGAAGAGCTGGCACTGGACAGGATATATTTATTCATGTACACGCCCCTGCCGGGAACCCCGTTGGCCGAGAGGGCCATAAGCCAGGGACTGGTCAGAGAAGACTTCGACTTTGAGAAGGCGGTCCACTACTTCAACCCCAATATAAAGCTTTCCGACATGACTTCGCAAGAGCTTCTCAGGGTGCAGCGCCGGGCCTTGTTTAGAAATAACATAAAACCGTTGTTCAGAAGACCTGACAAGTTCTTCAGGCAGTGGGGACCGCAGGCGATGGCTCATCCAGAGATGATAGTCAAGCTTGTGAAGTCAGTCCTTTAAAGAATCATGATACGCCCCGTCCGCCGCATGCTCCTCATATACCCGCCCGACCGGGCCTTGAAGGGGTTCTTCAGGGCAAACGTGCCTCCCTTGGGTCCCATGTCCCTGGCTGCATACGTGCGGGACATGGCGGACGTTTCCGTTCTCGACGCCAAGTGCGAGGGATACGAAAACGTGTGGCGGTCGGGCCCCTTCGAGGTGTACGGCATCACCATGGACCAGGTGGAGGAGCGCATCCGCGAGTACGGGCCGGACGCGGTGGGGATCACCTGCCTGGCGTCCTTCAACTGGCCCGAGGTCATGGAGACCGCGGTCCGGGCCAAGGCCGTGGACCCGGACATTGTCACCGTGGCCGGGGGGACCCATCCGACTTTCCTCTCCGAGCAGTGCCTTGCCCAGTGCAAGGACCTCGACCTGGTCGTGCGGGGCGAGGGCGAGCAGACCCTTGTCCGTATAATCGAGGCCAGCCGCAAGGAAGAGGGACTTGAAAACATACCCGGGCTGGCGTACAGGGAGGACGGGGGAGTCCGCTGTACTCCTCCCGCGGAGCCCATCGCGGACCTCGACCCGCTCCCCTTCCCGGCAAGGGACCTCGTGCCCATGGAAAAGTACTTCCACGCTTCTGCGCCCTTCTCCCGCATCTACAAGAGAAAGCGAAACACGTCCATACAGACCTCGCGCGGGTGCCCGGCGCACTGCACCTTCTGCTCATCGGCAAGGTTCTGGGGGCACGGCTTCCGAGGACAGTCCCCGGATAGAGTGCTCTCGGAGATGGAGCACCTGAAGGAGAGTTACGGGGTGCGCGAGCTCCAGTTCATTGACGACAACCTCATATTCGACCGCGAGCGGGCATCGGCCATATTCAAAGGCATGATGGAGCGGGGGCTGGAGCTCGACTGGTGCATGCCGAACGGTATAGCGCTGTGGCGCCTGGACAATGACCTGCTCGGGCTCATGAGGGACGCGGGCTGCTACAGCGTGACCCTGGCCATCGAGTCCGGGAACCAGCGGGTGCTCTCCAGGGTGATTAAGAAGCCGCTGAACCTCGAGAAGGTCCGGCCGCTGGTGGCGGAGATGAAGCGGCTCTCCATACAGGTGCACGCCTTTTTCATCTCCGGCTTTCCGGGCGAGACCAAGGAGGAGATGAAGGACACCTACAGGCTGGCCAGGGACCTGGACCTGGACGGGGCCTACTTCTTCATCGCCTCCCCACTGCCCGGCACCGAGCTGTACGAAAAGGGCATCGAGCAGGGACACCTTCCCCCGGCCCTTGACTTCACCTCCATAGACTTCAACAAGGGGCACTTCAACACCGGCGAGTGGACCGCGGAGCAGGTCGAGCGTCTTACCGGCGTCTTTTACCTTGGCTTCATGTTCTCCGCGCTTTTGCGCCACCCTCTGCGCTTTATCAAGAACTACGGCGGGGTGATCTTTAAAAGGCCCTTTTACGTGGCCGCGCATTTTTTCGAGTTCATTGCAAGGTGGGGGAGAGAGCTCTTTGCAGGGAGGGGCCATGCGTCCGGTTGAGCGGGTGATGCTCATATACCCTCCGGTCAGCTTCTCGCCCCAGAGCATGAAGCAGTCGCACCTGCCTTTGGGGCTGGCTTACGTGGCCGCGGTGCTCAGGGGCCACGCTGACATCGAGGTGCTGGACGCCGCGGCCGAGGGGTACCATCACGAGGAGCGGGCAGGGGAGAAGCTCTTTAGATACGGACTCCCATTTGACAAGATCGAGGAGAGGATACGAAGGTTCAAGCCCGACCTGGTGGGCGTCTCCTGCATATTCTCCAGCCAGTTCAGGAACGTGGCCGAGATCGTGAAGAGGGCCAAGCACCTGGACCCCGGGACCGTAACCGTGACCGGGGGCACGCACCCTACCTTCCTGCCCGAGCTGTGCATGAAAAAATGCCCCGAGCTCGACATGATAGCTACGGGCGAGGGAGAGTTCACCATGCTCGAGCTGGTAAAGGCCTCCAGGGACCGCGAGGGACCCGGGGACGTGGCCGGCCTCATGTGGCGCAGGGACGGCGAGGTCGTGATGAACCAGGCGAGGCCGCCGCACCAGGACATTGACGGCATACCCTTCCCGGCAAGGGACCTGTTCCCGCTCGAACTCTACCACAGGATCAGTGAGCCCATGGGGCTGGTGTACAAGCGAAGGCCCTTCATGAACCTGATAACCTCGCGCGGGTGCCCCTACCGCTGCACCTTCTGCTCCTCCACCAGGTTCTGGGGGAACCGCTACAGAAAGCGCTCGCCCGGGAACGTGCTCCGCGAGATGGAGCGCCTCTACAATGACATGGGCATACGCGAGTTCAAGTTCTTCGACGACAACCTCACCGTGGACATGGACCGGGCAAAGACCATATTCAGGGGTATGATCGAGCTCGGGATTGACGTGACCTGGAACACGCCCAACGGCATCCACGTGGTGAGCCTGGACGAGGAGATGCTGGAGCTCATGAAGAGGAGTGGGGGTTACGAGCTCACCCTGGCGGTGGAGAGCGGTGACCAGGAGGTGCTCAGGGACATCATCAAGAAGCCCACCAGGCTCGACCAGGTCGAGGAGGCGGCGAAGAGGATCAGGAAAAAGGGGTTCGGCTCATACGGGTTCTTTATAATCGGCTTCCCGGGGGAGACCAGGGAGCAGATAAAGCATACCCTCGATTTCTCCAGGAGGCTGGACCTGGACCGCATCTCGACGTTTATCTTCAACCCCCTGCCGGGCACGCCGCTGTTCGACGAGTGCCTGGAAAAGGGGTACGTGGGCCTGGACGATGTGGCCGAGGAGGTTGACTACTTCGAGGCACGATTCGACACCCCCGAGTGGAAGAGGCAAGAGCTGCACCGGCTCCGCAGCCGCTGGTTCTGGCGCTACAACCTGGGGCTTCTGCTGCGACACCCCATAAGGTTCTTCTCCCGCTACTCCGTGTTCCTCTCCCGGCCCGGGCTGGTCTGCGAGATAATGAAGAGAAGGCTGAGAGCGTAACATGCCACAAGGCCCAAGCATAAACTGGACGGAGATCGCCGGAGACCTGGCCAAAAAGGTCCGGCCCGAGACCCGATCAAAGTACTTCCCCAAAAACCCCCTCAGGCAGGTCATCATAAACCGGTTCCTGCAAAGACTTTCCCTCGAGCTTGCGGGCTTCGAGTGGAAAGCCCTCCTCGACCTCGGCTGCGGCGAGGGCTTCGTGGACCACTTCCTCTCTTTTCAATTCCCCGCAAGAAGCATCACAGGCGTGGAGCCGGACGCGGAGGTCCTGGAAGTGGCGCGCGCGATCAACCCGGGGTACAAGTACATCTGCGCCGACGGCAGGGACCTGCCCCTTGCAGACCGATCATTTGACGCGCTCATATGCATCGAGGTGCTGGAGCACATGCCCGACTTCCACCGGGTCATCGAGGAGGCCGCCCGGGTCTCGATCGGCCCATGCATCTTCACCGTACCAGCGTGTCCCTGGTACCAGGCCACCAACTTCATGATCGGCAAGAACTGGAAAAGGCTGGGAGAGCACCCGGACCACGTGGTCCGGTTCACCAAAAGTCTAGTTAAAAATGAGCTGGCCCAGGTGTTTGATACTAAAGTATCAGTGACCCTTGTTTATCCGTGGCTCATGGCGGTGTGCGATTCCGGACGACAGCAGGCAGGAAAATGATTAAAGATAGAAAAAGAGACCGCAAGAAGGCAGGGCCTCCAAAAAGCAGGAAGCAGAAAAAGTCAAAATCTCTGCCCGGCAAGAGCGCGAAGTCAAAATCTTACAAGAAAAAGAGTCCGGCCGGCACCGGGGGCCGCAAAAATGGCCGCCCCCAAAAGGGCGCTTCCAGGAAGTCGGTCGAGAAGAGGCTCACCGGAGAGCTCGACGGCAACGCCCGGGGCTTCGGCTTCCTAAAGCCTGAAAAGAAGGGCGAGCCGGACGTGTTCATACCCGCGCCTTACATGAAGGGGGCCCTCCACGGCGACCGGGTGGAGGCTGACGTGTACTCCGGGTCCTCTGATGAAAAGCCGCGGGGAAAGATACGGCGCATCATCGAGCCCTGCCGCACGCCGGTGATCGGGCACTTCAGCGGCAGTATAGTTGTGCCGCGCGACCCCCGCTTCTGTGCCTGGGTCAGGATCAGGCGGGGGGACGAGAGGGGAGCGGAGCCGGGGCAGATAGTGGTGGCCGAGGTTGTAAAGAGGGGCAAAGGCGGCGTGTTCGGCAAGGTGATCGAGGTGCTGGGGATCCACCACTCGCCCGGCATCGAGTCCAGGATATCCCTGCGCGCCCACGGCTTCTTCGAGGAGTTCCCTCCCGGCGCATACGAAGAAGCATTGAAGGCGCCCAAAAAGGCGGCCCCATCGGACCGCGAGGGAAGGGAGGACCTGCGGGAGCTCTTCACCGTCACCATTGACCCGGAAAGTGCCCGGGACTTTGACGACGCCCTCTCCATACAAAAGACCGAAAAGGGCTACAGGTTGTGGGTGTCCATCGCCGACGTGAGCCACTACGTTCCCCCAGGGTCCGATCTCGACCTGGAGGCGTACGACAGGGGCACAAGCGTGTACCTGCCCGACCGGGCGGTGCCCATGCTCCCGCCCGAGCTGTCCTCGGGTATCTGCTCCCTGAAGCCGCGTGTGGACAGGCTGGCCATGACCGTAGAGATGGACTTCGACCACAAAGGCAAAAGGGCCCGCACCCGCATGTACCCCGCAATCATTAAGAGCGACCACAGGCTCACCTATGACCAGGTGGAGCTCATGGAAGACGACCCCGCGGTGCGACAAGAGTTCGAGGAGGTCTGGCCGCACATCGAAAAAATGAAGGAGCTCGCTTCCCTGCTACGGCAGAAGCGCATGCGAAGGGGGGCCATAGACCTTGACGTGCCCGAGCCCGAGGTGGTGCTGGACCATGAAGGCGAGGTGCTCGACATAAAAAGGCGCGAGCAGACCTGGAGCCACCAGCTTGTGGAGGAGTTCATGCTGGCGGCCAACGAGAGCGTGGCCGCGTACATGACCGACCGTGACCAGCCCATGGTCTATCGCATACACGAGCCGCCCGAGCCGGCCGCGGCCCTGGCCCTGGCCGAGATGCTGGCCCCCCTGGGGTTCCGGCTCTTCTCAAAGGACTCGCAGCCCGAGCGGGTAAGGCCGCGCGACTTCCAGCGCGTGATCAACAGGTCAAAAGGCCACAGGTTCGAGCGCATGGTTAAGATGCTGTGCCTGCGCTCGATGATGCAGGCCCGGTACAGCGCGCGTCTTGAGGAGCACTTCGGCCTGGCCTCGCAAAGGTACACACACTTCACCTCTCCCATCCGGAGGTACCCGGACCTGGTGGTGCACCGGCTGCTCAAGCTGGCCATGGGAGAAGAACTGCCCGGCTCCGAGCACGTCCCGCCCGGCACGCAAAGGCCGGCGCCGCAGCACCTGCCCGCGGCGGCCTCCCACTGCTCCGAGAGGGAGCGGGCAGCGGAAGCTGCCGAGCGCGAGATGGTGGACCTGTGCGCGGTGCTGTGGATTAAGAGCCGGCTGGGAAACGAGTTCGAGGGGACCATAAGCGGAGTGACCCCCTTCGGCTTGTTCGTGGAGCTTGATGAGGCCATGGTGGAGGGCCTCATACCGGTGGAGGACTTGGATGATGAGGCAGAGTTCGATGAGCGCAGGATGGCTGTGAACCTCAAGACCAGGGGGGAGACCTTCCGGCTGGGCGACCGGGTGAGGGTATGGGCCGAGTCAGTGGACCACGACAAGAGGAGGATAAAGTTCGGGCTCATCGGCCCGGCCCTGTAAATTTTCACAAATTTTTTATTGACTTCCGGCCGCTGACAAGGTATTGATGCTGGTATAAAGTTTTAGCATTCAAGGCGGCCATGATGAGTCCTTCCATTTACAGCCCAGCCGACGTGACCGTGGGAGCGGAGGTCGAGACCTACACCATCACCCTGGACGACATGCACATAGGACGTTACTTCATGCTGCCACGCAAAGGGGTGATCGAGCGGGGTGAGAGCTACCACCGCGACCGGAGCATAGGCATCGAGTACGCCTCCCGTCCCTTCCGGTCGCTGCGCGAGGCCCTGTTCGGCATAAAGGCCGGGCTCAGGAAGTCCATGGTAAACTTCCGCTTTGACCGGTGGCCGGCCAGCCGCGAGTACGCCCTCTTCTTCACGGGAACATGGCGGGACAGGTTCGCGGCCACACACTTCCACGTGGGGCTGGGAAACGACGGCATCGAGTACGAGCAGGCCAGGCGGCTGGCAATCCGCCTGCACGCGCACGTGCCCTTCCTGATAGCCCTGCTGGCCAACTCGCCGGTGTACAAGCAGAGGATCACCGGTTATGACTCCAACCGACTGGTGTACGCCGGCAACAAGTACTTCTACCCTTTGGCGCCGGGCGAGCTTGACCGCGAGTACCGGGAGGAGCTGACTTTCAACCTCTCACGCAAAAAGCGCACCCCCACCCTGGAGATAAGGCCCTGCGACGCCAACCTGCCCGAGTACATGACCGCGGGGCTGGTGGTTGTAAAGGCTGTGACCATGGCATGGCTGTCAAGGCGGCCGGCAGCCAACAGAAACGACATGGACCGGCACCTGAAAGCAAGGCTTTCAGCCGGCAAAAAGGGGCCCCGGGCCACGCTGTACTGGAACAACAGGCCCATAAACGCACGCAGCTACCTGGACAAGTTCTTCAGGGAGTACGGGACTTACCTGGCACGCATGGACATACCACCCGAGGTGCGCGAGGTGTTCAAGCTCTTCAAGATGGGATGGAACGGAGCGCACATACTCAGGCGGGCCTCAATGAGGCACAAGAGAAAGCACCCCCGTGTGTGGCAGAGATACCTTGCCGAGGAGTATGCAGAGGCGGTGGAGGAGCTACTGAACGGAGAGACCGTGTCCACCTTCGCACGCAAGCTGGGACTGAGGCCGCCGGACACCAGGGCGGTGAAGCTGGGAAACAGGAAGTGGTAGTGGTGCGGGCCACGGGGTAAATCGAGGAGTGCCTCGAATATTGCGCTCCGGCCCCGATGGTCAGCCGCCTTCAAAGAATTGGATGTTTTAACTATAATAGTTCTAGCGTGGGCCGTATGTTGGCGATTTTTCAAGTAACAAAACATGGGTTCCCTGAGCCGGGGACCGCGTGGGCTGCATGAAGTTCATTGATGAAGCTTCTATATTGGTAAAGGCCGGCGACGGGGGCAACGGGTGCGTGAGCTTCCGGCGCGAGAAGTACGTGCCCCGGGGCGGGCCTGACGGGGGCAACGGGGGCAGGGGCGGCGACGTGGTGTTCGAGGCTGACGGGTCCATGAGCACCCTGCTGGACTTCAAGCACCGGCCGGTGTTCAAGGCCCATCGGGGAGAGCACGGCAAGGGCGCCGACAAGAACGGAAGGAGCGCGGGGCCCATGGTGGTGAGGGTGCCCTGCGGCACCCAGGTGTTCGACGAGGGAACGGGCAAGATGGAAGCTGACCTGGTGGAGCCGGGCCAGAGGTTCGTGGCGGCCAGGGGAGGCCGGGGCGGAAGGGGCAACGCCTCCTTCAAGAGCTCCACAGACCGTGCGCCCAGGCGGGCCGAGCCCGGCGAGAGGGGCGAGGAGAAGCGGCTCAAGCTTGAACTCAAGCTGATCGCGGACGTGGGACTGGTGGGGCTGCCGAACGCGGGCAAGTCCACCCTAATATCGCGCATCTCGGGTGCCAGGCCAAAGATAGCTGACTACCCCTTCACCACCCTGGCGCCGGCCCTGGGCGTGGTGCGCTCTGCCGATGGCATGGACTTCGTGGTGGCTGACCTGCCGGGCCTGATAAAGGGCGCCAGCCAGGGTCTGGGCCTGGGCATCGAGTTTTTGAAACACGTGCAGAGGACCAGGCTGATACTCCACCTGGTTGACTGCCAGAGTCTGGACCCCATAGGGGACCTGGGGACCATTGACAAGGAGCTCGACTCTTTTGATCCCGGTCTGGGAGAGCGGCCGCAGATAGTGGTGATAACAAAGGCCGACCTGGCCGCGAGCCCGGCGGACATCGAGCCGATAAGGAATGAGATCGAGGGGTCCGGAAGGGAGGCCCTGATAGTTTCCGCGCTCAGCGGTTACGGGGTGGATGGTCTTGTAAAGCTTACCGCCCGGAAGCTTATCAGCGTCTCTGGACCAGAGCGCGAACAAGAGGTAATGGAGAGGTGGGAGCCATGAGCCCTGACAAACAAGCAAAGAAAAAGCTCTTCTCGGCCAGGATGGTGGTGATAAAGATCGGCAGCAGGGCCCTGGTGAACCGCCGCGGCAACCTGGACAAGAAGGTGTTCCGCTCGGTTGCGGACGACGTGGCATCTCTCAGGGAGGAGGGGCGCAGGGTGGCCCTGGTGAGCTCGGGGTCAATACTCGCCGGCAGGCTCAAGCTGGGAATGGAGGCCGGGGGCCTGACCATGCCCCAGAAGCAGGCCGCGGCCGCGGTGGGCCAGAACATCCTCATGGCCGAGTGGGCCAGGGCGCTGGCCAGGCATGGCATAAAGACCGGACAGATTCTTGTCACCGCCCAGGACCTGGAGGACCGCACCAGGTACCTGAACTCGGGCAACACCCTGATGGAGCTTCTGGGCATGGAGGTGGTGCCGGTGATAAACGAGAACGACACCGTGGCTGTTGAGGAGATCAGATACGGCGACAACGACCACATAGCCACCCTGATCACCGCGCTGGTGCACGCGGACGCGCTCATTCTGCTGACCGACATTGACGGGCTGTGCTCGGAGGACCCGGGCGAGCGTCCCGATGCGCCCATCGTGCATATGGTAAAGGAAGGCGATGCCGGGCTTTATGCATGCGCGGGGCCCAGCTACAGCGGGGTGGGCTCCGGGGGCATGCAGATGAAGATCGAGGCCGCGCGCACCGCGGCCCGCCGGGGAGTGCCCACGGTCATAGCAAACGCCAAGACCCCCGGGATCGTGGGCCGCATCATGGCGGGTGAGGAGACAGGCACCCTGTTCGTGCCCGAGGGCAGGCCCATGCGGGACAGGCAGTTCTGGATGGCTTTTGCCGGCAAGACCTCGGGCGAGATCATCGTGGACCAGGGAGCGAAGAGAGCGGTGAGGGACCGGGGCAAAAGCCTGCTCCCCTCCGGGATAAAAAACGTAAGCGGAAGGTTCGAAAAGGGAGGGGTGGTAAAGGTGGTGGACGAAGACGGCCGCGAGATAGCAAGGGGACTTTCAAACTACTCCTCCGGGGACGTGAAAAGAATCAAGGGAAGAAAGACATCGGAGATTCCCTCAATTCTGGGGGAGATGCTATACCAGGAGGTCATACACAGAGATTACATGGTGCTCACCGGGCCCGGCCGGGGCTTTAAAATCCCGCGGCCCCGTGATACCTTTTAACAAATGAGCTTCTTCCAGATTGACCGCAGGTCCATATCCAACTTCGACCTTGTGCTGTTCGGACTGGTGGTCATCTTGAACGTTCTGGGCATCATTAACCTGGGCAGCGCGGCCACCAGCTCGGAGCTTTGGAAGACACAGCTCATCTGGTTCCTTTTAAGCCTGCCTGTGGCGGCCGCGGTGCTATTCATTGACTACAAGCGCTACGAACGGCTTGCTCCCCTGGTCTACGTATGCGCGCTGGGCCTGCTTTTGGGGATACATTTCCTGGGCCGCGAGGTCTCGGGCTCGAAGAGCTGGTACGACCTCGGCCTGGCCCGGCTCCAGCCCTCCGAGTTCACCAAGATAGCCCTGATCATGGTCATCGCCAGGATATATCAGGGGCAGGCGCCGGACAAGAAAGGGGGCTTTCGCCAGCTCTTGCTGCCGGGTCTGCTTATCGCCCTGCCCGTGGCCAGCGTGATCATGGAGCCGGACTTCGGCACCGCGCTTATCATGGTCCTGCTTTCAGGCACAATGCTGCTCTTTGCCGGCATCAGCAGGAGTGTCCTGATCGCGGGCGCCCTGCTGGTTATGGTTTTTGTCCTCTCATACCCCTTGTGGAGGGGGCATTTAAAGCCCCACCACCGGCAGCGAATCGAGGTGTTCGCACATCCGGAGAAGGACCCCCTTGGCGCGGGGTATAACGCGCTCCAGTCCAAGATAGCCATCGGCTCGGGAGGGCTTTTGGGCAAGGGGTACAAGCAGGGCAACGTGCACATGCTAAGGTTTTTGCCCGAGCAGCACACGGACTTTGTCTTCAGCGTGTGGGCCGAGGAATGGGGCTTTTTCTGGGTGGTGGGTGTGATCCTGCTATACATGACCGTGATTATGAAGGGGCTTCTTGTCTCCCGGGAGGCCAAGGACCGGCTGGGGGAGATGCTGGCAGTGGGCTCGAGCGCGCTGCTCTTCTGGCACATCTGCATAAACATCTCCATGGTCTCGGGCCTGTTCCCGGTGATAGGGGTGCCACTGCCATTCATGTCCTACGGCGGCTCCAACCTGTTCACCTTCATGATTGCGGTGTCGCTCATCCTGAACGTGAGGATGAGGAAGTACCAGTTCTAGGTTCAGCGTTGCACGGACCTACTCCATGTAAAGGTATATTGCCCGTGCCACGCATGCCGGCTTTTGTTGGCCCGCGACCTCGAAGGTCATGGTCCAGAAGGTCTTTATCCCGCCCTCGATGTCCTCGGTCGAGTCGAGCCTGACCCGGAGCCGCACCTTCCCGCCAACCGGCAGGGGCGCCGGGAACCTTAATCTGTCCATGCCGTAGTTGATGGTCATCTTCTTGTTCTTTATATCCACCACCTCGGCCCGGAGCATGGGCGCAAGGCTCAGGGTGAAGTAGCCGTGGGCTATGGTGCGGCCGTAGGGGGACTCGCTTTTCGCGCGCTCCGGGTCAGTGTGTATCCACTGGTGGTCCCCGGTGGCCTTGGCGAAAAGGTCAACCTGCTCCTGGGTCACCTCGCGCCAGTCGCTCACCCCGACCTCATTGCCCGCAAGGTCCTTTAACTCTGAAACATTTTTAAATACACGCGGCACCTTTTAAACCTCCTTGCCAATGGCTTGCCTAACTCATTCCAGCTCAAACCAGTACAGCTCAAATGACCCCCTGTAAAGGCCAGGATATGCCCTTATCTCAAACACCCTGGACCCGATCACCCAGCGAGGCATGCCGGCAAGATGCAACGTGAAAGCCTCTCCGCCCCCGCATTTCACCTCTGCTCCCGCGCTCTTGATATCCCCTCTCCGCCAAGGTGTGTAGTTCCAGGTGACCCTCACCGGGCCGGCCTCGGACCCGGTCCTCTCACAGCGAATCCTCAGTTCCAGGTACGCCAGAGGATCGAGCTCCAGCCTGCCCGAAGATAAAAAAGCTCCTGCACCTTCTATGTTGTAGGTCCCCGCCTCGGAAACCTCCTCCAGTCTCGCCCCGGGACCTGCATCCATGAGCACACCCTTTTGGGCATCAAAAAGCTCTCTCCTCTCCCCTGCCCCACTCCTCGAAAGCTCATCCAGCCTTTCACTCAAAAAGTCGCTTATGTCCTCGCCCCCGCTCTCAAGGTCCAGGAAAACGCTGTAGCGCTCCAGGCCCGGGCCGGCCCCGGAAGACCCTGCACCCGCCTCCCCGCCCTTGAACAGACCGCTCTTCATGAGGCCCCGCAAGGGCGGCGCGCCCGGCTCCCCCGGCCTCATCATGAACACGCCCTGGCGCAGGTCCAGGGCGCTTGTAAAGTACCGGTCCATGGCCTTTGCCGCCTTGTCAGCGTCGCTTTTGTAAAGGGCGGATAGAATGTTCCCGGCCTTGCCGGCATCTTGGTGATGCAGGGCCACCGCTGCCTGCACCATTTGGGGCAGGGGATCGTGCGGGTCGTTCTCGCGCGCCTTTTCCAGGGTGTTCATGGTTGCCCGGGACTTTTCCGGCAACTCCTTTTGCAGGCCCAGGAATATCCCCGTTCTGAGATGCACCTTGTGAAGGAACTCGCGGTCAATTCCCTGCGCGTTCCTGAAAGCCTGTTCATCCCATTCCCGGGCCTCCTTCCATTCATCTCCGGGCCTGGGCCACCCTTTTTCCTTCAGCAGCTCGTACAATGCGTGAGCTATTATTTGCTGGCCTTCCAGGCCCGGGTGGCAGTGGTCCATGAACCACTCGAACCCAGGGGGCCGCGAGTTCCTCTCGAACAGCAAGACAGTGTCCATGAGCCATGCACCCTTGCTGCGCGCAGTCTCGCGGACCACGGCGTTTATGTCCGGGGGAGCCCGGTGCGTGACCACTGTCTTTGCCTCCAGGGCCAGGGCCTTTTTAAAGTCCCAAAGAGCGTCTTTTTTTAACTCTTTATCGCCATTTTTCCCGGCTTCAGCCTTTATCATTGCCCGCATGAAAAAAACCGGGGCATAACCAGGGGCCTCCTGCCGGGCTGACTTTGTAAGCTCCATGGCCTCTGAGAGTGAGCCTTTGTTTAAAAGCCCCTCAGCCTTTTCAAGCTTTTCCCGGACAAACTGCAGTTTCTTCTGGCTCATGCCCGGGGGGGCGGCCCGCTGCTCCGGCGGCCACCCGGCCAGGTTGGAGGCGGCTGTGCACAGCACCGTCTGTACGTTGTTCGACCTGCAAGTAGCTATTATACCCTCCAGGCTGGAGACGAAATCGCGGACCACCCTCTGGTAATCATCCCCGGACACCCGCTCGGGGGCCGGGAGCTCGACCGGCGCGTCCGGGTCCCTCTCCCATGCCTTCATCACCGCCAGGGCCCCGGCGCCGGCCAGGACCTTGATCCCCCGGGCCAGGGCCCGGCCCAGCCTGAAGCTTTCCAGTACATTCAGAAAAGAATACGGCAGGGGAGGGGAGGGGAGGGAGATGAACTCGTTGTGACCAGTGTAGACAAGGGCCAGGTCAGGCTGGTACTCCATTGCCCGCTCCAGCACCAGCTTCACGTCACGGCTGCTCATGCCCTCCCTGGCAAGGTTTATGACCTCGATGTCCGCGCCGGAAAGAGAGCGGGAGAGCATGGCCTCGAGCCTTTTTGCAAAGCTCGAGCGGGGGTGGAAGGGAAAGCCCATGGCCGTGCTTCCCCCGGCTATCACGATCCTTTTCCTGCCCGGGGGCTTTTGGGGGTGGAAGGCCGGCTGGATTCTATTCCAGTTGTAGGCCACAACCTGCCTGCCGTGCTCGTCAACGGACAAGGCAAAAGGACTGTCCGGCGGGAAAAGGCCCAGGACATATAAACAGGACTCGATCACAAGAGCGGCAAGCGCGAGCACGGCAAGGGTGTATAGAACCTTCCTCCGGCGCGTGAGCCCGGAAGCTTTTACGGCTTTTCGCATGGGTTTTGCACCCATAGTATCTCATGATACTACTTCCGGGTGAAGGGCGGAGCAATACAGGTCAAGTCGAGACCTTTTCCCGCAGGATGACAGCTTCCTGCCGCCACTGCTGGAAGGTGTAGACCAGGGAGTGGTACTTCTCGGGCGGCAGCAGGGCCTTCTTTTTCATCATCTTCATGGCCGCCTTCAGGGTCTCGGCCTGCTCCAGCACCTCGCCCCCACGGGGACAGTGGTCAAGGCAGGGAGCGGAATGCGGGTCGTTCACGAATTCAAAGACCGCCTTGCGGATGCTGGTCAAGTAGGGGGCCGCGGTGAAGCTGTCAAGCTCGTGCTTGTAAAGCACACGGACAAGTCTTATGAACCTCTCCCACGCTCCCATCTTCAAAACCAGCATGCTGCTCCTGAATAACCTCCAGTTCATGGCCTGCGGAAGGGGAGTCTTTATTATGTGACGGTTCAGAAGAAGGTCGCACTCCTTGAAAGAGGAGAGCTCCAGCCTCTTTGCCACTTTCCACACGTTGTCTTCGAGCGCGGCGTCGAAGAACAGCTCCTGGGTGGAGTGACCCCGCCGGCGCCTTGCGAACTGGCCCAGCAGCCGGTCGGGTATGAACTGGTTGTGAGCGACCGTGTCCGCTGCAAGGTGTGAAAGGTAGCCCATGGCAAAAGACTCCTCCCGACGGCTTCTCGCAGACTCGAGGATGTTGAAGCCCGTCTCCCAGGTGTGGTTGCTCTCCGCGGAGCGCATGTACCTCTTGCCCACCACCACGTCCGGGACAATGGAGCCGTAGATAAAAGCCAGGGGGTGAGATGATATGATCCTGCGGGCAAAAGGAGCCAGAAGGACCAGGTTCTCCAGCAGGAAGAGGGAGGCGTCTATGTGAGCGCCGCCGCCCCAGGCAAGGGCGGGCTTTGACCAGATCAGGATGGCCGCGAGTATCCACCCCGTCCAAAAAACCGTCTTTAAAAGCCTGGAAATCATTTTTTTCTTACTTACCTTCTTATAAAGATTGTAGCATGAACTGGAGCCTAAAAAAGCGGACCGGCCGGACCGGAGGCGAAAAAAGCTTGAATCTTGCCGGCTACTGCGGTTAGACTATAACTCTAAAAACCTTTGGTTTCAAGCGGCATCTCGATTTTTTTAGGAGCTGTATTTTCATGGGTGAAGCCGACAGAGTAAAAATAATCTCGCAACGCGCCGCGGAGCTTGCAAGGGCCATGAGAGAGCAGCTCGACTACCTTTCCGGCCACGGCCTTTATGGCATTGACCGGGCGCATCTGCAAAAGGCCCGCCGGTCCGCGTCCGAAAAGACCGGCAGGAAGAGGAAGAACCCTGCCCAGGCCCTGCGCGAGATCAAGGAGGAGCTTGCGGACTGCGAAAGGTGCGGCCTTTGCAAGGGCAGGACCAATATCGTGTTCGGCGACGGGGACCCCTACGCCAGGGTCATGTTCGTGGGAGAGGCCCCCGGCGCGGACGAGGACGCCCAGGGCATTCCCTTTGTGGGGGCCGCGGGCAAGCTGTTGACCGACATCATCGAGAAGGGCATGAGGATGAAGCGCAGCGAGGTGTACATAACCAACGTGGTGAAATGCAGGCCGCCCGACAACCGCGACCCCGCCCGGGAGGAGATCGAGGCCTGCTCCCCTTATCTGATAGCGCAGGTGGAGGCCATAAGGCCCAAGGTGATAGTGGCTCTCGGCAAGGTGGCGGCGCATTTCCTCACCGGCGCCGAGATTCCCATAACCAGGCTGCGGGGACAGTGGCACGAGTTCAAAGGGGTGCCGGTCATGCCCACATATCATCCCGCGTATCTCATCTACAACCCCAAGTCCAAGCGCGAGGTGTGGGAGGACATAAAGAAAGTGATGGAGAGGCTCGGAATACCGGTGGAAGGTTCCGGGAGGAGCTGAATGAAAAGGGCTTGTATGGTCGCGGTCCTGTTTTTTCTTGCGGCACTCGTTGCCGGTCGTGCATCAGGCCAGTCAGTGCACCATATCAGCATCTCCGGGATCATTGACCCGGGCGTGGGAGGGTTCGTGAGCACCTCCATAGATACCGCGGAGAAGGCCGGCTCCCAGGCTCTCATCATCGAGCTCAATACACCCGGGGGCATGCTGAAGACAACCAAGGAGATCGTCCAGGAATTCCTGGACGCGGACGTGCCAGTGGTGGTCTACGTCTCTCCCAGGGGGGCCTCGGCAACCTCCGCAGGCATGATGATCACCATTGCCGGACACGTGGCGGTGATGGCGCCCGGCACCAACATAGGCGCGGCCCACCCGGTGATGATGCCCTTCGGGGTCAAGTACGAGCCCGTGCCCGAGGAAGACGTGATGATGGAGAAGGCCACCAAGGACACCGCCGGCTGGGTGAGGTCAATAGCCGAGGTCAGGAACAGGAACGCCGACTGGGCCGAGAAGGCGGTTACCGAGAGCTCATCCATTACCGCCAAAGACGCGGTGGAGAAGAACGTGGTGGACGGGGTCGTGGGCGACCTGGATGAGCTCACAAACGAGTTCCTTCACCAGAGGGTGGTGACCATGAAGGGCGGGGACACGATAATGCTCGACACCATGGATGCACAGGTGACCGAGCTTACCATGACCACGCCCCAGAAGCTCCAGCACATAATCAACAACCCCAACGTCATACTGGTGCTGCTTCTGCTGGGTGGTCTGGGTATAGCCATCGAGTTCAAGAACCCGGGCATGATATTCCCCGCGGTCATCGGCGCGGGTTGCATACTGGTGGCCCTGCTGGCCCCTTCCCTGGACATAAACTACATCGCGCTGCTGCTCATATTCCTGGCCTTCGTGTTCCTGGTGGCCGAGGTCTTTATCACCAGCTACGGGGCCTTGAGCATAGCCGGCATCATAAGCTTCGTGGTGGGGTCCTTGATGCTGTTCAATACCGAGGAGGCGACCAACGTGACACCGTCGTGGTACGTGATAGGAGCGATAGTTACTTTCGTGGTGGTGGTGATACTGATCTTCGGGGGCGCGGTGCTCCGGGCCCACCGCGCCAAGGTCATGACCGGACACGAGGAGCTAGCCGGGGTGAAGACGACCGCGGCCACTGACATTGATCCCGAGGGCGGCAAAATATTCATGCACGGCGAGTACTGGAAAGCGGTCTCGGACTCCCCCATTGCCAAGGGCGAGAAAGTCGTGGTAAAGTCTGTGGACAGCTTGGTGTGCAAGGTGGAAAAGGCGAAGCAGGAAACATCCGGCGCCGGACAACCGGGCCAGGCTGACACATAAATAAAAGGTGGCGGATACAAACACGCACGATAAAGGAGGATTGACATGGGCGCAATGGCTTTCATAGGACTTCTGATCTTCGCGGCAATGGTTCTCCTGGCCATGATGATACGCATCCTGCCCGAGTACGAGCGGGGCGTGGTCTTCAGGCTGGGCAGGGTGCTGAGCCGCCCCAAGGGACCCGGGCTGATCATACTCATACCCATGGTTGACCGGCTGCAGAGGGTGGACCTGCGCACCGTGGTCATGGACGTGCCCCCCCAGGACATCATCACCTCGGACAACGTGACACTGAAGGTGAACGCGGTAGTGTACTTCCGCCCGGTGGACCCGCTAAAGGCCATCATCCAGGTGGAGAACTACCTCTACGCCACCAGCCAGCTCGCCCAGACCACCCTGCGGGCGGTGATGGGCACCTCGGACCTGGACGCCATCCTCACCCAGAGGGAGAAGATCAACCAGTACCTGCAGGAGATAATTGACACCCACACCGATCCATGGGGAATAAAGGTCAGCAACGTGGAGATAAAGCACGTGGACCTGCCATCAGAGATGCAGCGGGCCATGGCCAGGCAGGCAGAGGCCGAGCGCGAGCGCCGGGCCAAGGTCATACACGCCCAGGGAGAGCTGCAGGCCGCGGAGAAGCTCATGCAGGCAGCCACCGTGATGGCCAAGTCACCCATGGCCCTGCAGCTCAGGTTCATGCAGACGCTCACCGACATCGCCGCGGAGAACAACTCCACAACCATATTCCCCATGCCCATAGAGCTTTTCAAGCCTTTAATGGGAAATAAGGATTGAGAGATCAGAACAAGGAGAGTGAAATGGCAGAGCAAGGCGAGACAAAAGCCGCGAGCGGCGGGTGCGCCAGGTATATCATACTGTTTTTTGTACTGCTCGCCGCGGCGGTCGTCCTCCTTGGCCTCAACCTGAAAAGGGTCGAGCCCTGGGAGGTGGGGCTCCGTTACTGGAACCTGTCCCTGCCCGGGCTGGTGAAGAAGGGTGATGTGGCCATACTAAACCCCGGCTACAACATCATCATACCCTACCTGCACCAGTTCAACCGCTACGACTCCAGGCTGCAGAGGATGGAGATGGCAAGGTCATACGAGGACGTATCCAGCCCCCACCTGCCCCCGCTCAAGGTGCGCACGGCAAAGGACCAGGACGAGATAGACGTGGACGTCACCATCCTCTACCACGTAAAGAAACAGATGGCCACCGAACTCAGAAAGCACTACTCGGACAACACGGACATACTGGAGCAGGGCATAAAGATCAGGTGTCCGCAGATACTGCAAGCCGGGCTCGGGCAGATAGAGACGGCCTTTGAGTTCTACAGCCGCAGCAAGAAAGTCCTGGTGGAGGAGGCCAAGAAAGAGATGAACCGCGAGTTCGGGCCCCGGGGGGTGCAGATATTCGAGGTGCTCATCCGGGACTTCAAGTTCCGCGACAATATCGAGGCATCCATTATCAGCAAGGTCATTGCCGACGAGAGGGTGGAGATGGAGGAGGCCCTGAAGAGAACCGCGGAAGCAAAGGCCGAGTGGCAGAGCCTGGTCGCGGAAGCCAACGCCGCGGCCGAGGCCGAGCGGGCAAGAGGCACCGCGGAGGTGAGGAGGATAGACGCCCGGGCGGACAAGTACATGACCGAGAAAAAGGCCATGGGCGACAAGCTCATCATGGAGGCCGAGGCCGAGGGCAAGGGAAGGATCAACCAGGCCCTCGCGGTACAGGGTGCCAAGACCTACGTGGGCCTCGAGTACGCAAGGGCATTGCAGGGGATCGAGCTTATCGTGATACCCACGGGCGGTCCCGAGGGCATAAACCCCCTGGACCTGAAAAGCACAGTAGAAAAGATCAGGCCGTGACAATTGAGACGGGGTGTGAACATGGAAGCTAGATTAGAGAAACTGGGCGTGGCCGCGGTTGCACTGGCCCTCGTGGTCGGCGCGGGCGCGTGCACCAAGGTGGACTCCGACGAGATCGGGGTGAGGGTGGTCAACATACCGGTGGTGAACAGGGTGGAAAAAACGCCCAAAACCACCGGGTATCACGGATACCTGCCCGCATTGTTCTCCTTCTACAAGCTGCCCCGCACGCACATGAGGCTCGACATGAGCGAGAGGGGAAAGATAGAGTTCAAGACCGCGGGCGGCTCGCCCACAAAGTCAACCAGGATGCTCAAGCAGGAGACCGCGGCCAAAAAGCCGGAGCTGCCGGAAGAGCAGTTGCAGCAGGTGGAGGAGGAGATACAGAAGGCGGAGCGCGTGCAGATAGTGGTGCACCAGCAGAGGACCGGCAAGCAGAGCGTGCGGGTGAAGACCGCGGACGGCAACGACGCCTGGGTGGACGTTACCGTGGACTTCCAGATAATCCCGGACAAAGCCTACCTGGTGGTGGAGAAGATGGGGACCTCGGTGGATAAGATCCAAAAAGTGGTCTCCGCAATGGTGCGGGGCACCATCCGCTCCTGGCTGGGAGAGCTGGACTCCAAGGCAATACTCCGGGCCAAGGACAGGAAGGAGCAGGTCGAGGGGGTTTACGAGTACGACGCCCAGGGCAACCCGGCAAAGAAGCTCAAAGACGGGGCCATACACGACCTCAATGACGACTTGGAAAAGTTCGGCATAAGGATAGTAAAGCTCTCCGCGCCCGCGGTGGCCATACATCCGGATTACGAGGCCGTGCTAAGCCAGAAGCGCATAGCCGAGGAGGAGCGGGAGGAGTACATCTCCTATCAGAGGAAGGCCATACAGGAAAAGCAGACCAAGGTCTACAAGGCAAAGGGAGAAGCCGACTCCATGATCGAGCTCTCCAAGGGAAGGTATCAGAAGGCCACACAGGAGGCCGACGCCGAGTTCGACGCCAGGAAGCTCAAGGCCGAAGCCACCAGGACAAGGCTCAACCAGAACGCGAAAGGCATCGAGGCCATCACCCGCGAGCTCTCGGGACCGGGAGGAGAGAGCTACGTGGGCCTGGAGGTGAGCAAGGCCCTGCAGGGAAAGAGGATCATAATCGTGCCCGGCCAGGGCGCTTTCAATATGCTCGACTTGAACGAGCTCATCCAGTCTTACGGGGCCGCCAGGGTCCTGAAACAGGACAAGGGCAGAGTCTCGGATGGAGTACAACAACAGCAGTGACTGGAGAGGTCCGCGCACGGCAAGAGAATACCCCGCTTTACTATCTATCTTTTTGCGAGAGTCCGCGCACCTACGCGCCGGTTCGAAAGTCTGTGCTTGATTGGAGAGGGAGATGTATCCGGGACATCCGTGGAGGGGAGAGAAGTTCGGGCCGGTGGAGTACCACTGGTACCTTAGACGTAAGTACGAGGTTGACATCCTCTTTGACGTTGACATGAAACCGTTTCTCGAGTTCTGCAAGGAAAGAGGGCACAAGACCAACCAGCTCTGCATGAAGATCGCAGCCCGCCTTTCAGCCGAGCACCTGCCCCAGTACATGATAGCCTTGAACGGAAAGCCCTATCCCACCAGGTATCCTGCGGGGTACGTGAGGCCGGTGCGCGAGGGCGCGGACATGCTGGACCACGTGGCCATCAGGGAGAAGAACGATCACTTCGTCGAGAGGAACGTGCGTGAGAGCTGGAAGCCCTTTCCAAAATGGGTCGCCGTGCATTACCCCAGGATAGCCGTATGGCTGGCACGGTACCTGTTCCCCGGGGAAGAGGTCAGCAGGAACTACGCGCTCATGGTCTCCAGGAACCCGCTCAGGAACCTGGGCGCAAAGGTGGTCATCTTCGGCTCGGGGTATCGCACCATGGTGCTGGGGATACCCTACGGCGAGAAGCCCTCCTGCCTGTTCACCGCTCCCCACGCCTTCGGCAACATTAACTTCTACGAGCCATTCCTCAAGACCTTTAAGAAATACATGGAGGAGCCACATACCATACCCAGAGATGTCCTGGAGAAGCCGTACAAGGAATCACCGCCCGGCAAATGAAAGCATCTTGCCACTGCAAGCAAGACCGTTCAAAATAGTAGTGTGGAGCTTTGTAAAAGAAAGATTCAAGGGGTTATCGCCCTGGCATGCTTCGCACTCTTCTCCATGGCTGCATCCCCGGCCGGGAACAGGACACCGCAGCGCCCGCACATAGTTATAATAAGCATTGACACCCTGCGGCCGGACCACCTGGGGCTCTACGGATACTTCCGCAACACCAGCCCCGGGATTGACCGTCTGGCGCAAACCGGCCTGGTATTCGAGCAATGCATGGCACAGGCCTCGTGGACGCCTCCCTCAGTGGCGTCTCTTTTCACCTCGCTCTACCCTCCGCAGCACGGCTCTCTGGGCAAAGACCGCGTGGTGCTCCCGGAAGACAACCTGACCATGGCGGAGATACTCGGGGAGGCCGGCTATTTCACCGCGGCCTTCTCGGCAAGCCCGTTTATTCATCCTGACTTCGGCTTCGGACAGGGGTTCGAGAGCTTCATGTTCGACGGCTCCGAGGACGCAAAAAATCTTACCGACATGGTGCAAGACTGGCTGCAAAGACTGAACGGGACTCCCTCCCGGCCGGTGTTCCTATACATCATGTACTTCGACCCCCACTACCCTTACGAGCCTCCTGCGCCGTACAACAACAGGTTCAGGACCGGCCCCGACCAAAAAACCCTGTGGGAACCGGAAAAGCTCGTCAAGATTCCCGGCCTGTTCGACCTCGGCGCCACCATTGGGAGGCACACCTTCGAGCGGCTGCGATCGCTCTACGACGGCGAGATAGCATACACCGACCGGCGCCTGCAAGACCTGCTCGAAGCTCTGCAGGAGGCCGGCCTGCTCGATCCCCGCGGCTCAATCCTGGTCATCACCTCGGACCACGGCGAGGAGTTCCTGGAGCACGCCGGCTTCGGGCACGGCAACACCCTGTACCAGGAGGTCATAAGCGTGCCTTTGTTCATCAGGGCGCATGGGGCGGCGGCCGGCAAAAGGGTGCGTGCCGTGGTGAGACAAATTGACGTAATGCCCACCATGCTGGAGCTCGCCGGCGTTGACCCGCCCGCTAAAATCGAGGGCAAGAGCCTCGTGCCCGTGATGCGCGAGCCTGGCTCCGCTAAAGACCGCCCGGCTTTTGCCGCCTGCTGGCACCTGTTCCACCAGGGCCATGTAATGAAGAGCCTGCTGAAAGAAAATAAAAAGATCATACTCTCGAAAAACCCTGACCGGGCCGAGCTATACGACCTGTGGTCCGACCCCGGGGAGCAGAGGGACCTCGCCGGCAAAAGACCGCGACTGCTGCAGGAAATGACAGATGAGCTTATGCGCTTCGAGAGGGACATGCTAACTGTGAGGGCTAAAAGGGCCGCTGCAAAAAGCCCCTCCCGCACCAGGGACCTGCTCGAATCCTTGGGGTATATACAGAGATAAGTCTTCGGTTGTGGCTTTTAGTCGTTTTTAAGGCATGATTTGAGCCGGTCTTTCAGGTGTTCGGGTATCTGCGGCCATGGCATTTTTTCGAGCATGTCCCTGGTGGCCTTAAGGCTCTCCATGCAGCTTTTGCAGCACTCGCATGTCTCTATGTGCTCCGCGATTGCCTTGCAGTCCTCGTCGCAGGCCTCGCCGTCAATGTAGGCGGAAAACTTCTCCCTTAAAACCTTGCAGTGCTCATCCATGGATCAGTCCTCCACGTAGTCCGCCAGGAGGTTCCTTACAAAGGCCCTGGCACGGTGCAGCCGTATCTTCACCGCCTCCTCGGATATGCCCAGCACCTCCGCTGTCTCCCTGGTGCTGAGCCCCTCCACGTCGCGCAGCAAAAGCGCGGAGCGGTTGGTCTCCGGGACCCTTGCTATGGCCTGCTCCAGACGCTCGACAAGCTCCGCGTTCAGCGCCACCTCCATGGGACTCCGCTGCCACCTGGGAGGGTCGTAATCCACGGCCTGGTCAAGCGGCAGGTCCACGTCGTCCACGTCCAGCTCCCTGGACTGCCGGCCCTGAGCGCTCCGCCTGCGCTGCCGGCAGGAATTGCCGGCTATGGTGAACAGCCAGTTGCGCAGCCGGCCGTCGCCCCGGAACTGGCCTATCTTCTCCCTGGCGGTTAAAAAGGTGTCCTGGAGCACGTCCTCGGCCTCGGAGATGGGGCCGCACATCCGGAGGGCGTACCTGTAGAGCATGGGACCGAACAGCTCAACCATGAGGTCGAAAGCCCTGTCGTCATCAGCCTTAAGAAGCTCCAGTATCTCTTTCTCTTGCACCAGCTCTTCCCGGGCGTCCATAATATTAAAGATGGGTCCTGAAAATGAACAGTCAAGACAAAAGGGGAACCAGGCTGACGATAAAGACCCTCACCTCTTGGCCTGCTCAAGCCGGAGCGGCTCGCACCGGCCGGCCCTGAGCTCGCGCACCAGCTCATCCATTGTCCTTACCTCTTTTTGCAGCCTGGTGAGTGCGCCTCCGAGCTCTCCCAGGAAATGCGCGTCCGACCCCCCGGTCATTGCCCATCCCATCCTCTTGCCGAAGTCCAGGGCCGCGATGTTCTCTAATCCCGAGTTTGCCCCGTTCAAGCCCTCAATCAGGTTAACGCCCGGCAACTGGTCGCACCTGTCCCTGACCCCTATAAACCCCCGGAAAGGGTGGGCCGGAACCACCACAGCTCCGTTCTCATGCGCCGTCCTGGTAAAAGAGATCGGCTCCTGTTTCCTTTCCTTGTTTGCTTGCACGGCATCCCACAGCTCCCCGGTCATGCCGTACACCAGGAGGTGCCCCCAGAAGGTGTCCGCCTCCACCCCGGCCAGGATTACAAGACCGTACTTCTCGGAGAGGGCCCCGAGGTCGCACTCCCTCTGGCTCACCATGTGGTTGTGCTCCATGAGCACAAACCCCGAGAGCTCGAACTCCTTTTTCATCTCCATCATTCGGCGGGCGTATTCCTCGGGATGGGCGGGGCTGTCCCCTGAAAACATGGAATGCACGTGCAGGTCAAGGATCAACTATTTTTCGTCCACTCTTGCAAGCGCCGTAGTTTTAAAGCCTTTTGACCACGGCCGGGGCGGGCCGAGCGGAACCTCGCCCTCGATCTCAGCCATGAGCCTTTGTTTCACCTTCTCAAAGGCCTTTTTGTCCTTCACCGGCTCCTTTGGCATGCCCGTGACCCGCAGTGGATTGATGGGCATCCCGTTGCGATAGACTCGATAGTCCAGGTGCGGACCGGTGGACAGCCCGGTGGAGCCCACGTAGCCTATCACCTGTCCCTGCCTGACCCACTTTCCTTTCCTTATGCCCCTGGCATAGCCTGAGAGGTGTGCGTACTGGGTCTTGAAGGAGCGGTTGTGCCTGATCGTTATGGTGCGGCCGAACTGTCCTTTCCATCCCGCCTGGATAACCTTGCCGTGCGCCGCGGCCTTTACCGGCCTCCCCGCGGGGGCCGCGTAGTCCACGCCCCTGTGGGGCCGGTAAATATGGAGGATGGGGTGGTAGCGGCGAAGGGTGTAATAGGAGGAGATGCGGGTGTAGCGCACCGGGCAGATGAGCCGGTCGGTGCGGGCCGCGTCCCCGGTCTCGGTGAAGTAGCCTGCCTGGTCCCCGTGCTCGAACCTGAAGATGTAGCGGGGCTTGCCCCTGCTCTCGATCATGGCGGCGAGGATAAGGCCCTCGTCGTTCCTGTCGTCGCCGGGAGTCACCACCACCTTGAACCTGTCCCCGCTCTTTACGTCGCAGTGGAAGTTCAGGGTGCCGAATACCTGGATCAGGGCCATCACCTTGCCGGGGGTCATGCCGGCGTTTACAGCCGAGTCGTAGAAGTTGCCGTCAATCACGCCCTGGTAGTAGTAAAGCCCGGTCTCCGGGTCCACCCAGTGGGGGGCGGGCTTGTTGATGTAGCTCCTGGCCGTCTGCTCGTTCCGGGGCGGTTCCACGTACTCCCTGAACACCTGGTAGTCTTCCCTGTCCCTGGATATGACGATCCGCTCGGTGGAGCTTATATTGAGCTCGAACTTCACGAACTCTCTGTCAGGTTCAGGTGTGGAGTAGAGCGTGAAAGACTGTCCCGGCTTCACCTTTGCAAGGTCGTACTCGTCTCTTGCTGTCTTGCACCACTGGAGTATGAGGGGCCTTTCCACGCCCATTGCCGTGAGCGAGGTGAACAGGTTGTCGCTCCTGGTGAAGGTGTACGAGCGCTCCTGGATCTCGATGCCTTCCAAAGGGTCCGGGATCTCCTCCAGTAGGTACGACTCATCCTCGAACGGCTCCAGAGGACCGCCGTAGTCCAGGGTGGACCCGTACTTCTCATTACCTGCTGCACCAGGGGACGGGAAAATGCCGGCGGTGGAGAGATTGCTTTGCCCGTGACTGGACAGGGTCCATTTGCCGAGCATGACACCGCCGGCTATGGACACAGCGAAAAGAAGAGATAATACGCCAACCCCCAAAAAAAGCTTTACAGGGGACTCGCCTCTTTCAACCAGGCCCTGACGGATAGCAGCAGATCTCGCGCGCGTCCTGCGCGGTCTTATGCCCCACTTAGCTCCCAAGCTCTTGTGCTCCCTGCTTTGCTTTCGAAAAAAAACAATGTTTTTAGAAGCCTTTGCCAATACATTGAAAAAGTGCTCATGGTTTTCAATAAACCCATTGAAAACCACTTGTCTTTTTACGCCGCGAAAACCTCCAATATTTTAACCCGGATAAGGGCAACAATGCAAGAGCAACAGAAATTCATAAATACTGCCCCTATATGGTGAACTCAATCTTTCCCCGGATATTGCGCTTTTGTGTGTTCCCCCTGCCCAGGTTGGCCGTGCCGTCCTTAAACCCGCGCACGTTCAAGTCCACCAGGTCGTACGGGTCGAGCCTCGCCACCTCGCCCGAGAAGTTCTCCTTTTCCTTGAGCCTTGCGAGCGCCCTCTCATACTTCCATCCCGGCCCCGGTCTCGTGCCCAGCACCTTGTACAGGAGCGCGCTCCCCGAGTCCCTGCGCAGCCCGGACAGCCTGGTGTAGGCGCAACTGTACTCGATGCTGGCGCTTTTCCCCTGCCTTTCTATTCTCAGCACCCTGTACCCGTTTGGGTACTCGATTGTGCATGGCGCCTGTATGTGTGTGGTGTAGAGGTCGTCCGGCAGATCACCTGCGGGCGCTTGCTTCTCGAACTGGTCCACCGCGGTCCCGTGGTAGTGGCCGCTTATCACGAGCTTGACGTTGCTGTGCCTTTGGAAAATGTCCTGGAGTTGCATCCTGGCCGCGCTTCTCTTGGGGGTGAAGTGCGACCGGAGCCTGAGGTATGAGAGCATCAGCAAAGGGACCAGGGTCAATTGATACAGCGGGTGATGGGACACCACCATCACGGCCTTGCTATCGAGCGCTTTTAGCTGGTCGTCCAGCCAGTCAATCCTTTGCTGGGACATGCCCAGGGGGTTCTTTGTAGGCATGGTGGTGTCGAGCACTATCATGTAGAGCCAGTCGGTTAGTTGGACCACATAGTCGCTCTTTTTATCAGAGGAGACGTAGTCCTTGTAAAAGCCGGTTATGCGATCCCTCCCGCTCGCCTCGGCCCGGGGAGAGAAGTGCCCGCTGTAAAGGTCGTGGTTGCCGAACGCAAGGAGGGTCCTCTCCCGCAGCCGCCTTGGCAGCTTCTCGATCCTCTGCCTGAAAAGCAGGGATTCCTCCTCGTTGCCGTGCTCGGTCAGGTCCCCGGCAACCACCACCCCGTCCACCGGCGCGTCCATGAAATTCCCCGGCTTTTCCGGGTCCTTTTCAAACACCTGGTCAAAGAACTCCTTCCGGTGCCTGCCCGCTTCCACCTGGTCAAGCAGGTCATCCAGTATCTCCATGCCCCCCTTTTCCGCGAAGTGGCCGATGAGCTCGTACTCTTCCCTGGACTCGTCGCTCACGAACCTGTCCAGGCACACGTGGGTGTCGGCAAGCACTGCCAGGGTGAGGCTGTCATCCCTCCAGAAGGGGGCCAGGTTCGGGCTTAAGGGGTGCACACGGGGTTCGATCTTTCCGGAACGCGAGGAAGCCGTAAATGACCGGTCTTTCCTCTGGCCCACTCTGTCGAGCGGGAACATGGGCCTTAGCTGGTGGAAGCTCTTCTCAACCAGAGATTGCAACCTGGTCTGTACGAACCCGGAGCGTATGATAACCCGGCCCTCTGCACCGGCCTCGATCTCAATCACCCGGCCGCCGCACGGGTAAAGCACCGGGGAAGAAGTCGCAATGCACAGCGCATGAGTGCCCGCAATGAACGCGGCCCTGTTCGCGTGCAGCCCCCCGCAGAGCACGGCCAACACCTGGGGGTTTGCCCTTATCACCTCGACCAGGGCCTTCTCGTCTCTGCTCGCGAGCCCCTGGCCAAAAGGGCTGTCCAGGAGAGGCGCGTGCATGACAAGGACCGTCGGTGTAAACCGGTACTTTGCCAGGATTTGCATGAGCCACTCGAGCTGTTCTTGCCGCGGCTCAAGCCTTGCATGGACCGGGAGCGGGCTGTCGGACTCTGAAAGCGCCACCAGGTTGAATCCCTTGATCCTCTTGGAAAAGTACTTGCCCGGTGTCGCGACAAAGGCAGAAGTTGCAAGCCCCTCTGACCACCCCTTTGTTACAAGCTCCTTCTGATCGGGATCGAGGCGCTGGCTTGCCAGCTTGCCGCTGTGCGCGAAGAGGTCCACTCCGGGAGGGGCGTGCAGGAGCTGGTCGGCAATGTCTTGCGAGAGCATGTTCGCGTGTCCGAAGAGCCAGCCCGGGTCCTTGTACCCGGACTCCCCCGGGTCGTCCGCGAGACCCAGGTAGGTGTCAGCCAGGTGTCCTATCCTTATGCTCGCGGGAGCCGGCCGTGCGCCGGCCTGCACGCTCCATGAACCAAAAGCCGCGGACAGCGCCCCCGCGCCCCAAAGCTTTATGAATGTCCTACGACTCTTCATTTCATGTACCCGAGCGCCCTGAGTCTTCGTATCGCATCCGGGTCAAGACGCCCCTTTTTCCTTTCGGAGACAAGCGGCGCCGGGTGCCTGGCCCTGAACCCGCTCATCACGTTGTCCAGGCGGTAGTACGCCTCCGTCTCCCGGTCAGCAATATTATTTTCCTCTTGCGGGTCTTTATCAACCCTGAATAGCATGTCCTCTCCCCTTGAATCCCATACCAGGTGGTATGGATACTTGAGCACGGACTTCTGGTCGCGGTCCCAGGCCCCCCTGTCCCATTCCGGGAAGTTGCTCTCCATGAGGCTCATTATCCTGGTGGGCTTGTACCTCTCCGCGAACATGGGGGCTGGCCGCTCCTGTTTTTTATCCGCGATCATTTGTTCGAGCTTTTTCCCCTGCATGAGCCCGGCCAGTGTGGGTGGCAGGTCTTTCAGGGAGTAGAAGGTCTCGATCTCGAGCCCCGGCCCGATCCCCTCTGGGTATCTTATTATCAGTGGCACGTGCAGCATCTCGTGGTACATGCCGAATGCGTGGCCCCATTGTCCCCGCTGGAAGAGGCTCTCGCCGTGGTCGGACAAGACCACCAGTATGGTGTCCTCGAGGAGGCCCCTGCTGGCCAGCACCCGGTAGATATCCTGCACCTGCCTGTCAAGGTAGTAAAGGCAACCGTCGTACCAGTCGCGGTAGAGCTCTGCGTCTTCCGGCGAAACGTCCACCTCCCCGGCGTTGTATGCGATCCAGTTTAGGTTGAGCTCGGCGAGGCGCCGCCGCGCCCGCTCCTTGTCCTCGAAGAAGCGGTATGTCTCGGGCGCGTGTGGGTAAGGCGGGTGCGCTTCCATGTAGTTTAAGAACAGGAAGAAGGGCTGGTCCCTCTCTGACAGTTCGGAAAGCCATTTCCGGCAGGATGCATTCACCTGTGATGCCCCGCTGTCCATTACCATGGCCGCGGGCTCGAGCAGGAAAAGGAACAGGCGCCACAGCTTCTCTCCCGCCATCGAGGAGCCGCTCAGGAACACGTTCCTGGGGTGGAGCATGCGGTCGAAGCCCTGGTCGGTGTTGGTGTAGCGGCTGATGTATGGGTTGGCCGAGAACCCCAGGGTGACGTACCCCTTACCTCTCAGGGACTCTGCAATGGTCTGGTGGCCGTCCGCAAGGTACCAGTTGCCGTGCACGGCCCCGTGGTCGCTCGGAAAAAGCCCGGTGAAGAAGCTGGCGTGCGAGGGCAGGGTCCAGGGGGAAGCGGTATAGGCGTAGCTGAACCTGGCCCCTTCAGCGGCAAGACTCTCAAGGAAAGGTGTGGTCCCTCGATGATACCCGTAAACCGACAGCCTGTCAGCACGCACCGTGTCCAGGACCACCATCACCAGGTTGGGTCCCTCGGCCTTGCCGCGGCTTTTTGGCACGCTCTCATGCCCCCAGAACTGGTAGTATGCCACGTACAGTATGGCCGCGTAGCTGATAATAAGCGCCGGCCCCCACGCCCGGCGCCCGAATCCCGTGATCCTTGCCAATGCCATCCGGGTGAGGCGGAAGAGGACCCAGCAGAAGGCCGCTATTGCCAGGGCTATGGCCCCTGTCAGGGGGTAGCCGATCACCCCCTTGAATATTCCCGCAAACCCGATGAGCAGCGAGCCCCCGGTGATCCATGCCATCTGTGAGAGCAGGGTCGAGGCCGTGTCCTTGTGGTCCCTGCCTCTGAAGTGGCGCCTCTGAAACAGAAGGAAGCCCGTGACCGCGGCGACGAACAGGACCTCGGTTGCATGGGGGACATTTATTACGGGCTGCTTCACCGACGCAGGCAGGAAGTAGGGAAGGTAATAGGATGCCTCAATTACCAGCAGCACACTGGTCCCGGCCACCAGCGCCGGCCAGATGGCATGCCCCCCTCCTGACAAGGCCCTCCTTTTAAGGGGAAGAAGCACCAAAAGGGCGATGCCCGTGAGTATGATACCGGAAAAGGAGAGCGCCAGCAGGTTGTCCCGGACAAAAGTATGGGTAACCGGGTTTGCGAGCGCGTTCACGATATTTAAAAGGTCGAACTGGTTGCCCGGCTTTAAAAGCGCCCTGGGCAGGCCGAAGATAAGCTCGCACATGCCCACCCATAAGCCGAGAGCGCCGGATACAAGCAGGGTCCATAAAACGCCGGAGATCAGGCTGCTGCCGGTTCTGTTGCTTTGCTCGGACATTCAGACCTCTTTGCCCGCAACTTCTTGGTAGCACTCGAGCACGGACTCGTGACCCACGTCTCCTCCGGCCCCGGGGGCTTTCAAAGAGTCTCCCACCAAAAAGAGCCCCTCGATACCCGGGACCTTGTACCCGGGCCTCTTGCCCCGGTGCTGGGAGACGTTCACCTCCACCCCGTCAACCATGGAAAGGTGCATGGCGCGCCTCCACTCCACAGCTTGCTCCATGCCCGGAAAAACACGCTTTATGGCGTCCTCCAGTCTCGATTCGAGCTCACGCGCCTTTTGACTGTCCGAGACATCACCGGGTTCCGTTGGCATGAACCAGGTAAGGATCTGCTTTCCAGCAGGGGCCACCTCGGGGCAGAGGTTGGACGTGAAAACGCCGAAGGACATGGGCTCCCACAGATACCACAGCCCGGAGTCTTCCGAGACCCTTTTTTCCAGGCCGTAGTCCAGCACCACCCCCGCGGTGGGCACAAGTCCCTTGCACAGCTCTGCGTATGAGTCCGGCACCAAAGACCGGTCCAGGACCTCGAACAACTGCTGCACCGGCATGTTTACCACCACCCGGCCGGCCTCGATGCTCTCCCCGCTCTCGAGCTCCACCCCCACAGCGCGACCGTCTTCCACCATCACCCTTTTCACGGGACAGTTGGTTCTTATGTCTCCGCGCGACTCGATCACACCGGTCAGAGTATCGTAAATGTATCGCCACCCCTTTTCGGGGTACATGGCCGAGCGACCCTTCTTAAGCACACTCTGCATGTTGAGCAAAAGCTCGCCCGCGCTCGATCGCTCGATGAACGGGCACACCTGCATGGAGGCGCTGACAAGGTGCAAATACTTTCGCATGCCTCCTCTGATCCCTTCCCGGTCCATCCAATCGGCCACGCTGGTCTCCAGCATGGAACCCGGGTCCTGCGAGCGCACCCTTACCATGAGCGCGAGCGCTTTCAGCCTCTCCCCCACCCCCATGAGCTTTGTGGTGAGGAACCCGCCCGGTCCTGTGGGGAAGTCCACCACTTTGCCGTCCGGGAAGGCCACGTAGCTCTTTCCAAGGTCAACAAAGTCAATGGGCGCGTTTATGTGACCGAACACTTTGGCCATGGCGCTCTTCGGCCCGAAGCGGATAAGGTGTATGCCGTTGTCCACAATGAAGCCTTCCTTGTCCCACAGGAAGGCCCTGCCTCCAACCCGGGATAGCTTCTCCAGAACCAGGATCTCGTAACCATCATGAGAAAGCAGCGCACCCAGTTGTAAGCCGCAGATGCCGCCCCCTACTATTATTGTGCGAGCCATGCTTTATCCCTCCCGTTTACGGGCCGTGCCCGTGTTTTCACCTTGACCGTGCTTTGTGTCATAGGTTTATCAGAAATCCGTGTTGGTCTCAAAAGCAGGGACCAGGTCGCAGAAATAGAACCCTTGATCCCTGGTTGCCATCTCGAAGCCCTGCAACAATTTGCTTTTAAGAGCAATCAAAGCTAGATAATGTATGTTAAGATAATAAATGAATTCGGGCTGCATTGGGAGGGTCTATCATGAAAGCAAAGATTGTCATGGCCGCGCTCGTCTTCGTCCTGGCCGGCGGGTGCGATCCTTACAAGGAGGGCTCGGACATGATGCGCAAAGGC
This sequence comes from uncultured bacterium, assembly GCA_964650485.1. GTDB lineage: Bacteria > RBG-13-61-14 > RBG-13-61-14 > RBG-13-61-14 > DATKZS01 > CAZYTX01. Next base: position 99,662 of record CAZYTX010000002.1, on the reverse strand, counting down.
GAGTACAAGGACGCGGCCGAATACTTCAAGCAGTTGACAAAGGAAAGACCTGACGACGCCAGGGCCCACCACGAGCTGGGTTATGCTTACTCCCGTCTGAAAATGTACGACAAGGCCATACAAGAGTACAAGCGGGCGCTTGAGCTTAACCCGGACTACTTCCACTCCAGGCTGAACATGGGAACGGTTTACTTGAAGCTGGAAAACTATCCCAAGGCAATCGAGCACCTGGAAAAGGCAATGGAGCTTAAGCCCGAGAACGTGACCGCACGCGTTAACCTGGCCTCGGCCTACTCGAAGCAGCTAAAGTTTGACGAGGCCATGGAGCAGATAGAAAAAGCAGAGGAGCTCTCCCGGGGTGAAAGAGATTTCTCCTCGATTAAACAGTCCCTGCAAAAGGGCAAAGATGATTATGAAGCGGCCATGGAATGGCTGGAGGAGCAGGGCGCGGAGCTTGTGGAGGAACCCGGCGAGCAAGAAGGGGCCGATGAAGGGGGAGCACGTGCGGCCGCAATGGAGAGCGGCGACACCGCGGGAGCAGAGGAGTAATCTAGAAAACGGGCCCCGGGGTGATGCCGCCGGGGTAGAACTTTATCTTTGGTTTTTCCGACTCCCAGTAGACCACCAAGAGGTCATATCTTACAGGCACATTTTGAAGACCGTGTTTATGGATGAGCTTCCTGGCGGCCCGGGTGATGCTCCTCACCTTTTTACGGCCCAGCTCGCCCTCGGGTACGCGGGGGGAAGACTCCCCCCTGGAGCGGACCTCCACTATGCACAAGGTGTCCTTGTCACGGGCGATAATGTCGAGCTCGCCCCGCTTGGCGCGAAAGTTCCTGCAAATGACCTTGAGCCCCTGCCCTTCCAGAAAGGACGCGGCGATATCCTCGGACTTCTTGCCTTTTTCTGTCCTCTTGCTCATGCCTTCAAGCGGGAACGGAGGCCGGCTCAGGGTTTCTGCATGCGTTTTGCCTTGTCTTTGACCAGCTTGTCAATCCTCTTGCGGTCGGTGGCGCTGACGTCGGTAAAGACAACGGACATGCCGGAAAGGACCCCTTTGGCGGAGGCCTTGTCAATAGGTATGGATTCTACGACATTTCCTTTCACGCTGATAAGGGGACCCTCGTCGGGCAGCGTAAGATAAACGTCAATGATCCTTCCCGCGGGAGGAGGAGAGGGATGCTTTATAAAGGCCCCCTTCTGGCTCAGGGTGTAAACCGTGCTTTTCTGGACGGACCCGTCAATATTTATTGACACCTGCACAGGGAAGGGCGCCCGCACGTTCTTCCTTATGCCCCGGTGCCGGTCAGCGTAGAGGATTTCGTTGAGCTTGAACAGGGTCTCCTCCGGGGACAGGGATTTGCCCAGGTAGTTCTGGATCCATACACCCGCGTCTTTTTCTTCCCTTCTCTTGCCCTGTTTTTTCACGCGCGGCTCCGAGCCCTTTTCATGGTCCATTGCAAGCTCCTTTACCGGTCCATGCCTGGTACCATTATATACAGCTTTGATTGGCATGGCAACCCCCCCCCCAGTTGACACCCAGCAATTCCGCAAAGCCGGTTTGTTTTTTCTTTCAAGCCTTGGAATTGATGGAGGTTTTTAGGCCGGGGTGGTTTGGCGACAGAGTCGCGGGGCTTTTTTGCTCTGGGGGTCTTTGTTGGCGTGGTTTTGGGGGCAATAGTCCAGGGTATGGATAAACGGCCATCCCAGGAAGGTGGCCGGCCTGGCAAGGGACCGACTGGGCTCGCTCCAGCGGTTGCTTCCGAACCTCGTCATAGAGCGTGACTGCATTGCTGGAGCCGCCGTGGCCCGCAATGAGGATGAGGGGCTTAGCTGCTGTCCAGCCATGTACGAGGTCGGCGCCGGTCGGATCACCTCCGCGGTGCTCTCCTGGGAAGAGAGGGGCGGGGTGAGGTCGAAGTCCTTGTCCTTTAACAACTGGATCGTTGTCAACACCTTTATGAAGACGGAGCTTGCGATCACCGGGCGTGCTGGGGGCAACGAGGTAAGATGGGTCATGTCATCTGAACTTCCCCGGCCCTCTGATCCGGAGGCTGTCGAGCTTGCCATATCCCTGGCTGATATGCCCTCGCGGGCGGAGGAGATGCTCGTAGACCTGAAGAGTGCTGCGGAAAAGCGCATGGGCCGCTCTTTTCGCTCCGGCCCGGGCGGTTTATAAGCCTTGCCTATTCATCTTCCTGGGGGTATTTCCTGAGTCGGAAGTGCCTGAGCTCGTCCTTTGTGACCTTCTTTATGTGGTTCAGGTGGGTGGACTCGCCTGGCCTGGCCTGAGAGAACAGCTTTTTTATGAGCTTTTTATCCGGCTTTTTCTTTTTCATTTCGTGGTCAATGGCCTTGAAGAGCCTGTTCTGATTCTTCACGTACTCGTCTATCCTGGCCTTGTGCTCGGGGAATATCCTTGTGAACTCCACGGCAAAGCCCTGCCTTCGGGGCATGTCCCTGATGCGTATTCCCTTGCGGGTGAGCCAAGCCACCTTGCCCCGGGCTCGGACAGGCTCGCGCTCGGGGTCCATTTCAAAGGACAGAGAAACATCACAACCCTCGGGCACCTGCACCTCTGAGCTTACAAAGCCTCCGCCCAGGCCGATGATCATTATGGTTGCAGGATGGCTCACCGTGCCCCAGTTGAACGTGCCGGGAAAACAGCAGGAGGCGCGCTGAAAACGGCGCTCTCCTGACCTTGCCTTTCTCACACGGGCCAAATCATTCTCCTTCCAGCATCTCCTTCCACAGCCGGCTTATCACCGCCTCCACCCGGCTCCTCATCTTGTCCGGCGAGGACTCTCTGCCCTTGTTGATGTACATGGCTGGAGCGGAGTAGTTGAGAAGCCTGCGGAAGCTGTCGTCGCACTGCTTGACCGTGAAGAATAGCAGGGGGGTCTTCCTGTCGCCGAATGCCTTTTCCACTGACCTGGCCGCAACCGCGGCATTGATCCCGTTCAAGATGGGCATGACCACGTCGAGCATCACCAGGCCGGGCGGTCGCTTCATCAGTATGTCCCGGGTGTAGCTGGTTAAAAACTCGGCCCCGTTCTCGCACACCTGCACGTCCTCGGCCAGGCCCCTCACAATCATGATGTCCTTAATCATCTCCCTGAGCAGCGCGGTGTCCTCCACCACGTACACCCTGCCCAGGTTTATGCTGGACACGCTGGGCGCTTCATCCACAAGCTCCATGTTGCAGAACTGGCACCTGTCAATCTCTCCGGCACTGGAGATCATGGTATAAACAGGCACCATGCTTCCGCAACTGGGGCAGTATTTCTTACGCTCTTCCGTTTCCGGCATGGCGCTACACGTTAAATTTTATCACAGCCGGGGCTGCATGGCCAAAAGCCAGGGTTTAAGAAGATTCCTCCTGATGCCCCTTCCGCTCCTGTATGCTAATGCCTTGACAATCACCCCGGCAAAGATAAACTAGGACTTGTAATGCAGGGTGATCCAGAACAGAAGCTGATTATTAACTTGAGCCGCATCCCGGACGAGGGCATCGAGATAAACCATGAGATGCCCAGGCAGTGGCTGGACAACATACCCGAGTTCTCTGGAGAGGAGGGGCCTCACATAGAGGGCTCCATGAGTGTTTCGGGTCGGCTCTCAAAGGAGGGCCGCAATCTGAGGCTGAAAGGCGCGGTCAAGGCAGAGCTGGCCACGGTCTGCGCGAGGTGCGGGGCAGAGATTCGCTGTCCCCTGGAGGGAAGAACGGATATAATAATGCAGCCGGGCCCGCCTGCCGAGTTGCCCGAAGAGGTTGAGCTTTCCTTCCAGGATATGAACCGGAGCTTTTACCAGGGCGAGGAGGTTGACCTGAACCCCTTTTTCAAGGAGATGGTGGCTTTGGAGGTCCCAATACAACCGCTTTGCAGGCGGGACTGCAAAGGGCTGTGTCCGCGTTGCGGCGCGGACAGGAACTATGAGCAGTGCACCTGCGATAAAGTGGAGCCCGACCCCAGACTGCAAAAGATCCAGGAGCTAAAGATAGAAGAAAAATAGGAGTACCACATGGCCGTTCCCAAAAGGAAAAAGTCAAAGTCGAGAACGAGGATGGGGAGGTCCCATCACGCACTCACGCCTAAGAACACCATAAGCTGCTCGAACTGCGGAGAGCCCGTGCTCCCGCACCGCATGTGCCCGAGCTGCGGTCATTACAAGGGCAGGTCGGTCAAGGCAGTCGAAGAGGTCTGACACCTTTTTTTACTCCCCGGAGCTTCCTGAATGATTCGCCCGGCCATGGTCTTCCCCGGCCAGGGCTCGCAGTTGCCGGGCATGGGGCTCGAGATGTGCCAGGAGTTCAAGAGCGCGCGCGAGACATTCGAGCAGGCATCCGAGGCCGCGGGCTTTGACGTGGCCTCCATGTGCTTTAATGGACCGGCTGAAGAGCTCGGGCTTACCTCCAATACCCAGCCTTGCATACTGGCAGCCAGCATGGCCGCATACAACGTGCTCCGGGAGGTCCTGGACATAAGACCGCTTGTGGCCGCGGGCCACAGCTCGGGCGAGTACGCGGCACTGTGCGCCGCGGGCTCGATCTCTTTTGCAGACGCGATAAAGTGCCTGCACATGCGGGGCAGGTGGATGGAGGAGGCAGTGCCGGACGGGGTGGGTGGCATGGCCGCGGTCATGGGTCTCGGGAGGGATGAGGTTGAAAAAGCCTGCCACATGGCATCCACTCCCGCAGAAAAGGTGTGGCCGGCAAACGACAACGCCCCCGGCCAGGTGGTCATATCCGGACACCTGCCCGCTCTGGACCGGGCCGTATCCATGGTAAAAGAGCAAAAGGGCAAGGCCAGGAGGCTTAAAGTCTCCGGGCCCTTCCACACCCGGCTCATGCAGCCCGCGGCCGAGAAGATGGCCGCGCTGCTCCAGGACACGAGGTTTTGCGACCCTGCTTTCCCGGTTATATCCAACGTGGACGCGGAGCCGTATCCGGGCCCGGGGGCCGCGGCTGCTCTCCTGGTGCAACAGGTGACAAATGCGGTAAAATGGCGCCAGTCAATCGAACAGATGGACAGGATGGGCGCGAACATATACATAGAGGCCGGGCCGGGCAAGGTGCTGGCCGGGTTGATAAAACGGATATCGCCTGGAGCGCGCGTGCTCTCCATGATGGAGCCGGAAAACCTAAAGGAGATCGAGGAGGCCATATCAGCATGAGCCCGGGAAAAGAACTCGAGGGCAAGGTGGCGGTTGTCACCGGAGCGACCAGGGGCATAGGCCGCGAGGTGGCCATTGCACTGGGCCGGGCCGGGGCCGTGACCGTGGTCGTTGACAATGTCGGGCCGGGCAAGGACCCCACTCACGAGCTCATCCGGGAAGCCGGCGGCCGGGCGCACTTTAAAAAGCTTGACGTGGCCGACTTCAAGGCCGCCCAGGATGCCATGAAGGAGACTGAAAAGGAGATGGGGGGGCTATACATCCTGGTGAACAACGCCGGGGTGACCGCGGACCAGGTGACGGGAAGGATGAAGCCCGCACAGTGGAAAAAGGTTATGGACACCAACCTGGGAGGGGGCTTCAACTGCTGCCGGGCCGCGTCCCGCATAATGATCCGGCGCAAACAAGGGCGCATAATAAACATCTCCAGCGTGGTGGCCAGGATGGGCCGGCCGGGACAGGCAAACTACGCGGCCAGCAAGGCCGGAATCGAGGGGCTTACAAGGTCTCTGGCGCTCGAGCTCGGCCACCGGGGGATAACCGTGAACGCGGTGGCGCCCGGATACATAGACACCGACATGACAAGGGCATTGCCCGAGGAGCTGAGGAAAAGGATTGAAGAAAGCATTCCCCTTGGGAGGCCGGGAACAACAGAGGACGTGGCCGGGGCGGTGCTCTTCCTGGCAGGCCCGGCCGCATCCTACATCACCGGCCAGACCATTCACGTGAACGGGGGTTTGTTTTTCGCATGAATCAAAAGTACAATCTAGAAGCGATTGACTTTGCGGGGGCGCTTTCATGACCGTAGCCGACCGAGTTAAAGAGCTGATTCTGGAGAACCTGGACGTTGATCCCGAGGCGGTGGTTCCCGAGGCTAAGTTCATTGACGACCTGGGCGTGAGTTCCATGGACCTTTGGGAACTGGTGCTGGTGATGGAGGACGAGTTCGACCTGGAGGTTCCTGACGAAGACCTGGAAAAGATCGTCACCATCCAGGACGCCATCGAGTTCATCGAGTCTCAGATCGGCAAGGGCTGAAAACCCCCTTATTCCTCCTCCTGCCGCGGCCACATCAATGGAAGTCCAGCCTGAATAAGCTTTGTCCGGAGCTTCTCCAGGCTCTGTCTGCTTTTCCTTGTGGCCGGGTTGTCAGGGTCCATCATCTCCAGGGTCTCCACGGCTCTCCGCGCCCTTTTGAAAGATACCCCGTCGGTGGAGGCCACCACTATCTCCAGGTCAGCCACGAGGTGGTGCACCTCGAAGTCACGGGGGGCCTGCTCCAGGAGGGACTCTCCCATAAGCCTGACCTTCCACAGATTGCCCAGGGCAAGCATGTTCTCCATGGCCGGCTTGGACACGTCCTCGGCAAGGCCGGGCTCACCGTCTTTTACGTAGACCGTGTACATCTTCATCAAGCGGTACTCGTACCTCTGTATGAGGGTGTGCATGCCCGCGGGCGGCTCCAGCCCGGAGACAAGAGGCAGCAGCTTTGGCCTCAACGTCTTCACCAGCATGGAGTCAATAACAACAACGTCAACGCCCCTGTCCCTGACCGCCCGGTTTACCCCCTCCACGGTCTCCGGGAGCATGATAAGCTCACCGTCCAGGTAATAAGCCGCGTGGGGCATGCGGTCCATCACCCCGGGCTCACCGGGAAGTTCATGTCTCTTCTCCACCTCTTCAGCCAGGCTCTTTACACGCACTCCCCAGGTTGAAGGGAACACGGTCTTGCCATGCTCGTCAATGCGCCCGGCAGCCCACATGCCCGAAAGCGCCCACAAGATGAAAAAGCCCGCCAGTCCACGGGTCACGACCTTGCGTCCTCTATCCGCGTTTCCCTGCCCTCTCCTTTGGGCCAGCCACTCGGGCAGGTGCAAAAGCCCCGTTGCCGCGGCCACCTCCAGAGCGCTCCAGGCCGGGAAAATATAGCGCCAGGAAACACCGGCCGGACCGAAAGCCCAGTGGGCCGCAAACAGCCCGGCGCCCCAAAATACAAGCAGCCGCGAGCGCCTCCTGTACGGCGCGGCCATAAACAGCAGCCATCCCACGCCGAGCGCCTTCAAGAAGAACAAGAGCCGGGCCGTCTTTCCTCCCCATGGAGGGGGCGCAAAAGCCGCTACCAGGTCCCCGAACAGACCCAGCCTCGCTCCCAGTGCGTCGAGCGCGCCCGCGTCTTTTGGCGCCTGGTCGCGCGTCAGCTTATAGTCGTCATCCGCTCTCCCGGCCCCCGACACCCCTGCCGCGGACAGGAACTGGCCGGCCACGCTCCCTCTCATGGACAGCCCGAAATGCCCGGTACGCAGTTTCACGTTGATCCAGAAGGGCGCGCACACCGCGAGGAAACATGCGAGCGCGGCCGCGGCAACCTTCAACGACCCCGCCGGCCTCATGCGGATCAGCCATACGATCCAGGTGGCCGCGGCAAGGACGGCAACCGCGAGACCGACCTCGCGGGTGAGATACGAGAGTCCAGCAAGCGCCCCCACCAGGGCGCCCGCCCATATGCTCCGCCTCTCTCCCGCTATCATGACCGCATCAATGGTTGCCAGAACGAACATGCAAATCAGGGAGTCGCTCAATATCTTGCCCGAGTAGAACAGATGAGGAAAAGAGCAGGCCACGACCAGGCCGGACATCCACGCGCCCTTTACCCCGGCTATGCGCATGCCGATGCGGAATGCAAAGTACACGGATGCCGCGTCCGCGACAACGGAGATGAAGTAACCGCCGCTTTCAAGCGGCACTGTCAGGAGGTGCAGGAACCCGATAAGCATGGAGAATAGCGGGACCATCCTGCGGGAATCCAGTATGCCCTGGTCAAGCGCATATCCGGGCTGGAAGTAATCTCCCCGGGCTATCTCCCGTGCCAGGTCAAGAAAGAGGCATGCATCGGCCTGGATGTAGATGCCGGTGTGGGCCCAGACCCTGAGAAGGAGGGCGAAGCCGAGCAGCAGAAGCACCGAGGTCCCCGGCTTGGCCGCGAGCATGGTAACGGCTGGAAAGGCCTGCCCGGAAGGGGGCTCACCCTTTTGGGGGGCAGCCTTTTGCCGGCGATCATTCGAGTGCTTGCCGCTCTCTTTACCTGCTTTTTTCCCGGACTTGCTTTTTGCCTTGTCGCTCATGGCTTCTCGTTCCACAGGCTCGACCTCGAAAGCGCGGTGAGGCACCTTTGCATGTCAGGGAACACGGGGAAGCCGGCCGCCAGCATGGAGCGCTCGTGCTGCTGCCTCAGGTAATCCGAGGTGGTATGGAACATCACCACGTAGAGCGGCTTTCCGAGCTGCTTCATGCCACCTATCAGCGCGCCCACCATGAACGTGGACCAGTCCTTTTCCTTGCTGCCGAGGTACGTGAGGTACTCGATGGCGCAGACCAGGACCCAGGCGTCGAATGTCGTCTCGGTGTTCAAGAGGCTGAATATCTTCTCGTAGTTCTGCGGCTGGAAGAAGCGGGCGGCCATGTCCACGGGGTTGGCAATGCTTGTGCCGGGAGCGTCAATGTATTCCAGCAGGGCCTTGTTGGTGTCCGCGGAGAAGCGGGGCATCTCGAACCCGGCCTTTATCACCTGGTCGGTGGCAAACACCCCGAAGCCCCCGGAGATGGTCAATAAACAGAGCTTGTTCCCCAAAGGCGGGCGGGATAGGCTCATGAGGATGGCAAGGTCCAGCATCTCCTCCACGTCAGCCACCATCACCGCGCCGGCCTGTCTGCAAACGGCCCGCCACACCTCGCTCGACCCGGTCATGGCCCCGGTATGGGAGGCGACCGCGCGGTTGCCCACGTCAGTAGACCCGCCCTTCAGCACGATCACGGGCTTTTTCGCCGCGGCGTCAAAAAGCGCGCTTTTAAGCTCCCCCGGCCTTCTTGTGCCCTCGATGTACAGACAGATCACCTCGGTGTCAGGGTCCCGGGCCATGTAATGCAGGAACTCGGGCGCGCCCAGGTCGCTCTCGTTGCCGTAGCTTACGGCCTTTCCGAAACCGATCCCCTTCTCCGCGGCCGCCAGCACCACGCTTATGGCTATGCCCCCGCTCTGGGCTATGAGCCCGATCTTTCCGCCGTGCACCCACCTCATGTCTCCCCGGATTGAAAGGCCGGTGTCCGGGCAGTAAAGCCCCATGCAGTTGGGGCCTATCACCCTGATGCCGCCCTTTTTAGCTATGCTTTTCACCTCTTCCTCCAGGGCCGCCCCCTCCTCGGTGCCTGACTCGCGGAAACCCGAGCTGAATATGGTCGCGCACCGCACCCCCTTGTCCGCGCAGTCCGAGAGCACCCCGGGAACGGCCCTGGCAGGCACGGCTATCTTGGCGTGGTCCACCGGGCCAGGCACCTCTTTGACGCTCTTGTAGGTTTCAAAGCCCTTTATGTTCTCCTTGCTGGGATGGATGGCATAAAGACCGCCCCTGAAGCCCATCTTCTGGTAACCCAGAAGAAAACCCAGCCCCTGGTTGTCCGGACGCTCGCTCACTCCCACCGCGGCCATTGACCGAGGCCGGAACAGTGAATCTATCTCATGGTAGAGCTTGTCAGCCATGCAAAGCCTCCCGTGCCCACATCATGCTATATCCGGTCGGGATTTCAGTCAATTATTCGCAGAAAAAGCGGGCGTCAAACAGGGCGCGTTGAACAAAGGACGAGCGCCTAATAGAATAAGGACAAGTTACCAGGATCGAGGAATAACAAAGCACATGTCCAAAAGGGTGTCCTTTATACACGCCGCTGACCTGCACCTGGGGAAGAGCTTCCACGAGCTGGGCAGGCACGGCGCCAGCATGCGCAAGTGCATACTGGACTCGCTTTCCAGGCTGGTGGACGCGGCCATTGACCGCAAGGTTGACCTGGTGCTCCTGGCCGGCGACACCTTTGACTCGGCCGAGCCGGCCGGCGAGGCCGTGTCATCCCTTGCAAGGGCGTTCGAGCGGCTCGCGGCCGCCGGGGTCCGCGTATGCGCCATACCGGGCACGCACGACCCTCCCCGCTCCAATGCTTACAAGAAGCGGGCAAAGCTTTTCACGGACGGCAGCGGGGCCGTGCTGCTGACGCCCGAGGAGCCGGCGAGTTTATTCGACCACCTCGACCTGGCAGTGTGCGCGTGGTTCCCCTCCCCGGAGCGGGTGCGGGAGTGGATCGGCCCGCCAGAGGACTGGCACCGGGGAAAGACCTTCAAGGTGGGCATGATACACGGCAGCGCTTTATCTTTGTCGGGCGACGCAAGACCGGACGACCTCGTACCGGAGAGCATACTGTCTGACCCGGACCTGCACTACCTCGCGCTCGGACACCATCATGGATGCGGCCCGGTGAGCAACGCCCGCATGCCGGCCTACTACTCCGGCTCCACCGAGATGCTCGCCGTGGACCAGAGGGATGCGGGCCACGTGCTGCACGTCACCCTGGAACAACTGGCCGGAGAGGTCCGCGTGGACGTTACAAAGGTCCGCACCGGGGTCCTCCGCTACGAGAGGTCCTCATGCGACGTAGAGGAGCTGGCCTCCGGCCGGGACATCCGTTCCGAGCTTTTTAAGAAGGCCTCCCCCGAGCTCTTCCTCGACCTGGTGGTGGAAGGCGTTGTACCCCTGGACGCACAGACGCCCGACTGGCAACGTCTGGAGCAGGACCTGTCACAGTCCTTCTTCAAGCTCAGGGTCATTGACAAAAGCTCGCGCTCGGACTCCCTCGAGACCATGTCCGCGGTTCCTGAAAACTCGGTCATGGCAGAGTTCATGAGGATCGTGCAGCAGATGACCAGGGAATCGGAGGGGCCCGAGAGGAAGGAATGGGAGATGGCTCTCAGGCTGGGGGTGCATTACCTCGCAGGAAGCGACCAGGATAAATGATTATAAAAAGCGTCAGGGTGGAGCGCTTCAAGTGCCTCTTCCAGTTCGAGGCCGCACTCGGCCCGGGCCTGGTGGTGGTGCACGGACCAAATGAGTCGGGAAAGACGTCTCTTCTCTCCGCGCTGATTGACGCCTTTTTCACAAAGCCGGGCTCGCGCAGCAGGGACATGAAGCAAAAGAAGACCTGGCAACAGGACGCTTATCCCGGGGTTGTCCTGGAGATCGAGGTCGAGGACCAAGGCGCCGTTCTTAAAAAGGACTTCGCGGAAAAAAGCGTGGAGATAAAAACTCCGGAAAAGACCATCACCTCGCCGGAGGCCGCCCAGGAGTGGATCAAGCAAAAGCTCGGATGCCCCACCCAGGAGTTCTTTCTGGCCACGGCGTGCGTGCGCGAGGACTCGGTGGAGCTGCCAAGGATAGACGCCGGCAAATCGTCTTCAAAAGAGTCGAAGGAGATAATCGAGCGGCTGCAGGCCATGCTCACCGGCGCGCCGGGCGGCAGTCCCGGCCAAGTGATGAAAAGGCTCCGGGACCAGTACGATCAAATCAGGCGGGGACCTACAGCATCGAGGCCCGGGGCCGGCCCGGTGCACGTTCTCAGAGGAGAGCTTGAAGAGGCCAGGAACAGGCTGCACAGGATACGCGAGCTTATGAGCGCACGGGACCTGGCCGCGGCCGAGCTCGAGAAGAACTCTTCCAGGCAGAAGGCCCTTGCAGAGGAGCTCTCCACCCTGAAGACGGCGATAGCAAACCACCGGCTTTTTCTCCAGTCGGCAGAGGCGGAGAGGGAGACCGCTGACAAGCTCGACCGTCTCATCAAGGCGGAGGGCCACTTGAAGCGGGTGCAGAAGCTTGAAAAGGAGATCGAGTCCTACCAGGGCTACCATGAGCTGGAAGGCCCCGTAGACAGGCTCAAGGAGCTCGCCGAGCTCTCCGAGAACATGGAGCGGCGCATGAGTGAACTCTCCTTTGAGAAGTACGAGCTAAAGGAGAGGACTCCCTCGGCCTCGGTAGTTCTCATGGTGCTCTCAGGGGTTTTGGCGCTTGCGGGCGGCCTGGCCGCGGCTTTCACCCGTTCTGCGTGGCCTTTTGTGGCGGGCCTGGCCGCGGGGTTGCCTGTCTTTGCTTCGGGCCTTGTGATCCGGCGGCGGTCCGCATCCCGTGAGAAGCAGAGGCGCGAGGAGGTGGATGCACAGATATCAAGGCATGAGTCAAGCATGAAGGAGGTCGAGTCTGAAACCAACGGGCTTTTAAAGAGGTTCAACCGCGTCTCTGTTGAGGACTGCCTCTCAGCGTTCCAGGATTACCGGTCCGCGCTGGAGGAGATATCGCAGATGAGGGAGCGGGCCATCGAGCTTGCGGGCACGGATGATGCGGCCGAGCTTTCAGGAATGATCTCGAGGCTGTCGGTGGAGCTCCGCAGCATTAAGGAGCGCATGAGCGAGCTGGAGCCTTTCCGGCTCGAGGACTCGCGGTCTCTTGCGTCCATGGAGAATGAAAAGATGCGAAAGGTGCAGGAGCTGGAGCGGCTTGAGAGGAGCAGGATGGAGAGCGAGGCCAGGATGAGCGCGGCGAGCTTTGACCCGGGCGAGCTGGCCTCCCTGGAAGAGGAGGAGGCCGAGCTCTCGGAAAGGCTGGAGTACTGGGAGAGTCGGATGCGGGTGTTCGAGAAGGCCATGTCCGTGCTGGAGCAGGCCACCGCCGCGGTGATGAAGAAGGCGGGCAAGGCGGTTGAGGAGGAGATCGCGCCGATGATCAGCGCGGTCACGGAAGGGAGGTACCAGCGGGTGCGCGCGGGAGTTGACCTGCACATGGAGGTGTTTGCGGAAAGGATACAGGAGTGGATACCCGAGCATCAGCTCAGCCTGGCCACCAGGGAGCAGCTGCACTTCGCGGCCAGACTGGCACTAGTCCGGCTCATAACGGATGACAAAAGACCGCCGCTTATCCTCGACGACCCCTTTGCACACTACGACGAGCAGAGACTGGAAAAGGTGATGGAGGTGGCAAAACAAGCGGCCAGGACCAACCAGGTGATCCTCTTCTCGCCAACCGACAGGTATAACGCATTTGCGGACAAGGTGATCAAGATGGGGTGAGGGGTGAGGTGCGAGTTTTGAGTTTTGAAGTGTGAGGGGCAGGGTTTTTGTTATTGCAATTCCTCCCATTCTTTACGAGTGACTTCGGCCTGCCGCAGAATTCTTGCCAGGAGTGGTTGGCCTACGTCTTTTTGATGCGGATTGGGAAGCGAACAGTAACGTCGCCGCGCACCATGAACTGGTGCTTGCCTCCCGAGTAAGGACCTTCAAAACCGAGTTGCTTGAGGAGGCGGATCAAGTCCTTTGGCTTGACCGGTCCAAAAGGGGGCATCAGGCGACTTCTTTGATTGACAATTTAATCCCGTTGATTTCCGGGAGAGGGAGATTCTTGTGAACACGGAATAGAATTCATTCCTCGAGCACTTCCTGGAGCTCATCCCGGCAGGCTTCCAGGGTGTCGGCATGGGCGTAGACCCCGTTGCACTCCGGTATTTCCCCGTAATATTTGCCGTCGTCCGGCAGAATTTCGTATTCGGCGTGGCGTAGCGCAGCCTCAATGTAATCAAGCAACATATGTCCATGCCTCCTATAAGAAAACGGTAATCAGGCTTTATTTATCTTCACTCAAGAATATACGATAGATTTCGAGGCTACTCAAATTAAAAACCTGTGGGTTTTTATGGGGGCGGGCCAGGGTTTCAGCAAAGGCCAAGCCGCAAAATTTCTTTGTGGCGCCATTGCGTCGTTGCCTCGGGTAGGGTTTTCGGTCGGTATCAGTAGGCCTTCTTGAGCAGGCCGATCGCGTCGTCTTTGGTGACCTCCTCGGGGTTCATGGCCACGGTGCCGTCGTCTATGGCCACCTTGGCTATCTGTTCAAGCTGGTCCTCTTTGACGCCCGCGTCCTTCAGGGTGATGGGCATGCCCGACAGCCTGTTCAGGTCCTTGTTAAGGTCTCGTATTACCTGGATCGCGGCTTGGGCGTCCTTTCTGGAATCTCCCGTTATATTCTCCACCCCTAGAAGAGGCGCCAGCTCTGCGATAAGCTCCGCACTCTTGTCCAGGTTGTACTCCATTCCTATTGGCAGGAAGATGGCGTTGGCCACGCCGTGGGGCACGTGCGCCACCCCGCCGGTGGCGTGCGCCAGGGAGTGCACCACCCCCACCAGCGCGTTTGAGAAGCTTATCCCGGCGAGCAGGGCGGCATTTGCCATCTCCAGGCGGGCCTGTTTGTCGTTGCCGTCTTGCACGCACTTTACCAGGTTTTTCATTATGAGCTTTATTGCGGCCAGGGAGAAGGAGTCGGAGACCGGGTTCTTCTGCAGGCAGTAGTATGCCTCGATGGCGTGGGTTAGCGCGTCCATGCCGGTTGCCGCGGTGATCTTCGCCGGCATGGTCATTGTCATCTCGGGGTCGAGTATGGCCACGTTTGGAATGAGCTTGTATGAGGTGAATGACATCTTGATGTTCTTCTGGGTGTTGGTTATGACCGCTGCCATGGTTGCCTCGGAGCCGGTTCCCGCGGTCGTTGGGATCACTATAAATGGTTTCAGGTCCTTCTTCAGGCTCTCGGCCCCTTGCAGCTCGAGCAGGTTGCCGGAGCCCTCCGTGACCACGATGTTCACGCCCTTGGCAGTGTCAATACAACTCCCGCCTCCCACCGCGACCAGGCAGTCGCACCCCTTGTCCTTGTACAGGCGGGCCACCTCGTCCACCACCTTGTCCGAGGAGTCAGGAGGGGTCTGGTCATAGACCGCTCCGATCTCTTTGTCCGAGCCCTCGAAGGCCCCCTGCACCAGCTTGACAAGTCCGGCGCCGACCACCCCCTGGTCGGTTATAACCAGGGCCTTGTTTGCGCCTAGCTGGTCCATCTCGTAGGGCAGGTTCTTGAGGGCGGCCTTGCCGCTCACGATCTTGACCGGACAAAAGAACTCGTAATAGTCAGGCACCGTAACCATTTCAATTCTCCTTGTTTTAAGTGTTTCGCCTGAATGCCTTTTACTTTCTTGCGTTCATGACAAGCGCCGGGGTCAGTGTTGCGAACACCCTGGCCTTTAGCACCAGGTCTGCCGCGGACATCCTGGGCGGCCTCTTTGCCAGCTTCTTCATGAAGATGCCCGGCATGAGGAACTTCTGCACCATGGCCATGGCCCGGTTTGCCTGCATGGCCTGGTTTATGCTCCCCTGCACGATGGCCCGGTGCTGCGCGAACGCGGTGTAGGCCGCTATCTGGCCGGTAAGGGCCATGAGCGCGCAGTCCACGTTCTTGAACATGATCCTGAGCTTCGAGCCGTGGTGGCCCCTGCCCAGGTAGCGGAGCCTGCCCGCTTCCTTCCTCACCGCGATGGCGGGACCGTCGGGCAGCACCCCCATGGAGAACACCCTGCCCTCCTCCCAGTCGCTAAGCTCGGCCTGGAACTCGGGGCTGCGGGCCGAGACCATCTCGAAGGCCACGCCCGAGGCCAGAAGAGACGTGCTCACCACCGCCTCCTTGATCCTGTAGGACAATGATACGCTCTTTTTCTGCGCGGCAGTCATGTTCCTCCTCCTTGTTAACGCCAGGGACCCGCCCAGACAGATAATCTAACTTCATACCACATTGTTCGAGCGGGCACAAGAATGCCAGCGAGACACTTTGATGAACCAACCCCTTTTTCAGTATCCGGGGGGCAAAACAAACGAGGGGGGGGCTTGTTACTTTTCTTACAATGCGGAACAGTATGGCAGGATCGAGTCTTTCCAAATCATAAAGTGCGTCTTCGGTCCATAACTTCAGTCATAGAGAACCTCCAAAACATATTTATATAACCAGCAGATTACTCTTGCCTTCCTTTCCCTTTCTGACTGTCCGGTTCTATGTTTCATGGCGCCTCTTTATTCTAAGACATTTAATTTTATTACATTAAATATCGGGGAAGAAGTCAAGCCCTTTTTCAATCGCGACTTTGCTAAGCGATGGGCCAAGGAAGATTTCTATCGTTGATATAAGTAGTTATGATGATGTATTTCCGGGGTTGCGGAATTGCTGGCATACGTCCGATTTTTTGAAGGGCACCCCCTGTTATGCTAGCTTAAAGCCTATGGATATCATGAACAAGGAACACATACACACCAAGGGGGAGCTCCGGGCCGCGGGGTGGGAGCCTTCCACCATCAAACAGGAGCTGGCCCGGAACATGCGTTCCCGGCTGGGCTCTGGAGAAATCCTGTTCCCGGGTATAATCGGCTACGAGCAAAGCGCCATACCCGAGATGGTGAACGCCATCCTCGCCGGGCACGACATCCTCATACTGGGCGAGCGGGGCCAGGCCAAGTCCAGGCTCATCCGCGCGCTTGCCGGGCTCCTGGACGAGTATGTCCCTGTGGTGGAGGGCTGCGAGATAAACGACGACCCCTTCGATCCCATCTGTCGTGAATGCAGGATGAAGGCCATCGAGATGGGCGACCGGCTCCCGGTAAAATGGCTCGGCCGAGAGCTGCGCTACGGGGAGAAGCTGGCCACACCGGACGTGTCCATGGCCGACCTCATCGGCGACGTTGACCCCATCAAGGTGGCCGAGGGCCGATACTTATCGGACGAGGGGGTGATCCACTTCGGGCTCATGCCCAGGCTCAACCGGGGCATCTTCGCCATAAACGAGCTGCCCGACCTCTCCGAGAAGGTGCAGGTGGGGCTGTTCAACATCCTGGAGGAGCGGGACGTGCAGATAAAGGGCTTCAAGGTGCTGCTGCCCCTTGACATGCTCATCGTGGCCACCGCCAACCCGGAAGACTACACCCACCGGGGCCGCATCATCACCCCGCTCAAGGACCGCTACGCAAGCCACGTGCGCACCCACTATCCACGGCAGCGGGAGATCGAGGTGGAGATAGTGGACCAGGAGAGCGTGGTCCAGCCCGCTGCCGGCGAGGACCTGGTGGTGCCGGAATTCATCAAGAAGATAGTGGTGGGGATCACCTTCGAGGCACGGCACTCGCCCGAGGTCAACCAGTCCTCCGGGGTCTCCGTGCGCATGAGCGTGGCCAACTTAGAGAACCTGGTGGCCAACGCCCGCAGGAGAGCCCTGCTCCTGGGCGAGGGACAGGTGGCGCCCAGGGTGAGCGACCTTGCAGCGCTCATGGCCAGCACCAGGGGCAGGCTGGAGCTCGAGTACACCGGCGAGGAGGCCACCGAGGAAGAGGTCATACAGAAGCTCATAAACAGAGCGGTGAAGCACGTGTTCGACTCCCTGTTCAGGCCCGACCAGTTCGAGGACGTGGTGGCCGAGTTCGACAAGGGCGCGGTCATGGAGGTAGGCGCTTTCCTCGCGGCCTCCGAGTACGTGGAGTTTTACAACTACATGCCCTCGGTGAGGGAGGCCGCGGCTGCGCTTGGGATCGAGGAATCGGAGGGCGAAATCGCCGCGGCCTGCGAGCTTATCCTCGAGGGCCTGCACCTCTACAGGAGGCTCAACAAGGAGCAGATCGAGACCGGGGCCAGATTCAAGAGGGTCGAGCGCAGGCCCGGACCCGTGCACGGGCGGGGCACGGACCTTATCTGATGCCTATATTGTCCGGTAAGGACCATGGATGAGCTTATAAGATACGCCCGGTGGGACGGGTCGCAGGACATCGAGCTCGAGTACAGGTCCATGCTGGACAGCTTCATGGAGAAGTACATGCAGACCGGCGACGCCTCCTTTGCCCTGGAATGGATGATGAGGGAAGGCGTGCACATGGGATCCCAGATGGTTGACCTTGCCGGCCTGGACAGGATGATGCGGCAGCTCAGGCAGCAAAGGTCCAGGAAACTCTCCCAGATGAACCCCTCCGGCCTCACCGAAAAGATGAGGCAGATGCTCGAAGACATAGTGGAACAGGAGCTCTCCACGGTGAGGGACAGGCAGCAGCAGCTTGCAGACGGGGCCCGCCCGGACCCGGAGACGTTCAAGCAGAAGATGCAGGAGATGCTGAGCAGGGAGCAAGAGCTGCAAAGCCTGCCCAAAAAGCTCCGGGACGCGGTGGAGAGCTTGAAGAACTACGACTTCGTGGACCCCGAGGCCACGGCCAGGTTCCAGGAGTTCCTCGAGCAGATGCAGGGCCTCATGGACTTCCTGCAAAACAACTTCTTCGGCTCGGGCAGGCAGATGACCATGGAAGAGGCCCGCGAGCTTATGAGGCAGGTCGAGAAGATAGATGAGCTCATCCGCGCCCTTGAGCGCGGCGACCTGGAAAGGCTCGACCTCGATGCCCTGGCCGAGCAACTGGGCGAGCAGTCCCGCCGCGCCATCGAGCGCTTCATGCAGTTTTCCGAGTTTTTGAAGGAGTCCGGTTACGTGATGGACCACGGCCAGGGTCTGGACCTCTCCCCCATGGCAATGAGGAAGCTGGGAGAGAAGGCCCTCTCCGATATCTACGCCATGCTGGGCCAGACCCCGCTGGGCGCGCACCCTTCCACCCAGACCGGGCTGGTCACACCACTGCCGGACCAGACCAAGCCGCTAAGGTTCGGCGAGCCCTTCAGACCACAGCTTACAAAGACCCTCATGAACGCGATCATGCGCGAGTGCTCGGAAGGCAAGTCCTTCTCTGAGGGCGTGCGGATCAAGGCGGGCGATTTCGAGGTGTGCGAGACCGAGCACTGGAGCAGGTCGGCCACCGCCCTTCTCCTGGACATGAGCCTTTCCATGTTCCAGGGAGGCCGCTTCGGCGCGGCCAAGAAGGTGGCCCTGGCACTTGACCAGCTTATACGGAGCAAGTTCCCGCGCGACTACTTCTACCTCATAGGGTTCGCCACCACGGCCAAGGAACTCACCAAGAAAGAGCTCTTGGAGGCTGCCGGCGGCCTTGGGGAGGACATCTTCACCAACATCCAGGACGCTCTCATGCTATCGTCCCGCCTGCTCGCAAAGCACAGGCAGGCCAGGCCGCAGGTGATACTCATAACCGACGGCCAGCCCACCGCGTTCTTTTTGAACGGCCAGCTACATATCGAGTGGCCAACATTCGGGGTGGCCCCGGAGTCCAACAAGAACACCCTGGCACAGGTGAAGAAGGTCACCAGCCAGGGGATAACCATCAACACCTTCATGCTCGACCGACAGCCGGCCCTGGTGAGCTTTGTGGAAGAGATGACCAGGATCAACAAGGGAAGGGCCTTCTTCACCTCGCCGGATCAGCTTGGCAAGTACCTGCTGCTGGACTTCCTGGGCAAGCGCAGGAAAATCATACACTGAAGACCAATGAAAGAAGAGATCACAAAGCAAAGCCCCGGCAACGAAAAGGACCGGCTTTCCGAGTCAAGGCACAGGGAGGCGGTGCTAACCGAGACCGGCAAGGCCCTGCGCGCCATCAGCATGTACCCTCCCCGGCACCCGCAGCGTGCAAACATGCTGGGCCAGGCCTTCGGCGGGATCCAGGTCATTCTCCACATGGTGGGGGACCTCTCCTTCCAGGTGGGCAGGAACCACTTCCTCTATGACGACGTGAAGATGGGCGCGACCCAGCCGCTGATCCAGGAGCTGGCCAATGAGATGCACCTTAGACAGGTGAAGAGCTTCTCCTTGAGAAAGGAGCTTTCCGTGGATGACTTCACGTCCTTCCTGGAGATGCTCATGCAGGACCCGGAGAGGTTCCGCAAGGGAAGGTTCATCGAACGGTGGATCCAGGAAAGAGAGATGCGCACGGTCTGGGTGAACGAGATAGACTTTAACCGCGTGGCCGCAATGGCCGGTCCTGAAGAGGAGGCCCAGGAAGAGGGGCCCGAGCTGGTTGATTCCCGCATAGAGGAGGTGCTGGCTGAGCTCGACCGCGAGACTGACCCTGACCGGTTCACTCATCTTTTACGGGAGATCGAGGTCATTGCCAGGCCGCTCATAGAGGAGCAGAGCTACGACCATGCCTGGAAAATACTGGCCGCGGTGTCATCGCACGCCACCGAGGAGATGAGACCGGGACCGGGGAACACCCAGGTGCGGGCAATGGCCCAGAAGAGCGTGCGCACTCTGAACGTGGGCGATTTCCTCTCACACCTGCTCTCGTGGTACGCAAGAGCGGTCGCGGATGAAAAGGCCCCCCTGGAGAGGGTGTTCAAGCTTACCGGGGTGTCGGTTATTGATGAAGTCTTGAACGTAATCGCCGGCAAGGAGGCGGTGAGCGCGTACAAGCCCCTTGTCAAGCTGGCGCTCTCTTACGGGGACAGGGCCAAAAGCCCGCTGGTGTCCGCCCTGGGTGGAGAGGACCCGGCCCGTGTTCGCAAGGCCCTGTATCTTCTGGGAGAGCTGAGACACAAGGACACCACCGAAGCGATAAGGCCTTTTATATATCATGACGACCCGCGGGTGAAAAAGGAGGCTGTGCGCGCGCTCACCAAGATAAAAGGCATAGAGTCTTCCCGTGCCTTGATCTCGGCCCTGTCGCAGGTCGAGAACCGGGACACCCAGATACTTATCAGCTCCGCCCTCGGAGAGAGCAAGGACCTGGCCGCGGTGCCGGCGCTTATAAAGCTGCTGAAGAAAAAGCCGGTCAGGGAAGAGACCGTGCCTCTTCTGGAGGCTGTGATCGAGTCCCTGGGCCGCATCGGCTCCAGGGAGGCCCTGCCCCACCTCATAAAGCAGCTCAACCGTTTCTCGCTTATAAACCGCGCGCCCAGGCTGCGTCTTCGGATCAAGGCTGCCGAGGCCCTGGGAAGGCTGGGAGGAGAGAGCGCCATCCAGGCCCTGGCCCGTTACGCCGGGGAGGGCGACGACCCGCTGCAGGTGACCTGCACCGCGGTGCTGGAGGGCCTGCTCGAGAACGAAGGCCGGCCGGTCGAAAATAACCCGGAGCAAAAAAGATGAGCAAGGCCGACGAAAAAATGCTGGGATCGGCCCTCTCCCTCATGTTGTCCGCGGTCAAGAACACGGAGCTCTACCCCATGGGCCATCCCTCGGTGCAAAAGCCCTTCTCCGATTGCTTCAAGGCTCTATCTGAGCTTATAGCCCTGGACGGGGTGCTGACCCTGGGCATCGTTGACGAGGTCCTGGTTTTCGGGGGCGTGCCTTTCTATCCCAACCAGGTGTCTGCAAAAGAGATGCAGGAGAGGCTGGAGAGGAGGGGGGTGAGCGCCCTGGAGATTCACTACGGCCTCTCCGAGCAGGAGTTTCAGGGCTTCGTGAAGGTGCTTACCGAGGACCCCAGGGTGCTCGCCGGGGAGGGCCAGTTCAGCGAGTCCCTGCGAGAGCGCAATATAAAGAACATCGTTGCCAAGGACGCGAAAGAGGTATACAACCGCGCCCTGGACGCGGTGGGCGACGTCTTCCAGGAGACCCGGCTGGGCCGCATACCCAAGGCGGGCAAGGCCAGGTCCGCTGCCGCGGACCTGAAGAGGATGGTGCTTGCCGACCGCACCGCGCTGATCGGTCTCACCCTTATAAAGAGCTATGACAGCTACCTTTTCAACCACTCGGTCAACGTGAGCGTGCTGGCCCTGGCCCTGGCCCAGGGTCTACAGGTGCAAGATGAAGACATCTCCGACATCGGGCTGGCCGGGCTTTTGCACGACGTGGGGAAAACGCTTACCCCCAAGGCGGTAACCTTGAAGCCCGGCAACCTTACCGAAGAAGAATGGGAGGTCATGAAGCAGCACCCGCTTAAAAGCGCGGAGATAGTGGAGCAGATGGAAGGGGTCAGCGGCATGGTGGCCAGGATAGTTAAGGAGCATCACGTGCACTTTGACCACCGCGGCTACCCCCAGCTCGAGCCCGGCGAGCACCCACACCCCTACTCGCGCATAGTCACCGTGGCCGACACCTATGACGCCATCACCACCCTGCGCCCCTACCAGAAGCCCTACAACCCCAGGGAGGCAATGGAGGTTTTGGAGAGGCTCTCGGGCAAGGTCATAGACCCGAAGTACTTCGAGGAGTTCGTAAAGGTGCTGGGCATATTTCCGGTGGGCACACTGGTGCGGCTCGACACCAACGAGGTGGCGGTGGTCACCGAGACCTGCGAGGACTCGCCCCTCTCGCCCAGGATCAGGGTGGTGTTCGATCCCGAGGGAAAGCCCATGCCAGCCTTTCAGGAGTTCGACCTCTCCAGGCCCGAGACATACAAAGGAGAGCCGCGAAGGATAGTGTCAACGGTGGATCCCGTGCTCTACAACGTGGAGCCGGGCGCGCTGCTTTAAGCGCCGTGTCCGGCAGGCCCGGGCGCTTTCAGGAACCTGGCGTTTATGGCCACTATCACCGTGGACAGCGACATGAGCACCGCTCCCGCGGCCGGGCTGAGCAGCACCCCCCACTTGTAGAGCACCCCCGCGGCCAGGGGTATGGCTATGGCATTGTAACCCGTGGCCCATGCCAGGTTCTGCACCATCTTCTTGTAGCTTGCGGTTGAAAGGCCCACTATCCCCGGCACGTCAAGAGGGTCGTTCCTGGAAAGAACTATGTCCGCGGTCTCCACGGCCACGTCAGTCCCCGCGCCGATGGCTATGCCAACGTCGGCCTGCGCCAGCGCGGGAGCGTCGTTGATCCCGTCGCCCACCATGGCCACTCTCATGCCCCTCTCCTGCACCTCGGCCACCTTGGCCGCCTTCCGGTCCGGGAGCACCTCGGCAAAGTAGTCGTCAAGCCCGAGCTCGCCGGCCACCCACCCGGCCACGTTCCAGTTGTCTCCGGTGAGCATCATGCACTCGATCCCCATACTCTTCAGCATGGAGACGGCGCGCTTGGACTCCGGCCGCACCGCGTCGCCCAGCGCCACCGCGGCCTTGACCTCGCCGCCGACCAGCACGAACACCAGGGTCCTGCCCTGTGCGGAAAGCCTCTCGATGCGCTCATCCTCTTTCCACTTGTTTTGCTCCTTCAGAAAGGCCCCGCTCACCACCTCGACATCTTTGCCCTGCACCTTTGCTTTTGCCCCCTTGCCCGGTATGGCCTTGAATTCGCCGGCCTCGTACGTCTCGGGGGACGCCTCTGCAATGGCTCTGGCAACGGGGTGCTCCGAGTGCTTCTCCACCGATGCGGCGATCTTCAGCAGCTCATCTTTATCCGTATCCCCTGACAGCACAACCACGTCTGTTACCCCGAACTCTCCCCTGGTCAGGGTGCCGGTCTTGTCGAATATGACCGCCTGTATGTTCCTTGCGTTCTCGAAGCTGGTGCGGTCCCGGATGAGCAGCCCCGCCCTTGCGGCCATGGCCGTGGTAACGGCAACCACCAAGGGTATGGCCAGGCCGAGCGCGTGCGGACAGGTTATCACCATCACGGTCACTGTGCGCTCCAGCGAGAATGCGAAGTCCTTTTCAGTGGCCGCTAGCCAGGCGGCGAGGGTCACGGCGCCGCGGTCAATGCGATCAGCGTGAGCCACATGGCGGCCCGGTCCGCGAGCCCCTGCGTCCTGGACTTGCTCTCCTGGGCCCGGCTTACCAGGTCCACCACCTGGGAGATGTACGAGTCCCCGCCGGTCTTCTCGACCTCGATTGTCAATGAGCCCTCGCCGTTTATGGACCCGGCTATGACCTCATCGCCGGGGGACTTCTGAATTGGCCTGGACTCGCCCGTTAGCAGGGCCTGGTTCACCGAGCTCTCGCCCTCCTTCACCCGGCCGTCCGCGGGCACCTTCTCGCCCGGCCTTACCATCACCCGGTCGCCCGTCTGAAGGTCCGCCACTGGCACGTCCTCAACCCGGCTGGACTCGTTCAACTTGTGGGCGTCCGAAGGCAAGAGCTTTGCAAGCTCCTCCAATGCCCTGCTGGCGGAGAGCACGGACCTCATCTCGATCCAGTGGCCCAAAAGCATGATCACTATCAGGGTGGCGAGCTCCCAGAAGAACACCCTGCCCTCGATGAAGAACACCACCGCGGAGCTGTAGGCCCAGGCCACGGTGATGGCGAGCCCGATGAGCGTCATCATGCCGGGCTGCTTTTTCTTTAGCTCATCGTAGAGCCCGGCAAGGAAGGGCCAGCCCCCGTAGATGAAGACGAACGTGGAGAGGGCGAACAGGAGGTATGCCTCTCCCGGGAAGCTGACAAAATCCGTAAGACCCAGGAACTCCTGGATCATGGGGGAGAGTGCGAGTATGGGTATGCTCGCAACCAGGGACACCCAGAAGCGCCTTTTAAAGTCGGCCATCATCATGCGGTGGTGCCGGCTGTGGTCATGGCCTCCCTGGTGGCCCTCGTGACTTCCTCCGTGGCCCCCGTGGCCCTGGTGATCTCCGCTGCCGTGTTCGAAGTGAGGCTCGCCGGTGCTCTCGCGACCTTTTTGCGGCTTTCCTTGATGCTCTTGTGCGTGCTCGGAATGGTCGTCCATTCTTAAGGCTCCGGTTCTTTGTTCATCCTCTCTGACTTCTCTGTAAGCATATATGTTATGCTGTCAAGCAGGAGTTGCCTCCTTTGTGGTGCTGATGCTGGCAGGAGATATTTTAGGGTGTGCGGGCAACCGTGATCACCAGGACCTGGCTTGCGCCGGCCTTTTTCAATACCTTTGCGCATTCGTTGGCAGTGGCGCCGGTGGTGAGCACGTCGTCCACCAGCATGACGCGGGCGTCTTTCACCTTGTCCGGCTTTTTCAGCTTGAAGGCCCCTCTCACGTTCATTCGTCTCTGGTTTATTGACAGGCCGGCCTGGTGCTCGGTGGGACGGGTGGTCACCAGGTTCGCGAGCTCTAGGGGCGCGCCTCTTTTGCCCGCCAAAGGCTTTGCCAGGTCCGCGGCCTGGTTGAACTCCCTTTCCCTCAGTTTCTTGGGATGGAGCGGCACCGGGATCACCCTGTCCACCTCGCGAACTGACAGGGACCTCTGGTCGGCCTTTATCAACATGTCCGCGAGTGCTGGTAAAAGTGTGCGCGCGTTCCTGAACTTGAAGTCCTTGATTGCCTGCGCCAGGGCCCCTTTGTACCGGCCATAAGCGCGTGCGACATCAAAGGCCGGCGATTTTTTCTGGCAGTATCCGCACATGAGGGACGCGGGCTCGCTGCCTTCGAGGAAGGGCATTCCGCATATTTTGCAAAGAGGATTATTTATGACCCGGACGGTTTCCTGGCATGCTTGACAAAGCCCCTGCCGACTGAACCCGGAGAGCAGGTCATTGCACAAAGGACACCTTGCCGGCCACACCGCGTCCCAGGCGCCCCGGAAGAGAGATGATGCCGCGCTCTTTGCAAGGCTCATACTTTCTCGGTTGTTCAGGCCCCGAACTTGGCGAGCTTCAAGGCGTTGGCCATGGCCACGGGCATGAGGGACACGGTGGGCAGTCGTCCCATGCTCCCGGTCTTGCAGGCATGCTCTGAGAAGCCGGGATTCCCCTCTATGCGGCATGATTTCGAGTGGACCAGCACCGGCACCGGGTGCCATGAATGGGACTGGAGTAGCCAAGGGGTGGAGTGGTCCCCCGTTATCAGGAGCACCTCGGGCCCCAGGCCCAGAATCCTCGGCACCAGCTCGTCCACCGACTCGATCACGGAAACCTTGCTGTCAAAATCGCCGTCCTCCCCGGCGCTGTCGGTCTTTTTAACGTGCACGAAGAAGAAGGTGTAACCTTTCCAGTTCTCCTCCACGCAGTCCACCAGGTTCTCCAGCTCCTGGCCGGGCCTCAGCACGTCCATGCCCACCATCCTGGCCAGTCCCTTGTACATGGGGTAATGGGCAATGGCCGCGGCTTTGAGGTTGTAGATGTCATTGAATGAAGGGTAGTCCTTGAAGGTGTCGAACCCGCGCAGTAGAACCATGTTGGCAGGGTCATGGGGGGCCAGGACCCGGCTGGCCTCGGCCAGGAACTGCTCAGTGATCTCAGATGTCTTTTTGGAGGCGTCGTCCAGGGGAGTGACAGGCAGCGGCTTCTTGCCGGTCACCTGGGGGTCGGTGTCCTTGATGTTGCCGGAAAGCCCCTCTGCCCGGATCACCAGCACGGCCCGGTGCTCCTTTACCGGGCTCACCGTGAGCTCGGCGCCGGGCGCCTGTATCTTGTCGAGCTCTGCACTGAGCTCTTCGCACTTTTCCGTCGAGATCCTGCCTGCACGCCTGTCAGTCACCACCCCGTGCTTGTCCACTGTGCAGAAGTTTATCCTTATGGCCACGTCCCCCTTTTTCAGGGGGAAGTCAATTCCCAGGGCCTCGAGCACCCCCCTTCCCATGTTCCACCTCACCGGGTCGTACCCGAACAGGGCCAGGTGCCCGGGCCCGCTGCCGGGGGTGATGCCGGGTGCAATGGGGTCCAGGAGACCCAGGGAGCTTTTTGTCGCGAGCTCGTCCATGTTGGGGGTGTTGGCCGAGGCCAGCTCGGTGGGTCCGCCCGGCTCCCTTGGCAAGCCGCCCAGGCCGTCCATGATGAGCATCACTATTTTCGAGTCCGTCTCTACTGCGAGCTCTTTTACGAGGTCCAAGTAATCCATGCCCGCTCCTTTACCCAAGGATTTTCTTTACCGAAGATAAAAGCTTTTCCATCTCGAACGGCTTTGCAATGAAGAACCTGGCGCCTATTCTCCTTCCCCGCTCCACGGTTTCCTTGTCGAACCTGGAGGAGAGGAGGATGAAGGGTATGTCGCGCGTCTCCAGCCGGTTCTGTATGGCCTCGCAAAGCTCTAGCCCGTCAACCTTTGGCATCATTATGTCGGTGATGATGATGTCCGGCTGGAAATCGAGCAGGTCCCGCAAGGCCTCGAACCCGTTCAATGCCACCTGCACATCGCAGCCTTCATCCTCCAGAGCGTCTTTTATCATCTCGGCCACCGCGGGGCTGTCCTCGACAATCATTATCCTCTTTTTCCGCATCTTTTCACTTTCTTCATAATTATCAGTACGCGGACAGTTATGTCAACTTGTTAAAGTGCATGCAATTGCTTTCATGCCGTTGTCTGTTATGATTTTAATCAAGGAGGCGCATAAATAATATGCTGTCGGAGCGGAAAGCCTGGATGGACGGTGAGCTGGTCGCATTTAATGATGCTAACGTGCATATCATGAGCCATTCTTTCTGCCGCGGGTCCGCGGTGTTCGAGGTTATGAGCCTGCACGAGACCGCTCTCGGCCCCGCGGTGTTCCGCCTGGACGACCACGTCCAGAGGCTGGTGCGCTCCGCGCAGGCCATCCGCATGGAGCTGCCCTCCCCGCCCGGGCGTATTAAGGAAGCGGTCAATGAGACGGTGCGGGCCAACCAGGTGCAGTCCGGGTTCGTGAAGCTCATAATCTTTTACGGCGGGGTCGAGTTCGAGGTCGTTCCCAGGAGGCCGGCGGCGTCTATGGCGGTGGTTGCGGTTGATCCTTTGCAGGACCTTGACGCGGAGCGCTTCAAAAAGGCTGCCCGCTCATACGCCAGGGTCACCGTGTCCGGATGGAGGAAGTTCGACCCCCGCAGTATACCGGTGGAGTGCAAGTCCGCGGCCAGCTACCTGGGCGGGATGATAGCCAAGCTGGAGGCCATGGAGGCCGGGTTTACGAGCTGCGTTTTGCTGGACCTCAAAGGGTACCTGGCGGAGGGGCCCACCGAGTCACTGTTCATTGTAAGGGACAGGGTGCTGCTGACGCCCAGCCTGGGCAACGTGCTCTCCGGTATCACCAGGAAAACCGTGCTGGAGCTGGCAAAGGACATCGGCATTAAGACCAGGGAAAAGAAGATCAGGCCAGCGGATCTCATGGATGCGGACGAGGCGTTCCTTACATCGTCGGTGATCAAGATCTGGCCCGTACAAGAGGTGGACGGCCAAGAGATCAACGCTCCGGGCGAGGTCTCAAGGCTCCTGGACAAGTCCCTTGAGAGGATCTGCGCCGGCGAGGTTGCGGCTTACAAAAAGTGGCTCACCCCGGTTGAATAGCACTCCTCCATGACCCCCTCCAAAATGAGCGTACCAGGAAAGCGCAGTATTTTCGCGGCCTCGGCCATCCTGCTGGGGCTCTGTTTATCCGTGCTTTTTGCAGAGTTGCTTGCAAGGCGCGTCTCTCCCACTTACAGGAGGATGCACGATCCTCCCCACCCCTTTTTCAAGGAGCATCCCACCAGGGGCTGGGAGCTGGTTCCCGGCTACGACGGCCGCGAGGTGTGGAAGGTTCGGTTCAGGGTGAACTCGCTCGGGTTCAGGGGACCGGCGCCGGACCACGGGCTGGGTGAGTCTTTCCGGGTCCTTGTGCTTGGCGACTCGATCGCCATGGGGTCGGGTTTTCCGGAGGAAGTGATAGTGAGCTCTCGTCTGGAGCGGCTGCTTGAGAGCAAGTATCCCGGGCGTAAGTTTGACGTGCTGAACGCCGGCATTGCGGGATACGACATCGAGGAGGAGCGGCTCCTGCTCCAGGAAGAGGGCCTTGCTCTGCGGCCCGACGCGGTGGCCCTGATCGCCTGCCTGAACGATATTCCCGGCACGAGCCCGGCGGACCACGTGAACCCGCTCAGGGACCTGCCCGTGCCCGGCAAAAAGTGGCTGCTCCAGAACTCGGCCCTTGCCATGCTCGCGCGCTCGCTTTATCACCGGATGGGAATCGAGAGCGGCCGGGCGCCTTATTTCCTGCGGGCGGAGTCCGACCCTGAGACCATGGCCAGGATCGAGAGTGGGTGGGAGGAATTCAGGCGGCATCTTTTGGCCATGACAAAGCAGAGCAGGGATGCGGGGGCTGTATTCATCCTGGTATTGGTCCCCCACGCTGCCCAGTTCGAGGACGCGCGGGAGAGGTTCCTGCCGCAGGCGAGGATGGCAAAGATATGTAAAGAGCTCGGCGTGGAGTTCATAGACCTTGCACCGGTTTTCTCATCAAGCCCAATGCTGCCCTACATCGCGCCCGACCCGGTACACCCGGGCCCCGCAGGGCACCGTGTCATGGCGGAACTCATAGCGGAGAGCCTGGGTCCGTTTATTAAACAGGAGGATTAACTCCCGGTTTCGCCCAGGCGGTGCCTTACGATCTCTCCCTCGATCATGTAGATCACGTCTTCGCCGATGTTTGTGGCGTGGTCAGCAACCCTCTCCAAATGCCTGGAGACCAGCATGTACTGGAGCAGGCAGTCCATCCTTTCCGGGGCCTTCTTTATAGCCCTCTGCACGTTTTGGAACATCTGCCTGTTCATCTCGTCAACCTCGTCATCAGCCTCGCACACCTGGTGGGCCAACCGGCTGTCCATGTTGACCAGCGAGTCCAGGCTCTTCTTGACCATGTCAATGGCCTTTCCGGCTATCCCCTTGTAATCAACCGGGGTGTCCAGGGGCTCCTTTGATGCGAGATAAAATGACCTCTCAGCGATGTTAACCGCGAGGTCTCCGATCCTTTCCAGGTCGTTGTTAATCTTTAAAAGCGCCACCATGAACCTCAAGTCAATAGCCACCGGCTGGTGCAGAGCCAGCACTTTCAGGCACTCTTCCTCCAGTTCCACTTCCTTTTTGTCAATCTCAGGGTCGTTGTCCATGACCTCGGAGGCCATGGCCGGGTCCCTGTCCTCCAATGACTTGATTGCTTTTGACAATGCCTCCTCCACCATGGCGCCGATTGAGAGGAGCATGTTTTTCAGTCTCTCGATCTCGTTGTGCAAAAGATTGGTCATGTTGCTCTCCTTTTTATCCGAACCTTCCGGTGATATAGTCCTCTGTCTGCTTCTTTTCCGGCTTTGTGAACAGCCGGTTGGTGTCTCCCACCTCCACCACGTATCCCTGGTAGAAGAAGGCGGTGACATCGGATATGCGGGCGGCCTGCTGCATGTTGTGGGTGACGATAACGATTGTATACCTCGACTTGAGCTCTTCAACCAGGCCCTCGATCTTGGCGGTGGCCACCGGGTCTATGGCCGAGGTTGGCTCGTCCATGCACAAGAGCTCGGGCTCGATTGCGATGGCCCTTGCTATGCACAGCCTCTGCTGCTGGCCGCCAGACAGGTCGGTGCCCGGCTGGGCCAGCTTGTCCTTGACCTCGTCCCACAGGGCGGCCATGCGGAGCGCGTTCTCCACCCTCATGAAGAGGTCGGACTTTCCCAGCCTGTAATGCAGCTTGATCCCGTATGCCACGTTGTCGAACACCGACATGGGGAAGGGAGTGGGCTTCTGGAAGATCATGCCCACCTTCCTGCGCAGCTCGATCAGGTCCTGGTCCGGTGAGAGGATGTTGCGGCCGTCCATTATGACCTCTCCCTCGGCCCGGTGCCCCCTGTATAGCTCGTAGATCCTGTTGTAGACGCGGATGTGGGTGGACTTGCCACACCCTGAAGGCCCTATGATGGCCGTGACCCTGTTCTTTATCACCTCGAAGCTGTTGTCAACCAGGGCCTGCTGGTCACCGTAGTAGAAGTTCAGGTCCCTTATCGAGACCTTGACCTCTGAATTGTCCGTGACCGGTTCCCTGGCAGGCTCTTTCTCCACAGGCTGCACCGCTCGGGCCCTCTTGTCTTCCGCGCCTTCCATTTACTCCTTTCCCCTGAATATTAACCTGGACCCCACTGCCAGCACAAGCACGGCAGCGGTTATGAGAAGAGACGCTCCCCATGCGAGCATCTGCCAGTCGCGATACGGCGACATGGCGTAGTTGAAGATCGTTACTGTGAGGTTAGCCGTTGGTCCGGTAAGTGACGCCTCCGGCCAGTAGGGACTGTTGAGCGCGGTGAAGAGCAGGGGCGCGGTCTCTCCGCTCACCCTTGCCACCGCCAGGAGCACGCCGGTTATGAGCCCGGTCTTTGCGGCCCTCACCACCACCCCGAGCGTGGCCTTCCACCTTGGGGCCCCCAGTGCCAGCGCGGACTCGCGCAATGCGTTGGGCACCAGGCCAAGCATGTCCTCGGTGGTCCGTGCCACCACCGGCAGCATGATTAAGCCCAAGGCCACCGCGCCGGCCCATCCCGAGAAGTCGCCCAGGGTCTTGACCAACAGCCCGTACACGAACACCCCGATTATTATCGAGGGCGTGCCCATGAGCACGTTGGTAAAGAAGCGCACCGATGTGGCCTGCCTGGAGTCGAGACCGAACTCGGAGAGGTAAATCCCTGCCATCATTCCTATTGGCACGCCCAAGGCGGTTGCGATTACAGTCATGAGGAAGGTGCCCAGTATGGCGTTCGCCAGTCCGCCTCCCTTGATCCCGGGAGGAGCGGGCAGCCTGGTGAAGAACTCGAGGTCAAAGGCGGCGATGCCCCGGGCTGTTATGGTGTATAGTATCCAGAAGAGGAAGAATATTCCTATCAGGGCCGCGCATACGGACGCGCCCTTGACCCCGAGGTCAGTGGCCCGCCTAAGAGCCATTGACCGGCGCCTCACAATCCGCCTCCCATTGACACCCTCATCCTTTTAAGCCAGAAATGGGCGATGATCTGCATGATGAAGGTGATGGCAAAGAGCACCAGGCCAAGCTCAACCAGGGCGGACAGGTACATGGGCTCCGCGGCCTCGGCGAACTCGTTTGCCAGGGTGCTGGCGATGCTGTTGCCTGGCGAGAACAAAGAGGCGGAGATAGTGTGGTCGTTGCCTATTACAAAGGTCACGGCCATGGTCTCGCCTATGGCCCGGCCCAGCCCCAGAAAGCAGGCCCCCACTATCCCCCTGATGCCATATGGTATGGTAATCTTGCGGAAGACCTCCCAGGTGGTGCCACCCATGCCGAACCCGGACTCCTTGACCACCGCGGGCACCATCTGGAACACGTCCCTGGCCACCGCGGAGATAAAGGGCAGTATCATGAGGGCCAGGATAATGCCGGCGCTGAGCATGCCGATACCCATTGGCGGTCCTCTGAACAGAGGCAGGAACCCGAGGGTGTCCTTCAGGGCCGGCTCGATGTAGTTTCCCACGAACGGCGCGAACACGAACAGCCCCCACATTCCGTAAATGATGCTGGGAATGGCCGCCAGCAGCTCGATGGCCGCTCCAACAACTTTGCTCACCAGGGGATGTGCCAACTCCACCAGGAACAAGGCCACTGCCAGACTCACGGGCACGGCCAGCACCATGGCGATCAGGGTGGAGACAATGGTGCCGTAAACGCTGGACAAGGCCCCGAACTCCTGCGTGACCGGGTTCCACTTTTTTGAGACCAGGAACTCGAGTCCAAACTTGTGTATGGAGAGCCTTGAGTTGTAGATGAGCACCGCGACCAGGGTGAGCATGATGATGATTATGGCCGCGGCGCACAAGGCCGTAGTCCACCTGAAGGCGAAGTCGGCCCTTGCAGACCGGGCCGAGGCCTGGTGGTCCTTATCGGTTCGGCTAAGAGTTATGCTCACTGGTCCTTGATGTTTCCCCCTTTTATTAAGCGCCCAAGGCGCGGCATAGAAAGCTTTATTCAGTAGCGAGAAGCGAGTAGCGAGGGGCAAGAGAACTCTCTGGAAGGCTCGATCCTCGCTACTCGATCCTTTTCGGGGGCCACACGGGTTTTCCCTCTGGCCCCTCGATCTCCCGGCTCCAGGTGTCCTCCACCATCTTCACCACGTTCCCGGGTATGGGCACGTAGTGGAGCTTCTTTGCGGTCTCTGCGCCGTGCTTGTAGCACCAGTCGAAGAACTTTAACATAGCGGTCGCTGTATCGCGATCCTTCTGCTTCTTGTGCGCCAGTATGAATGATGCGCCGGTAATGGGCCATGACTTGTCGCCGGGCTGGTGGGTGAGCACCAGGTAGTAGCCGGGAGCGTTTTTCCAGTCCGCGTTGGCCGCGGCATCCTGGAAGGTCTCTATTGACGGCTCCACGAACTTGCCTGCCTTGTTTTCCAGGAGCACGTAGTCCATGTCGTTCTCGAGGGCATAGGCGAACTCGACGTAGCCTATGGAACCCGGCTGTCGCATGACGTACGATGACACCCCCTCGTTCCCCTTGCCTCCTACACCAGTAGGCCACTCGACCGCCTTGCCGGTACCCACCTTCTCTTTCCACCGACTGGATATCTTCTCCAGGTAATTGGTGAATATCCAGGTGGTCCCGGAGCCGTCGGCCCTGTGCACAACTACTATGTCCTGGTCAGGCAGCTTTAGTCCCGGGTTCACCTCCTTTATGCGTTCATGGTCCCATCTCTCGACTTTTCCAAGGAAGATGTCAGCGAGCAGGTCCCTTGTGAGCTTTAGCTTCTCACCCTCCAGTCCGCGTACGTTCACCACCGGCACCACCCCGCCGATTATCATGGGGAACTGGAGCAGGCCGTGCTCGGAGAGCTCCTTTGGCTTCATGGGGGCGTCCGATGCCCCGAAGTCCACGGTCTTAGCTTTGATCTGGGCGATGCCCCCGCCCGAGCCGATTGACTGGTAGTTTATTTTCAGGTCGGTAAGGTTGTGGTACTCGTATGACCACTGGGAGTAAAGCGGATAAGGGAAACTGGCGCCCGCGCCGTTGATAGCCATTTTTGCTCCTTGCGATTGAAACCCGAGACCAAGGAGCATCGTCGCCACGAGCCCTGTTAAATATCCTTTTTTCATTTCCATCTCCTTTTCCTTCTATAAGTATGCGCTTTAAATGTTAGGATTTTGTAAGCGCGCAGTTAAAATTTTATCTGCCACACTGCCTGGAACTTCTCCTCCCTGCCCAGGTTGTTTTCGGGAGAGGGCATATGTCCCTTGTGGCCGGCGTCCTCGTCGTATTCAGTTGTCTCGTATGCGAGAAGGAGCAGGTTATTCTTATAAAGGTCGAATGCCATGCCTGCGATTAGCATCCAATATGCGGTATGCTCTGCCCATTCGTCTTCGGAGTCCTGGTCGAACCAGTCGTACCTTGCGAACAGGTTGGCCTTCCTCCCTGTTGCCGGGACTTTCATGTTCCCAAAAGCGGACCACCCTTCTGTTTCCAGAGCATTGCCTTGCTTGTTAATCCACTCCCCTGAGGCGTTCCCCCTTGTAGTGAAGTACTGGGCTGTCAGTATAACCATAGGGTGCCGGTAAGAGAGCATGCAAAGGTGCACCTGGTATCCCGGCGGCTCCAGGAACACCATTGTTTTGCCGTCGGGCGTCACGATCTCGTCGCCCTTTGCCTTGTTGCCCTTGCCGGAGATGCCAAGGTAGCTCAGCCGCAGTCCCGGTACGGCGCCTGGCAAGGGCCTCAGTGTGACCCTGCCCTCCACCACCTTGTCCTGGTTCTTCTCGACGGCGTGATACCCGCCGCCGTTGTACACACCCACGTGCCAACTCCCGTATTTCCCGGTATAATGATGAGAGCCAATGCGCTTCTCAGCATCTTCCAGCTCTCCCCCCAGGTAACCCCTGATGCTCGCGCCCAGGTCCGCGGAGTTGAACACGTGGGCCCGCTCAATGGCCATGGTCCCTTGGCAGCGGTACGGGTTCACGTGCTCCTCGAAGTCCAGCCAGGGCATGTGTCCCAGCCCGACCTCCGATTTCATGGAGGTGAGCGGCCCCAGGTCAGGGGGCTTGAGCTCCGCATAGAAGTACTTCAGCCTCGCCACGTAGCTTCCGTGGAGCTTGGTGCCCGGGTCCTTGGTCTCATGCTTTACGTCGGTTGTAAGCCGCATTCCCATCCACGCGTTCAGGGACTTCTTCATGGTGAAGTATCCCCGGGTGAGGGAGAAGCGGTTGTAGTTCTCCTGCTCGTCACCGGCCAGGGCCTCCTGTCCGGAGGAGTAGTCCACGTAAGCAAGCACCCCGAACCTTATGCCATCGAGGGACTTGTCCAGGGATTGGCCATCCTCGCTGGACCGGCCGGGACAGGATAAAAACAGCAGGCAGACGAGCAGCGCTGTTGCAGAACACCTCGGCCGCCACATGCCTGTTTTTACATATCCTACTCTTTCCATATTACCTCCCTTTTTCACCTGTCCTGTTTTATCTGCACCCTTGGCCGGCGACTTGCCCAAAGAGTTTTATCATCAGGAGGTAAGCAGAAAGTTAGGCAAATATTTGTTTTGTGTTAAGTTTCAGGGCAGGGCAGCAGAAGGTAAGGCTAATGTAAGCCTATGTTTGTTAATTGTTTTCATCCGCGGGCAGGTGTATGGTGAAAACAGAGCCGGACCCTGGGGTGCTGGCGACGCTTACATGACCGCGGTTGGCCTGTACAATGTGCTTTACAATGGCAAGCCCCAGCCCAGTGCCCCCCATTCTTCTGCTCCTTGCCTTGTCCACCCTGTAGAATCGCTCGAACAGCCTTGGCAGGTGCTCGGCTTCTATGCCGGCTCCCTGATCCTCGACCTTTATCCTGACCTCGCCTTGCTCCCTTGATGCATGCACCTTGACCTTGCTTTGCGGCTGGCTGTACTTAACCGCGTTGTCTATGAGGTTCGAGACCGCATGAGATAGCAGGGTATGGTTCATTCTTGCAGTCAAGTCATTCTCGCATTCGAGAATTATTTGAATGTTCTTTTCCGCTGCCTTTGGCGTGCAGACCTCGATGGCAGAGTCGAGCGCGTTCTTTATTCTCATCTGTTCGAGGCCGATCTCCTTTTTCTCCGACTCCTGCTCGATCCTGGAGAGCAGGAGCAGGTCGTCAATGAGCGCGTTCAACTGGTCCACCTGCTTTGAGATGATAGCCAGGAACTTCCTCGCGTCTCCGGGCTCGTTAATGGCCCCGTCCTGCAACGTCTCCACGAACCCCTTTATGGAGGTGAAAGGCGTGCGCAGCTCGTGGGACACGTTCGCCACGAAGTCCTTCCTTATACTCTCCAGCTTCCTGAGTGCGGTGATGTCGTTCATCACTATCACCACCCCCAGGCTGTTCCCGCTTGCATCTCTGAGCACGTCGGCGTGGGACTGGAGGATAAGCTCCTCCGGCTTGTACAGCACAAGCTCGTCCTCCACGTGCACCTTCTCGTGAAGCGCCCTTGCAGATATTTCCTGCAACACGGGCTTTCTCACCACCTCCTGTATGCTCTTGGTGACCACTTCCTGGGGGTCGAGCCCGAGCATCCGCGCCGCTGCCTTGTTCATGCTTATGATCTTCTGCCTGGTGTCCAGTGCAATCACCCCCTCTGTCATGCTGGCCAGGATGGCCTCCCGCTCGTTCCTCTGCCTGGTGATGGTCCTTATGTTGCGGTCCAGTTGCGCGGCCATTTCATTCAGGGACTCGGCCAGTCCGGCCATCTCCTCGGTGTCCGGCGCCGGGAGCCTTATTGAGAGGTCACCCCTTGTAAACTTCTTTGCCGCGGCCTTCATCTCGCCGAGCGCTATTATAACCCTCCTGGCGGTGATATAGCTGGTGACTGCCGCGGCAGCGGCTATGACAATCCCGGCAAGGAGTATCCTCCCGTGCACCTTTCTCAGTTCACTGCCCACCGACGCGAGCGGCATGGAGGTGCGGAGCACACCGGCCACCTTGCTGTCCTCCATAACTGGCACGGCCACGTACACCATGTCCTTCTCAAGGGTATGGCTGTAGCGGGTCTTGACCCCGGTCTTGCCTGCGAGGGCATGCCTTATCTCGGGCCGGTCCGCGTGGTTGTCCATGTTTGCGGGGTCCTCTTCAGAGTCGCATATGACCTTGCCCGAGGGCAGGGCCACGGTAACCCGGGTGTGGCTTCTTCTTCCCAGGCCCTTGCAGAACTCGTCCACCTGCCCGGGCTTTACCCTGAGCAGCTTTTTCACCTCGGCTTGCAGGAGCCTGGCCCTGTCCTCCAGGCCGGAGTTAATCTGTGCAAAGTAGAACTTTCTAACCGACCAGGATGCGAACAGGAGCGCGGCAAGTATTGATAAGACTGTAATGAAGAGGTAAGAGGAGTATATCTGCCAGAGCAGCCGCTTCCTTTTCATGCACTATTCCTTGAACCTGTAGCCAACCCCGCGAACTGTCTCGATATATTTCGCGTGCTCCCCGAGCTTCTTTCTCAGCCCGGTCACCATCACGTCCACGGAGCGATCGGTTACAGCATAGTCGTATCCGTGCACGGAGTCAATTATCTGGTTCCTGGTGAACACCCTGCCCGGAGCAGAGGCCAGCATCTTCATGAGCTTTAACTCGCTGGTGGTGAGCTGCAACGCTTTGCCTTTCACGAGAACCTCGTGCCTGCCGGTGTCAATTACCACGTCGTGTACGCTAAGCTTTTCCTCCGCTTGTTTTAACTTCCGCACTCTCCCGCGGAGTACGGCCTTTACCCTGGCCAGGAGTATCCTCGGGCTGAAGGGCTTGGTCACGTAGTCATCAGCGCCCATCTCCAGGCCGGTGACCACGTCCGCCTCCTCTCCCTTGGCAGTGAGCATCAGTATGGGCACGTGTGCGGTGCGGGGGTCGTTCTTCAGAATCCTGCACACCTCCAGTCCGTCAACTCCCGGCAGCATCAGGTCCAGGATCACCAGGTCGGGATTCTCGGACCTTGTCTCCTTTATGGCTTCTTCTCCGCTGGCAACGCACGAGACCTGGTAGCCGTTCTTGCTCAAGTTGTACTCCACCAGCTCCAGTATGTTCTCGTCATCGTCAACAACCAGTATGTTTTCCCTTTCCATCACCCTTGCCTGCCGTATGTTTTATTACAATGATCCAGGCACAAATTTTATTCCAATATTATAAGCATTGCATTAGTATAAGGTTAGATTTATGTTTGACTGGTGGCATGGGGGGCGCGTCCATAGATTCGGGTCATCATTAAAAACTCTTGTTGGAGAGAAGGGGATAGGCTTTCCGCGGGCAGGCGCCATTCCCAGTTGCCTCCTCTTTTTGCAGGGGTGTTCATTCGGGCGGAGCCATCCAGCCCGAGAAGGTCCTGCACCGGGAAGACCGCCAGGTTCGCCACCGACATCATGGCAAGCCTCACAAGCTCGGTATGCACGTCTTTTTTTGAGACCTTCCTGCCAAGGTATCTTGCAAGCCTTTTTTTGTCCTCGGGCCCGGCCTCGGCCTCGAACCATCCCCTCACCGTGTTGTTGTCGTGCGTGCCGGTATAGGCCACGCAGTTGTTCTCAAAATTATGCGGCAGGTATGGGTGCTCGGGGTTGTCCTCACCGAAGGCGAACAAGAGCACCTTCATGCCGGGCAGGCCGAAGCTTCTCATCACCTCCCTTACGTCGGGTGTGATCACCCCCAGGTCCTCGGCCACTATGGGCAGGTCGGGAAAGCGGTCCCTAAGCGCCTTCATGAACTCGTACACCGGGGCCTGCACCCACTCGCCGCTCACCGCGGTCTCCTCGAAGGCCGGCACCTGCCAGAATCCCACCAGGCCCCGGAAGTGATCAATCCTCACCAGGTCGTAGAGCCTCAGGGTGTGCTCCATCCTCATAAGCCACCACTCGAACCCGCTTTCTTCAAGCCGCTCCCAGTCGTAGAGGGGGTTGCCCCAGAGCTGCCCGGTGCTGCTGAAGTAATCCGGGGGCACGCCGGCCACGTACTCGCGCTCCTTGTCCGGACCCAGCTTGAACATGGAAGGACTGCTCCACACGTCGGCGCTGTCGTAGTCCACGTATATGGGTATGTCGCCGAAGATTGACACCCCGCTCTGGTTGGCGTAGGCCTTGAGCGCTGACCACTGCTTGAAAAACAGGTGCTGGATGAACATCTCCTTTTCAACCTGCTCGCTAAAGTCATCTCCCGCTTTCTTTATCGCTT
Source organism: uncultured bacterium (assembly GCA_964650485.1). Taxonomy (GTDB): domain Bacteria; phylum RBG-13-61-14; class RBG-13-61-14; order RBG-13-61-14; family DATKZS01; genus CAZYTX01. Next base: position 61,240 of record CAZYTX010000002.1, on the reverse strand, counting down.
CAGGGTCCCGGTCCCGGAGCCCGGTGGGCCATTCATTCCAGGGCCGGCCCTGGAAGCTCTCCTTCAAGCACACGAACAGGGCGAAGTCTTCGAGCCAGTGCGAGTTGTCTTTGCAAAAGCATTCAAACTCGTCCCTGCCTTGACCGGACCTCTTGAAGCTCTCGAACGCCGCCTGCAGTATCCTCTTCTTGTGCCCGGCCACCTTTTCGTAGTCCACCCTGTCCCCGGGAAAGGCTGGCAGCGGCCCGAGCTCGCCTTTTTCAAGCAGGCCCTCTTGCACCAGCATCTCCGGGCTTACGAGCAGGGGACTGGCGGCGAACGCGGAGGTGGAGCTATAGGGCGAGTTGCCGTACTGGAGGTCGGTGGGGTTCAGCGGCAGCACCTGCCAGCAGCTCTGGCCGCTGTTTTTCAGGAAGTCCACGAACCGATAAGCGCCCTGGCCCGTGTCCCCAATCCCGTGCGGCGAGGGCAGGGAGCTTATATGCACTAGTATGCCGCTGGCTCTTTTGTCGAGGCTCATCTCTCCCCCGAAAGCAACGCCGCGGGAAAGCGGGATAAAGCATCCGCGGCCGCAGTACTTCCATGCGCCTGTATCTCGGTCCCGGTCAGTGCGTCCTCCCACCTTGTGGGGGCCTCCCTGGGCAGAGCTACGAAGGTGTCTCCCCAGACCTTCTTCCCCATGGGGGGGTCTCCTTCGTTCACAACGGACACAAGCAGCCGGGGAGCCAGCGTCAAGCACCATTTATCCTCGAGCCTCCTGGCAAAGGCAATGAGGTGGCGGCCATACTTTCCGCCGGTCTCGAGAGGGATGTAGTCGCCTTTTTGAAAGAGCTCGATGTTCTCACTGCGTGCCTTCAACGCCCGGTATACAAGGAACAGCTTGATCCACCCGTTCTCCTTATCCTGGTAGAGCTCGTAAATAAGCTCCTGCATGCCGGTGCGCTCCTTTTCCTTGATGTATGCGAGCGCCCTCTTTCTGGCATCAAAGTCAACCGGCCTCCTGTTGTCCGGGTCCACCAGTGAAAGGTCCCACAGCTCCGATCCCTGGTAAAAGTCCGGCACGCCGGGCGCGGTGATCTTTATGAGCGTCTGGGAAAGGGAGTTGAACACCCCGTAAAAGGCCACTTTCCTCTGGAAGGGCAGGAAAGAGCCCATGAACCTGTTCTTGCCGCTGCGGCTTAATATCGAGTCCACGAAAGCCATATAAGTGTTCTCATACTGCTCGTCGGGCTTCAGCCAGCCGGTGTGCACCTTGGCCTCCCGCACCGCCTTGACCACGTACTCCTTTATCCTCGCGACGAAACTATCATGCTCGTCCCCGGAAAAAGGGTACGCACCCAGAAGGGTCTGGTAAAGGAAATACTCGTCGTTATCATCGGGTGCCCGCACCCCGCCCGCCGACCTCTTCCTGGGACCGTTGCTCTTCCTCCAGTAGCGCAGGTGCTTTTCGAACTCGGCCGGCATCTCGGAGAGCACGTTGATCCTGGCCCGCACGTCCTCCCCCCTCTTGGCGTCATGGGTGGAGGTCGCGCTAAGCGTGTGCGGCCACTTTTCCGCCCTTTTGCAATTGAAATCATGGAAATCCTGGATGGATGCCCCGAACTTCTGCGGGCGACCGCCTACCTCGTTCAGGGAGATGAGCCGGTTGTAGACGTACAGATACGTGTCCTCATAACCCTTGGCCATGAGAGGGCCGGTGAACTGCTGCATGCGCATTATGAACCCAAGCGCCTGCTCCCTCTCCCCTTCATCATCCTCATTCCCCCAACCCGCGGCAATGAACCTCTTTATGAAGCCCAGCTCGTAGAGCAGCTCGGGGTTGTACCTCTCCGCCCCTTCTATGGCCCGGTTTATGCATCTCCAGTCGGTCTCCTCGAACCCCTCTTCGCTTACATAACTCCGGTACACCGGAAAAAAGGCCATAAGCTCGACCAGGGCGCGCCTCAACCCGTACATGGTTATGTCCTTGCCGTAGCGGTCCCTTATCGAGCTTCTTTTTAAAAGGTGCGCAAGGTTGTCCACCTCGCCTGCCATGTGCTTTGCCATTATCAGTCTCTTCTTTGCACGCACGAGCTCATCCGCCGCAGCCTTACGATAGCCGAACCCGGAGTAGATCCTGTCAAAGGCCTTTTCATTGTCCATCTCCACCATCGCCTGGCTCACCCTGTCCAGGAAATCATAGCCGGTCGTCCCCTCGACCTCCCAGGAGGGCCGCAACTCCTCGTCCTCCTGCAGTATCTTCTCCACCACTACGTAGACCTCGCGCTCCTGCTTTATCCTCCCAAGGTATGCCGCGGGGTCGAGCAGACCGTCTATATGATCTATACGTATGCCGGTCACGCCCTCCCCGAGCAGGCGGAATAGCAGAGCATGGGTCCTCTCGAACACCTCCGGGTGCTCGGGCCTCATGCAGATCAGGTCGTTGATGCTGAAGAACCTGCGGTAGTTGATCTCCTCGTTGGCCACCTTCCAGAAGGACAGCCGGAAAAGCTGCTCGGACAAAAGGCCGTCCAGGAGGGCGAAGCCCGCGGGGTCGCCCGCGGAGCCGTTGAAAGCGCGGATGTTCCCGTCAACGTGCTCCCTGATCGCGGGCTCATTGAGGTAGAGCTCTCTCAGCATCCTCTTTGCGAAAGATACCTGTTCGTATCGCTCCTCCCGCCGCTCCCGGGAGGGCATGTTCTCCAGGGTGTAGACGGTGCCGATGAACTTTATGAATGCCGGGCTGTTGGGGCCGAGCCTCTGCTCCAGCCCGGATAGCTCGTGAGAGAACAGCGAAGGGTACGACTCTATGCGCAAGGGGAAGCGGAGATCGTAGTAGTTTATGGCAAGGCCGTTGTCATCATAGCTAAGTTGTATCTCCGCGCTTTCCAGGGCCTGGCTGTAGATCTTTCCCAGGAAAGGCGCCAGTATACGGGAACGCAGTCCTTCACTGAAGTGTTCCCACTGGATGTCGAAGAAGTGGAAGTACTTCGAGCATGGTCCGCTCTCGAGCACGTCCATTATCATGCGGTTCTGTTTGTCGTAGGCCATGTGGTTCGGCACCACGTCCAGGAGCAGGCCCATATCCTTTTTTTTCAATTTCCGGACAAGCTTTTCAAAGCCTTGCTCCGCGCCCAGCTCCGGGTTGATGCGTTCGGGGTCAACCATGTCGTAGCCGTGCTCGCTTCCCTGCCTCGGCTTGAATATTGGAGAAGCGTACAGGTCGGTTATTCCGAGATTGGAGAGGTAGTCGAGTATATCTGTCACGCTTTGGAAGTCGAAGGCGGGTGCGAATTGTATCCTGTACGTAGAGACGGGCACTCGCATCATATCAGTCTCTCTCTCAGGTATTCACCCACGCTGTTGAACTTGTCTATCCACTTTGACGCGCCCTGGTCGCCCGAGCCGGCCTTGTCGGCCATTGCCTGGTAGAACTCCCTGGACACCTGGAAGTAAATGTTCTGCGCCTTCCACAGGTCCAGCTCAAGGGAAAGCCCGTTCAATATTCGGAGCAGTGACTCGATCTCCTCCAAAAGTGCAAGGTCCTGATGATAGCCTGCCAGCCGCTCCATCAGCCTGGTCAGCGTCCTGCTGCCCACGAACCCCAGCGTGGTCCGGTCCAGCTCCAGGGACCACTTTTTCACCTCCTCAACCATCTGCTCAAGCCTTTGTACGTCTATCTTTTCGGAATCAAGCAGTTTCATGGCTTCCAGGTTGAACACGTACTCCGCGGCCGTGGCGAGCCCCCCTGGAAGCGGGATGGACAGCTCGTGCAGGGCCTGCATTACCGGGTAGTTCCTCTCGTATACTTGCCGGTAGGTGAACTCGATCTCTTTTATGGTGGAGTCCACCACCTGCTCCATAATCCTCCTTTGCTCGTCCTTGAACAGGTGCCAGAGCGAGTAGTTGTGTGCCCCGAAATGCCGGTCCATGAGGTTCATGACCTCTGGTATGTCCGCCCTTTGGAAGGCCGTTTTTATCTCCTCTTTTATACCCTCAAAGGACTCCTCCACGGGGTAGGCGCTCACCCCTCCCATGAGGTTATGGTCCCCGAAATACAGCACTGCATAGCTGATGTGCGACTCCTCCAGGGTTATCTCCGAGCTAAGGCCCGCCCTGCCCACGGCCAGCCTCTGCCGCCCCATCTTCATAACCTCCTGGGCCTCGTTTCTCGCGGTGTAGCAGTAGACCCCGGTGGTCTCGGGAAAGCGCTCGAAGACCGAGTACACTGCGTAGTGTGCCCCCACCCTATTGAGGTCCAGCACCGAGGGCTGCACCAGCTTCCGGTACGTACCTGCACCGTCTGCAAAAGCCGGCACGTTGCTTGGCGCGCGCTCCAGTATCTTCAGGTAGGCCGGCTCCAGCTCGATGCCGGCCACCTCTTTTGCAAGTTGCATGGCCCTGGCCGCGTACAAAAGCACCTGCACGGTCTCCACCCCGGAGACCTCGTCGAAGAACCAGCCGCAGCTCGTGTACATGAGCATGGCGTGACGCTGCATCTCCAGGAGCTTGAGAGCCCTCACCCGGTCCTCGCCTGAGAGTTCGCGGGAGGAGTGCCTGGAGAAAAAGTTGTCCACTGATCCCGGAGACCTGTCCAGTATCACCTGGATGTAATCGTCTCTCGCGGCCCAGGGATCGGAGAGGCAGTTCGAGGCCTGCCCCTCGAAAATCCCGGTCAGGCTGTCCCGGAGCCAGTCCATGGCGCCCCGCAAAGGCGCGCGCCAGGCCTGTGTCCAGCCGGGGTTCATGCCGGTGTTGCATCCGCAGTCTTGCTTCCACCTCTCCACCCCGTGGACGCAGCTCCATGATGAGTTATCGTATATCTGCACTTCGTGCGCGGGCTGGTGGTCATCGAGAAAGCGGCCGTATATGGTTATCTGGGCTTCCTGGTTAGACTCGATCTGGTATAAGCAGAAGGCCAGGGCCATGTCCCCGTATCGGTGGTGGTGGCCGAAGGTCTCGCCGTCCGTGGCTATGTGCACTATCTGGTCCCTGTCTTCCTCGTGGACAAATGCCCCCATTAGCCTTGCGGCGAACTCGGTGCCGCTGTCCAGCAGCCCGGAGAATGCCACTTCCCTGGAAACCGGTCCGTCGTAAAAGAACAGATTGATGCTCCTTCCAGAGGGCAGGTTGCACAGATAGGGGTACTTGGGATCAATATTTGATTCGCTTACGTCAGTCCACTCCTCTTGTCCTATGCTCCGTAAGCTCTTTGCCTGCCTGGGCGCCAGTATGGTGAACCTGATGCCCTGCTCGGCCAAAAGCTCCAGGGTCTCGATGTCCACCGCGGTCTCAGCGAGCCACATCCCCTCCGGGTCCCTTCCGAACCTGTGCTGGAAGTCCTTGATCCCCCACAACACCTGGGTGCGCTTGTCCCTCTTGTTGGCAAGGGGCATTATCATGTGGTTGTACACCTGGGCGAGAGCGGACCCGTGACCGTCATACCTCTCCATGGAGGCGCGGTCAGCCTCGATTATGGCATTGTACGTTTCGGGCTCGTTCTCCTGCATCCACGAGAGCAGGGTGGGCCCGAAGTTGAAGCTGATCTTTTTGTAGTTGTTCACTATGTCCACGATCTTCATCTCGCTGTCCAGGATACGGGAGGCGGTGTTGGGAGCGTAGCACTCCGCGGTGATCCTCTTGTTCCAGTCATGGTAGGGGTAAGCGGAGTCCTGCACCTCCACGTCCTCCAGCCAGGGGTTCTCCCGGGGCGGCTGATAAAAATGACCGTGGATGCAGACAAAGGGCTTCATGTACGGGCCTCCTTTATATACAATGCGAAGTTGTATGGGCCCGCTCTCGCCCGGTCTTTGCTTCTCATGATTTGGGGAAGGATAGCGCCGGGCCCGTGCCACTCGGCGTCAGCGGAGTCCAGGAGCTTTCTCCACTTACCGGCCGGTACGTCCGGCCCGATCTCCTCCCCGGCGTCACTGAAGTCCATTATGCAAAGCGCCTCTTCGTCTCCGTTCCTCCTAAGGCACATTACCACCTTGCCCCTGTCCCAGGCCCGGGCATTTTTTTTGTCGGGCCGCGCAAGGGCTGGATGGCTTTTCCTGAGCGCTATCAACTCCTTGTAAAAAGCAAGCATGCGCGCGTGCTTGTCCCTCCCCCTCTTGCTCCAGTCGAGCCTCGATCTTTCAAAGGTGTCCTCGGAAGCGGGGTCGGGCGGCTCGCGTTCCCATTCAAAGTCCTTGAACTCCTCCTTCCTTCCCCTGCGCACCGCTTCCACCAGGTCGGGGTCCATGTGGTTTACGAAGTAGAGGAAGGGGTTGTCTTCGCCGTGCTCCTCTCCCATGAAAAGCAGCGGTATATAAGGAGAGCAGAGCACCGCCCCCGCGGCCAGTTTCAATGCCTCGAACCCGACCAGTGCTGACAGCCTCTCCCCGAAGGCCCTGTTTCCCACCTGGTCGTGGTTCTGCGAGCACACCAACAACTGCCAGCCGGGCCTGTCCTCGGAGGAGCTGCCGTGTCGCCTCTTCCTGTAGCCCGAGTAGTCCCAGGAGTACACGAACCCCTGGTTCAGGGCCTTTACCAGGCGGCCCGTGTCCCCGAAGTCCGCGTAGTACCCGTGTCTCTCCCCGGTAAGGAGCGCGTGCAGGGAATGGTGGAAGTCGTCCGACCACTGGGCGTGGACCCCGTACCCGCCTTTGTCACGCTCCCTTATGACACGGACGTCGTTCAGGTCGCTCTCCGCGATGAGATAAAACTCCCTCCCCGAGCTTTTTGATAACTCTTCGGCCCTCTCTACAAGCTCCTCCAGGAAGTGCTTTGCGCTGCGGTCGTAAATCCCGTGCACCGCGTCCAGCCGGAGGGCGTCCATGTGATACTCGCGGAAGAAGTAAAGCGCGTTCTCGATAAAGAACTCCCGCACCTGGTCGCTGTAAGGTCCGTCGAAGTTCACTGCCGTTCCCCACGGGGTCTTGTATGCATCGGTGAAGTTTGGCCCGAAGTCGGAGAGGTAGTTCCCTTCCGGCCCCAAGTGGTTGTATACGACATCGAGTACGACTGCCATGCCCTTGCCGTGGGCCGCGTCCACCAGACGCTTCAGTCCTTCCGGCCCGCCGTAGGAGTCCTGCACCGCGTAGGGGTGCACGCCGTCGTACCCCCAGTTCCTGTCTCCCGGGAACTGCGCCACCGGCATCAGCTCGATGGCGTTCACCCCGAGGTCGAGCAGGTTGTCCAGCTTCCCGGCAACCCCCTGGAAGTCCCCGCTGGGGGAGAAGGCGCCCACGTGCAGCTCGTATATGATGAGGTCCCGGAGAGGAACTCCCCTCCAGTCGCTGTCTTGCCATTCATATACGGAGTGGTCTACGACCTGCGAGGGCCGGTGCACGCCTTGGGGCTGAAAGAAAGAGGCGGGGTCCGGTCTACTTATACTCCCGTTGATACTGTAGAGGTAGAGGTCTCCGGGTTCCACGTCATCGAGTTCCACCCTCCAGTACCCGCGGCCGTCCCTTTCCATGGGCTCGGCCCTTGCCCCCTGCGAAGTGAGTATGACGGAGACCTCTTTTGCAAAAGGGGCCCACACAATGAACTCGCACTTGTTTCCGGGTGTATAAAGGGCGCCGGTTATCAACTGGCGTCCTCCTCTTTCTTCAACACCACCAGGCCCAGCGGGGGTATGGTGAGGGAGAGCGAGTTGTACTGGCCGTGTGATGGAGTGGGCGTAGTCTCCACCCCGCCGTAGTTCCCGTGTCCGCTCCCGCCGTACTCCTTTGCGTCCGTGTTCATGATCTCCTTCCAGAAGCCGGGGTCGGGCACTCCCACCCTGTAGTTCAGCCTGGGTATGGGTGTAAAGTTGCCTGCCACCAGCGCCGTTTCCCCGTTGTCGGCTTTGCGCAGGTAGGAGAGCACGCTGCTCTCGTAGTCCTTGAAGTCCACCCACTCGAATCCCTGGTGTTCGAAGTCCAGTTGATGGAGCGCAGACTCATTGCGATAGAGGTCGTTCAAGTGGCTTATAAGTGTTTGTATCTGGCGGTGGCCATTGTATTGCAGCAGGTCCCATTCCAGTGCCCGGTCGTGGGCCCACTCGCTCCACTGCGCCATCTCCGCGCCCATAAAGAGCAGCTTCTTGCCCGGGTGGGTGAACATGTATCCCAGAAGCAGCCTCATGTTTGCGAACTTCCTCCAGTCGTCGCCCGGCATCTTGCCCATGAGCGAGCCCTTGCCGTGCACCACCTCGTCGTGCGAGAGCGGGAGCATGAAGTTCTCGGTGAATGCGTACCAGATGCTGAAGGTGAGCTTGTCGTGGTGGTACTTCCTGTATAGCGAATCCTTGGAGAAGTAGTCCAGGGTGTCGTGCATCCATCCCATGTTCCACTTCATCTTGAAGCCCAGGCCGCCCACGTAGGTGGGCCTGGACACCATGGGCCATGCAGTGGACTCCTCGGCTATTGTCAGCGCGTCGGGGAAAGCCATGTAAATGGACTCGTTGAAGCGCTTGAGGAAAGATATTGCCTCCAGGTTCTCGTTGCCCCCGTACCTGTTTGGTATCCACTCGCCATCCTTCCTGGAGTAGTCCAGGTAGAGCATGGATGCCACCGCGTCCACACGCAGGCCGTCGGCGTGGTACTTGTCCATCCAGAAGAGGGCGCTGCTCATGAGGAAGCTCTGCACCTCCGGCCGGCCGTAGTTGAAGATGTAGCTCTGCCAGTCGGGGTGGAATCCCTTCTTGGGGTCCTGGTGCTCGTAGAGGTGGGTTCCGTCGAAGTATACGAGGCCGAACTCGTCCGAGGGGAAGTGGGATGGCACCCAGTCGAGGATCACGCCTATCCCGTTCTGGTGCAGGCAATCCACCAAGTGCATGAATTCCTGGGGGGTGCCGTACCTGCTCGAGGGCGCGAAGTACCCCGCGGTCTGGTAACCCCAGGAGCCGAAGAAGGGGTGCTCCATCACCGGGAGGAACTCCACGTGTGTAAACCCCATGTCTCGGACGTATGCGGGAAGGGTCTCGGCAAGCTCCAGGTATGAAAGGGACCGGTTGTTCTCCTCGGCCACCCGGCGCCAGGAACCCAGGTGCACCTCGTAAATGGACAGGGGCGCCTGCAGGTCGTGGCGCTCGTGCCTCTCTTCCATCCACTTGGCGTCGTTCCACTGGTATCCGAGGTCCCACACCTTGGAGGCGGTCCCTGGTGATATCTCCCAGTATAAGGCGTAGGGGTCGCCTTTTGCCGCCTGGAAGTTGTTATGCTTTGAAAGGACGTGATACTTGTAGAGCTCGCCCTTTCCGACCCCGGGGATGAAGCCTTCCCATATCCCTGAGCCGTCCCACCTGGGCGCCAATGTGTGCCTGTTTCGCTCCCATCCGTTGAACTCCCCCATTACCGAGACCTTCTCCGCGTTTGGGGCCCACACGGCGAACCGTGTCCCCTCCTTCCCTTCCACGCTCATGAGGTGCGCTCCCAGCTTTTCATGTAGCTGGAAATGGCTCCCTTCCTTGAACAGGTAAACGTCGTGCTCGGTAAGAAGGCTGGGCCCGTGGATCACGTCCGTCTGCTTTTGCTTTTTCTCTTTCCCTCGGGTTTCCTTCATTTTCTCCACCTTTTCCATCGTTTTATTATTGTTCCTTTAAAATATGTCTTATGCCCTTCAGGGGTATGGCCGTCCAGTCCGGCCTGTTGTTAAGCTCGTATCCGAGCTCGTATACGGCCTTCTCCAGCAGGAAAGCCTCGAACAGGAGCGCGAAATCCTCGGTCTTTCCGGGTACGAACTGGGCGTCTGCGATCGTGTCCAGGTAAGCCTCCAGAAACACGTTGCTGACGTAATTGTACCATGGCTCGATCCAGGGCTCGAGCACGGGCGCATCCTCCTCCCGGACGGACCCGTGTCCCATGAGCCCGGCGTATGCGGCGTAGTGGAAAGACCGCACCATCCCCGCCAGGTCCCTGAGCGGAGAGCGCTTCAGCCTCCGCTCGCTGAGCGGCTTTGCGGGCTCTCCTTCGAAGTCAATGATGATGAAGTCCTTTCCAGTATAAAGAACCTGGCCCAAGTGGTAGTCTCCGTGTATGCGTATTTTCATGGCCCTGATCTTCCGGCCCAGCATCCTTGCAAACCTGCTGAGAACCGCGGAGTATTGCGAGGACACCTCTGAGGCCAGGGGCTTCAGCTCCCTGTTCATCTTCGACAGGTTCTTCTCCAGCAGCCCGAACACCTGCCTTGCCAGGCTGCGCATGGACTGGTATACAGACCTCTGATAGAGGGTGGAGAAAGACTCGGGCTCGAAGTCGGTGTCCTCGGTTATGGATGCGAGCGCCAGGTGCATCTGCGCGGTCCTCTCCCCCAGGAGCCTCATCATGTCGCAGAAGAACTCACCGGCAAGCTCGCTTATGAACATCTTCTCCAGCGCCCCCCCCTGCCCGAAGTCCATGAAGCGTATGCCCGGAACCTGTTCGAACCTGTCCTTGTTGGCCAAGATCCTCTCGAAGTAATAGCCCACGTTGTCCAGGGTGTAGGACCAGGCCTCCCCCTCGTTGGGCACGAAGCCCTGCATCAGACCCACGTACATGGGGCCAGCGCCCCGGCGCCGGTACTGGATGGACCCCGCGAATGGCGTTATGTGCGGGTAGCGGGCCTTGTCGGTGAGGGCCCTGGTCATCTCTGCCTCGGGGTGCACCCCGGTCTCCAGCTCCCTGTAGAGCTTGAGCACTAATGCATTCTCATATATGATCGAGGTGTTGGACTGCTCCGCGCCCATCAGCTTCGACTCCTCTGGCACCCTTCCCTCGGGGAGGAGGCTGTTGAAGCTCCTTCCCCTGCTGGCGGCCAACTCCCCCCGGGTCCCTTTCAGCTTCCGCCTCTTCTCTATGAACCTCAAGAGCTCCTTCTGGAACTCCTCGCTATACACACAATCGTATATGACGCCCTGCTGATCGCCCGCCCTCAGATGAGCGATGATGGCCTGGGGAAAGTCCCGGGCCAGGATCTGGGCCTTGGCAGCGGAGCCGAAGCTCACCGGCACCATGTAGGTCTCGTGCGATCCCTCGTTGTACTCCACCCTTACGAACAATATATGGGCCAGCTCCCAGTCCTTGATGAAACGGAATGCGTTCTCGACGCTTACCCTGCGGACCGTTCTTCCCTTTCCCCTGAACCACCTGGCCTTCTTTATGTACTTTGACAGCGCATCTCTCTCCAGCTTCTCCCTGGGCTTGCCCTCCAGCACCTGCGAGGGGCTGTCCTTTACAATGATCACCGGGTAGTCCGCCTCTTCGAGTTCGAAGACCTCCATCTCTTTTGTGAGCAGGAACCAGAAGTGGTTGTGAGGCCCGAGAGTTATAGTGTAGGGCTCTTCTTTTATCATGGGGAACCTGTTCTGGCTGAAGACTTCCTCGGGGACGTAGCCGGCGTACTCGGAAAGCTCGAGCTCGACCGGCTGGGAGAAGCGGGAGAGATTTATCACTACCAACATGATCTCTTCCCCGTAGCTGCGTATGAAGCAGAGCACCTTGTTGTTATTGGGGGAGAGGAAATGGATGTCGCCTTTTCCAAATGCCTTGAACCTCTTTCGTATGGCGATCAACCGTCTCATCCACCACAAGAGGGAGGAGATGTTCCTCTCCTGGTTCTCCACGTTTATGACCTCGTACTGATACTCCGGGTCTATGATAACGGGGAGGTAGAGCTCCTGGGGGTTTGCCCTGGAGAAGCCGGCGTTCTTGTCCGGGCTCCACTGCATGGGTGTCCTCACCCCGTTCCTGTCCCCTATGTGATAATTGTCGCCCATGCCGATCTCGTCCCCATAGTAGAGCACTGGGGTGCCAGGCAGGGACAGCAGCAGCACGTTCATGAGCTCGATCCTTCTCCTGTTGTTTCCGAGCAGGGGGGCCAGCCTCCTCCTGATGCCCAGGTTGACCTTGGCCCGGGGGTCGCTGGCGTAGAAGCGGTACATGTAATCCCGCTCCTCGTCGGTGACCATCTCCAGGGTGAGCTCGTCGTGGTTGCGGAGGAACATGGCCCACTGCGCGGTGTCGGGGATTTCCAGGGGCGGATCGAGGATGTCCAGTATGGGGAACCTGTCCTCCATCTGCAGGGCCATGAACGTGCGGGGCATGAGCGGGAAGTTGAAAGCCATGTGGCACTCGTCCCCCTCCCCGAAATACTGCATGGTATCTTCGGACCACTGGTTGGCTTCGGCCAGGAGCATCCTGTTCTTGTACTTCCTGTCCACGTGCGCGCGCAGCTTCTTTAAGAACTGGTGAGTCTCAGGCAGGTTCTCGCAGTTGGTGCCCTGCCTCTCGTACAGGTAAGGCACCGCGTCCAGTCTCATTCCGTCCACCCCCATGTCCATCCAGAAGTCAATAACATCGGTGAGAGCCTTTCTCACCTTGGGGCTGTCGAAGTTGAGGTCCGGCTGGTGCGAGTAGAAGCGGTGCCAGTAGTATGCTCCCGCCATGGAATCCCAGGACCAGTTGGAGGACTCGAAGTCCTTGAATATGACCCTGGCGTCCTTGTACTTGTCCGGCGTCCGGCTCCATACGTAGAACTCCCTCCACTTGGTGCCGGGTTTCGCCCTCCTCGACTTCTGGAACCAGGGGTGCTGGTCGGAGGTATGGTTCAGCACCAGCTCGGTTATAATTCTGATGCCTCTCCGGTGGGCCTGACGGAGCAGCTCGCGGAAGTCGTTGAGTGTGCCCAGCCAGGGATGGATGTTCATGTAGTCGGAGATGTCGTAGCCGTCATCGCGCAGAGGGGATGGGTAGAAAGGCAGGAGCCACAACGCGGTAACCCCCAGGTTCTCGAGGTAGTCGAGCTTCATGATGAGACCGCGCAGGTCTCCCATCCCGTCGTCGTTGCTGTCATAGAACGACTTGATCGGCACCTCGTATATGACCGCCTCCTTGTACCAGAGCGGATCGTCCTCGAGAACGGCGATGTCACGTGCGGTCAATTACAAAACCTCTCACAAGTAGTAATCAAAATCCTCTTCCCTCCTGAGACGCCTGTGCACCCGGAATATGTGGACCGGGAGCACCCGGGGATCGAGCTTTATGAAGTTCCATTCGCTCTGCCATATATACTTGTCCTCGCTCAAAAGGTCGTAAACCAAGAAAGGCGCGCCCGGAGTTATGCCCAGCTTTTCCGTGGGCGCCCTCAGCCATCCGGACTGCGGGTGAAAAGGGTCGAGGCTGACCACTATCAGGAGGGTGTTTTCCATGTCCGGGCTGGATTTCATGTAGTAGAGAATAAAGTCGTTGTCCGCCTCCTCGAAGGAGAGGTTCCAGGTGGTCCACAGCGCGGGGTTGTCTTTCCTGATCCGGTTCAACCTGGAGATGAAGTCCCTCAGGTTGCCGGGCTTTTTTACATCCCACTCCTTGATCTCGTACTTCTCTGCGTTCAGGTACTCCTCCCTGTCCGGCAGGGCCTCGCTTGCCATGAGCTCGAAAGCCGGACCGTAGATGCCGTAGTTCGAGCTCAGGGTGGCAGCGAGCACCAGCCTTATGATGAACGCCGGCCTGCCCCCGTACTGGAGAAACTCGGGCAGGATGTCCGGGGTGTTGGGCCAGAAGTTGGGCCTGAAGTAGTGCCTGGCCTCGGTCGCGGTGAGCTCGGTCACGTACTCGGTGATTTCGCGCTTGGTGTTTCGCCAGGTGAAGTAGGTATACGACTGCGAGAAACCCGCCTTTGCAAGACGCTTCATCACCTTGGGACGGGTGAAGGCCTCGCAAAGGAATATGACCTCCGGATACTCGCTCCGCACTTCGGAAATGAGCCACTCCCAGAACTCGAAGGGCTTGGTGTGGGGGTTGTCCACCCTGAAAATGCGTACCCCTTTATCAATCCAGAAGAGCACTATGCTTTTCAGCTCCTCCCACAGTTCTCGCCAGGACTCTGTCTCGAAATCAAGGGGAACGATGTCCTCGTACTTCTTGGGAGGGTTCTCGGCAAACTGTATGGACCCGTCGGGCCTCCATGAGAACCACTCCGGGTGCTCCTTTATATAGGGGTGGTCACGGGAGCACTGGAAGGCCAGGTCGAGCGCCACCTCCATGCCCATCCTTCCGGCCTCCTGAACCAGCCTCTGGAAGTCTTCCATGGCCCCCAGCTCGGGATGTACGGATTTGTGGCCGCCTTCCTGAGAGCCGATGGCCCACGGGCTTCCAGGGTCTTCAGGCCCGGCCTGGGGCGAGTTGTTCCTCCCCTTCCTCGCCGTCCTGCCGATGGGATGTATTGGCGGGAAGTAGAGCACGTTGAACCCCATCCTCGCTATCTCCGGGAGAAGCGCTTCACAGTCCTTAAAGGTGCCATGCCTTGCCTTGCGCGGGGTGCAGGAACGGGGGAACATCTCGTACCAGGCGCTGAAGAGCGCCCTCTCCCGCTCCACTGCCACCGGCAGCTCTTTTTTGTACGTGGTTACAAGCTCGGGGGCCGGGTACTTGCCGGCAATCTCGGCCAGCTCATCTGAAAGGATAAGATCGAGGGCTTTGCCGAGGTTCTTCTGCTCCTTCATCTCCCGGGCCGCGGCCCTCATCTTTTCAGCGTCTTGTTTGTCCGCCCTTTGCGCGGCTCGCTCCAGGAGCCCGGCCGCTACCATGAGGTCCACGCTTACGTCCTGCCCGGCCTCTCTCTTCTTGCTGACGTCCATGCGAGAGGTGTTGTAACGGTCAATCCAGCCCTGTACGGTGTAGACGTATTCACCCTGCTGTTCAACCTGGAACGAGCCTCTCCACCTGTCGTTTATGAGCGGGCGCATTGGGGTGCTGCGCCATTCTTTCTCTCCTGCTTTTTTATAAAGGAGGGCAGCGGACAACTGGTCGTGGCCGTCTGAAAACAGGTCCGCTTCCACCACCACTTCTTCTCCGGCGACCCTTTTGGCGGGGAACTCTCCCCCTTCCATCTGGGGGAACACTCTTTGTATTACTACTCTTCTCCTTCCGTAAGAGCGCACCTTCACTAACCTCCGGTTCTTTTAAAGTATAATAAGGCATTTGGAAAGTTCAATTGTATTTGGAGGAGACTTTTGGAGACTGCTTTTTTTCGGGTGTGGAATTTCAATCTTTGTCTTTCCGGGCTATTTCCAGGGCCTTCTTGTAGACCATGTTTCTTGGCAGGCCGGTCTCTTGCGCGACCTGGGAAGCCGCCAATGACACTGATTTTCGCTGCTTGATAATGGCTTCCTCCAGCATGGCAAGAAGTTCATCTTCGCCTGCCCCACCACTCCCCCGGGCACCGTGAATGATCACCGTGACCTCGCCCTTTATCTGCATGTCCTCTATCTCTTCCAAAAGCTCGGAGAGGGTCCCTGACAGGCTCTCTTCGAAAAGCTTTGTCATCTCTCTTGCAACCATGGCCTCCCTGTCACCCATGAGCTCCAGGCACTCGGCAAGAAGCCTTGACAGCCTCCCGGCCGACTCGAAGAACACCAGGGTGTCACTCCTCCGTGCAAGCTCGGCGAGAAGCCTCTTCCTGGGGCCCTTCTTCCGGGGAAGGAAGCCTGTGAACGTGACCCTGTCCGTGGGGAGCCCTGCGGCCGAGAGGGCCGCGGTGAGGGCGGACGGCCCCGGCGCCGGGGACACCCGTATGCTTTCTCGTATAGCCTTCCTCACCAGCCTGTAGCCCGGGTCGGAAATGGCCGGGGTGCCGGCGTCCGTCACCAGTGCCACGTCCTCGCCGCTCTTCAGGAGTCCTATCACCTCTGGTATGCGCTCCTCCTCCCGGGGCTGGTAATAGCTGATCAGCGGCTTTTTCACCCCCAGGCTTTTCAGCAGCCTGCCGGTGCGGCGGGTGTCCTCGCAGGCTATGTGGGAAACACGGGAAAGTATCTCGGCGGCCCGGCGTGTGAGGTCGCCGAGGTTGCCTATGGGCGTGGCCACCACAAATAAGGTGCCGTATTGCTGGCGGGTGTCATGCTCTCCGGGCATCTTACTCTTCGGGCAGGCTTTATCACGGGCTTGCCAGCACGAACACGCAGGCGAGCGCTCCCGGCCCTCCCAGGGTGTGCGCCACCCCGATCCCGGGGTCCTTTACCTGTCTCTTGCCGCCCCTGCCCCTCAGCTGGTCGCACACGTCGTTAATCATTCGCACCCCCGAGGCCCCCACCGGGTGCCCGCAGGACTTGAGCCCTCCCGAGGGGTTCACCGGAATCTTTCCGTCAATGTAGGTCTCGCCCTCCTCGATCAGCTTCCAGCCGTGCCCTTCCTCGGCCAGCCCCAGGTCCTCGTAGTTCACGATCTCGGTTATGGTGAAGCAGTCGTGCAGCTCCACCAGGTCCACCTCCTCGATCGGCTTCTTGATGCCGGCCTGGGCATAGGCTTTCTTCGATGCCTCCTGTGTGGAGGAGAAGCCAGTGAAGCTGAACTGGGGGTGCATCTGCGCGGTGTAGTACCCGCCGGTGATGGCCAGCTCCGCGCCTTTTATGACCACGTAGTCGTCGGTGTACTCCTTTGCCTTTTTTAGGGGGCAGAGTATGGCCGCGGCCGCGCCGTCGGTGGTGGGGCAGCAGTCGAATAGCTTCAATGGCTTTGCCACCCGGGGCGCTTTCATGGCCTGTTCGACGGTTATCTCGCGCTGGAAGTGTGCGTTGGGGTTCAGGGAGCCGTGCTTGTGGTTCTTGACCGCGACCTTTGCAAGCGTCTCCTCGCCTATGCCGTACTCCTCGAAGTATCGGTTTGCAAGAAGCGCGAACATTCCCGGCGCGGTCCTGCCCTTGCAGTAAAGCGGATGCCCCCTTTCCACGTGCTGGGCCACCAGGCTGCCCCTGCCTGAGACGTCCCGCATCTTCTCCACCCCCACTGCCAGCACCAGGTCGTACTCGCCCGCGACCACGGCGAAGCTGGCGTTCCGGACGGCCTCCATGCCGGTGGAGCAGTAGTTCGAGACCCTGGTCACGGGTATGGGCTCCATCTTCAGGGTCTCGGTCACGTTGACGCCCGCGGCCCCCTCGTACCCCCAACTGAAGGGGAGATAAGTTCCCAGCCACGCCGCCTGTATGTCCTTGGACTCGACCCCTGCGTCCTGGAAGGCCAAGTCGCAGGCTTGTTTCAGCATGTCGTTGTAGCTCTGGTGAAAGTTCTCGCCGAACTTTATGGTCCCCGTCCCTATTATGGCCACCTCGTTGGCAATAGGCATCGCGCCCTCCTTTTTTAAGTTTGAGGTGTGAGTATCGAGGTCTGAGACCCTCACGCCTCACCACTCAAACCTCACGTCTCAAAACTCACCGCTCCTCTTTTGGCCTGAACTTCCAGAAGTAGTTGTTGTAGCCTCCGCCCTGGTGGAGCCTCCTTATGACCATCTCCACCTCCATTCCTATCTCCACCTTTTCCGGGTCCACGTCGGTCATCTGGGTGTAGAGCCTTCCTCCCCCGTCCAGGTCCACCGACACCATGGGCGTGGGCGGGTCCGGATTCGGCGGTAGCGAGTCCAGGGTGTAAGTGAACACCTTGCCGGCACGCGCTATCTTCATGTTCTCGAAATCCTCGCTGCCGCACTGCCAGCACTTATACCTGGGAGGATACTGGACCGCGCCGCAGGAGTTGCACCTCTTGCCCAGCCTGCGCACGTTGGCGTCCTCCTCCCGCCACAGCACCGGGAAAGCGGACCACACGTTTATATCCTCGGAGGGGATCACTCCCCGGCCGGCCAGGAAGCGAGCATAGCTTTTTACTGGCATGCCCGCGGAGACCTGGCTTTTTAGGCTTGTCTTGAAGTTCTTGACCTCGTCGGTGACCTCGAGCAGGAAGGCATCGCCTCCGGAGGAGTGGTTTATCACCATGATCTTGTCACCGGGGCTGCTCTGCTCCAGCGCGGCGAGTATCCCCAGGAACACCTGTGCGTTGCCTGTGTTTCCAATAACCGCCTGGGGGTTATCATTCAAGTATGCGTCCTCTTTGAACCCGAGCTTCTTGTCCAGCCCCTTTCGCGAGCGCATGTCTGGCGCGTAGTACACCACCATGGTGATCTCCTCCTTGGCAAGGTCCGCGGACTCGAGGAAGCGCTCCGCGGCCCGGGGCAGTTGCTTCATGATCCCCATCTCGGTTATGAACTTGGCGTCGCCCGAGCGGATGAAGCGGTCGGGGCCGAGCCTCCAGTGGTCCAGGAACATGCTGGATGCGGAGTAGAAGCCGCGAAACACTGCCACCGGTTTTTCGCTTCCTATGATAAAGGCTGCGGCCCCGTCTCCCAGGGTCCTCTCTACGGGGTCTCCGGGGAGGGCCATGCGCATGTCGGACGCGCACACCATGACCTCCCGGGCCTCGTCTGCCTTGATTGCGTCGTGCGCTGCCCGTAGCGCCATGGTTCCGGCCCGCACAGAGCCTCCCATGTCCGCGGCCATTATTTCGAGGGGCATGTCAGCCACCGCGGCCACTATTGCCGAGTTCTGGTGCTCGGCATACGGCGCGGTTGTGGAAGCGAGGTATAGCCTGTCCACCGCTGCGGGGTCCCGCTCTTCAAGACACTCCAGGGCCGCCTCGGCCGCCATGGTTACCGCGTCCTCGTCATGGTTGGCCACGCTCCTGGACCCTTTGCTCGAGCCTCCCCAGGACCCGGCCATCAGCTCGCCGGTCAGCCTGGGCCTGGGCAAGTAGCAGCCCCATCCCTGGATCCCGATCATCTTGCACCTCCGTCAAACAAAAGCCTGTGGCCCGTCCTGGCCACGAGCTGACAACAAAGGCCTATTATGCGACAAGGCCCCGCACAGTTCAATGGCTCGGGGACTTGTTCTTTTTTCAGGGCTTATAAGGTCAGATACTATTTGTATCCTGCAATGCTGATGATGAGCTTTGCGCACTCCTGGGCCGACTCCTGGTCCGTGTCCACCCGGTGGTCCGCGCTATCCCTGTACAGGGGCAGCCTCTCTTTCATGACTTCTTCGATCTCCTCGACAAACGACTTTCCGGTGAGCGAGGGCCTCTGGTCGTCATGCCTGATCCTCTCGGCCAGCACGTTCACCGGTGCCGTGAGCCAGAACACGGGCCCCGCCTTTTTCAGCACTTGCCTGTTCTCTTCCCTCATAATGATGCCGCCGCCGCAGTCCAGGACCTGGTTATCGCCCGATGCGGCCTCTTCCAGCACCGCGGTCTCCATGTCCCTGAAGTGTTCCCATCCGTGCTTTTCCACGATCTCGGGGATTTTAATGCCTGCTTTTTCCACGATCATGGCATCGAGGTTCATGAGCCGGAACCCGGTTTCCTTTGCAACGATCTCAGCGATGGTGGACTTTCCCGATCCCCTGTATCCTATGAGCACGATATTCATTTGTATCACATTGAGGAGGCCGCGTAGACCACGTTCCTGGTTGTTTCCTTTCCCCTGTACATGGCCTTGTCAGCCAGGTGTATGAGTTCAGACTTTGACTCGGTGTCGTCCGGCGATGTTGCTATTCCCACGCAGCAGGTCACGCGAAGTTGCAGGTCCTCGCGTATGCGGAATGTGTGTTCCTCCACCGACTGCCTTATCCTCTCCGCCACCTTGGATGCACCTTGCTTGTCCGTCTCGATAAGTATGACGATGAACTCGTCGCCCCCGTATCGCACCACTATGTCTATATCGCGCACGCAGCTTTTGAGCACCTTTGCCGTCTCGATGAGCAGCTTTGAGCCGGCCAGGTGCCCGTATGTGTCGTTCACGTTCTTGAAGAAGTCCAGGTCCACGAAAAGCAGGGAGAGGCTGGACTTGAATCTCTTCGCCCTCTTGAGCTCGGTCTTGAGCGCCATGTCCAGGTACCTGGTGTTGAAGAGCCCGGTAAGGTCGTCTATGAACACCAGCCTTTGAGCGTCCGAGTAGTTGACCGCGTTCTCGAATGAGAGGTGTATCTGCTCGGCGATGAACCTGGCGGTATGCAGGTCCGCCTGGTCGAATGGCTTGTCCCCGTCGCTCCTGAATGCTGCTATCACACCCTGGAGCACGCCGGGTATGGTCACCGGTATGACCAGTCCGGAGGCCGCTCTCAGTTTTTGCAAGGACGGCCCCTCACCCTCGGCGGGGAGGTCTTCCAAGAGGGCCACCCTTTCCGCGGGCTTGTCCAGCTCTTTTTCCGCAAGCAGGTTTATAAGGGCCCCGGCCTCCCCTTCCTCTATGCCCCTCACGGCTTTTGTCTCCCACTCTCCCCTGTTCCTGAAGAAGGCCGCTCCCAGGTCGCTTGTGAGCGCCTGTCCCACCGCGTCCAGGGAGAGCCTGTAGAGCTTGTCCAGGTCCAGGCACAGGCTCACCCTCTGGCAGGTCTCGTAGAGCGTGACCAGGCCTCTGAGCTCCAGGTTCTCGTCGAAGAGGTGCCTGAGCTCGATGGTCCTCTTTATTGCCAGATTCAGGGCCTCGGGATTGATGGGCTTTGTCAGGTAGTCCGCGGCCCCGCTCTTCAGGCACTGGACCGCGCTCTCCACCGATGCGTGCCCGGTCATAATTATCACGTCCAGGTTGGGGTCGAGCTGCTTTATCCTGTCCAGTATCTCCATTCCGTTCATTCCCGGCATGATGAGGTCCACCAGCACCGCGTCCACCGGCTCGTTCTTCAGGACCTCCAGGGCCTCCTCCCCGGTGTAGGTGGAGCGCACGCGGTACCCCTGTTCCTCGAGCACGTCTTTGCAGAACTCGTGGTAGAAGTGGTCGTCGTCCACCACCATCACTGTCGCGGTTTCCATCCCAGTAAGCCCCCGGTTCTTCCGGATTCTGCGCGCGCAGTCATGGAACTCGAATCTTTGCGGGCTCGCATTCCGAATCTAGAGCTCCACCCGCCACATTGTCCCCTCGGGTGTGTCTTCGAGCACCACGCCTTTGCTCTGGATCCTCCGCCTTATGTCGTCGGCCTTTTCAAAGTCCTTGTCTTTCCTGGCCCTTGCCCTCTCGCTTATCTCCTCCTCTATCTGCGCAGGGTCCAGGCCCAGTATCTTTATCCTCATCTGCTTTAATGATTCGAGGTGGGCCGCGGGGTCCTGCTGCAAAAGGCCCAAGGAGCGGCCAAGCCTTCTTAGCTCAGCCGCGGCCTTTTTCACCAGTGCCACGGCCCGCTTGTCCCTCCTGGTCTTCTTGTCTGCGAGCTCCTGGTTAAGGACGTGAAAGAAGTCGAAGAAGACGGCCAGGGCCTTTGCAGTGTTGAAGTCATCGTCCATGGCCTTTATGAACTCCTGCTCCAGGCCTGCCAGGGCCCCTGCGAGCTGCCCTTCATCTTTTGGCTGCTCATCCGTGTCGGGAAGAGAATCCGCGTTCAGCAGTGCGGTGTAGAAACGCTCCAGGTTCCTCTCCGCCTGCCTGACCTCGTGGTCGGTGAAGTCCAGGGGCGAGTGGTAGTGCACCCCGTAGAGGAAGAACTTTACGGCCTCTGGATCATAGGTGTTAAAAAGCTCCTTCATTGGTATGAAGTTGCCCAGGGACTTGGATATCTTCACCCCGTCCTTGGTCACGTGTCCGTTGTGCAGCCAGTAGTTTGCCATGGCCGCCTGGTTTGCAGCCTCCGACTGCGCGATCTCGTTCTCGTGGTGGGGGAATATGAGGTCCCTGCCTCCGCCGTGGATGTCAAATGTCCTGCCCAGGTACTTTGTGCTCATGACCGAGCACTCGATGTGCCAGCCAGGCCTTCCCGGGCCCCAGGGGCTGTCCCACGAGGGGGCCCCCTGTTTGGACGCCTTCCACAGAGCGAAGTCGAGCTCGTCCTTCTTGTGGGGGTCGTGATCGAGCCTGGTGATGTTCTCCATGTCCTCCCTGGTCCTTCCAGAGAGCTTTCCGTAGTCCTTGAAGGACTCCACGGAGAAGTAGACGTTGCCCTCGGCCTGGTAAGCGTTTCCCTTGTCCAGCAGAGTCTTTATGGTCTCGATGATCTCGGGCATGTGCCCGGAGACCTTTGGCTTGTGGTCCGGCTCTTTGAGTCCCAGCCTGCCGATGTCCTCCTCGTACTGTGCCGTGTAGAAGTCCGCGACCGCGCGGTAATCCGAGCCTTCCTCGTTGGCCCGGTTTATGATCTTGTCGTCCACGTCGGTGTAGTTGCGCACGTAGGTCACCTCGTATCCCCTGAACTCGAGGTATCGAGTGACCACGTCAAAGACCACCGCGGCCCGGGCGTGCCCGATGTGCCCGTCATCGTACACGGTGGGCCCGCAGGCGTACATCTTGACCTTTCCCGGCTCGATGGGCCTCAGCTCCTGCTTCTGTTTAGCCAGGGTGTTGTATACCTCGATCGCCATCCGCCTCTCGCTCCTCCCTTTCCCTTAAGATATTATAACCAGCTCTCCTCAAAGTGCTTGTTTCGGCTATCATTTTCCTCTGAATGCCCGGCCCCCGGTATTCGTTTTATTCAGCTTTCACCAGGGCCACGGCCACGGCCGCCATGCCCTCTCCTCTCCCGATGAAGCCCATGCCCTCGGTGGTCTTGGCCTTCAGGTTCACCTCCCCTATATCTAGCCCCATGGCCGCGGCCAGGTTCCCGCGCATGTCCCTGATATACGTTTTCAGCTTGGGCTGCTCGGCCATTACCACCGCGTCCACCTGCATAATCTTGAATCCCGCCTCCGCTGCCATGTGCGCCACTCTTTTCAGTATCTCCATGCTGTCCGCGTCCTTGTACGCCGGGTCGTCAGGGGGGAAGTGCTCCCCCAGGTCCCCTTTCGCCATGGCGCCGAGCAGGGCGTCCGCCACCGCGTGCGCGATCACGTCCGCGTCAGAGTGCCCGAGCAGTCCCTTGTTAAAAGGGACCTCGACCCCCGCCAGCACCAGCCTCCTTTTCTCCACCAGCGGATGTGCGTCAAACCCCTGGCCGACCCTGATCCTTTCCATGCCCTTTACCCGGTGTCCTCTTAATCGGGCGGGGCCACCATACCCGCGCCCGCCATAGCCAGCGCAAGCCGCCACTGGAAGGGCGTGGTTATCTTTATGTTGCTCTCTTCTCCCTGAACCAGTGCGACTTGCTTTCCCGTCCTTTCCACCAGTGCGGTGTCGTCCGTTGCCAGGAAACCCTCCCCCGCTGCCCTTTCATGCGCCTCTTTTATTAGTCCGGCTTCAAATGCCTGCGGCGTCTGCAAGAGCATTATCTTTTCCCGGTCCAGGTAGCCGGTAGTTCTCCCATCCGCGAGCTTTACCGTGTCTCCCGGCTGCACGGCCGGGGCCGCGGCTGATTTTTCCTCCGCGGCCTGCATTACCTTCTGTGCAAGCTCCCTTGTTACAAAGGGCCTGGCCGCGTCGTGCACCACCACCAGATCAAATTCCCGGCCCGCTTCCAGAAGGCACCTCCTCACCGTCTCCTGCCTCGTGCTCCCGCCCTGCACGACCTTGAAGGGCTTTGTGATCCATTTTTCCAGTATGCGGCCGGTCCGCTCGACGTCCCGCTCCATGACCCCCACCACGACCATCTCCACGCCCCGGGCCGCGGCCACCGCCGCGGCGCTCCAGGCCAGCATTGGCCTGTCTTTTAGCTCAAGGAACTGCTTGGGCTCCGCGGCCTGAAGCCTGTCTCCTTTGCCCGCCGCGGGGATTATGGCGCATGCTGGCGAGTGCATGTTCTTTCAGGATACAGTGTTGTATGTATATTTGCAAGCATGGCGGGGAAGACGGGCTTTTCAGCCGGTGCCCGGGATGTTTATGAACCGGGAGTCTTGTATCATGAACAGATACACCGGCCTTTTCCACTTCCCCGAGGGCTCGAGTGTTATGGTCCCCAGCGCTCCCGGGTGGTCTTTCATGTGGTCGAGTGCTCTCTTCATCTGCTTCCTGTCCTTTATCCTGTAGGTCCTTATCAGGTGCACTATGAGGTCCACGGCCTCGTAAGCCTGTGCTTCCATGAGCCCGGGCTCTGTTTTAAACTCGCTTTTAAAGTCCCTTGCAAACGAGTTGTAGCTCGGCAGCCCGGCCTCGGGCGCTATGCCGTCCGGGAAGACGGCGCCCTCCAGGTCCTCGGGCTGGGTGCGCAGCAGCAGCCCCTGCGAGTGCCAACTGCTCACTCCCAGCAGCCTCACCCCTTCGAGCTGATAGTATCTTATCTGGGGGGCTATCATGGCCACCTTGACCCAGGAGTCGGGCACGAACAGGGCCTCGAAATCGCTCTCCTCTTCCTTTACGTGTTTCAGCTCTTTAATCTCATGCTTGAAGTCCGTGCTTTCCCTGTAGTAGTACTCGCTTTTCACCACCCGGCCGCCTTGCTCGGTGATCTCTCTCGTGAAGAGATGAGCGAACTGCTCACCGTAGGCGTCGCGCGGATGAAGCACTGCAAAGGACTCCATGCCTTCATGGTTTAAGGCATAGTTTGCCAGGGCCTTCACCTGGTCGGTCTTTGTAAGACAGTTCTGGTACACCATGTCTCCCAGCTCGGGCAGGCCCTCGCCCGGGCTGAGCGCGATCAAGGGGACCCCTATCTCCTGCGCCTTTTTTGCCGCGACCTCGGCAAGGTCTGTGCGCAAAGGACCCACTATTGACACCACGTGGGCCTCTTCGGCGAGCTCTTCGACCATGGCCGCCACGTCCGCGTCCTCCGCACCCGTATCCCTCACCTCCACGACCACGGGCGCTGCCGGTCCCCTTTCCTCGAACAGCCCGGATCCCAGCATTATCCCCTTGAGCGCCCTTTCACCTATATCCGCCAGTGCTCCCGACTGGGGCAACAGCACTCCGATGGTGTTGGGGCTCACCTTCAACCACCTGTGCACGTTCTCCTCGAACCTCTTCATCCGTGGCTTGTAAGGGGACCGGGGATGTTCCTGCATGAACCTCTTTATGAGGTCATAGGCCCGGTCGAGCTCGTTCTTCTCCACCGCGTCCCTGGTGAGCTCGAGCAGAGCCAGGTCCGCGGGGAACCTTCCTTCAAACCTGTCCGCTGCCCTCTCCAGGTCCCCTATGTCCAGCCTCTTTGCCAGAAGCTCGGCCTTTATCCTGGTAACGTTCCTAAGCTCTTCATCGCTGCCCCGGCGGAGCTCCTCTGAAAAGAGGGTGAAGGCCCGGAAGTCATCGCCGCTCTTTAGTGCGCACTCGGCAAGCAGTAGCGTCATCTGGTCGAAGCGCTTGCCCCCGGCCTTTGTCCGGTATGGCTCTATGGCCCTTTCAACCTCGATGCAGTCGCCCCGTTTGTACGAGCACAGGGCTATGCCCCAAGCCGCGTGAACAGCCTCGGGCTCTCGCGGGAACCTGTCCAGCATGTCGCGGAAAGCCGCTTTGGCGCTTTGGCAGTCGCCTTTGCGGTAATAGGCCTCCCCTATCTTCACCATAACCCCGGGAGCGTAAGAGCTCTTGGGGAACTCCTGTAAAAACCCCTGATAGACCTGGATGGCCTCGTCAATGCGTCCTTCTGAAAGGGCCTCTCTGGCCCGGGCCAGGTCCTGCTTCTGAGCCTGTTCGACGGGAATGCGCTCGCCCTGCCTTACCGCCGTCCTCCTGCACACAGCTCCGGAGAAAACGACCCCTGCGAGCAGGACCGCTATCAGAAGATACGCCTTTTTTCGTGGACTTTGCATTGCGCCCTTTGTTTCATTATAGCCAGCAGCGCCAAACTTACAAAGCGAGAGCCAAAATCCGTCACCTCTTGCCTGAAAAATAGTAATTTGACAGTTTCCGATTTTAGTGATTATCTTTTGTTTTACATGGATTACAGACGCCCTTGGAGACGGCATTTTTCTTGCTTCTATTTATATGAGGAGTGCAACTAACATGCGGGAAAAGACACTAAAGACGGCGGGTTTCAGCCTGATAGAGCTTATGATAGTGGTGGCCATAATAGCCATCCTGGCTGCGCTTGCCATACCTGATTTTTTAAGGTACGTGACCAAGACAAGACAGTCCGAGGCCAAGATGAACCTGGGCGAGATCTACGTTGCCCAGATGGCTTATTACGGTGAGCATTCAACCTTTGCAGGTGGCGGCGAGGCATTCAATAAAATCGGGTGGGAGGCCCTGACAAGGAGTGCGGCCAAATACTGTTACCTCATGGACAGCGCATTATGGGCCGCGGCAAGGGGCTGCCCATCCTCCATGCCTTCACCGCTCTCCTCTACTGCGCGCTCTTTTACGGTCATTGCCGCGGGCAACATTGACAATGACGCCTTTATTGACGTATGGGGGATAAACAACTCCAAGGTCCTGAAAAACAGAGTTCCCACCGCAAGCGGCTGGGGGGCTTCCGGCGACGACGTGAACAATTGATTTTTAATTGACTGGTTTCCCCGCTTTTGCGGACTGACTTGAAAGCGGGCGAAAAACAAGCTAAGATGTTCTTTGTATTTTGGGGGTTGACTTATAAGGGCAGGAATCCCGCGGGCAACGACAGGTGAGGGCGGCGGGAGAGTTCCTGCCCTTTTTACGCACCGCCTTGGACTTACTAATACAATCTGTTATAATTTGTATTGAAGATGGCACAATCGGGTAAAAGAGTGTTCTGTCCTGAGTGCCAGATGGAGGTGGAGGCCGTGCTCTCGACGGGGCCTGACGCCGTCAAGGTTCCCCGTTGCACGCTCTGCGGGGCCGTGATCAAGGACGGAGCTAGGGACGAGGGGTCCTCGGTCTCCCTGGACGAGGTCAGCCTCATTGACGAGTCTATATCCATTCCGGGCATGGACCAGGTCCTGCTCGTGGGTTACACCCCTACCGTGCGACAGCTTCTCCAGGACAAGATGATCGAGCGCCACCTTGCCCGCGAGGTCCTGCCGTGCTCGAACGGGGAGGAAATGATAATCAACGTGATTGACAGGCTGAAGGACTCGGGGGGCGACGGCGAATTCGAGCTGATAGTAATGGACGTTCCCATGCCATTTTTAAACGGGATCAACGCCGCGGTGGGGCTCCGGGCCATCGAGCGCACCTACTCCGAGCACGACCTTATCCCCATACTTTTCCTGACCAACAAGCCCTGCGACGACACCTTCAAGAAGGTGATAAAGTACCTGGCCCCGGCCAAGTACGCCACCCTTGGTCCGGTGGACGACAAGGAAAAGCTTTTAAAACACATTGACAGGACAATCTCCCTGGTGGCCCGGGAGAAGTGGTGAGCCCGCTCCCTTGAAGGAGCCTCAATCATCTCCTTAATTGCACGCAAAGTGCGGCGCTTTTACCCGACCCGGCTTCTTATGTGGACCAGTATTTTGATCTTGGTCTCGCCTATG
This sequence comes from uncultured bacterium, assembly GCA_964650485.1. GTDB lineage: Bacteria > RBG-13-61-14 > RBG-13-61-14 > RBG-13-61-14 > DATKZS01 > CAZYTX01. The sequence continues at coordinate 34,259 of CAZYTX010000002.1, read as the reverse complement.
CGGATCAGGTCACCGTGCCTTATCTTGACCGCGCTTATGTACCTGTCGTTCAGGCGGGTGCCGTTGGACGAGGCCAGGTCCTTTATTGTCATCTTGTCCTTGTTGTGGACCTCTAGCTGGCAGTGTCTCTTTGATATTGAGGAGTCCTCGAGCTTGAGCTCCGCCCTTGTTCCCCTGCCTATCACGGTGGAGCGGTTTTTCACCTTGAACTTCCTCCCCGCTTCCGGTCCTTCCACAACCTCCAGCACCACCTGAAGGTTCTCCGGGATCTCGGGGTTTGGCAACTCGCCTTTGGCCCAGGTGGACTCGTCCTGGTCAAGCCTGCCCTCGTCGGTTTCCTCCTCCTCGGGCTCCTGAATGAAGACCCCGTACTTGTCCTCGACAATGGAGAGCATCATCCTGGTGTCCCCCAGCTTTATCTCGTCCAGGTTGCCCACCATTGCAGACTCGACTAACCGGCCGTTCAACTCGGTGCCGTTGGTGCTCTCCATGTCGGTTATGAACATCTTGCCGCCCACGTACTCGATGAGGGCGTGGACACCGCTCACGGTGGGGTCCGAAAGCTTTACGTCGGCGTCCTTCCTCCCCAGCGAGGTCCTGGTGCGGGTTATATCGAACTTAGTTCCCTTGTCCGGCCCCTCGATAACCTCGAGCGCCACCATGAGTCCCTCTGGCAAAGGCCCGGACTTTGCACCCTTGGCAAGGCTCCCGGAAACTGTATGGTCGCTTTCATCCATGGATTTCTTTGGTCCTTATAGCAGCACGTAGCTTAGCACAACCGCGAGCAGAAGCAGAGCGCTAAGAACGTAGAGGAACGGGTGCACCTGCCTGCCCCTTCCGGATGCGGCCTGCAAAAGCGGCCACACCACGAACCCCGCGATCAGCCCCCTTGAGATGCTGAAGGTGAGAGGCATCAGGGTTATGGTAAGGAAGGCGGGCACAGCCTCTGCGTAATCCTTCCAAGGAATCTTTGCCACCGAGGTCATCATGATGGCGCCCACCACGATAAGGGCCGGCGCGGTCACGAACTCCTTGGCAAACAGACCCACAAGCGGCGAGAAGAACACGGCCACCAAGAAAAGTGCAGCGGTGACCAGGCTTGCGAAGCCCGTCCTTGCCCCCGCGGCTATCCCGGTGGAGCTCTCGATGTAGGAGGTGGTGGTTGAGGTGCCCAGCATGGAGCCGGCCACCGTGCCCACCGCGTCCGCGGTAAGGGCCTGTGTGGCTCTTGGCAGCTTGCCGTCTTTTAAGAAGCCGCCCTGCTCGGACACCCCGATGAGCGTGCCCACCGTATCGAAAAGGTCGAAGAAGAGCAGCGCTAAAGTCAATGCAATCCACTCCCACTTTGTAAACACCGCCCATATGTCGAGCTTGAACGCGGTGGCCGAGATGGAGGGTTTCAATGACACCACCGCTTCCAGGCCCGACTTTTGCACCTCGATCTGGCCGGTTGCGAGCCCGAGAACTCCGGCCAGGATGATCCCCCAGAGGATGGCGCCCTTAATCCCGGCCACCATCATCACCAGCGTGGCTGCGAGACTTAATAGCACTATCATGGTGGTGGGGTGGGCAAGGTCTCCGAGCTGGACCAGGGTGGCGGGGCTGTCCGCCACGATGTTTCCGTTCTGGAGACCGATGAATGCGATGAACAGGCCAATGCCCGCGGAGATGGCGTGTTTCAAGGCGTCGGGAATGGCGTTTATCAGCATCTCTCTCACCTTGAGGAAGGTGAGGACAAGGAAAATGACGCCGGCTATGAACACCATGCCAAGCGCCGTCTGCCAGGGAACGCCGAAGCCTTTTGCAATCTCGTAGGCGAAGAATGCGTTGAGTCCCATGCCCGGGGCCAGGGCAATGGGGTAGCGCGCGAGCAGGGCCATGACAAGGGTCGCTATGGCCGAGGCAAGGCAGGTTGCAACCATCACGCTTTCGAAGTCCATGCCGGCCGCGGATAGAATGCCCGGGTTTACAAAAATTATGTAGGCCATGGTCATGAAGGTGACAAGCCCGCCCATGGCCTCGGTCTTAAAGTCCGTGCCCGCCTCGTAGAAATCAAAGAAAGATCGTATCTTGTCCTTCATCCGCGCTGAAGAGCTTTATCAAAAGCTCCTAAAGCCCTTTATTTAACACGCCCGGCCTTTTGTGTCAAAACCGTCAAAAGTGCTTTTTCGCCCTGCTTGCACCAAAGAGGGCACGCCCATACAAGCACGCTGCTCATTTATAGCGGTATTTTTCGGGCGGCGGAAACAGGGACGTGATTACATATCAGCAAAAGTTCCTCCCTTTATAAAGCCCACTTATGTGAGCATGTCATTAGGAGCGGATTAATGATAAATGTGAACTAAAAAGAAGAGGCTAAATTTTTCTCTTGACATGATTACTCGCTCTGCTAAAGTTTACGTCCAGAAAACGCGAAGACGATCATGGAAACACAGAGTATAAATGGATTGAAAAGGCCCTCGAAACCCGGACACCAGGGTCGCCGGAGTGTGTTTAAATCTTCTTGACCGTAATCCTTTAGAAAGCTTTTATTACTCAGGAAAAAAGGTTTTCCACAGATGTTGAAAAGGGTGTGGATAACTTTTTAACGCGTCTGTTATGATGCACGAGCCGAATTCGAGGCCAGAAACTTTAAGGCAAAAGGACCACGGACCTGACCATGCACAGTAACAAGTTGTGGGAGGAGATTGTTACCAGGTTGAGTGAAGAGGTGGACCCAAAGTCCTTGGCAACCTGGTTTGACAACGTAAGGCTGAAAGAGGTTAAAAAGGACGCCATAGTTATCGAGGCCCCCAACAAGTTCGTAAGCAACTGGATCAAAAAGAACTACAACCAGTCGCTGTCAAGGGCCGCGGGACAGGTGTTCGGAAAGAGCGTGAGCTTGAAGTTCGAGCAGAACCCCGAGCTCGAACAAGAGCCCGCAACCTCGAAAGAGCAGGCCCCCGCCAAGGCAAGCGCGCGCAAAAAGCAAGCCAAAGAGCCGCACCCGGAGCTTAACCCAAAGTACACCTTCGAAAACTTCATGGTAGGATCATCAAACCAGTTCGCGCACGCGGCTTGCATGGCGGTTGCGGAGAAGCGGGCCAAGAAGTACAACCCTCTTTTCATCTACGGCGGAGTTGGCCTTGGAAAGACTCACCTTTTGAACGCGGTTGGAAACCATATCTATAACGGAGGCAAAAGGGACCGGATCATATGCATCCAGGCGGAGAACTTCATGAACGAGATGATAAACGCCATCCGCGAAGAGAAGATGCCTCGATTCAGGAACCGCTACCGCAAGGAATGCGGCGTTCTTTTGATGGACGACATCGAGATACTGGCCGGCAAGGAGCGCACCCAGGAGGAGTTCTTCTATACGTTCAATGACCTCTACTCCGCGGGCAAAACCATAGTCATAACCTCTGACAAGTTCCCCAAGGAGATGACCACCCTGGAGGAGAGGCTCCGCTCAAGGTTCGAGAGCGGCATCATCGTGGACATCCAGCCGCCGGAGTTCGAGACCAGCCTTGCCATCTTGAAACACAAGGCGCACGAGGACCAAATTCATCTCCCGGACGACGTTGCAGTGTTCCTTGCCGAGCGCATCCGCTCGAACGTAAGGAAGCTGGAGGGAAGCCTTATACGCCTTTCCGCTCTATCTTCCATCTCCGGTTCTCCCATTACGGTGGAGCTTGCAGAAGAAGTCATCCGCGCCATCTTGGACGAGGAGGAGAGGAGGCTTACAATCGAGACTATAATGAAGACGGTGGCATCCTACTTTAACATCAAGGTCTCGGAGTTGAAGTCTTCAAAAAGGAACCGGAAGTACGCGGGTCCCAGACAGATCGCCATGTACCTTTCCCGCGAGTTCTGCAAGCTCTCCTTCCCCGAGATCGGCCAGGCCTTCGGGGGCAGGGATCACTCAACCGTAATACACTCGTGGAAAAAGGTCGGCATAGAAAAAAACGTTGACAAGGAATTAAAAAGACATATTGACTCCATCTGCAGGCAGATGAAGGTAAGTAAATGAATAGTATGTGGACTAAGGCAATAACCGGGTTGTGGGTTGTATGTGGATTATCCGCAATAATTCGGCGCAGCCTTGAATCAACTCGTTTTCCACAAAGCTTCCAACTGCGCAGCCTTGGCGGGACATGGTGACTAACATTGCGGCAAAACAGAGATTGTGCGCGCCTTTCACCGCGCTCATCCACTAATTAAGTGGACTTAATATTGATAATTCTCTGATAATATTTTATTAAGATAAAGAGTAAAGGATGTAGAAAAGAACACGCGGATCAGACAAGGAGGACAAAGGCAAATGGAACTCATCATAGAAAGAGATGCTTTCATAAAAAGTCTCTCAAAGGTGCAAGGCATCGTGGAGAAGCGAAACGCGATGCCCATTCTCTCCAATACTCTGCTCAGGGCCCAGGATGACGCAATCGAGATGGTGGCCACGGACCTGGATGTCACGGTCATTGACAAGTGCCCGGTAGACCTGAAATCAGGAGGCAATCTCACACTGAACGCGAAGAAGCTCTACGACATTGTCCGCGAGCTTCCGGAGGGGGCCTTGTCGCTCACGAGCGGTGAAGACTTTCACGTGGAAGTAAAGAGCGGCAAGAGCAGGTTCGATATAATGGGGATGTCATCCGAGGACTACCCGAAGATTCCCGATGCCTCGGATTTCAAGATGGTAAAGGTGCTGGCGCCTGTGCTTCTGGAGATGATTCAGAAGACCATCTACGCGGTTGCGGGAGAGGAGGCAAGGTTCAGCCTCCATGGCATCTACGCGGAAAAGGGTGAAGACCAGAAGACATTGAAGATGGTGGCTACTGACGGGCACAGGCTGGCCATGCTCGATCGCGAGCTTGCGAGCCTCTCGGACATGCCCTTGGAGAAGGGTGTTATAATGCCAAGGAAAGCCATGGCCGAGGCGGTGAAGCTCTTGGACGACGTGGAAGGGGAAGTGGGACTTGCAATAGAAGAGAAGATGGCGGCCATGTCGGTGGAGGACACGGTGCTGATCATGCGGCTTGTGGACGGAAAGTTCCCGGATTACCAGAAGGTGATAGTAGAGGGTGCGGACAAGAAGGCGGTGCTGGAGAAAGAAGAGCTTATGAGGAACTTGAGGCGGGTGTCAATAATGGTGGACGAGAAGGCCAGGGCGGTAAAGTTTGCATTCAAGGACAACCTTTTAACCTTGGAGAGCAAGAACCCCAACTTCGGGAGCTCACACTCGGAGATGGACATAGAGTACGATGGAGAGCCGGTGTCAATAGGGTTCAATGACCGCTACTTCGTGGACATAATGAACGCTGACAAGGGGGACAAGCTTATCATGGAGATGAAGGATGAGCAGTCCCCAGCAATAGTAAAGACGAATGACGACGATAGATACCTCTGCGTGGTAATGCCCATGAGGCTGTGATCCTTCCTTGAATTCAGAGAGTTAATAACAGCGCATGGCAAGGTCAACTGAAGCTCAAATCTCGCTTGCAGCCATAGACCGAAACCTGTCCCTTTTAAAAGATCGAATAAGCCACACCGGCGCCAAAGCCATGCCGGTGGTAAAGGCCGACGCATACGGGCACGGAGCCGTCCCGGTATCGAAGTGTCTTGAAAACAAGGGTGTAGACGCCCTTTGCGTGGCTTGCCTGGAGGAGGCCATCGAGCTCTACGACAACGAGGTTTACTCGGACATCATTATATTCGCGCCCTTGAATGAGGAGGAGCTTGATGAGATCGCCATAAGGGGATTCATTCCAGTGGTCTCGTGCATGGACGACCTTTTGGCGATTAAGTCCAATAAAAGAGCGAATAAGGGGATAAAGGTGGTGGTCGAATTCGACACGGGCATGGGAAGGACCGGCTTCCTGCCCGAACAGGCAAAACAGGTCTCGGACGCGCTCTCCGGGCTGGAGCACGTTAAGGTCAAGGGCCTCTCCTCGCACCCGCCGGTGGCCGAGAGCACTGACGAGGATGACTGCGAGTACACCAGGCGGCAGTTGCAAGACTTTGCTCTAACCTCGAAGTCAATGCGCTCGCGGCTGAAAAGCATCGAGTTCGAGTCAATGGCTAACTCCGCTTGCATCTTCCTTTATCCCGAATCCATATTCAGTGCGGTAAGACCGGGGATAGCGCTCTACGGGGTGAGCCCGAGCCATGATACGACACTGCCAGTCGAACTGGAGCCGGCAATGAGGCTGGTCACGGAGATCGCACAGGTAAGGGCCATGCCGAAGGGAGCGTGCATCTCTTACGGCAGAGAGACTGTGCTGAAAAGGGAGTCCAGGGTGGCCATATTGCCGATCGGGTACGCGGACGGGCTTTCGAGGTCAATCTCGCCCGGGTTCAACCTCTACGCCAGGGGCATGCCCGCGCCCCTAATGGGCGTTGTGACCATGGACCTTATAATGATTGACGTGACAGATGTGCCGGGGGCCGCGCCAGGCGACCGGGTGCTTGTAATGGGCTCCGAGGGCGAGTGCAGGGTGAGCGCGGAGGAGCACGCCCGGGCCGCGGGGACCATACCATACGAGGTTCTCACCTCCATCGGCAGAAGGGTGAGAAGGGTCTATACAGATTAAAGGAGTTTCCATGAAGGTTCTGGTGGTCGGAGGCGGCGGCAGGGAGCACGCCCTGGTATGGAAGATAAAACAGTCGAGACGGGTTGAAAAGGTCCTTTGCGTGCCCGGCAATGCTGGCATTGCTGAAGAGGCCGAGTGCGTGCAAATAAAGGCCGATGACCTTGACGCCATAGTTGAGACCTCGAAAAAGCAGGAGATAGAACTTGTGGTGGTGGGCCCCGAGGGGCCCCTGGTGGCAGGGCTGTCGGACAGACTGGTGCAGGAGGGTGTCCAGGTGTTCGGCTGCTCGATGGCCGCGGCCGAGCTCGAGGGCAGCAAGGCCTTTGCAAAAGAGATCATGCAGGAGTACAAAGTGCCCACCGCGGCCTTCGGGATATTCGATGACCCTGAAAAGGCAAAAAACTACATACAGAGCAATGGCCCCGACCTGGTGGTCAAGGCCGACGGGCTGGCCGCGGGAAAGGGCGTGATCGTGTGCCAGGACAGGCGGGAAGCCGAGCACGCGGTGGACAGGGTGATGGTCGAGCGCGAGTTCGGGGACGCAGGAGACAAAGTGGTGATCGAGGAGCGGCTTTTCGGCGAGGAGGCGAGCTTTATCGCATTCACCGACGGCGAAGACGTGCTCCCCCTGGCAAGCTCGCAGGACCACAAGGCCATTTACGACGGGGACCAGGGGCCAAACACCGGCGGCATGGGGGCCTACTCGCCCGCGCCAGTGGTCACGGACGGGCTACACCAGGAGATCATGGAGAGAATCATGAAGCCGGTGGTGGCCGGGATGAAGGACCAGGGCAGGCCGTACAGGGGGGTGCTTTACGCCGGGCTGATGATCGGGGACCAGGGGCCGCAGGTGCTCGAGTTCAACGTGCGCTTCGGGGACCCCGAGACGCAGCCGCTCCTCTTCCGAATGAAAAGCGACATCATGGATTATATCCTTGCCTGTGTTGACTCGGACGGGTCTTTGAAGCAAATGCAAATGGAGTGGGACAATCCGGCCGTGTGCGTGGTCATGGCCAGCAAGGGCTACCCCGGAAAGTACGACAAGGGCCACGTCATAACCGGCCTGGAAAAGGCCAAGAAGCTCCCGGATACCTACGTGTTCCACGCAGGCACTGCGCGCAAGGACTCGGACATAGTAACCGCGGGCGGCAGGGTGCTGGGAGTCACCGCCCGGGGAAAGGACATCAAAGGCGCAATTGACAACGCCTACGCCGCGGTGCGCGAGATCTCATGGAACGGGGCGTACTACCGCACGGACATCGGGCGCAAGGCCCTGTAAACAGATTTGAGGGGTGAGGGGTGAGTTTTGAGGGAAGGAGCGAGCTGGCCAAGAGAGGATTTTTAGCGCCACCTGTCTGCGTGCGAACCTGTCTGCCGTGCCGGGCACGGCACAGGCAGGCACGCACAGGCTGGCGTCGCCACGGCGCTAGGGTAAATAAAGCTTTCCTGAAATTTTTTGTTAATACGTTGCGCCTTAGCGCGGCTCGACTGAGCTCGCCGAAGCCCGTTGCGTCAAGATGATTAAACCGGATCAACCCGTGGTTGATTTTCACTCCGCGGGCTCGAACATGTCCTTTTCCGCGCCGCACACCGGGCAGGTCCAATCGTCGGGCAGGTCATCGAACGCGGTGCCGGGTTCCACGCCGCTGTCCGGGTCGCCCTGCTCAGGGTCGTAGATGTATCCGCAGACCGTGCATTCGTACTTTTGCATTTTATATACTCCTTTTATCTTATGATTAGTTTTACACAGAGGCACAGAGAACACGAAGCTTGAAAATTTATTCTCCTATCCTCTGTGCCCTCTGTGTCCCTGTGCGAAATATATAAGCTGTTTTGAACAAAAGCAGTTCCTTGTTATTCATCTGTGGCTTTTTTGCCGAGCTCGAAAGCCTGTTCAAGCGCCTCCGGCCTCTTTATTATATTTCCCTTTCCCTCGACCTCTCGGAAGAATACCCCGCCTTCATAGCTCATGTCCAGTGCGTCGAAGAAGTAGCGGGCTGTGAGCTCGATCCCCTGGAAGAGGTCCTTTCCTTTAGTGGCCCCCGCTGCTATGAGAAATCCCCTGCCCCGGTCATATGTCTTCCTCTGCTCCGCGGTCTTCTCCATCATCCTCCTGTTCCACCTTGCCTGTGCCCGGTCAATTATGTCTTTCAGTTGAGCCGGCATGGCGTAGAAGAAGATGGGCGTTGCGATGATTATTGCATGCGCCTGGTCCAGGAGCGGGTAAACCTCCTGCATGTCATCCTCCCACACGCACCTTCCCGTGTCATCGCACCCGCCGCACTCCCTGCACCCCGTAATGGAAAGGTCCCGTGCGTACACCCTTGCGACCTGGGCTCCCGCGGCCTCTGCCCCCTGCAGTGCCCTGTCCAGGAGTATGTCGGTGTTGCCTCCCTTGCGGGGGCTGCCGTAGATTCCCAGCACCATCATGGTAAGGAGCTTATACCATTTAAAGAATTATACACAAAACCGCCTTGTCATTGTTATTCTAATCAGTCCCCTGCATTGACCAGTGCTTCCATCATCTTGTCAGGGTCTGTCACCGGCTGTTTGCACTGGAAGTTCCTGCACACGTACGCGGTGGCCTTTCCGCCGAGCATTTCCATGTTCTCCAGGTAAGGGACGAGCTCTGCGATCTCATGGTCTTCCTCCGGCCGCAGGATCACCACCTTGTTGGGCACGAACCCCTGCTCCAGCGCGGACAGCATGGAGTCCGTGTCATCCGACCCGCGCTCTCCCGCGATGACCACCTCGGATGCAGGGCCTATTGCGAAGTCGAGCGCTGATAGCATGTGGGTAAAGGCCGCCGGGGCCTTTTGTATGGTGCAGTAAAAGGCTTTTATCACCTCTTCCGCCCTGCTCTCCATCTCCGGGTCGCCGATGATCCTGCCCAGCCTAAAAAGGTTCAGCGCAGCCACTGAGTTGCCGGACGGCATGGCCCCGTCGAACGCGTCCTTGTGCCTTACAATGGTCTGTTCAGCATAGTCCGCGGATATGAAAAAGCCGCCTTCCCGCTCGTCCCAAAAGTGCTCAAGCATGACGCCCGTGAGCTCCAGCGCGGCCCGGAGCCGCTCAGACCTGAAGTCGGCCTCGTAAAGCTCGACAAGGCCCCAGCAAAGATAAGAGTAGTCCTCAAGGAAACCGTGGATGTCAGCGTCTCCATGACGCCAGCGGTGGAGGAGTCTCCCGCCCGGAGTGCGCATCTCGGTGAGCACGAAGTCCGCGGCCCGGGCCGCGGCAGCAACGTAGACCGGCTCGGAAAGAGCCCTGCCGGCCTTGGCCAAAGCCGCGATCATGAGTCCGTTCCAGTCAGCCAGCACCTTGTCGTCAAGAAAGGGGTGCTCCCGCTTTTCCCTCCCCACGAGGAGCGTCTCTCTTATCCCTGACACTGCATTTTCAAGCTCCTCTTCATCCATGCCCAGGTTCCGGGCCAGCTCCGGGAGCGGCTTTTTCATATGCAGTATGTTATCGCCAGTTTTCCTGCCTGCGGCCGGGTCGAAAAAGTTTCCCTCCGGCTGGACGTTAAACACTTTTGAGGCCAGCTCCACCTGCTCCGGCTCCAGTGCCTCTTTTACCTGGTCCAGGGTCCATAGGTAAAACTTGCCTTCCTCGCCCTCGCTTTCCGCGTCCTCCGCTGAGTAAAAACCTCCTTCCGGGGAGGCCAGGTCACGCAGCACGTACTCCAGAATTTTCCTGAGCGTCTCTTCGTACTCCCTTTTACCGGTGGCCTGGAAGGCCTCGGTGTAGAGCATGGCGAGCAGGGCCTGGTCGTAGAGCATCTTCTCGAAGTGCGGCACCAGCCAGTCCGCTGTTGTGGAGTAGCGATGGAACCCGTATCCAAGGTGGTCGAATATCCCTCCCCTGCTCATGGCTTGCAAAGTCTTCTCGGCCGAGTCCAAAGCCTCCTTGTCCTTGGTGCGGGCGTAGCACCTCAGCAGGAACGCGTAGTTATGCGGAGAAGGGAATTTGGGCTCTGCTCCGAACCCGCCGTTAATGTGGTCGAAGTTCCGGATAAGCTGTTCAAATGCCTGTCTCAGGTCCTCTTCACCCGGCGCATGGGAGGCGCACTCTGGCGAGGGTCTGTTGATCTCGGCCACGATCTTGTCAGCGATGTCTGTTACCCTCTGCTTCTGGTCCTGCCACAGCTTGCTCACCCGGGGCACCAGGTCAAGCATGCCGGGCATTCCCATCCTGGTGTGCTTTGGAATGTACGTTGCAGCGTAAAAGGGCTTCTTTTCCGGGGTCATGATTATGGTAAGCGGCCAGCCGGCGCGGCCTGACATGGCCTGTGCCACACTCATGTACACGCTGTCCAGGTCGGGCCTCTCCTCCCTGTCAACCTTTATGCTCACAAAGGTCTGGTTCATGAGTCGGGCGACCTCGGGGTCCTGGAAGGACTCCCTTTCCATCACGTGGCACCAGTGGCACGTGGAGTAGCCGATGGACAGGAACACCGGCTTGTCCTCGTCGCGCGCCTTTAAAAAGGCCTCCTTCCCCCACGGGCGCCAGTCCACGGGATTGTCCGCGTGCTGGAGCAGGTACGGGCTCTTCTCTTTTATCAGCCGGTTGTGCTTCTGGCCCTTCTGGTCTTGCATTATTTTTACAGACGCGGAAAGTGCGGCCCAGGTTACGCGGCCTGCTGGGCAAGGCTTTTTATGACCTGTTTCATGAAGGCCGGCAGGTCCGGCGGGAACCTGGAGGTCACCAGATTCTTGTCAACCACAACCTCCTGGTCAATATACTGCATTCCCGCGTTTGCCATGTCGTGCTTTATGGAGTAAAAGCACGTGCCCTTCTTGCCGCGCAGCACGTCCGCAGAGGCCAGCAGCCACCCCGCGTGGCATATGGCCGCCACCAGCTTTCCCTGTTTTGACATTTGTGCCACGAACTCCACTGTCCTCTTGCACCTTCTCAGGTGGTCCGGGCTGTATCCTCCCGGCACTATCACCGCGTCGAATTGGTCCGGGCTCACCTGGTCAGCTTTCTTGTCCACTTTAGCGGGCAGTCCGTGCTTGCTTTCCACGGTGTCCGGCCCGTTGGCCGCGCCCACCAGTGTGACCTCTGCGCCCTCCTCCTTCAGCCTGTAGTACGGGTACCAAAGCTCCAGGTCCTCGTATAGCTTGCCGGCGAGTATGGCCACCTTCTTGCCTTGAAGCTCCATGTCTTTGCCTATCCCTCGACCTCGACCTTCTTGGAGTAGTCCCACAGCCCATGGATGTTGCACTGCTCCGTTGCGATGAGCTCCGCGCTTTCATCGAGCATGACCGTGAAGGTTGTGATGGGCTCGCCAAAGGTGGGCCCGAACCTTGCCTGGGCCACGTCCACTACCGGCTTTTCATTGTCAGCCTTTGCAAAGAGCTGCACCCACTCGATGTGGTGCTCCTTGGTGTTTGGGTGGGGCTTCTCTTTGCCAACGTGCACGGTCACCTGGAAGCGCTCGCCCTTCTTGACCTTGTCAGGGGCCTCGATCACGGGCACGTGCTTTTCCTTTCCCTCATGCTCCGGGGATATGGTCACGTCACACAGTCTCATTTTTATTCCCTCCTTTTTTTTCGGGTGTATTGTTTTCCGGTTCATTAACCCAGAGCTCCTACGCGAAGCTCTCAACTATTTGCTTTAACTTTTCCTTGCCCAGCTCCTGGTCCACCAGTGGCCCTTTTTCGAGCGCGGGGAAGTTGTCCTCGAACACCTGCTTATCATGGTCTTTGTAGATCACGCCTATAGGTATGTGCTCTCCCCACAAGGCCGCGGTTTTCATTGCCTCTTCCCAGTCCGCGGGGTCGTAGTCCTCCGGCCTGTCCTCGACCCTGTCTCTGTACCATTTCCATGTGTTGATGCGGTTGAATGACACGCACGGCTGCAAAATCTCCAGGTACGATGTCCCCCTTTGCTGAATGGCCTGTTTTATCACCTCCACCATGTGGTCCATGTCGCCGGCAAGGGTTCTGGCCACGAAAGCCGCGCGCATGGCAACGGCAATGGCCACCGCGTTCACCGGGTACGAGGGCGCGCCCAAAGGCTGGGCCTTGCTCGGGAACCCCTTGTCCGATGTGGGGCTTGCCTGTCCCTTGGTCAGCCCGTACACCTGGTTATTATGCATGAGTATGGTGATGTCAACGTTGCGGCGGATGGCGTGTATGAAGTGGTTGCCACCCTCGGCCAGGTGGCACCCGTCCCCGCTGTCCGCGATCACCGTGAGCTCCGGGTTCACCAGCTTGGCCCCGGTGGCCACTGGAAGTGTCCGGCCGTGCAGCCCGTTGAACATGTTCACGTCCAGGTAATGGGGAAGCTTGGCTGCCTGGCCTATGCCGGATACGATCAGGGCCTTGTGGGGAGGGAGGTCAAGCTCTGCCAGCGCCTTTTTCAGGCCGTTCAATATCCCGAAGTTGCCGCAGCCGGGGCACCACGAAGTCTCGTACTTGCCAAAGTCCTTTGCCTTTACCATGCTTGCTCTCCACTCATCCTTGCCCCAGTGCGCTCACAATGTCCTCGGGCGCGATCCTTCTGCCGTCGTACTTTTTCACCTGGCGGTGCACTTTTATACCAGCTTCTCTCCACAACAGCCTTGCAAACTGGCCGGTGGCGTTCTGCTCGATGCAGGCTATTTCTTTAGCCGAGTCGAGCGTGTCCTTGAACTTCTCGGGAATCAGGGGCCACACCTGCGTAAAGTGGAGCACTGATGTATTTTTTCCATTCTCTTTCATCATTTCCGCGGCTTCCCTTGCCGAGCCCAGTGTTGACCCCCAGCACGCCAGCATGATGTCCGCGTCCTTGTCACCGTACAGGTCCGGGGGCACCGCCTCCTCTTTTATGATCTCCATCTTCTTAAGCCTCTTGTCCACCATGGCCGTGCGCACCTGCGCGTCCTCTGCAATGTGGCCGTTCTCATAATGCTCGTGGCTGTCGGCCTTCACCAGCTTCTCGCTCCTGCCCGGGACCAGTCGGGGCGAGACCCCGGAGTCGGTGTAGGCGTAGCGCTTGTACTCGTCGGGCACGCTCGCAGGGTCAGCGCCCGGGACCACGGGCTCCATGCTATCCATGTCAAAGTGCTCCACGTCCCGAAAGGAGTCGGCCAGGAACTCGTCTGTGAGGATGAATACCGGTCCCTGGGTCTTCTCCGCGAGCTGGAAGGCCTTCCTGGTGAGATAAAAGCACTGCTCCGGGTTGCCGGGCGAAAGCACCGCCCTGGGGAACTCGCCGTGGCCGGCGTGTATGACGAACTCCAGGTCACCCTGCTCGGTCCTGGTGGGCAGACCGGTGGCAGGCGACGGCCTCTGGCCCATGGCGACCACTATGGGCGTCTCGGTTGCCGCAGCCAGGCTTAGACCCTCGACCATTAGAGCGAAGCCGCCCCCCGAGGTCCCCACCATGGCCGGCACGCCTGCAAAGGATGCGCCGATAGCCATGTTCATCACCCCTATCTCGTCCTCCACCTGCTCGACCACAATAGGCAGCCCCTTTTTCATCATCCCTGCCAGGGTCTGGCCTATGGAGGTCGAGGGAGTCATGGGATAGAAGGTGTAGAACTTGACGCCCGCGGAAAGAGCGCCAAGTGCTATTGCCTGGTTGCCGTCCATCATGAGGCGTTTTCCATTGGATTCCGGCTGTGCGAGCTTGAGATATGGGTGGTCCGCGTTCTCCTCGGTCCACTCGAACGCGGAATTCAATGCCTCCTCATTAGCTTTTATTGCTTCATCGCTCTTTTTTCCAAAGTAGTCGTGCACGGTTTTCTTGAGCAGGCCTCGGTCAAGTGCCAGCAGGGACCCCACCACCCCGAGTCCTGCCACGTTGTGGTACATCTTCTTTGCGAACTGGTTATAAGGGACCTTGAGCAGGTTGTCCGCCCCGGACTCAAAGGACTCGTCTCCTCCTCCTATGATGCACGACTCCTTTGACATGGCGTCCCGGTGCTTTTGCACGGTCTCCTGGTTGAGCGCCACCAGAACGTCTATAGGGTCCTCGGGCGCCATGATCTTTTCAGGGCTGGTGCGAATGGCAAAGGTGTTGTGCCCGCCCCTTACCCTGGACATGTAGTCCTGGCTGACCACAATGGAGAAGCCCTGTCTTACCAGGGCCTTGCATAAAATCTCACTGAAGGTCGCGATGCCCTGGCCGGCCGCGCCCCCGACAACCACGTTTATGGCGCTGCCCCTCATTTCATGCGCCGTCCCAGTGCGCCTTTTCTTTTTCATTGAACCATGCTGCGGGGTCCTGGAGATAGAACTTCATGTCGGTGAGCGCCAGGTGGTGGTCCTTTTCCTCGGAAACCATCTTCTCCAGGAACTGCTTCTCCAGGTCTTCCTCCGCCCCGTCCAGGTGGGTTTTATAGAACTCGATGCTCTTGTCCTCGAAGTCTATGCCCACCTCCAAAGCCTGCACGTCCGCTGCAACCGCGGATACGTCTTTGCCGTGCTTCTCTGCCATGTCCCTGAACACTCTGGTCAGGCTCTCGTGCACGGGCGGCATGTCCTTCCACTCCTCGCACCAGGGCTCTCCCGCCTGCAGCGAGTCGTATATCTTCTGGATCCTGTCCATGTGCACGACCTCGTCCTGGGCAAGCATGCTGAATATGTGCTTGCACTGGGCGTTCTCGCACTGCTCGACGGACTGGTCATAAAAGGCCTTGCCCTTCTTCTCCATCTCCAGGGCTGTGGACAGCCATGCGCACGCCTTCTTGTACTTTTCCTCCATGCTTCTCTCCGTTATTTCTTTGGTTTCTTTTTTGACTTTTTCTTGGCCGACTTTTTGGCTTTTCCCTTTTTTTCATGCTGGTGCTGGTGCTCATGCTCGTGCACGTGCTCCGGCACTCCGCCAGTCACCTGTTCCTGGGCCTCGTGTACGCGCACCTGTGGCGCATCCTTGCCCAAGGCCCGGAGAATCTCGTAAGTGGTCTCCAACTCGGAGAGCGGCCCCACAAAGGCGTAGAAGTCGTTTATCACGGTGTGGGGCACGCCCTGCACGTCGTACTTCTGCACCAGGTACGGGAACTCGGTGGTCTCGACCATATCCGCACTTATGTTGTCGCTGGCCATGGCCAGCCTGTGCGCTGTCCTCACGGCCATGGGGCAGTACGGGCAGGTGGGCGAGGTCATCACCTGAAGGTGCACGGGCCGGTCCACCTTGGCAAGCCATTCCATCACCTCCTGGTCGAGTTCGCTTTGCCGCATGCTCACCTGTATGATGTCCTCGATCAGGGGAGTGAACTCGTAGCCCGCGGGCACGCCAAAGAACCTGATCCCGTAGTCCTTGTCCCCCGCGATGATTATGGCCGGTATCTTGTCCACGCCGTATGAGCGGGCCTCTTCCTTGTCATCCACGAGGTCTTTTACCGTAAGGCTTATCTTGTCCGAGAGCCCCGAGACCTCCTCCAAAAGCTCCCTTGTGATTTTGCAGTACTCGCACTCGAACTCCTGGCTGAAAAGGGTCACTCGCACTTCCTGTTCCAGCCCCTTAAACAGGTCTTTCAACTGGTCTCGCTGTTCCTGTTCGAGAATGGCCATGTATGAATTCCTTTCTCAGACCATCTGCTTCTGGATAAGGTAGTCGTATGCAGCCAGGGCCGCCTTGGAACCCTCGCCCGCGGCTATCACTATCTGTTGAAAGGGCACCGTAGTCACGTCCCCCGCGGCGAACATCCCCTCCACCGCGGTCCTGCACGAGCAGTCCACCTCGACCTCGCCCGCATCGTTGAGATCGAGCAGGCCCTCCACCGGTCCGGTATTGGAGATAAGCCCGATCTCCACGAACACCCCCTCTGCCTCGATCTCTTCCTGCTCCCCGGTTTGCCTGTCTTTTACTGTCACCGACTCCACCCTATCTTTTCCTTGTATGCTCACTATCTCGTGATAGTCAAGCATCCTTATCTTCTCGTAACCCGTGACCCGGCTTTGCAGGGCATTGTCAGCCTGCCAGCCCTTGACAAAGTTAACCATGGTTATTTCGGCATCAACCTTTATGAGGTCTATGGCGGTTGTGAACGCGGAGTTTCCCCCGCCGGCTATCACCACCTTCTTTTTCTTGAAAAAAGGCGCGTCGCATGTTGCGCAGTATGCCACCCCCCTGCCGGTGAGCTCTTTCTCCCCGGGTATGCCCAGGTTGCGGTGCCTTTTTCCCAGCGCGAACACACACGCCCTTCCAGAGAACACCTTGCCGTCCTCGAGCTCGACCTTGAACTCATCGTCTTCCTTGTGCACCCTGGTGATGGCCGGTCCCATGCTCACCGGTATCTGGTAAGACTTCACGTGCTCCTCGAACCTTGAGAGCAGGTCCTTGGCCTCGATGGCCTGGAAGCCCAGCCAGTTCTCCACCATGGAGGTCTCCAGCATCTGGCCGCCGAAGTCCCTGGTTATCACCGCAATATTGAGCACCTTCCGGGCGGCGTAGATGGCCGCGCACATGGAAGCCGGGCCGCCGCCCAGGATGAGGATGTCGTACACCTCGGTCGCCTCCGGCGCCGGCGACTTCCTTATCGAGCCCACGTCCAGCTTGAAACCGGGAAAGCCCATTCAATCCCCCTTCTTAGGTATAAGGTTTGAGTTGTGAGTTGTGAGGGGAAAGGCTTGGGGTGTGAGGATTTGAGCGGGAAGCCTACATAGCAAGAGCTGTGCGTTACCCGGCAAAAAACTCACCCCTCAAACCTCACCCCTCATCCCTGCTGGGTGACCAGGTTGACCTTAACGTCCGGCGGGACCTTGAAGGCCCTGGCCGCCATCTCCTGGTCTATCATAAGGAGCCCGCTCCCGTCGCCTCCGGTGAGCTTCAGCTTGTTCAGGACCTCGTCAGCGGATGCCTCCTCCTCCACCTGCTCGGCCACGAACCACTGCAGGAAGTTGCCCGCGGCGTGGTCCTTCTCTTGTGCGGCCAGGTCAACCAGGTCGTTTATAAGCCCGGTGACCTTCTGCTCGTGCGCGTACACCGCCTCGAACGCGGCAAGCGGAGAGTCCCACTCATCGGGCGGCTTGTCAATGGCCTCCATCTTTGCGCGGCCCCCCCTCTCCTCGATGAAGCTTTTAAACTTCATGGCGTGGTAGAGCTCCTCCAGTGCCTGCACCTTCATCCAGTGCGCCATGCCGGCCAGGTTCTGTGACGTAAAGTAGGACGACATGGCAAGGTAGAGGTAGGCCGAGTAGAGCTCGGCGTTAGCCTGGCCGTTAAAAGCCTTTTCAATGTTCTTGTTCAACATGCTTTGTTCCCCCTTTTTGAAAACGCCAAGTCGCCAAGAGCGCCAAGGTTTATGAGTTGATTTTTCACGCAAAGGCGCAAAGGCGCAAAGGGTAAATCAAAGAAGAGCTCGGCAATTTCCCTGCTGAAAAAACCCCACGTTTTTAAGGCAAACAATCTTGATTCCAAAACGGACTGCCTCTTTTCAAAACAATTTGAGGTTTTACCTCGCCGTTTCAATCCCAAAAGGACCCATACTTCTTTGCGTTCTTTGCGTCTTTGCGTGAAAAAATTTTCATCCTTCGAACAACTCGAACTGGTCCTTCCTGGCCCCGCACACCGGGCACTCGTCCGGCAGCACTCCATCCGAGGGGTACCCGCACACGTTGCAGATGTAGTACTCGGGTTCCCGCTCCTCCATCATGTGGCTCATGGCCTCCTTGTATAGCTTTGCGTGGAAATCCTCAACGTCCCGGGAGTGGGTGAATATGGTGGCCGCGGCCTGGTTATCTTGGTCGGTGGCCACCTTGATGAATTCCTCGTAAGCCACCTGCGCCACCTTTGTCTCCGACTCGAAGCTAAGCTGCAGGTTGTCCTCGGTGCTTTTGATCTCGCGCAGCATCCTGAGCGCCCTTTCACCGTGGATCTCTTCTGACCTGGAGATCACCCTGAAGAGCTTGGCTATCTGGGGGTACCCCTCCTTGTCGGCCTTCTCGGCGTAAATTTTCAGGCGCAGCGCGGCCTTGGACTCCCCCGTGTAAGACTGGTGGAACGCGTCCTTCAGCTTCTCGTCCATGCGACATGCCTCTCTTTCTTTTCCTTCAATATTTACTCGAATGCCTTGAACATCTCTTTTTTCACGCCGCAAACCGGGCACTTGTCAGGGGCCTCGCCCTCCACCGTGTACCCGCAGTTTATGCACACCTGCACCGGGCCAAGGTCCGCGTCCTTGCCCGAGTCCACCGACTTCTTGGCATCCTCGTACATTTTCGCGTGGATCTTCTCGGCCTCCAGTGCCCAGCCCAGGGTGCGCTCCGCGTCCTTCTCCTTCTGGGCCTTGGCCACCTCGATGTAGGCGGGGTACATCTCGGTGATCTCGAAGTTCTCGCCCCCGATGGCGCCCTCCAGGTTCTCCGCGGTCTGGTCCAGGCCGAAGCCGGCTCCGGCAAAGACCGGGAAATCCCCCTTCACCTTGCCCAGCACCTTGAAGTGGTTCGACGCGTGCACCACCTCTGCAAACGAAACCGCCCGGAAAAGCCGGGCCACGTTGGGAAAGCCGTCCTCATCAGCCTTGTCGGCCCACACCCGGTAGCGTATGTGGGCCATGGACTCGCCCCCGTGCGCGCTCCTCAAGTTCGCAGCGGTCATCTCACGCATTTAATTCCCTCCTTTTGCTTTTTCATTCCTCATTCTTTTCAAGTTTTTCTAGGTGTTTTCTTTCGCCCGGCCGAGTTTTTCTTCTTTCGGCCGCCGCCCTTTTTCCTGCATTCGGGGCACAGGCCCAAAAACTCCAGCCTGTGGCCGTCCACCTTGAACCCGGAAGAACTCTCGGCCTTTTGCTCCAGCCCGGTCACAGGTTTTATGTGCACGTCATCGAGCCTGCCGCAGCGCGAGCAGCGCACGTGGTAGTGGTGCTCGACCTGCCCGTCGTACCTCCGCTGGGTCCCCGCGGCCTCGATCCTCTTTATCAGCCCCTGCTCGGAGAGCGTCTCCAGGTTCCGGTACACCGTGCCCAGGCTGATGCGCGGCATGCGCGCGCGCACCATCTCGTAGACCTCGTGCGCGTCAGGGTGAGTGCCAGCCTTTTTCACCTTCTCAAGGATGAGCCTTCTCTGGTTAGTCATTCGCATGTTATTACCGGACCCGATCACGCCTCTAATCAGGAATAAATACTATTATTGTTTTTATAGACACTCCTGCGCGGATGTCAAGGGGGGGGGTCTTTTTCAGCCCAAATCGGCTGCATTGTAAAGCTTTGCATGATGTGGTAATAATTTAACCTTGGAGTTTATGCCATGCCTGACCCCGGCCAGAAGATCAAAAAACTGATTGACGCACTGGACCGCGCCTGCCGGTCCCAGGGGTTCCAGGACTACATGCCCTCTGCCATGATAAGCCACTTCGTGCGCCAGGTTGTGCCTTTGTCCATGCAGGAGGACAAGCTCGACCTGGACCAGTTCTACAAGTGGGTGCGGGGCGAGTACTCGGTGCCTGACCACGTGTTCTCCCGGGTTTTTTCCATGCTCAAGGACGAGTGCGCGGACCTGGGTGTGGACATCAGCCTGCCCCTTGACTACGAGCCCGGTCTTAACGAGACCATCCAGGAGTGGCTCCGCTCCGAGCTAAAGGACGTGGTCTACGGCGAGCTCAAGGAGGAGATGCGCGACCAGGTGAAAGAGGACCTGTCAAAGGAGCTTCGGCCGGACATTCACCAGCAGATAAGGTCGGGCCTTGAAAGGGCAGGGATCAACCTGGAAGAGCTGGACAACGAATTGCTGCAGTCTATGGAGGGCACGGACCCCTCCGATGAAAAGAACGCCAAATTGGCCTTTGCAGCCGCGGCCGGGCAGGTGCCTTCCCCTGGGCCGGACCCTGCGCACCATGCCTCCGACGAGCAGGCGACGCCTAGGCCTGGCCCCGGCCTTGACGAGACCTCGCTCTTCGAGCTCCGGCAAAAGGTCGAGTCCGAGCTTCGGGAGGAGCTTTTTTGCAAGATCGAGGCTGAGCTGAAGGGGGAGCTTTCAGGCAAGGTCGAGGATGATCTCCGCACCGAGATGTGGCAGGAGCTCCAGGACGAGGTCAAGACTGAGCTAAAGAACGTGCTTACCCCGGTGGTTGAGGATGAGCTGAGAGATGAGCTCCGGGAGGCCGCGGCCGGGCCTGAAGCCCTGCCCCAGGGCATCTTCTTGAAGGTCGAGGACCACCTTGAGGTCATAAGGAAGATACGCGAACAGCTCGCATCAAGGATCAGGGAACAGGTGGCCGAGGAGCTTACCCAGCTCGAGCGAAAGAGCCGCGAAGAAAAGAGGAAGCAGGCAATGCACGAGCGGCTCCAGGACCGCGAGTGGTGCCTGGAAAAGATCAGGGGGTTCCTCTTCCCGGAGCAGCCAAAGCTGTGGGAGAGGGTCAAGCCCCACGTCCGGACTGACCAGTGGAGGGCCATTGTACTGGCTCAGGAAGGCGAGGTCGAGGGCAACAGGGAGAGGCTCGAGCGGGCGAGGAAGGTCATAAGGGAGGCCCTCACCCTCAAGGCGGACATAGACGAGGAGGCCGGGTTCCAAAGCCCGCCCGGGTCCACCGAGGTGCGGGCCGGCGCTATCCACGGCATGCTCGGGGAGGCCGACCGCATGATAGACTTCGCGCTCGAAAGCATCGCAGAGACCCTGAACACTGAACTGACGGCGTGATCTTGATACGGGAGACCGTACGTAATTCTTCACTTAATTCACTTACTTCTTACTTGACAGCGGCGACAGGTTAAAGTACTATTTTACACCTTCAATCAATGTATTCTGGGAGAGAACCGTTGAAGTTAGATTACCATATCATCTTCTTTACTTGAGACCGTCCAGGGGGGTCCGTGAGACCCCTGGGATTAACAGGTCGCGCCTTCCCGCTTACGGCCCGCTAGCCTCCTTTTGAGTCGTGTCGCGGAAAGCCGCGACCGAGAAAAAAGGAGGTTTTCTATGTCCGAACAGTATCGTGCAATGTGGTCTAAGCTGGGCCTCAACCTCGAGGCTCATGACGCGCTTCTGGGTGTTTTGGGGAATGCCTACCAGGACATCTACCTGGCGCAGAAGAACCGGCCCGAGGCGATGGGTTACTTCGACTTCGTCATGACCGAAGTCCACGGTTTGCGGGTCAAGGAACTCGATGACGCCAGGGCCGCCGGTCGAAAGGTGATCGGGTCCTTCTGCGTTTTCGTGCCGGAGGAGTTGATCCTGGCCGTGGATGGTATCTCGGTCGGTCTATGCACCGGAGCCGAGTTCGGCTTCGACCTGGCCGAAGAAATTGTTCCCCGCAATACTTGCGCGCTCATCAAGTCCGCTTTTGGTTTCAGCCTGGGCAAGGTCTGCCCTTATATGGAAAGCTCCGACATGATAGTAGGCGAGAACACCTGCGACGGCAAGAAGAAGGCCTACGAGGAGTTCGACAAGCTGGTCGATAACCTCTATGTCATGGATATTCCCCAGATGAAGAGTGAAGCGGGTAAGGCCCTGCTCAAGGCGGAGTACCAGAAGTTCATGAAAGCCCTGGAGGACCTGTCCGGTAAAAGGGTGACGGTCGAGGGCCTGAAGGCCGGAATCAAAATGGTTAACCGGAAGCGCCAGGCCATGCGTCGGCTTGCCGAGGTCCGCAAGGCCGATCCGGCCCCCATTTCCGGTTTGGACGCTTTGCTCATAAACCAGCTTTTCTTCTTCGATGACCCGGCGCGATTTGCCGATTCGGTAAACAAGCTGGCCGACGAACTGGAACAGCGGGCGAAGAAGGGCGAAGGAACTTTCCGAAAAGGCCTGCCACGGGTGATCGTATCCGGCTGCCCGATGGCGATTCCCAACTGGAAGCTACCGATGGTCATAGAGTCCGCCGGAGCTGTCATAGTCGGAGAGGAATCGTGCGTTGGCGAACGTGGCGCTC
This sequence comes from uncultured bacterium, assembly GCA_964650485.1. GTDB lineage: Bacteria > RBG-13-61-14 > RBG-13-61-14 > RBG-13-61-14 > DATKZS01 > CAZYTX01. The sequence goes on along the minus strand of CAZYTX010000002.1, from coordinate 11,886 downwards.
GTTGGATGACCACTGAAGAAGGTGATTCCGTGGAGGCGTTGCTGGACAACATCGTGGAGCGCTACTTCAACATCGACTGCGCCCTTTTCACACCCAACCCTTCCCGGCTCGATCAAGTGAAGAAAATGGTGAAAGAGTACAACGCCAAGGGCGTGATTCATTACTGTCTCCAGTTCTGCCAGCCCTACCAGATGGAGAGCGGCAACATGGTGCGGGAGTTGGAGAAGATCGGGGTGCATGCGCTGGCAGTCGAAACCGACTACAGCCAGGAGGACGCGGGCCAGTTGAAGACCAGGGTCGAGGCTTTCCTCGAAATGATCAAGTAAAGGAGATGGAACATGACGATCAATAAAGATTTGCTGGTGATGCTCAAGTCAAATGGGCTGGGCGAGGGAGAGCCGGACCTTTCCGAAAAGCTCTTAAAGGGCTTCCTTAACATGCTCCTGGAATCCGGTCAGACACCGGCGCAAATAATCTTCATGAACAGCGCTATATTCCTCACCACCGAAGGCTCACCGGTGGCTGACATCCTGAAGAAATATGAGCAGGCAGGCACGGAAATTTTCTCGTGCCTGACCTGCCTTGAATATTATGGCCGCAAAGATAAGCTTATCGTGGGCAACCCTACAAACATGAAGGAAACGGTAAATGCATTGCTCAGCTTCTCGAGGGTGATATCCCTCTAATAGATATCCACCAGTCGATTGATGGTCCAGTCGGCTTCTTCCTGGTCCTCGGGGTTGCCGCGGATGTACTCGATCACCAAATTAAGACCGGGACCGGGGCCCTGGCCCCAGACCCCGAGGGAAAAATCGCTCAAAACTGCACGCTCAGCCCCACACCGAGGACAGGGTCGAGCTCGCCTTGCCTGCCCTGTCTGCGTGCGGCCTGACTGTCCTGCGGACGCAGGCAGGGACGCCCGCACAGGCAGGCTTCAGCCCTTGTAATCCGCGAAGTGCTCGATCTCGCTGGCCTCGTCCAGCACCTTGGTCTTGTCGTCCAGGTAGTTCACGCCCTTCTTGGCGGCCCACCCGAACAGCGGCGTGATCACGGCCTTAGCACCGGGTTATCGAGCCTTTTCAGCTTCTTCACCCCGGCCATCTTGGCCTTTACCCGGGCAGTGGTTCTCCTGTCCCCCTCCGCGAGCCTGAGCACCTTTTTATACAAATCCAGGGCCTTGTCGTACTCGCCGTTTTCAGCATGGATCCCCGCGGCCTCGTAAAGCGCGGTGGCGGCCCACATATTCTGTTCAGGATACCGCTCCGCCACGGACATGAAAGTCTCAAGGGCCTGACCCGATTCACCCGAGCCCTGCTGCACAAGACCCTTCCAGTAACCAGCCTCCGCCAGTACACCCGGGTCGCCGGTCCTTTGCGTGCACTTATCCAGCGCCACGGAAGCGCTCGAGAACTCGCGCACAAGGGTGAGCCCTATGCCGACCTGCAGCCACTCGGAGGCAGTGCCCTCGCCCTCGTGGTCCTCCACCATGGCGAGGTAGCAGGGCCTCATCTTCTCGAGCTCTCGAAGCTCCTTGTACGAGCGGCCCTTGAGGTAAAGCAGCCGGTAGCGAAGGTCAGCCGGCACGTCCTCCAGCTTAACCCCGGAGAGCCACGACGCCGCCCCCTGGAAGTCCTTTTTGAAAAAGGCGTCCTCGGCGCGGTAGAGCTTTATCTCGCCCGCGAACCTCGACCCGGGGTTATCCTTTAAAATATCCTCCATCATGGCCAGGGCCTTCTCCCTTTGAGCGCCGTACAGCCTCGCCCGGGCTACCAGCAAAGTGCCCTCTTCAAAAGCCTCTCTCTCCGACTCCTCAACCTCGAGCATGTCCCTGACCTCGTCCATCTCGCCCGGGTCGGACCCCCCTCTGCTCATGCGCCGAAGCCTTCCCAGCAGAGCCTCCTGGGGCAGGGTCTCCCTGTCAAGCTCCGAAGGCTCGGGCATGACGGAAAGATACGGCACCGCATCAGAGGCCGAAAGCGCCAGCCGGAGCAGGGCGCCCCGGGCGAAAACCTCCGGGCTCGAGCGATCGAGCTCCGTGAGCGCCTCCATGGCACGGGCCGTGTCGCCTGAGAGCTCGTAAGCCTTGGCCGAGTGCCAGTCGAGCAGTGCCCTGTCCCTGCGAGTCGCGGGCGAAAGCGGCTCCCACATCGAAAGCGCCCCTTCGGCCGAGCCGCCCTCCAGCAGCATCATGCCCCGCCAGAAACCGGCATGATACGACCACGGCCCGGCGCCTTTGGCAAGACCCTCAAAGCACGCGTCCGCATCATCGAGCCCGCCCTGCCGAAAGAGGCTCCAGCACAGCCTGAACATGTCCTCCCCCCCGCACCTGGGCGAGGGAGTATCACCCGGGGCCGGGTCCACGGAGGCGGTGTCACCGGGGAGGGCCGCCCCGCATATCTGTTCGTATAGGGACACGCCCTTCTCGTACTGGCCCCTGGAAAAGGCCGCCTCCGCCCTGGCCCGGCTTATGCGCCCGGCCGCGGTGAGGGCCTTTTCCGATGCCGGCCTTGCATCCTCCAGCACTGAAAAGGCCGACTCCAGCCTCCCCTGGCCCCGCAAAATATGCGATAGCATAAGGGCGGCCTCCACCACGGTCTCCGGGTCCCCCGCAACCTCCATGGCCGTCTCAAGGTCCGCCTCGGCCTTGTCAGCAAGGCCCCGGGCCAGGTTCATCCGAGCCCTGCAAACGAGCAACTCGGCCGCGCTCTCTCCCTCCGGATATCGGGAAAGGTATAGGCCCGCGGCTTCCAATGCCTCATCTCTGTCCATGCTGCAAAGCGCCAGGGCGCGCACCTCCGTGAGCTCCTGCCCGCACTCACTGATTGAAGAGTCGAGCGCTTGCGAGGCTATGGAGGCCGCGCGTGAGGGGTCCACCTCCAGGGCGGCCCGGGCGTACTCCGATTTTATGCATGTATTTGCCTCAGGGTGCGCGAGAGCGAGTTCATACTGATCGAACGCGGCCGCGCACACTCCCCGGCCGAGCAGTGCGCGCGCCAGCCCTATCCTGGATGAGTATAGGAGATCGGGGTCAGAGGCCCTGGCCAACACCGACTGGAAGGCCCGCTCAGCGTCCGCGTACTCCTCGCGCACCAGGTGCTCCAAGCCGGATGCGTATATCCCGCTGAGCTCGATCAGCTCTGCTGCGCCCCCCTCGCTCTTCCAGAACTCGACTGCCTTTTCCACATCCCCCTGCCTGGCCCACATCCTGGCAAGGCCCTGCCGGGCAAGCGGGGCGATGAAGTGGTCGGGCTGGGACTCGATAATCTCCTGGAATGCGAGCGCGGACTCGGAATAGCGGCCTCTGTCCTCGAGGAGACGGGCCAGCCGGTACCCGGCAAGCAGGGCCGCGGGCCGGGCCCCTCGGCTCTCCATCATGGAGAGGTCGCCCCAAACGTCGGCCGCTTGCTCGAACTCGCCCAGCTTCGAGTGGCAAAGTCCCAGCTTGTACTCGACCAGGGGCTTAAGGTCGGGGCCGGCCTCGGCCCGCTCGAACTGCTGCAATGCGATAGAGTATGCGCCCCTCGAGAGGTAGGCGTTTCCCTGGTGGAAGTGGGCCTCGGCCCGGGCGGACTCGGCCTTGTCGCGGAGCGCTGAACCCGGATGCTCGCTCAAAAGGCGGTCGAAGAACACCAGCGCGGACTGAAAGTCATTATCAAGCATTGCGATGCGGCCGCGGTAATAGAGCACCTGGTCGGCATAGGCCCGGTTCACCCCTTCCTCCCTGGCAAAGGCCTTGTCAGCCGCCTCGAAATCCTTTAAAAGGAAAAGGCACTGGGCATGGAAGAACCCGGCCTCGTCACGGGCGGGGCCGTCAGGGAAAATTTCCAGGTAGTGCTTGTACGCTGTTGCAGCCTGCTCGAACATGTGGTCGTTGTACGCCTCCCGTGCCCGGGCGATCGCGTCCTCCCCCGCGGGCCATGCAGGGAAGGCCATGAGCAGCGCCAGTAACAAGAGCGCAAAGGCCGCCAAGGGCCTGTACGCCTCTCTGGTAACAGGAACCATCTAAACGCTTAATCAATATGATGTTAGCACGGGCGAGGGGGCAAGGGAAAACACTAGACGCAGCGGCGCATACGCCAAGCCGCCCCGCCTGCGCTGTCTCATACTACAAAGAAATGCAAAAGTTGGATAAAAAGCTTGAAGACTTAAAGCAAAGACAGCAAAAAAAGCTAAAGATGAGAGAGCGGACGAGAAAGCGGAATGGCTCCCTTACGCGGGAAATAACAACATGGTCCTCCTTACAAAGGACATTCCTTTGGGCATGCCTTGGAACGGGTACCCCCTATTTCTTCCACGGCGGCTTCTCTCTTTTCCTTTTGCCGCGCTTTTTAATGCGGTCCTGTTTTGTGGTGGCTGCCCGGCCGGGCGGAGGCGCTTCCGATTCCACCTGTTTCGCCTTTTGCTTCTCCCGTATTTTTCGCGGCGGCGTCTTGGGCATCTCTCCTTTTGCCTCGAGCTTAGCTATCAGCTCCTCCCTCTTCTGCTGCTCCATGGCCGTAAGCCCGGACTCCATCTCCACCAGGTCCTTTATCCCCGGCCCGTCGGCGCTCTTTTGAAAAAGCGCCTCCCCCCGCAACGCCGGCTGCTCCGCGTTCACGAGCGATCGCCTCCACTCCTCGGGCACTGATTCTTCGCCGTATCTGGCGCCCAATATGGCGCCGGCGATTGCGGCCATGGTGTCGGTGTCCTTTCCCAGGTGCACCGCGCGCAGCACACCGGTCTCGTAGTCTTTCGAGGTCAGTGCGATATAGAGCGCGGAGAGCCCCGATGCCATGACAAAGCCCTGGCCCGGCTCGGTGATCTTGTGCATGGGGAACTGGCGGTTGGCCTCGCTCACGATCTGCTTGTAGGCCATGTTCTCCTCGGGCAGCTCCGCCAGCCCGGGCAGCATGTCCAGGCCCTTCTTTGCCATGCCAAACCTGTCCATGCACGCCACCGGCACCCGGTGAATGAACTCCTTCTCAACCATGGACTCGGCAATAACAGCGGCCTCCACCATGTCCCGCGCCTTTTGCACGGCCCCTTGGTGGTCCCCCTCTCCGGTCACTGCCATTGATACTGAGAATGCCTGCACGCACGCCATGACCAGGGCCCTGGGGTCGGTGTGGGTGACAAGGCCCTGCTGGATGGCGGCGCGCATGAGTGCCTCCCGGTCTCGGGCGAAGTAGAGCCCGCAGGGTGCGACCCGCATCATGGCCCCTATGCCCGCGGAAGGCATGCCGGTCTCATCAAGGCCGTCCATGACAGCGCGCACGGATGCGCGGAAGTTCTTGCCGGTGCCCCGGTGCGCCCCGAACCTTGCGCCGGTCTCGGCCCGGGCCATGCGAGCGAGCAGCTCGGCAAAGTGCTCTGGGTTAAACCCCCGGCATTTTAAAAGAGAATCGGCCAATGCCAATGACTGCTGGGTGTCGTCGGTGTAGAGCGCCTGCATGCGCCACCTGCCAGGCTTTTTGCCCCAGGCCACGCCCGGGTCCACAAAACCCTGGATGCGCCCGTAGAGCTGGCTTATGTGGCCGGCCTTTAATCCCTCGACCGGCGCGCCCATTGCGTCGCCCGCGGCGAGCCCCAGCATGCATCCCCTGTATCTCTCGATCTTTTCCATTCAACTGTCAGTCACGGGATTCTTTGAGGATGGCTGCGAGCTTTTCCTTGAGCTCTTGGAGCGCCGCTCCCCTGTGCGACACCTCGAGCTTCTGCTCCCTGGTGATCTCGGCAAAGGTCTTGCCCAGGGGAGGGTAAAAGAATATTGGGTCGTATCCAAAGCCATGGCTCCCGCGCGGCCCGGAAAGGACCTCGCCCTCGCACGATCCTTTTGAGAATATGGTCTCTCCCTGTGGCGACGCCAGCGCGAGCACGGCTATGAACCTGGCGGTCCTGGGAGCGCCGGGCCTTCTCTCCAGCTCTGCCAGGAGCTTTTGATTGTTCATCCGGTCGGTGGCGTCCTCTCCGGCGAACCTTGCCGAGCGCACGCCGGGCGCGCCCTGCAAAGCGTCCACCACCAGGCCAGAGTCGTCGGCCAGGGCCCACTCCCCGGTGTGGCCCGCAATTGCCAGCGCCTTCTTGGCCGCGTTCTCCTCGAAGGTGTCCTTGTCCTCGATAACCTCGGGCGCGCCTTGGAAGCTATCCAGCCCCGCGATCTCCAATCCCAGGTCTTTCAGGGCGTGTTTTATTTCTTTTATCTTTCCCTGGTTCCCGGTGGCGACCACGATCCGCTTCATTTTATTTCCAGGGCCTTCTTCTGTAATGCCGCAAGCTCCTGGACCGCCTTTGCAGCCATGGAGAGCATCCTGTTCATCTGCGTGCGCGAGAAGGGGTCCCCCTCCGCGGTGCCCTGCACCTCGACCAGCTTGCCCGAGCCTGTCATGACCACGTTCATGTCCACGTCCGCGTTCTTGTCATGCTCGTAGTCCAGGTCCAGCCACGGCTTCCCGTCCACTATTCCCACGCTTATGGCAGCCACCTGGTCTTTTATAGGCAGGGCCGGGATCAGACCCCGCTCCACCATGCCCTCGCAGGCGAGGTAGAGGGCCACGAACCCCCCGGTTATGGCCGCGGTGCGGGTGCCGCCGTCAGCCTGGATCACGTCGCAGTCCACTATTGTCGTGTAGCCGTCAATGGCTTCCAGGTCAGTGACCGCGCGCAAGGACCTGCCGATCAGTCGCTGTATCTCCTGGGTCCTGCCCGATATGTTCCCCCGCTCGCGCCTGGTCCTGTCCAGGGTGGACCTGGGCAACAGGTTGTACTCTCCGGTCACCCATCCCCTTGGCTCGTCCTTCATCCACCTGGGCCTGCCGCGCTCGACCGTGGCTGCGCATAATATACTGGTGTTGCCCTGGGTTATAAGGGCGCTGCCCTCGGCGTACTCCGCGGCCCCGGTCTGTATCTTTGTGGGCCGGAGCTCCAGGCGTTCCTGTTCATCACTTTTTGTCATGAAGGGTTCCTTTCAGGGATTTTTTCAGGGGGAGCCCACCCGGGCCGTCAAGGCGCCAGTCCCAGCCTTGCGTTGGCCTGTTGCCTGTACTTTTGTATGGCCTGGGCAAGCGCCTTCACTATGAGTTCCTGCGTGTGCTCGTGTGTAATCATGCGGGCCTCTGCCGGCGAGGTGATAAACCCGACCTCCACCAGCACCGCGGGCATGGTCGAGTCCATGAGCACCTGGAAGGGGGCCTGCTTGACGCCCCGGTTGTCCGTGTCCATAACCCTGGCCATCTCCTCCTGCACCAGCTCGGCAAAGCGCTGGGACTCGGCCAGGTACTCGGTCTGGGCCATGTCGCCCAGTATCATCTCGATGTCGTTCCTGACCTCGTCCGGGGCATGGTCACCAGTCTCCGCGACCTGGTTCTCCCACCTTGCCAGGTCGAGAGCGGCCTGGTCCGTGGCTGTAAGGCTTGCAAAGAAGGTCTCGAACCCGTGGGCGCTGATGCGCTCGTACCCGTTGGCGTGGATGGAGACGAAAAGGTCCGCGTCATGTTGCCGTGCGATCCTTGGCCGTTTTGACAGGGGCACGTACACGTCCTTGTCCCTGGTGAGCATGGCCTTGATGTCCTTGTCATCCTGGAGCCTCTTTTTAAGCTTGGCGCTGATGGCAAGGGTCACGTCCTTCTCAAGGATGCCTTCCGGGCCCCGGGCGCCGCAGTCCCTGCCCCCGTGGCCAGGGTCTATGACGATCACGTCCACCGGGTCACGGCTCGAGTTGTGGCCGGCATGGTTTGCCCGGCCCTGCTGGTCCTTTGTTGCCTGGTGACTTACACCGGATGCGGCCTTTATCTCGATACTTGTTCGCATGAGCCCCGCTATCACCCGGGTGAACACCTGCTCGGGAAGGTACACGTTGTCCGGGGTCCAGACAGGGGCGTGCTGTATGGGGCTTACGCTGGTCCCCACCGCCACCTTCTTCTGGGAGGAGTCCACGATCACCAGCTCTTGACGGGTGCGAAGGAACACGGTCCTCGATCGCTCGTCAGCGGATGCCTCGATCCCGAGCGCGTCCGCGCTCTCCGAGAGCGGCAGGAACACCGTGTGCCCGATAAGCTGGAAGTCCGAGAAGGTGCGGACAAGGCCACCTCCAACGTACAGCTCGGCCCTTTGGGGCGCCTTGGCGCCTGCCAAAAAAAGCGCGATCAGCGCCAGCACACATATCCTGCTTGTGGTTTTCATGAGATACCCACGTTTATATTATATCATAAACGGTTAATTCTATAAACTTTTTCAGTCAGGAAAGCTTCATTTAAGCGCCGTGGCGACGCCAGCCTGTGCGTGCCTGCCTGTGCCGTGCCCGGCACGGCAGACAGGTCCGCACGCAGACAGGTTGCGTCAAAAGAGCCCCCTGCCTGCTCGCTTCGCTTGCCGGCAGGGTTACCGGCTGTCGGGGCCGGCTTGACATGCCGGAGCCCGGCCTTATAATATCTTACCGTAAAAATTTTATTAATTTCCGCTTGAATGGCACTTCAAAGTCGCGAGTGCCAGGCCGTTTAAAACAAGGGTCACGGAGGGGTTTTGGGGATGCCTATATACGAGTACCAGTGTCCTGACTGCGGCGTGGTCGAGGTCATGCAGGGCATAAACGAAGAGCCGCTGAAGAAATGCCCTTTGTGCCGGCGCCGCAAGGTAAAGAAGCTCATAAGCGAGTCAGCCTTCCATCTGAAAGGCAGCGGGTGGTACGTCACCGACTACGCCCGGGCCGACAAGGACAACGGCAAAGACAAGAAAGACCAGCCTGAAAAGAAGGATGCCGGGCCCAAGAAGGAGGGCGCCGCAAAAAAGGAGGGCGCCGAGGCCTCTGCAAAGCCGGCCCCTGAAAAAGCCTCGCCTGAAAAGTCCGGCAAAAGCGAGGGGGCCTCCGCTTCCAAGAACGAGTAAAGCTCTTGTCCGCCCGGCCGGCCCGCAAGCGCCGCGGCGTCTTTATCAAGCCCCGTATAGCAAGGAGAAAAGATGAAGGTAAAGAGCTTGTGTGTTCTTATCGCCGTCTGCGTCTCCACCTCCCTTCAAGCCGGGAGCGCGTATGGTCTGGAAATAAGGGAGGCGCAAGGTGTACCGGTCCTTTGGGAGCAGGGCATGCCCTATTTCACCCGCTTCACCCGCAGCGACCATGAAAAGCTCTCCCTTGCCGGGACATGGAAGTTCATGCCCGACCCCGGGGACGCGGGAGAGGATAAGGGATGGCACAAGCCGGGCCTGGACGACTCGGACTGGCATGACCTTCCGGTGCCGGGCTCGTGGAACGCGGCCAAGGAGCAGTGGCTGTATTACCAGGGCGCCGGCTGGTACAGGAGCAGGTTTCATGTGCCTTCTTCCATGCAGGGCCGCTTCAACCGTCTGGTGCTGGACGGGGTGGCATACCACGCCGTGCTTTTTTTGAACGGCCGCGAGCTTGCCCGGCACCACGGCGGCTTTTCAAGGTGGTGCGTGGATGTTTCCGGCGATCTTGTTTACGGGGGCGAGAACGTGCTGGTAATCAGGGTGTCCAACCAGCGCGACTTCCATTCCCTGCCCGCGTTAAAGCACGAGGGGGCCAAGCTGGGCTGGTGGTTCTACGGCGGGATAAACCGCGAGCCCTTGCTGGACAGCGGCCCCCGCATTAGCGCGGCCAAGCTGGCCACTGACACCGACCATCGCGGAGAGATCGAAGGGGACCTGGTTATCTACAACAGCGGGACCGCGGATGCGGATGCCGAGGTGGAGGTATGGGTCTCGGACCTCTCAGGCCGGCGGCTCCAGCATCTTGCCAGGGAGCCCCTCAAGGTCGCAGGCAAAGGCGTATCCGTTGTAAGGTTTGGTGGACGGGTGGACGGGGTCAAGCCGTGGTCTCCCAAAGAGCCTGGCAATCGTTATTTGCTGGAAGTTTCGGTGAAAGGACCGGGCGGCTCGGAGCGGCAGTCGGTCGAGATAGGGTTCCGCAAGTTCGAGTTCAGGAACGGCCAGGCCTTTCTAAACGACAGGCCCATCTTCCTGCGGGGAATTAACCGCCACGAGGACTTCCCGGGCGCCGGTCCGGTGCAGAGCGACTACTGGATCGAGCGCGACATTGAGCTGCTCCATGATCTGCACGTAAACTTCATGCGGCCGGCCCATTACCCGCATGACCCGCGCTGGCTGGACGCCTGCGACCGGGAAGGGATACTCATCACCCACGAGATACCCTTTTATCAGCTTGGCGCTTCCATAAAAGGAAGGAAGGCCATGCAAGGGGAAAGGCTAATAAACAACGCAAGACAGCAGCTAATAGAGACCATCGAGCGGGACCGGAACCACCCTTGCGTGGTCATGTGGTCGGTAGGCAATGAGAACCGCACCTGGCTCAGGTGGGTCAAGGAGTTCCACGCAAAGCTTATTGAAACGGCCAAGGAATTCGACCCGGTGAGACCGGTGACCTTTGCAATCTCCACCGACTGGTTTTTGAGCCCCTACCACGAGATCACCGCGGAGCTTGCCGACGCGCTCTTTATAAACGAGTACTATGGCTGGTATTTCGGCGAGGCTCACGGCATCGGGGACTACCTGGAAAAGGCGCACAGAAAGTGGCCTGAGAAACCTATCGTGGTCTCCGAGTTCGGGGCCGGCGCCTCTCCCCTGGTTGACGGCGAAAAGACTTATTCCATCGGCATGAAGAAGAAGGACTTTACCGAGGAGTACCAGGCAGAGCTTCACCGGGTGCAGTACGATGAGATACTTTCAAAGGACTTTGTGACCGGGACCATGCCCTGGATACTGGCCGACTTCCGGGACGACAAGAGACCCCTCAATCCCGTGCCGGATTTCAACCTGAAGGGGCTGGTGACGTACGACCGGGAGAAGAAGGAGGCCTTCCAGGTGGTGGCTGACCGCTACCGGGCGATCGAGCAGGAGTACGGCTGGTAGCGCCCGACTCCGGCACATTAATACGGGACTATCTTACCGGTATGTTGTGGCACGCGGCCAGGTGTCCGGGCCGGTGCTCGACCAGCTCGGGCTCCTGCACTTTGCTCTCCCGGGTCGCGTAGGGGCACCTGGGATGGAACCTGCACCCGGGAGGCGGGCTCACCGGGCTGGGCACGTCGCCGGAGAGGATTATGCGCTTGCGTTTGGTATCCGGGTCTGTCACCGGCACCGCGGAGAGCAGGGCGATGGTGTAGGGGTGGAGCGGGTTCTCGAACAGTTCCTTTGTGTCAGCCGTCTCCACTATCTTTCCAAGATACATGACCGCGACCCTGTCGGCCACGTGCTCGACCACCCTGAGGTCGTGGGAGATGAACATGTAGGTGAGGCTGCGCCTCTCCTGCAGGTCCATGAACAGGTTGAGTATCTGGGCCTGTATGGACACGTCCAGGGCGGAGACCGGCTCGTCGCACACCATGAAGTCCGGCTCCACCGCCAAGGCCCTGGCCAGGCCGATCCTCTGCCGCTGCCCGCCCGAGAACTCGTGCGGGTACCTGGAGTATGACTCGGGGTGAAGACCGACCTCGGAGAGCAGGGCCATCACCCGCTCGCGCCTCTCCTTCCTCGTGCCGATGCGGTGGATGTTGAGGGCCTCTCCCACGATCGAGCCCACGGTCATGCGGGGGTTCAGCGAAGAGTAGGGGTCCTGGAAGATGATCTGCATGTTCTTTCTGAGGGCACGGAGCGGCTCACCGGAGAGCGCGGTGATGTCGCGGCCCTGGAAAATGATGGTCCCCCCGGTAGGGTCCAGCAGCCGGAGCACGGTCCTGCCAAGCGTGCTCTTGCCGCAGCCCGACTCTCCCACCAGCCCCAGGGTCTCGCCCTCTCTTACCCCGAGGCTCACCCCGTCCACCGCCCTTACGAACGCGCGGGGCCTGCCAAGGAGGCCGGCCCTCACCGGGAAGTGCTTCTTGAGACCGGTCATGGACAGCAGAAGACCGTTTGAACCTGCACGCTCCATTTCCCCTAGTA
>CAZYTX010000001.1:0-187085 GCA_964650485.1 uncultured bacterium | reverse complement strand
ACACGCAGACAGGGCAGGCAGGCGCCCACACAGCAAGCTGTGTGGGTTACCCGTTCCAAGTACTACTTGGCGGGCAGGGGGTCCCTGCTTACAAACCGCCCCGCCATTGTGCACGAAGCAGCGCCGTGCAGGGAACCGGGGCGATATGGTTCCAAGTACTACTTGGCGGCGTGTTTTTGCGTTTACAGGGGGAAACGGTATCGGCTACGGGTGTAAACGGCGCTGTTCACACGTGTAAACGGCAAATCAAGCGGTGGTTGACGCCGTGGATCGCAAGTACTTGATTTCAGTGCACTTTGATGGGGAGAAGAATTTGCGGGGGCTTTCAATACGCAACAGTATAATTCGGAGAAGGGCCGGGAATCAGCGGGCGTGCATCAGGAGCCTCATCTCAGCGGCGTTCCGTGCTCAGTCCTTGAAATCCTCGTGGTTGATGCCGTGCTTTTTCATCTTGCGCCAGAGCGTGGTGCGGTGCATGCCCAGCTCCTGTGCTGCCCTCTGGCGGTTGCCTCGCATGCGCCTCAGTGTCTCGGCAATGATGGCCTTTTCCGAGTCCTCGGAGATGGGTGGGATGGAGGATTCCTGCTCTCGGTTTCTCACGGCCTCCACCATCTTGGGTGGCAGGTGCTCGATCTCTATGATGTCTCCGTGGCAGAGCACGAATGCGTGCTCGATGGCGTTCTCGAGCTCGCGCACGTTTCCGGGGAAGTCGTACTTACGGAGAGTCTGCAGCACCTCTGGGGAGACGCCATGTATGTCTTTGCCGCGCTTTTCAGCGAACTTGTGTATGAACAGGTCTATGAGTGTTGGCAGGTCTTCGAGTCTTTCCTTGAGCGGGGGAACCTGAATGGTGATGATGTTTATGCGGTAATAGAGGTCCTCGCGGAAGGTCTCCTGTTCGACCATGTGCTCGATGTCTCGGTTTGTGGATGCGATGACCCTGGCGCTTGTCTTGAGGGTCTTGGTGGAGCCCAGCGGCTGGAACTCTCCGTCCTGGAGCACCCTGAGGAGCTTGACCTGGAGGGACATGGGCATGTCTGCGATCTCGTCGAGCAGTAGGGTGCCGCCGTTGGCTGCGAGGAAGAGTCCCTGCTTGTCCCTCTTGGCGTCGGTGAACGCGCCTTTTACGTATCCGAAGAGTTCGGACTCGAGCAGTGTTTCCGGGAGGGCCGCGCAGTTAATCCTTATGTATGGGCCTTCCTTTCTCTGGGAGAGGTTGTGGAGGGACTTTGCTATGAGCTCCTTGCCGGAGCCGGATGCGCCGAGTATGAGTACGTTGCAGTCGGATGCTGCAACCTCTGGGAGGAGGTGGAATATCCTCTGCATCTGCTCGTTTGCCGATGAGAGGTCATCCATGTACTCGAGCCTTGAGAGGCGGGCGCGCAGGTCCTCGACCTGTGAGAGGTCGCGGAAGAACTCGACCGCGCCGATGAGGTTGCCGTCGGGGTCCCTCAATACGTTTGTGGTCACGCTTATGGGGTTCTGCTTGCCGCTCTTGGTGATTATGGTGGCGCGGACGTTGCGGTGTGCGTCGCCGCTCTGGAGGGTGTCCATGAGTGCGCAGCGGGAGTGGCAGATGTCGCTCCTGAATATGTCGAAGCAGAAGTTGCCCACGGCTTCCTCGCGGTCGAAGCCGGTGATCTTTTCCGCGGCGCGGTTGAAGGTGGCTATGCGGCAGTGCTTGTCGGTTGTGAAGACCCCGTCGTGGATGCTCTCCAGGATCAGCTTGGAAAGCCAGGCGTCTTTTGTTGCATCGGGCGCGTGCGTTTCATTATTATGTAGCTCGCAACAAACGTCTCTTTCTTGGTTAACCACTGTAATGACTCCTTCCTACACTACAAATTATAGATTACTTCTTTTTATTCCGCTGTTTATAAACACGGACTTTTTTATAAGTTCAATTAATATTGTAGCACATCTTTGCTTTATTGCAACAAAATTGTTGCTTGGTTGGCTGCTGGCATGTCATTTTCAGATCATGGGTTTCAGATAGGGTGCTGATTTTGAATTTTTTGAAAAATTTACTTGACATTGCTTCTTTTTGATATTATTATAATCCTATCGGATCAATCGGATTAAGAATGACCCTCATAAAAGGTTGTTGATAAGCATGATCACGCGGCATGAAGCGGCGTAAGCTCATACCTTGCAAGCGCTTGATTTTACATCATGAGGGCGGACGATCCTATAAGAGGGGGGCTTTAAGGGCACGTAAATGTTCAAGATATCCACAAGGGCCAGGTACTCGATACGTCTCATGGTGTACCTGGCTGACCGATCGGATCTTGCAAAGCCGGTGGGTCTCAGCGAAGTGGCAGAGCAGCAGGATATCTCCATGAGGTACCTGGAGCAGTTGGTGGTCCCCTTGAAAAACTCTTCTCTTATCAAAAGCGTGCAGGGAAAGCACGGCGGATACATGCTGGCAAGGAGTCCCGAGCAGATAAAGATAGGGGAGATAGTGGAAGCCGCCACCGGGCCGGTCAAGCTCCTTGACTGTCTTGACAATGATACGGAGTGCGCGTTCAAGGAGGTCTGCGGTTCCAGGAGGATGTGGGGGTTAATAAACACCCGCATCACTGACGTGCTTTTCGAGTACAGCCTGAAGGACCTCTCGGAGGAGGACATGATGGGGGTAAAAAGGAGGACGAGCTATGAAAACGAGGACACCGTGCACTGCTGATACGCATGGAAACAGGGAGCGAAATGGCCTGAGCAGAGGAGCGGGCAAATGATCAGCGCCGTGCTAATCCACCTTGTAACCTACGGTGCCGTTCTGGTTTTCCTGGCTGCGGTTGTGGCCAGGGCCATAAGGATCTCCAACATGCCCATGCACCTTCGGTGGGAGTTGTACCCGGTGGCCCACGAGGGCGAGAAGGCCAGGTACGGCGGGTCCGCGCTGGAGGAACTCGACTGGTGGGAAAAGCCCAGAAAGAAGTCTCTCCTGGGCGAGCTCAGGGTCATGGTCCCGGAGATGACGCTCCTGGTCGCACTGTTCGAGCACAACCGGAAGCTCTGGCTACGCTCATTCCCCTTCCACTTCGGGCTCTACACCCTGGCCGGGCTGATAGGTCTGATCCTGGTAGGCGCGCTTTTGGAACTGGGAGGCGTTTACGTGGGTCCGGGCCCCCGGGCAGGCTCCGTAGTCTATTACCTTACCCAGGCCGCGGCAATTGCCGGGCTCGGGCTCGGAACCATCGGTGTCCTGGGACTGATCCATGGCAGGCTCTTTGACCCGGACCTCAGGCCCTACACCACCGCTGCATCCATATTCAACCTGGCCTTCTTCCTGGCCGCTTTCGCAATGGGCTGGCTTTGTTTTATCTTCGTGGACACCGGGTTCGCAATGACCCGCTCTTTTGTGCAGAGCCTTTTAACCTTTGAGTTCACCTCTCCGGTGGGCAGCCCCCTGCTTGTGGCCGAGATACTGACAGCCGCGGCGCTCCTTGCCTATATCCCTTTAACCCACATGTCTCACTTTTTTACCAAGTGGTTCACATATCACCGTGTCAGGTGGGAGGACGAGCCCAATATGCCCGGCAGCCGCCTCGAAAAGCGGGTCCTTGCCCAGGTGACATACCCTGTGACATGGTCCGCGCCCCATATAAAGGCCGACGGAAAGAAGAACTGGATAGACATAGCCACGGAGGACTGTAATGAGTAAGAAAGTAAGGGTGGAGGACATCAGCAAGGATTGCGAGCGGCTCACGAACTTCGACCCCGCAGAGCAGCCGCCCCTGCCCACTCCTTATGACCAGCCTCACCTGCGTCCCGAGTTCGCGCCCTTGTCCGAGTCGGCACAGCAGGACTACGAGTGCTCGCTGGACGAGACCATCGCGCTGTCCATTCCCAGGCCCAAGAGCAAGGAGGATGAGGATGAGCTGGTTGCAAAGTTCCTCTCAGGGCTGGAGAAGCTCTTTTCCAGGGAGAACAACTGGACCTTTTTGCAGCCCTTGGTGCTGTCCATGGAGCACTGCGCAAGGTGCCAGACCTGCTCCGAGGCCTGCCACGTATACGAGATGGGCGGCGGCAACGAGATATACCGGCCCACGTACCGCTCGGAGGTGCTGCGCCGTCTTTATTACAAGCACCTGAAGTCAGGCGGGAAGCTGCTCACCAGGTGGCGCCAGGGTGACGTGGACCTTAACTGGCGCACCGTGCTCCGCCTGGCCGAGCTGGCCTACCGCTGCAACCTGTGCAGGAGGTGCGCGCAGACCTGTCCAATAGGCGTGGACAACGGGCTCATCGCGCACGAGCTCAGGAAGCTTTTCAGCCAGGAGTTGGGGATAGCGCCCAAGGAGCTGCACGAGAGGGGCTCGGTGCTCCAGCTCAAGGTGGGTTCCTCCACCGGCATGAACCCCGAGGTGGTAAAGGACAACATCGAGTTCATTGACGAGGACACCTCGGAAAAGACGGGTCTCACCATAGAGACGCCCTGGGACAAGAAGGGCGCGGACATACTGCTCATACACAACGCCGGCGAGATAATGGCCTGGCCCGAGAACCACGGGGCGTTTGCAACCATATTGCAGGTGGCCGGCGCGAGTTGGACCCTGTCCTCGGAGGCCCAGGAGGCCATCGGGTACGACAATATAAATTACGGGCTCTTCTACGACGACTTCATGCTGGCCAAGGTGGCTGTAAAGCACGCGCAGGCGGCCAAGAAGCTGGGGGTGAAAAAGATCGTGCTGGGAGAGTGCGGCCACGCCCACAAGGCCCTCACTGTGATAGCGGACAGGGTTTTAACCGGCGACCTGAACATCCGGCGGGAGAGCGCCATGCCGCTTCTTGCGGACATCGTGTTCTCGGGCAAGCTACAGTTCGACCCCTCAAGGAACGACTTCCCGGTCACGCTGCACGACCCCTGCAACCTGGTCAGGGCCATGGGCATAGTGCAGCCGCAGCGCCGCATCCTGAACCATATCTGTCCGCGGTTCAGGGAGATGACCCCCCACGGGGTGTACAATTACTGCTGCGGCGGGGGCTCGGGGTTTGCAATCATGTCGGGTCACAACTTCGGGGACTGGCGCGCGCAGGTGTCGGGCAGGAAGAAGCTGGAGCAGATCCTGAATGCGTTCAAGGACGAGCTCGACCCCTCCATAAAGAAGTACGTGTGCGCTCCCTGCTCGAACTGCAAGGGGCAGATAAGGGACCTGTTCGACTATTGGGGGGTGTGGGAGAGGAACACCATGTTGTACGGGGGGCTGGCGGAGTTGATAGCAAACGCCATGACCGAGGTGAACCCAGGGTTCATCGAGTGGGAGTGGAGATAAAAGTAAGCCGGGAAAAGTAAATTGCAAGGCAACAGACAAAAGGGCCTGGACGGCAAAAAGCTGATACTGGTGGTTGACGACGAGCCGGACATAGTCTCGTACATGGAGACCGTGCTCGAGGACAACGGCTACCGGACGGTGCATGCGCACAGCGCCGGAGAGGCCCTGGATGAGATCGAGAAGGCGAGGCCGGACCTGATAATACTGGATATAATGATGCCCAAGCAGTCCGGGATAGCCCTTTACCAGAAGCTCAAGATGAACGAGGACAAGAAAGACATACCAGTGATTTTTTTAAGCGCCTTCAGCATGGCCGAGGATTTCACAGGTAAGCGTTTCAGGAAGCTCATACCCGACCGGCGGGTGCCCGAGCCCATTGCTTACATAGAGAAGCCGGTGGATGTGCCCGGGCTTCTCGCGGAGATTTCCAATGTTATCGGGGCGGCCCATGAATGATTCTGATCTCAAGAACTGGCTCCATACCGAGCTCTTCGAGCGGGTGCCGACCAACATCGCCATAATTGACAAGGACTTTACGATAGTGGAGGCCAACCAGCACTTTGCCGACACCTTTGGCGAATGGAGGGGCAGGCGCTGCTACGAGGTGTACAAGGGGCGCGAGAACAGGTGCGAGTCCTGCGTGGCCGCGATGACCTTTGCCGACGGCAAGACCAGGGTGAACGACGAACAGGGCGTTGACAGGCACGGCAAGCCCTCCTACTACGTGGTGCACGTGGAGCCCATACAAAGGGACCGCGGGGAGATACCCTTTGTCATCGAGATGTCGCACGACGTGACCGAGAGCCGCAAGCTCCAGCACGAGTACGATTTTTTCTTCAACCGGGTCCCCTGTCTGGTGGCGGTTCTGGACCGGGACATGAACATAGTGAGGAACAACGAGCTGTTCAAGAAGACCTTCGGCGAGTCAGTGGGGAGGAAATGTTACGAGATCTATAAGAACCAGAACGAGCCCTGCCCGGACTGTCCCGCACGGCTCACCTTGAAGGACGGACAGATCCACACCTATCAGCAGACAGGCATGGACAAGAACGGCCGTAAAATACATTATATAGTCACTACCGCGCCCCTGGGCAGGGAAGAAAAACAGCCATCGCACGTGATCGAGATGGCCCTGGACATCACCCAGACCCGGGCCCTGGAGGAGCAGCTCAAGTGGAACTTCGACTACCAGGAGAAGATGATCGAGGCGGCCATAGACGGCATAATAGCCGCGGACTCGGAAGGCAGTGTGATAATCTTCAACCCCAGCGCGGAGAAGCTCTTCAAGTACGATGCCGGCGAGGTCATCGGCAGCAGGGCCTTTGACAGGTTCGTTCCCAGGGAGTTCATTGACGTGATCGCGAGAGGAGGCTCCTCATGCGTGCTTGCCGAGACCTCGGTGCAGGACCGGGACGGAGAGCTGATACCGGTGCGCTTCTCCGGGGTGGTGCTTACGAGCGACGAGAGGTACCTTGGCAGCGCCGGGTTTTTCCACGACCTGCGCGAGCGCAAGCAGCTCGAGCAGGACAAGCTCGAGGCCGAGCGGCTGGCCGCGGTGGGGCAGACCGTGGCCGGGCTGGCTCACGGAATAAAGAACGTGCTCATGGGCCTGGAGGGGGGCATGTACGTGGTCAACTCCGGGCTTAAGAAGGACGACACCGAACTCACCCGCAAGGGCTGGAACATGCTGGAGAAGAACATCGGGCGCATCTCCTCGTACGTAAAGGATTTCCTGAGCTTTGCAAAGGGGCGCACCCCGGTGGTGAAGACCACGGACCCCAACCAGATAGCCGGGGAAGTGGTGGAGCTTTACAAAGACGCCGCGGCCAATAGCTGCGTGGAGCTGGTTGCCGTGCTTGACGAGCAGGTGCGCCCGGCAAACCTGGACGCCGAGGGCATACATACCTGCCTTACCAACCTGGTGTCCAACGCCATAGACGCCTGCGAGATGAGCGACAGGGATATCTGCCGTGTGGAGGTGAGGACCATGGAGAGCGGCGACTCTCTGGTCTTCGAGGTCTCGGACAACGGTTGTGGCCTGGACTACGACGTGAAGCAGAAGGTGTTCACCACTTTCTTCTCCACCAAGAAGACCCAGAAGGGCACGGGCCTCGGGCTCCTTATCACCAAGAAGATCACGCAGGAGCACGGCGGAAGGGTTACATTTGAATCCACATATGGCGAGGGATCGGTGTTCCGGCTGGAATTCCCCCGGGACCGGCTGCCGGAGGCAACCGAGGATTACGATCAGCAGGATTCAGGCGATCAGAGTTCATAAGGAGGGTGATATAATGACTGCTCCGCAAGAGAAGAAGGTCCTGGTAGTGGACGACGAGGAGGACGTAAGGCTTTTTTTACAGACCGCGCTGGAGAACGCGGGCTTTTGCGTGGACGCGGCCTGTGACGGGAACGAGGCCCTGGAGAAGGTGAAGGCCGACCCGCCCGACTGCGTGTCGCTCGACCTGGTCATGCCCAGGAAGTCTGGGGCCAGGTTCCTCTACGAGCTAAGGAAGGACAATCAGTGGCGCAAGATCCCCGTGGTGGTGGTGACCGCGCACGCCAGGGATGAGCTTGGCAAGGGCGACCTGGACCAGATACTCTCGGACCGCATGATCTCGGGCCCCGAGACCTACCTGGAAAAACCGGTGACCCCGGACAGCTATGTAAAGGCCATCATGCGGGCCATGTCAATGGAGGTCCCGGTGGCCGAGGAGTCGTCCGAGGCGGGGAAGATGAAAAAGGAAGTGGAGTCAATGCTCGACTACGCTGACAAGGACAAGCTGGAAGAGGTGCTGAAGGTGCTGAAAAAGAACTGAAAAGGGTAACACACATAGCTTTGCTATGTGTGCGACCGAAGGGAGCGGGTTGACCTGCTCGCTACGCTCCTGCCTGCGCCGCGCTTTGGCTTGGCGCGCTTGCCTGTGCGGACACGCAGACAGGGCAGGCAGGCGCCCACAAAGCGGAGCTTTGTGGGTTACCCTCAGGTGCTCACACCTAAACAGAGGAAGGAGACGGACATGGCTTCTGAGGCGCTTAAAAAGAGGATACTGGTGGTGGACGATGAGCCCGACGTGGTCACGTACCTCGTCACCCTGCTGGAGGACAACGGCTACGAGACCGACTCGGCTGCTGACGGCAACCAGGCAATAGAGCGAGTGAGGCAGCGAAAGCCCGACCTCATAGCCCTGGACATATCCATGCCCGAGAAGTCGGGGATTAAGTTCTACCGGGAGCTAAAGCAGGACCCGGAGCTGTCTTTTGTTCCCGTGCTGGTGGTTACCGCGGTCACCGGCTACGGGGATGATCCCGATGTGTTCCAGAAGTTCCTCTCCTCCAGGAAGCAGGTCCCCCCACCGGAGGGCTTTATTGCAAAGCCCATTGACCAGGACGAGATACTGGAAGCCATAAGGGGCCTGGTCGCCTGAGCGCGCGCACGGTGTTTAACGCTCTCTTTTCTCACGCAGAGGCGCAAAGAGGGCAGGGAGCTCGTAACTTTCATCTGGTTAGCTAATTTAAAAAACTCCGCGCTCTCTTCTTCCCCTTGGCGTCCGCGTTGGGCCGTAGGCTTGGCGTCAATGATGGCAGGCGGCGCATTCTCCCAGGTCTGGCCTGTCGAACTCTGAGGCCTCTTTCTCGTGGCAGGTGATGCAGTTCTCGTGCATTGCCTCCTGGTAGCTCAAGGCCTGATGGTCCACCCTTTCTCCCTCCGCTGCCTTGGGCCACATGTCCTGGTGGCAGCTTGCGCACGACCTCGCGTTCTCAGGTGCCTTGTCCACGGGGTGGCACTCCACGCACCCCTCGTTCCCGCCGTACTCTTCCCGGTGGACGTCGTGGTCAAAGATGCTGGTCTCCAAGTACATGTCGCTGTGGCATGATGCGCAGGGGGTTGCGAAGTCCTCCGGGTCAGACATGTGGTGGCACTCCACGCACCCCTGTTTGCCGCCGGTCAGCTCCTCGTGCTGTGCGTGGTCGAACTCCACGGACTCGGCTTCCCTGTTGCCGTCAATCCACATGACGTCGCCTTTGGTCTCCTGGTCCATCCTTGCCGGCAGCACCGGGGTCTGGTCGGGCTTGTACCCGAATATTGCCTCGGTCGGCAGGACGGCCGCGGTCAAGGCGATAGCGATTATTGCCAGCATGGAGTACTTCCTCACCCCGGCCTGGAGCGGGTCACCGAACCATGTGCCTGTGGATGCCGAGAAAGCGGGCTTCTGGAAGGGGTCCGCGTTCAGGAACCACCTTTTCATGAGGATCTGCACCGTGCCCGGCACCACCCCGCGGGGCGCCTGCTCCGAGGCGGCCAGCACCTGGTCCGCGGTCTCCAGCTCTCGCTTCTCTCCCTCGGTCATTGACTCGGGGAAAACGTCCAGGTTCTCCACGAAGTACATGAACACCAGCACCATGGCCGACACTATGCCAATGCTCACCATGAACTCGACCATTGTGGGGAAGTACTCCATTCCGGGCCATTTCTTTATGGTTATGAAGGCCGTGTCAAGGCGGTAGAGCACCATGCCGGACACCACCATGAAGCAGGCCGCGAACAGTGCGCCCGGGCTCTTCCTCATCTTGGATGATGCCATGAGGGCAGCGGGGACGAGCGCGCTTATTGCTATCTCGAAGATGAAGAGCATGCTTTGCCAGGACCCGTCAATGGCCCCGGGCAGCACCCCCCTGCTCACCAGGTCCCATACCCTTATGACCAGGTACAGGACCAGGGCCACCGCTGCATATGCGCCCAGTCTTCCAAGGAGGTCAATCCTTGGCTTGTGAGAGTACACCCAGCTCGATGCAAAGTGCTCGAGCATGACCATCATGAAGCCGAGCGCTATCGCGGATATGAAGAACGAGGCCGGAAGCACTATCCCCGGGCTGTACCAGAGCGGGTGCACCCGGTGTGGCATTATGATGAACAGCGAGCCGAGCGAGCTCTGGTGCAGGGTGGAGAGCATGATGCCCAGGATCACCAGGGGGATGGTCAGCGACTTCAATGTCTTGTATATGAGTTGCAAGGGCTTGTACCGGAATATCTTGTGCTCGAGCGCCACGGGCATGAACTCCAGGCCGAGCACGGTGAGGTAGGCCATCACGCACATGGCGACCTCGAAGAGCACCGAGTGGTACTGCCAGTAGATCATGGGGTGCCAGATGTTCCAGGGAAGCCCCAGGTCGAACATGAGGCCCACCACCACTGCCACGTAGCCCAGGAAGGCTGTCAGCACCGCGGGCCGGACAAATGGCTTGAACTTCTCGATCCTGAATATGTAGTATGCCCCTGCGATCACGAACCCGCCCGCGGCCAGGGCCACGCCGGCCATCACGTCGAACCCGATCCACAGGCCCCATGGGGTGGAGTCGGTGAGCGCGGTGGTGGCCCCCAGCCCGCGCAGGAACCGGGCCAGTGCAACCGCCGCAGCCATGCCCACGAGCAGCCATAACACGTCTTTTACTATGGTACGCCTTGCCATGTCTCTACTCCTTGCCTTGCTCCGCTGACTCTTGCGGCTCTTGTTGCTGCTTTTCCTGCACGCTCTCCGAGCTCAACCCCGCCTCTTCTTCCCGGACCTTTTTCCTCCTGCCGGTGATCCAGTAGATCCCGGTCATGAGCGCTCCCATTCCCAGGAACTCCGCGGGCACCTTTTTAAGCACCTTCCAGGTGTAGTAGGGCAGGGGCTTTTCCGGGAGGTTCTCGGACCAGCCCAGGAACCCCAGAGGCACGTCCGAGAGGTAGAGCACGCTTGTGCCTCCAACCACGTCCTCGCCGAACACCTTGGGTATGTATCTGCCCGGGTTCTTCCTGATCCTTTTCCTGGCCTCGGCCATGAGATCGTCCCGCTGACCGAAGATAGTGGCCCCCTCGGGGCATGCCTCGGTGCAGGCCGGCTGCTTCCCATGCACCACCCGGTTGTCGTAACAGAGCTTGCACTTCCTGATGTAAGGCACCGCCCTGGACCATGTGTAGCGGGGGATGGCGAACGGACATGCCATCATGCAGTAGCGGCACCCCATGCACTTGTCCGGGTCGTAGACCACCGGGCCTTCCTCGGTCTTTTGCAACGCCCCCACGATGCACGCGGACGCGCAGGCCGGCTCGATGCAGTGACGGCAGTGCTTTCTTACGTATCTATCTTCGCCGTTCTTGTCCGCGGTCAGAATGGCTGTAAAGCGGTTTGGCCCCAGCCCGTCGGGTATGCTGACCTTTGCCGGAAGGCGCCGGCCAAGACCGTTCTCCTCCACGCAGGCATCAACGCACTTGTTACAGCCTACGCACCTTGTAACATCCGTGAGTATTCCGATCATATGGGCCTGACCTCCTTGCCGTCCAGGGTAAGAGCCACTTCCTCGCCCGTCCTTGATGGGAACTTCCAGGCCAGGTCGGGCGTGAACAGCTTTATGGGGTAGATGGCAATGTGTATCAGCTTGGTGAAGGGGGCCATGATGAGCAGGGTGTTCCCGGCCAGGGTGTGGACTATCATGGAAGCCTCGTAGGATACCGGGTTCCATGGCTTGCTGGCCATGTACCCCGAGCCGAATATGGCAAGTATGATAAAGAGGATGATATAGTCCTGGGCCTTGGACAGCGGCCTTGCCGTCTTTGAAAAGGCCCTGCTTATGAACAGGCCCAGAACCACAGCCATGGTGGCAAGAGTGAGCCAGTCAGCAAGCTGCTGGGGTATGGCAGGCCAGGCGATGCCCAGCCCCCGCTTCCACAGGAGTACGTGGTCGAGCAGGAACACCGGGACCAGGATAACCCCCGCGTGCATGATGAATGTCAGGAACCCGTGCACCTTGCGCTGGCTGGTGAAAAGCCTCTTTGCGGGGATCAGCCAGCTAATCGTCTGCCTCAGCATCTGTGTCCAGGGCAGGTTCGTGTCATTTGCTCTCCTGTAAGCGCTTATGCTCCCCCATATTGCCAGGAACAGCTCTCTCCCGAGCCCCAGCAGGAATATCACTATTGCCAGCCTGAACACCGGCCCTCTCAGGAACAACAACCACTCTTCCATGCCTCATCCTCCCTTTACTTTTCTATCTTTATGGCCCGGAGCATCTGGTCGTGGAGCCCGGTCTTGGTGGCCGGGAGCTCGTGGAAGGAGCACAGCTCCTCCACCTGCTTCTTGCAGTTGGCGCATGGCGTTATCACCAGCTCGGCCCCGGTCTCGCGTATCTGGTCGGCCTTCTTCTTGCCGGACACCATCATCCTGAACTCGTGTATCTCGTCCAGGCTGACCGTGCCCCCGCCACCGCCGCAGCAGTAGTTGTCCTTGCCCCGGGGCTTCATGTCCACGAAGTTCTTGCAGAAGCTCTTTATGATCTCTCTTGGCTGGGACACTATCTTCCCCTGCCTGGCTATGTTGCAGGGGTCGTGATAGGTGATCCTCTCGGTGACCACGTCCGGCTTTAGCTTGAGGTTGCCCTTTTTGAGCTGGTCCAGGGCGTACTCCATGCAGTTCACCACCGGGATGCCATCACCCTCGTTGTAGGTGGGCACGTACCAGGCCGAGCGGGTGGCGTGACCGCACTCGCCTATCATGATCTTTTTCCCTCTCAGCCGCCGGGTCTCCTCTATCTCCATGCGCAGGGCCCGGGCCAGCACGTAGTCGCTGTAGAAGAGCCCGTAGTTGATCCCGTCGTAAGCCTTGGTGCCGATGGTCCAGCTCCCGCCCGTGGCGTGCATGACCGCGGCGTTGCCCATGAGTGTGTCGGCCTCCAAAAGGTAGTCCGACACCGCGGGGAAGAACACGTACTCGGCTTCTTCCTGGTCCACCGGGAACTTGATCTTTATGCCGAACATCTCCTCAAGCTCCTCCTCCAGGAACTCGAGGGTGTCAACCAGTGCCGGCACGGGTATGGCCGATGTGTTTCCCGTGGCCCCGTCAATCTGCTCGCGGGAGGCCACTGCCAGGGCCTTGGGCACTATCCCGGCCTCGGCAAGGATGTATCGGCCCAGGTGGGTTATGAGGCCGTGGTCCATTCCCATGGGACAGAAGAGGTTACACCTGCGGCAGGCCATGCACCTGTAGTAGTCGTTTGCAATCTTGTCTATGTGCTCCTCGGTTATGGGGCCCTGCCCGAATATCTTGGCCCGCAGCCACCCGTTCAAGGTGAAGTGCCTGCGGTAGACCTCGAGCAGAAGGTCGGAGCGTTTGCACGGGATGTCCCGCTCTTCCCCTGTTTCCTGGTACACTCCGCAGGAGGTGGCGCAGCGGCCGCAGTGGGTGGATACCTTGGACATCATGTCAATGGCAAAGCGGTAGTTCGAGTGCTGCAGGATCGCGGCGAATGCCTCCAAAAACCTGGAGACCCAGTCGCCCCTGGGCTGAGAGTCCAGGAAGTAGAAGTACTCCTTTTTCTTCTCGATCTCCTTGGGCGCAATCTTGATCTTCTCTTCCACCGCCTTTTCGGCTGTCTGCTGGTCCATATTTTTACTGCCCTCCTTTTAACTTTTTCCTCGAATTAACTGCTCCGTGAAATTCTACGAGCCAACCCCCGAGCTTGTGACCTGCTCCCTCTTTGCCACGATCCTCGGCACCATGACCGCGGACTGGGCACGGCTGCTCCCGCTGAAAACAGAGTAGAACACCTGGCAATGACCCATGACCACCACGAAGTCGCATTTTTCCTCGTTGATGATACGGGCCTGGATGGCGGGCGCGCAGGGCAAGTCATGCACCTCCTCGTCTTCAGGGCTTTTGCCAGCGCATTTTGCCGGACACACAAGAGGGTACACCTGTGCAAATCGCCCCAGACCCTCCGCCACTCCGGGAACAAAACGGGAAAAGTCAGCGCAGTAGATCAAGCCCACCTTGTGGTAGCCCTTCTCCCTGAAAAGCTTTTCCATCTCCCCGAGTTCGCCCATGTACGAGAGGCTGTCAAAGGCGAGCATCGGCGAACCAGCGCTTTGCCCGTTCCCTGCCAGGAACTCCTTCATATCCATCCATTTCCCGCACGTGTGCCTGGCATCGCACGCTTGCTTCCCGGAGACCACCGGTCCCTGCACCATCTCTTCTCCTGCTCCAGGCTCCCCCCTCTTAAGCTCGGCTTTTTCCTTTGAGTAATACCCGAACCAGGGATGGAGCTCCCCCCTGGCGAGCGCGGAAAGCACGTCCTCGGCCTCGCCGGCAACGTTGCAGATCACCTGGATGCCGTAGTGGGTAAGGAGCTTGACGATCTCGGGGGATATGCCGCCGCAGACAATAACGTCAACCTCAAGGTCAAGAAGCTGTTCAAGCCAGCGATACTCGTCCAGGTCCTCAAAGGACACCACCCTCTTGAAGGTGATCTCCCCTCCGCTGGCCCCTGCAACCAGCATGGTGGAAGCGTACATGCAACGGGGAGCAACCCGTGACCCGAAAAGGGGTATGGCGCATATGGCGTCCATGGATCTCCAGTGATTGTAAAAAGAGCACAACACGTGCCTAAACCCCCAAGACAAAGGCCTGCCCTGCGGCCGCTGCATTATTCCGCCTTTTTTCAGGTGCTTAGCCTTATAATAGGGGCAGGAGATGAGGATTTGAAGGAAGAGCCGTGTGAGAGTCACCTGGTTGCGGAGTTGCCGTATTGCATTTTATTCCGCAACCGTTGCTTCAATGCAAAGAGTTATTCAGGCTCCGGCCCATTATTTTAATGTTTCTCTAATCGAACTTAACGGTTTAAAAACAGAAATTTATCAATAAATTTGTGCGCAACGTTGCGGATTGGCAATGATGTTGTATAATAGAAATCCATAAGGCCATGTACGGTTCCAAGGTTTATAACGCAGCAGAGGACAAGATCAACAACCTGATCTTTGACAGCATTGCGGAAGGGGTCTTTACCACTGACCACGAATGCCGGATCACATCTTTCAACCACGCCGCTGAAACCATAACCGGGTTCAACCGGGACGAGGCCATTGGGCAGTACTGCTTCGATATTTTCAGGACCGACCTGTGCCACACCAAGTGCGCCCTGCGTCACAGCCTGGAGAGCGGGTCCTCCGTGTCCAACGTGCGTGTGAACATCATGAACCGGGAGGGGGTAAAGACGCCCATCAGCGTCAGCACCTCGCTTTTGCAGGACAGCAACGGAAAGACCTTCGGCGCGGTGGAGATATTCAGGGACATGTCCACTGTGGAGGAACTCAGAAAGCAGCTCCACGAGAGCGACTCTTTCGAGAGGATGGTGAGCAGGAACCGGGAGATGCAGGAGATTTTCAACCTCATCCCGGACGTGGCCGAGTCCGAGTGCAACGTGCTCATCCAGGGGCCCTCCGGCTCGGGCAAGGAGCTTCTGGCCCGGGCCATACACAAGCTGAGCCCCCGCCGCGACCGGTCCTACATCCGGGTCAACTGCGCGGCCCTGCCAGAGCCCCTGCTGGAGTCCGAGCTGTTCGGCTATGCAAAGGGCGCTTTCACCGACGCCAAGAGGGACAAGCCCGGCAGGTTCGTGGTGGCTGACCAGGGCACCCTGCTCCTGGACGAGATCGGGGACATGCCCCTGTCCCTGCAGGCAAAGCTCTTGCGCGTGCTCCAGGACGGGGAGATACAGCCGCTGGGCTCGACCAAGACCATTCACGTGGACGTGCGGGTGGTGGCCGCCACCCACCACGACATAAAAGAGATGGCAAGGAGCCAGGCTTTCAGGGAGGACCTGTTTTACCGCCTCAAGGTCATACACATAGAGATTCCACCGCTAAAAAGGAGGAAGGAGGACATACCCATACTGGTTGACCACTTTGTGCAACATTTCAACAAGAGGCAGGGCAAGAACATAAGGGGGGTGTCCGAAGAGGTGCTCTCTCATATCATGGACTACGACTTTCCCGGGAACGTAAGAGAGCTGGAGAACGCCATCGAGCACTCGTTCGTGCTCTGCAAGGACGACATCATCCAGGTCCAGCACCTGCCCAGGGACATGCGGGAGTTTGGATCAAAAGAGGAGTCCAGGGAAGCTGCTGCTCCCCAAAACCCCATTGAATGGTCGGAAGCAAAGACCATACTCGAGCTCCTGGAGCAGCACGCATGGGACAAGGCAAGGGTGGCCGACATCCTGGGCGTGCACCGCACCACTCTGTGGAGAAAGATGAAGAAGCTGGGCATCAGGGAGAAGTAGCCCGCACTGCCAACGAGCCTGTATTCACTGCTGTCCAGGACAAAGAGTTTTAACGCACACCTGCATGCGCCGCGGCCGCACCAGGCAGGGAGGCGCCGAGGCCGGACTTATATTGCGCCCCTCTCTCCGTTGTGATAACATTTCAGCATGAGCATGGAGTTGGAGTCTGCTCCGGGCCGCTCGCAATGCGGGCGAACGGTGGCAAAGGACCCGGCTTTTATGCGGGTTACCTAAATTAATGCGCCCGTAGCTCAGCCGGATAGAGCAGCGGACTTCTAATCCGCAGGCCGCAGGTTCGAATCCTGCCGGGCGCGCCATAAAATCAAGGGGTTGATGCAACTCAAAGTTCTACTGTTCGTCCACATTGACGGTTACGACGACTCTGTCCAGCGGAAGATAAACGCACACGTCGGCCCGGCACCTTGTCCATCCTGTGGGCCAGCAAGCTCACTCCCACGTTAGTCAGACCATTCATCAAAGCTCTTTTTACTGGTCACGATAACGTCCACGGGTATCTGCAAGGGCCTCAGTGCATCGCTTAAGCGGACCGTCTCTTTGCGTCTAGGCTCTGGATAACTTCCTTGATCGTCTCCTGCGAGGTCCTCTTTGCATCAAGTCCTGGCGTTAATCCCCTTCCATCTCCTTCTTCCTCTGGATGAAGAGCGGGTCGGCCTCCTGCAGCTCCCTTCTCATCACCTTGCCCACCATGCTCTTTGGTATCTCGTCCCTGAACTCGATCATCTTGGGCACCTTGTAATGGGTCATGTTCTCCTTGCACCACTTCTGCAGCTCGTCCTCGGTGATCTTGCCCTCGTACCCAGGCTTTAGCTGCACCCACACCTTTATGATCTCGCCGCTGTCAGGGTCGGGTATGCCCGCGGCCGCGGCCTCGGACACGGACTCGTGACCGCCAACAAGCTCCTCCACCTCCTTGGGGAACACCGAGTATCCACGGAACTTGATGAGCTGCTTCTTGCGATCCATGATGATCACCTGCCCGTCCTCGTCCATCATCCCGATGTCGCCGGTGCGCATGTAGGTCTTGCCCTCGAACTCGATCAGGTGCTCCGCGGTCTCCTGGGGCTGCTTCAGATACCCTTTCATTATCTGGGGACCGGCAACGCACAGCTCTCCCACCTGCTCGATCCCTAAGTCGTTGGTCGCGGTCTCCTGGTCCAGTATGTGCCATTCGGTGCCCGGGAACGGCAGCCCGATCGTGCCGATCTTCCTTTTGCCCCAGAAGGGATGGGCGCTGACCACCGGCGAGGTCTCGGTAAGCCCGTACCCCTCGGCCAGCTTGGCCCCGGTCTTTTTCTCGAAGGCCTCCTGGACCGGCCGGTGCAACGGCCCTGCGCCTGACACGCAGAGGCTGAACTTGCCCTTTACGTTGTGCTTTTTTATCTCCTCCTCGGGCAGGTCCGCGATGCGCTTGAAGAGTATCTCCGCGCCCGGGTACATGCACCCGTCGTCCGGTCCTATCCTGGCCACGGTCTCTAAAAGCTCGATAGTGTCCGGCGGCCTTGGGAAGAGCATGAGCCAGGCGCCGACGTAAAAGCCGATGTTCATGACCGCGGTCATGGCAAAGGAGTGGAAAAGCGGGAGCACGCCGACGGCGCACGAGCCCGGCTCCACCTTGTAAAGCCAGGCCGCGGCCTGCTTTGCGTTCGAGACCAGGTTGAAGTGGGTGAGTTCCGCGGCCTTGGGCAGGCCGGTGGTCCCTCCGGTCATGATATACGTTGCCGCGTCCTCCTTGGGGTTTAACTTGACCTCGGGCACGTCAGGGGATGTCTCACACAGCTTCTTGAAGGACAGGGTTCCGGCCGGCATCTTGCCGGTGGGTATCTTTTTCAGCATCTTGCCCAAGGTCCTTTTCAGCCCTGGCAGGAAGTCGCCCACGTTGGTGCCGATAATCTTTTGGATCTCGGTCTGGCCGATTATGGGCGCGATTGATTCCTCGTAGAGCGAGTCCAGGCATATGAGGAAGGTTGCGCCGGTTGTCTTTATCTGGTGGAGCAGCTCCATGGGCTTGTAGGTGGGGTTCATGCCGGTGGCCACCGCTCCCAAAAGCTGGCAGGCATAGTAGGAGATAACGTACTGGAAGCTGTTTGGCAGAAGGAAGGCCACCACGTCGCCTTTTTTCACCCCGAGCTGCTTGTGGAGCGCGGTGGCAAGGCCGGTGGCGTTCCTCCAGAGCTGGTTGTAGGTCATGTCCTGGTCAAGGAACCAGATAGCCCTCTGGTCACCATAGCTTTTGACCTTCTCCTCCAGCATCCGGCCGAGGGTGACCTCGGGGAAATCGAGGTTCTTGGGGACCTCGTCAGGCCACCCGGACTCCTTTCTGAACCAGATATTTGACTCGTCAACGTAATACGGGTTCTCCTGGGCCATGGCAAATCCTCCCAAGGTTTGTTTTCCGAGCAAATAAACATTATCTGCAACCCGGGCGTATGTCAAGAGAGCCGGTGGTAGACCTATCAATGCATCTCGGCACCTGGAGCAGTACTTTATCAAATATCTCACGGGAAACTTCTGAGCAGCCCATTACAGTTCACGGCACCGGGGGAGTGAGAATCACGTGTCTCTCGGTCTCGGGGAGCCGGAACTCTACGGGGTTTTTACCTGGCTTCGTCTTTATCCTTATCCTCGATAGAGAAAGATCGAGGATTACATCCCCCCTGCAAAAGGTTATCTCACGGGGAATGAAGCCGGCTTCCCCCAGGGGGTAGTCAGCGCAGCTCATCCCCCCTGTGTGGGTCCCTCCCAGGTACACCTTGACCTCTTGGAGCAGGGGCCCCGGCACGGAGAAGATCATCTCCCTTTGCAGCACATCCCCCTGCCACTCGCTCACAAGATAGCGGTCATCGAGCGCGGAAAGCTCGTACCGGTACCGGTCCGACAACCCCAGGCCCCAAAAGAGCTTCAGTTGCTCGACCACAAGCTCCACCGGCAAGTAGACATCTTCAAAGGACGTCAGCGGGAACTCGCTTGTCTCCATCTTACCAAAGACATCGCTGAAGTTCGCGTACACGGTGCTGCTCATGGGCGAGTACACCTGCAATCGCTCGCCCCGGGTTATGAGCTCCAGCACGGGCAGTCCGCCCGCGTTGTAAGCCTGGAGCAGCATGGCAAGACTATCCTCGCCAAAGCGCTCCATGACCATGGACCCGTAGAACCGGCCTTGGTAAGGGGCGCTGGCCCCGCGGAGCCGGGCCTGGACCGAACTCTCCACCCGGGCCGCAGGCGCGGACCTCTGCCTTATCCAGTCGAAAAGTGACGCGGCGTCCTGGAAAGGGCCCGGGTGCCCGGGTTCCAAGGGCGGCTTTTTAGCGCACGAGCACAGCAGACAAAGCGCTATCCCGACCCCGGCAAATGCTTGTAAAGTGCGCATGAATATTAGCCTAACACCTATTTCCCTCCCTGGCAAAGTCAACACAAATTAACATCACTTGACAAAAAATTATATTTTTTACTTGACAAATCAATAAAAATTTTGTATAAAATGATCTAAATTGAAGCATAATTAATATTAATTTAGAGGAGCCTATTAATGTACGATCAGGAAAACGAAACCTTCGAGCTGGACCCTGTTTATATGATAGCGGTGATGAAGGTGCAACGGGAGCTTAAAAGACACGAGTTCGAGGGCTTGGACCAGCTCATCGAACAGTCCATGGAGGAGCTCGGGGTTGACGAGCAGTCCCTGGACGAATATTTAGAAGAGAACAGGGACGATCTTGTAAAGATAGTGGAGACGGTGGGGATATAGGCCGGGCTCATGCGCCAGGGTCCTTGCAGGGCTGAGCGGGAAGCAAAACATGCGGTGCGGAGCTGAGCGGAGGCGAATGCTGATCGGGGGGCGACGCGGACAATGGACCCTGGCGCATGGGCCCGGCCCTCCTGCAAAGCAAAGTGGCAAAAGTGCGGCCTGCCAAACCGCACGCAGCCTTGTTTTTCCTGGAAAAGGTGCGAGTCTGGTCTACGGTGCTATTATCCGTCTCTAAGCGGCCCGGCTTGCTTTTAGGGGTTTTGGCCGTGTGCTGAGAGGATATCAATGAGGTCTTGGTGGAAGCCGCCATTATTATGCATTCTGGTGCTGGCGGTGCTGCTTTGCAGGAGCGGCGGCAGGGCTGATCCTTCCCTTGATCTGGGCAAGGCCGGGCTCCTCGCCTCGGAGGGGCAATACTCGAGCGCCCTCGATTACTGCCGCCCCGGGTTGACAGGCGCCAGCCCCCCCCTGGAGCGCGGCAGGGCCCTTTT
The DNA here is from genome assembly GCA_964650485.1 of uncultured bacterium. GTDB lineage: Bacteria > RBG-13-61-14 > RBG-13-61-14 > RBG-13-61-14 > DATKZS01 > CAZYTX01. Next base: position 166,467 of record CAZYTX010000001.1, on the reverse strand, counting down.
CATCGCCGGGTTTTGCCAGTTCAAGCTGGGAGACCACGGCTCCGCCAGGAGGAGTCTCAAGAAGGCCTCGCGCCTGCATCCGGGCCTCTGGTACCACACAATCTACTACGGAGCCAACTCTTTCCAGGAACAGGAGAGATACAAAGAGGCCGCACGACTGTGGGAGAAGCTCATCCAGAACCAGCCCCCGGGGGACCTCGCCGGACGGGCCCTCATGAATCTGGTGCGCTGCAAAAGGAGGGGCCGCGACCCCAAAGGAGCCCTGGCAGCGGTCGAGACCATAAGCTTGATCGAGCATCAAGACCCTTCCTGGTCCCGGGAGCTCCAATATACAAAAGCATGGGCCAAGCACGAGCTCGAGGCTTACGCGAGCGCAAGGAAGCTGTTGCTCGAGATGTGGAGGGACAACCCCGAGTCCTTCTGGGCGGACCAGGCCGCGGAACTTCTCCAAGGGGAGGAAGCGCAAGACCTCTTGCTGCCGGGAGAGGACTCGGCCATAACACAGGGGGACAGGATACAGAGGGTGGAGAATCTCATCAAGAAGAACCTGCCCGAGCGGGCCCTTGAAGAACTGGAGCCTGTCATAAAGGAGGTTGAGAAGAGCTCGTCGAAAGATCGCCTGGCGGACCTTTTGAAGCTTCGCGGCCGTGCATACATGAAAAAGCGGCTGTTTAAAAAGGCCATCGCCGACTTTGAAAGGTCCATATCACTGGGCGCGCGGGGCGAGCTCGAGACCCGCTACTTTATTGCGAACTGTCTTAGAAGGTCCGGCTACCACTCCCGGGCCATCAATGCCTACCGGCACATATGGACAAAGCATCCAAACAGCTCCTTTTCCACCAGGTCGCTGTTTTACGCAGCCCGGCTCATGAAGATAAACAAGGACTGGAAAAAGGCCCAGGCAACTTATAGAAAGCTGGCCGGCGACTACAAGCACAGCAGCCTCCGGCCGGAGGCCCTGTTCCAGATCGCATGGATCCATATCCTCAAGAAGAACCTTTCAAAGGCCGCGCTATACCTGGAGCGGGTTCCCGAGCTGGGCGGCGACTGGGAGTTCAACTCCCGCACCCTCTACTGGAAGTCGGTGGTCATGCGCGGTCTGGGGAAAAAAGAAAAGGCCGAGGAATTCGAGAGGAAGCTTCTCAAAGACTACTGGAAAAGCGCTTATGCATTCTACCTGGTCACTCTGAATGGCTGCCACTGGCCCCACCAGCCTGGTGGCAAGGTCATACCCAAGATGCAGAAGAACCAGCCCCTCGAGCTCCGCATCGCCGGCGAGCTCCTCTACCTGGGCCTCAAAGACGACGCTCGGGGACAACTGCGCGCCCTGGAGAGCAGCGGCGACCGCATCCCCGAGTGGCTCACCTGGGCCGTGGCAAAGAAGTACGTGGACCTGGAGGACTACTTCCATGCCCAGTCCATATCCAACAGGCAGCTCAGTCACCGATTGCAGACCCCGCCGCCCGGTGAGCGCCGGGCGTGGCAGATGGCCTTCCCCAGGGCCTTCCCCGGACCGGTGACCTCTTACGCCAAAGAGTATAAGCTGGACCCCCTGCTGCTGTGGTCACTGATGAGGGCCGAGAGCACCTACCGTCCCGGCGTAACCTCGCAGGCGGGCGCAATGGGCCTCATGCAGATCATGCCGGCCACCGGGAGGCAGATCGCGGGCTGGCTTGGCCAGGACGGCTTCTCCACCACCCGGCTGCGGGAACCCGAGCACAACGTGAGGTACGGGGCATTGTACCTCAGCAGGATGATCGAGAGGTTCAGGCACAGGGGGGAAGGACCGGAGAGCACGTTATGGACGATTTCAAAGGCCGCAGCAGCATACAACGCCGGACCGTACCGGGTCGAGGACTGGGCTGAGAGGGCCTTGGAGCTCAAGCTCTCCCCCGAGGCATTCATAGAAGAGATACCCATTACCGAGACCAGGAACTACGTAAAGCGCATCCTCAAGTTCTACCTCGTATACCTCTACTCAAACCCCCGGCCCCCAGAGGAACCGGGCCAGGCAAGTCTCAACCAGAAAGCGCAGGCCCCCTGAGCAGCAGACTGCAAATTCACGCGCTTTTCTCCTGTCCCTGGTTCCGCGGCCAGGGAGCTCCACTCCCGTCCGAGAGACCTGACAGTTCCTTGACACCCACTTCAAACTCCTTTGACAATTTTGGTTTTGACTAAATGATTAATACAATCTATATTCTTAAAAGAACTATCGAGGGGGTCCTTTGTAATGAAAAAGTCATTTGCCGTGGTGTTCGACAAGGACGATGACGGATACACCGTCATGGTGCCCTCGCTTCCAGGCCTGGTCACCGGCGGCAAGACCCTGGAAGAGGCCCGCGACATGGCTGTTGATGCCATCCGTTGCCACCTCGAGAGCCTTCTTAAAGACGGAGAGCCTGTCCCGGAGCAAGGGGAGGTCGGCCTGGAAAAGCTCGAGGTGGAGCTTTTCGTCGCTTGAGTCCTCGCCCGCCAACTCTTACCGCGAGACAGGTCCTGCAGGCCCTACAGAAGGCCGACTTTTTCATAGATCATCAGGCCGGCAGTCACGCCACGCTTAAACATCCGGATGATCCATCGCTCCGGGTCACGGTCCCTGTTCATTCCCACGACCTTCCTCGTGGAGCGGCTTTAAAGCAAAAGCGAAAGAACTTTTGTTCCGTCTGGCGGGGCGCTGAATTGTATGCTTAAATGGCGTTCGAGATGACTGTAAAATCTTTTATTCATGACCGGTTCCTGCTTCATTCCGACAGGGCGGTGGAGCTTTACGAAGGCTTTGCCAGGGACGAGCCCATAATTGACTTCCACTGCCACCTGCCCCCGGCTGACATAGCCAGGAACAGGAAGTTCGAAAACCTGTTCGATATCTGGCTTGCCGGGGACCACTACAAGTGGCGCGCAATGCGCAGCAACGGGGTGCAAGAAAAATATTGCACCGGTGAAGCGGACCCCTACGACAAATTCCTCAAATGGGCCGAGACCGTGCCCTACACCTTGCGCAACCCACTGTACCACTGGACCCACCTGGAGCTAAAGCGACACTTTGACGTGGACGAGCTCCTGGGCCCGGACACGGCGCCGGCAATATGGGAAAAAGCATCGCGACTCCTGGGCCATGACAACATGAGGGCTCAGCCCATCCTTGAAAGGTTCAAGGTCAAGGCGCTATGCACAACCGACGATCCCACAGACGATCTACAGGCCCACAGGCAAATCGCCGCGTCCGGACTGTCCACCAAGGTCGTTCCCACCTTCAGGCCGGACAAGGCCATGGCCTTGCAGGAACCGGGCCGGTTCAACCAATGGGTCGCCGCCCTGGAAAAAGCCGCGGACAAGGAGATCATCTCTTTCGATGAATTCCTCGATGCCTTGAAAAAACGACATGACTTCTTTCACCAGGCGGGATGCAGAATCTCCGACCACGGACTGGAAAAACCATTTAAAGGCGGGATGGATAAGAAAGACGCGGCCGCGGCCTTTGACAAGGCCCGGGCCTCGTCCGCACCCTCGCCCGATGAAGCCGAGAACTTTGGAGCCTTCCTCATGCACTTCTTCGGGGTCCTGGACGCGGAGCGAGACTGGACCATGCAGCTACACCTCGGCGCCATGCGCAATAATAACACCAGGCTCTTCCAGGCGCTCGGCCCGGACACCGGCTTCGACTCCATTGGCGACTTCGAGCAGGGCCGGCCATTGTCCCGGTTCCTTGACCGGCTGGACAGGGAGAAGAGCCTGCCCCGGACCATACTATTCAACCTGAACCCGCAGGATTTCTACCTCTTCGCCTCCATGCCGGGAAACTTCCAGGACGGGTCAGTGCCAGGGAAGATGCAGCTCGGCTCAGGCTGGTGGTTCCTGGACCACAAGGAGGGAATGGAGTGGCAGATGAACGCACTGTCCAACCTGGGGCTCCTCTCCCGCTTCGTGGGCATGCTCACCGACTCGCGGTCCTTCATGTCGTTCCCCCGGCACGAGTATTTCCGGCGGGTGCTGTGCAACCTCTTGGGAAAGGACATGGAGAACGGGGAGATTCCGGATGACCTGGAAATGATCGGGGCCATGGTAAAGGACATCTGCTTTGAGAACGCGAGGCAATACTTCAGCCTGGGCATATGACCTGACAGCGGCTTCTTCCTATTCAATTGGATCGCGGGTCTCTTTCCTCCATTTGGCAAGCCGTGATGCCAAATCCATTTTTATCTTTCCGTGATCCGGGTCCCGGGCCAGGTTGTGGACCTCGGTCGGGTCGGCAGAGAGGTCGTAGAGCTCCTCCGCCGGCCGGGGGCGGCAGCATCTCTGCTCGGGCAGCTCGGCCGCCCTTTTCGCCCAGTCGAACCCCTTGGTCATGTCCAGGCCGATGGGCGTGTCGTTCAGGTTTCGTATGTACTTGTAATCCCGTGTGCGCACTGCCCGCATCGCGGTCTTTCGCACGTGGAAGGTCATCTCCGCGTACACCGCGTCGTGAACCTTTGTCTCCTCTCCCCTGGCCATGGCAAGCAGGGATGATCCCTGCACGCAGGGCGGGGCCTGTATCTGCGCGGCAGCAAGAGCCGTGGGCATGATGTCAATGGCCGACACCAGCCCGTGCTGCACCACTCCCGCGGGGATGCCCTCGGGCCAGCGGATGATAAGGGGGGTGCCGATCCCGAAGTCGTAACAGGACCCTATGCCTCCGGGATACATGGGCCCGTTGTCGGAGATGAAGACCACCACGGTGTTGTCCGCGAGCCCCTGTTTTTCCAGGCAATCCATAACCTCGCCGATGATCCTGTCCATCCACATGGCCTGGCTGTAATAGCCGGCAAGGTCCTCCCTGATAGCTGGCCAGTCAGGGAGGCCGTAATAGTCGGGTACCTGGATGGCGCCCGGGTCTACGGGGAAGTCCGGGTGCTGCTTATATGCCTTGCTCTTGCCGGGAACAGCCGGCCGGTGTGTCTGCATGTAGTTCATCTCCAGGTAAAAGGGCCGGTCCTTGTTTTTTTGAATGAAGGAGCAGGCAGGCTCCGGGTCATTGATCGAGAACATCCCCATGTGCTTGTCGTAGCCGTAAAAGCGGGTGGGGATATAGGGAGAGACGTGCCACTTGCCGTTGATGCCGGTGAAGTAGCCCGAGCTCCGGAGTGTTCCCGGCAGGGTGGGCGTGTGAACAGGCATCTGGTAATGTGGGTACAGGTGGGTGAGCCCTAGCACGTTGACCGAGTGGGGCGTCTGCCCGCTCATGATAGTCGCCCGGCTGGGACTGCAGGAGGGAGCGGACACGAAGGCGTTTGTGAAGCGAGCGCCTTCCCTTGCCAGCCGGTCAATGCTTGGGGTCTCCAGGTTCTGGTCACCGTAGCATGACAGGTCCTTCCAGCCCAGGTTGTCCGCGATCATGAGCACCACGTTGGGCGGCCGGGACGAGGGGCCCGTGGCGCCCAGGTGCGCAATTGCGGCAAGCGCCCCCGCACTCTTTACGAAACTTCTCCGGTCAATACCGCTCTTTTTTTCCGCCATGTACACTCCTTTGCCTTTGTATAGCTGAGTATAATTGTATAACATGGTCCCGGCAAGGCCCAAATGGAATTACGGGCGCGCAAGATGCTTTAAAGGCGAAGGAGATATAATGGACAAAAAGTCATACAGGTTGGCGAAAGTCCTCGGTCTGGCAGCACTTTTACTCTCTACGGCCCTGGCGGGAGCGCAAGGGTCGGAATACGGCAAGGTGCGAGTCCCTGTGATGCCGGGCATTCAGGCGCTTTACCGGAAAGTCACCTTGAACCTGGTAAAGCCTCATCTAAAGGACGCTGAAGGGGACTGGCTGTTCGCCGCGGACCTGGCCTCGGAGTCTCTTAGCGGCGCTTCCAATTACGCCTCGGCCCTTGGCAACGGCAGGCTTTTCGTGGAGATCTCTCCATGGGCCGAGCTCACCGTTTTCCGGTGGCCCAACCCCACCTATTCCGATCACCTGCGCTACTTCACCCTTGAGAACGGGATCACCCTTGGCAAGGCAAAGGCGGTGAGGATCACGGATGATGAGAGGTCCAAGGACTGGAAAAGGTACGGCCGGCCGGTCGAGCCCTGCACAGGTCTGGGCTCTTCCGCTGGTGTTCTAGGGGCCGACGGTGAGGTCATGTGGTCCCATGACCCGGTTTGGGTGAGCTCGCGCTCCTTTATACCGGATGACTCGACAATACTGACCACCACGCTATCGGGAGGCGGGGTCGAGATAAAGGTGTCCGATTTTGTACATCCCCGCATGGACCTCCTGGTCAGGGATTATGTCGTCAAAGGGGCGGCCAAGTTCTTTTATCATTCCACCTTTGCTCCCATGCCGGTGACTTCCGAGCACTCCACCCTGAGCGACCCCAAGCAGGCGGGGTACGCGGCAATGTATCTCGAGCACGCGGACGCGGTGCTCCACGTGAAGCCGACTGATGAGCGCAGCCGCGCGGAGGCTGACCTGGAAAGCCTTATGCGCAGCGCGGCCGAAATTGACCGGGCGTATCCCGGCGGGGGCGTTTACGTTGCCTGGGGACTCAGCCGCGCTTCGGACGGGAGGCAGGTGGGGGCCGACCAATGCAATACAAAGCAAAAGCGTGGACCGGCATGCGCGGTGGATGACAGCAGGGACGGAAACCTCGAGGGGAACGAGACATGGGCGGGCAAGGTTGACGCGGCGCTCTCTGTTGACCTTGATTCTGCAAAGGAGAGCCGGGTTACAATAATGATCTGCGTGGCCGGGACCGCTGCGGGTGCGGTCGAGCTCCTTGAAAAGGCCCGGGACAAGGGTGCGGACCAGCTCCGCTCCGAGTCGAGGGATTACTGGCGCGCTGTTTCCGCCCGCGTCCGTCTTCCAGATGATCTAGGTCCCGATGCCCGTCGCGTCTCCATGAGGTCGGTGCTGAACCTTATCCAGGGGCAGGGCCGGGACGGCGGCGAGATCGTGGCCAGCGTCTCCCGCCAGCCCCATTACCACTTCGACTGGCCGCGCGACGGGGCCTTCTTCGACCTGGTCCTGGACATGTCAGGCTTTCCCGATCGGGTGGACCGACACCACGGCTTTTACAAACGCACCCAGATGACGGGCGATCTGGCATGGTCACCAGTGCGGATGTTCAACTTCCAGGCGCCTTTTTACAAGCCCGCCGGGCACTGGCCGTCCAACATGGCAGCGGATGGGTCCTACGGGTCAATCCCCAAGCTGCTTCCGTTCGAGATAGACGAGACCGCGCTCCTGGTCTGGGACATGTGGCGTCACGGGCGGGTGATTGATGAAAATAAGCGGGCTGACTACCGCGGCCGCATGGGACCGGTGCTGGCCGCTGCCGCGGACGGTCTGCTGGATTACGTGGACATGAAGAAAGGTTGGACAAAGCCGGCTGTGGAGGACGACAACTTCCCGCCCGATGCCACATTGCACGGGGTTGCCGCTGTGCTCACGGGCCTGGCCTCGGCATGTGCCGCGGCTCCGGAGTGGGGGTTCTCTTCCCAGAGGCAAAACAACTGGTGCGAGGCGGCCCGGGTGCTGCGTGAAGGCGCCAGGGCCAGGATCACCCGGCCGGAGGTTCTGGCTGACTCGGGCTGGCGCGGTCATGCCTGGTCGCTGTGGCCGGCCCCCATGTTCGACCATTATGGAGAGCCGGGCGCAGAGGCCCTTAAAAATGAGCTGGCAGCAAAGATCAAGGATAAAATAAACCTGGACACCCCGGGCTTCGCTTACCTGGGCGAGGAGATATTCACACTGGCCCTGGCCGACCAAAAAAGTCTGAAATACCGGGACCTCTTGACCAAGGCCCTCGAGTTCCTCACAACAAAAGTCCCCTTCCCGGGCACGGACTGTTACGGCGAGGTCACGGTATGGGTGGATGTTAATTCACAGACGGTGTCTCAGCAGCGCACCAGTATACCCCACATCTGGAACGGGGTGACGGTGTATCTTGCAGCCATGGCCGTACACTCGCCCGAGGCTTTCAAGGGCATGGCGCCTCCCCCTCGGCCGGTCGAATAGATTTCGAAGAGTTGAGATATGTAACGCCTTTTGCCGTGGAGTTTCGGTATGAGGTGATGCCTGAAGAGCTTGAGGAATAACCGGATAAAAAACGGATAAGGCGTCTGCTTAAAGAGCTCCGCTCGAAGCGGGCCACCTCTACTTCGACGCCCCCGCCTCGGGCACCGAGTTCGAGAACGACCTCGGCGACGACATGGTGGACGGGACCATAAGCGGGGGCCTCTCCGCCGGAGCAAAGATATGCTTCGGGTACAATCCCAACGTCCGCTCCAAGAGATGAAGAGGGAAACTATACGGTATACAATAAAAACATTCCTGCGCTTTCGACGGAAAATATAATTTATGTTTCACACAGAGGCGCAGAGGACGCAGAGAAGATCAATATGAAAAGGTATAAGGCCGCCGTCGCTTCAGCCCTCGACCGCCTGCTGTGCCCGGTCTGTTATATGCCGGAAGGGTCCGCAGGGGCGGAGGACGCCCCGGCCGGGATGAGGGCCCCGGAAATTCCCGAGGGCGAGACCTGCGACTACCGGGTGGAGTACCCGGACAAGGCCGAGAACTCCTTTGCCATAGACGGCGAGCTGACCGGGGTCCAGGGCTTCACATACTGGATGCACCATTACGAGGATGAGGGGCAAAAGCGTTTCCAGGTGGAGGAGGTCGAGCGCCTTGCCGGCGACAAGCAGATCAAGGTTACAAACCATTTCGAGCCGGGCCGACACATGCGGCCCCCGCGTTATACAGAGTCCGTAAACTCATACACCGGCAAGATGATACGGCGGAGACACGCGAACTACGACGACCCCATACACGACTTTCCCGGGCCCTACATACTCACCCTCTCCACGTACTCGCCCGTCCTGGTGTCCACCTTCACCACCTCGCCCTGGTTGACGAACAGGGGAACCTGTATGGTCTTGCCGGTCTCCAGGGTGGCAGGCTTGGTGGCGCCGGTGGCGGTGTCTCCGCGCACGCCCGGCTCGGTCTCGGTAACCTTGAGCTCCACGAATATGGGGACCTCGATCCCGATTGGCTTTTCATTGTGGAATAGTGCCTTGACCTCGCAGTTCTCCTGCAGGTACCCGGCGCTTTCCCCGAGCTGGTCCCTGGTGAGCATGCTCTGATCGTATGTGTTTTTATCCATGAAGTTGAACTCGTCCCCCTCGGCATAGAGGAACTGCATCTCGCGCTCCTCGAGGTCGGGCTCGTCCACCTTGTCCCCGGAGCGGAAGTTCACGTCCAGCACGTGGCCGGTTAAGAGGCTCTTGATCTTGGTCTTTACGAACGCCTGTCCCTTGCCGGGCTTTACGTGCTGGCACTCGACTATGATATAGGGGGTGCCCTCCATCTCGATCTTGAGCCCCTTCCTGAAGTCCGTGGTCGAATACATTGTGCTCCTCCTCTCATCCACCGCACTCGCGGTCCATGATAGTGCTACAGTTGTTTTAGAGTCCCGCGGGAGCCGGTCAGCACCCGGCGGCCTTTGGCGGTCACCAGTACCATGTCCTCTATGCGGACGCCGCCCCATCCGGGTACATATATGCCGGGCTCCACCGTGACCACGTTGCCCTCCTCCAGCGTATCCTTGCTGCGGGGAGCAAGCACAGGCCCCTCGTGGGTCTCAAGACCCACCCCGTGCCCGAGCCCGTGGCCGAAGCATTCTCCATATCCCTTTTCCTTTATGTGCCCGCGGGCGGCTGCGTCCACCCGGGCGCATTCCGAGCCCGGCTCGATGCTCTCCATAGCCGCGGCCTGCGCCCTCAATACTGTATTGTATATGTGCTCCTGCTTTTTTCCCGGCTTTCCCATGCAGACGGTGACGGTCTGGTCTGACTGGTAGCCTTTCCAGGTGGCCCCGAAGTCAATGGTCAAAAGCTCCCCCTTTTTTATCCTTTTGTTCGTGGCCACGCCGTGGGGGAGGGCGCCCCTCTTGCCGGAGGCCACGATGGTGTCAAAGGGGAGTCTCTCCGAGCCGGCCTTTCGCATGGCCGTCTCCAGGGCAACTGCCAATTCTGTCTCCCTCCAGCCGGGCCTCACCCGGGGCAGCACCTCCCGGAGGGCCTTGGATGCAATGTCCGCGGCCTTCTTTATCATGCGGGCCTCGATGGGGTCTTTGCAGGACCGGAGCCTTTGTATGGCATCTCCCAGTTTGATCAGCCTGACGCCCTCCATGTTTTTCCTGAGCTCCAGGAAGCGTGCATGGGTCATCCCCTCCGGCTCGTAGAGGAGCCTCTCCACCCCCTTGTCAGCCACTGCCGCGGCCACGTCCCGGTCCTTCCTGGATATCTTCAGGACCTTGTACCCTTGCGCCTCTACGCCTGCCTGGGTGATATAGCGGGAGTCGGTCAGAATATACTTGGCCCTGTTCTTTATAAGCAGCGCCGCCTCGGTGCCGGTGAAGCCGGAGAGGTAGCGGACGTTCGTAATCCCGGTCACCAGGACCCCGTGGGCGTCCCTTTCCTTCATGTGCCAGCGTATGGCGCGGATGCGGGTCTTCATGTGTTCGGGCAGGGGGGCCATGTCACTCCCCGGGCCTAACCTCGACGGTGTAGACCTTCTCCTCTTCTTTTACCGGGTTGCCTCCGCCGTCCACCATCAAGGCCGGCCGGACCGCGCTGATGAAGTGGTTCTCGGACTTGTCAAGGAGGTGGATGTACTCCACGGCCTCCTGCACGGCCCGGGCAGGGTAGCAGTGCAGCATCTCCCAGAAGAAGTGCCCTTCGTTGTAAGGCTCACGAACGTACTCGTCCGAGCAGCTTTTTCCGGGGGAGAGTCCCGCGGGGAGGTCATGGTGCAGGAACACCGAGGCGATCTCCTCGCGGGTCCCGGCCCCGCCTTCGCCGGGCGGGCTTGCGAGGTCGGGGTGCAGTATCTCGTCCCGTATGGATATTATGCGCATGAGCTTTTTCATGTAGCCTTCCCTGAAATCAATATGCTTCAGGCACCTGATCATGGGCCAGTACATGAGCTTGTCATAAAGCTCCAAGGGGGCCGCGGTCAGAAAGTATTGAAGCGGCCTGTCCCCGTACTCGTTCATCAAATACTCGTGCCGCCTCTTTGTCTTGTTGGGCAGGTACTTTATGTACTCGGTGAGTCTGTGCGCTTCCATGTACTCCTTCAGGGTGAGGCCGGGCTCCCTCTCCTCCAGGCGCTTTGATGTCTCGTAGGCGTAAAAGCCAAGATAGGACTCCAGGGCCGCCATGCTGATAAGTATAGAGGCCGCCCTCTCCTCCACCAGCCTGGTAAAGACCCCGGCGTCCTCTATGTCTATGACCCCGTCCCCTCTTTTGGGGCACGACATGAGCAGGTCCTGGAACCTGCACTCGGACACCTGCGCCATGGAAAGCAGGTGCACGGGCAGCCAGTCCTTCATCCAGCTTAGTGATTCCATGAATTAACCTCCGCTGCTTTACTTGCTTCGATTTTCGATGCTATGGCCGGCATCCGGGGTTGTCAAACAACGGGTAACCGGCTCACTCGCCTGTGTATCCCAGAGCTTTCAGCCTTTTCATGGTTTCCCCGTCCGCCCTGGCACGGTCTTCTTTCCTGTGAGGGGGAGGCATATCGAGAATGGCGTTCAGGGTGCTCATCATGGCTTCGAGCTTTTTGGGTTGCGACGCCGCAAGGTCGTACACCTCGTCCGGGTCCTTGTCCAGCCGGTAAAGGGCCCTCGATGGTCTGCCCGGGCCGGCGAAGAGCTTCCAGGGCCAGGCCGCCAGCGCGTACTCGGGTTCTCCCTTAAGGTAGTGCATGGCCGCGGCCGGCGCCGTGTCCATCTCTTCGCCCTTGATAAGCGGGACCAGGCTCCTGCCCGGAATGCTCCCCGGGACCGGGGCCCCGACAAGGTCGAGCAGGGTGGGGATCATGTCAATGGTGCGCACCTGCTCCTCCACGGTCATACCCCTGGGTATACCAGGACCGCGCAGGATAAAAGGCACCCGCATCACCGGGTCGTGCAGGTCAGCCACGTGGTCCATGACGCCGTGCTCGTAAAAGGCCTCCCCGTGGTCCGCGGTCAAGAGTATTATCGGCCCGGGCCTTTCCCCGGGACGGCTCTCCCTGATGGTCCTTATAAGCTCTCCTATCTTTTCATCAACGTAGGAAGCCTCGGCCATGTAAAGCGCGCGCAAGTAAGCCAGGTCATCCTCGGAGGGGCTCCTGAAGAGCTGGTGCCACTTCCTGTTTTTTCCGAACTGCTCGATCTCTCCCAGGGCCACGTCGTCGTGTGAGGGTTTTTCCATCCCGGCAAGGAACCTCTGCCTGTACTCTTTGGGCGGGTAGTAAGGCGCGTGGGGGTCAACGTAATGGACGTAGGCGAACACCGGCTCGGAGGCGTGCTCTTTCACCCAGGGTATGAGCTTGTTGTTCAGGCACTCTGCGCTCTTCCTGAAGAATGCGGGGGCGCATGTCTCGTCAAAGTGGTCGAACCCGTTGGCATACCCGTTCTTGGTCATGAGGAAGTAAGTGCCGGAGAAGGCCGCGGTATGGTATCCCTTATTTCTAAAAAGGTCAACCAGGTTAGGGACGTCGTCCGAGAGCACCAGACCGGCGTCTTTTTCAAAGAGCACCCTGTGCTGCCAGGGATGGAGCCCGGTGAACATGGAGGCCACCGAGGTGAGGGTGAAGGGCGAGGAGCTGTATGCGCGCTCGAATGTGAGGCCCCGCCTTGCCAGCGCGTTGATGTTGGGACATGTCTTTTCATCTGCGCCGTAGGCATGGAGTGCGTCCGCCCGCAGTGCGTCCACCAGGATGAAGAATATCGAGGGCAGCGAGTCCCCGACCGCGGGTCCGGGATGGGCCACGAAAGCGCCCTTGCCGGCAAGGTCACAGCGGACCTTCAACGTGCCGCCCTCGCACTGTCCCAGTGACACCTGCTTCCAGAAGGGGGCCTTGCCAGGGACCAGCGAGTGCCTGGCCACAAGCTCTCCCTGGCAAAGTATCCGGAACTCGACATCCCGGTCCGCGGCATCGGGCAGCACCCCCAGCGCGGCCCTGGTTCCGGCGGGCAAGAGAAGCGGTTGTCCACTCGATACCTCCAGGGCGTTCTTCACCACCCCGCCGATGTTGACCTTGCTGGCCGCAGCGCCGGGAAGCCCCTCTTCATATCCTTTAAAATATACAGTGTCGCCGGGCCATACAATGCGGGCTGGAGCGGTGTCCGCCTCCCTGTGGTTCTTCCCTTTGTCAGTGCATGAAACAAACACTAGGGGTGCCAGCAATGAGAGCAGGAAGATAACAGGGGCAAAGACTTTTGTCGCACGGAGACACGGAGCTTGCAGACGAGAAAAATCCCTGTATTTCCTTTGCATTCCCCTGTGTCCTCTGTGCCCCTGTGTGAAGAAAATGCTGCTTGGCTCTCAAGCTCCCCTCAGAAGCGCAGCCCGATCCTTCCCCGGGGACCATCCGTGACTTCGCCTATGATAGCCGCCCGTATTTTGGTCTGATTGAGGCGCTCTAAAAGTTCAAGGGCGCGGTCTTTAGAGATGCTGACGAGAAGCCCCCCCGATGTCTGCGCGTCGAAGAGCAGGTGCCACCAGGCCTGGTCAGGCGCGTCCCCTTCCACGAATGGCGCGAAGTGCTCGCGGTTCGCCTTTGTCCCGGCCGGCACGTATCCCTGCTCCGCGCATCTCCTGGCTCCGGAAAGGAGCGGCACCGAGGACGCATCTGTCACCATGCCCACGTTGCTGGCGCATGCCATCTCATGGGCGTGTCCAAGCAGGCCGAACCCGGTCACGTCGGTGCAGGCGCTGGCGCCCAGCTCCACCATGGCCTGTGCTGCCGCCCTGTTGAGCTCGAGCATGAACTCGACCGCGGGCTGGAACTCTTCTTCGCTTATGGCGTCCTTCCTGCGGGCGGTGGAGAGCAGGCCGGTGCCGATTGCCTTGGTCAGCACCAGGGAGTCACCCGGCCTGGCCCCCGAGTTCGCGACCACCTTGTCCGGGTGCACGCGGCCAATCACCGCCATGCCGTACTTCAAGTCCTCGTCCCGGACCGAGTGGCCACCGGCCATGACCGCGCCGGCTTCCCTAACCTTGTCCGCGCCCCCCTGCAATATGCTCCTCAGCATGCCGCTGTCTGCCCCGGGAGGGAAGGCGCAGATGTTCAGGACCGCGAGAGGCTCGCCCCCCATGGCGTACACGTCGGAGAGGGAGTTGGCCGCGGCCACGCCCCCGAAACTGTAAGGGTCGTCCACAATGGGTGTGAAGAAGTCTACGGTGAGGATGAGGCCGGTGGCCCTGTCAAGGCGCAGCACTCCCGCGTCCTCGGCGCCGGCGCCTGCTATCAGGCGCTGGTCCACCGGGAAGTCAATTCCCTGGAGCAGCATCTCAAGGTCTCCCGGACCCAGCTTTGCCGCTCAACCGGCTGCCCTGGCGTCAACGGCCAGGCGCGCCCTTTTGTCTCTTTCCTCTTTCATGGCTTTAAAAGGCCTGTTTGTTGCCAGGCCCATACTCAATGATAAACCTTTTATAATGACATTCAAACGGATTGCGCGGGCAGGCTTGAAGGCTTATGAAGGCTGTGTTATGAATTGTCCGTGGTAAAAGGTGCCGGGACCCGAAAATAGAGATGACTTAACGGAGGTCAAGGTCATGGCAAAAAAGGCGCGGGAAAAGATCGAGGTCATGGAGGGAGACCTCACCGAGATGGACGTTGACGCCGTTGTCAACGCTGCCAACAACGACCTCAAGCTGGGGGCCGGCGTGGCCGGGGCCATCCGCAAGAAGGGAGGGCCGTCCATACAGGAGGAGTGCGACAGGATAGGGTCCATCAGCGTGGGAGGCGCGGCCATAACCGGAGGGGGAAACCTCAAGGCAAAGCGCGTGATACACGCGGCCAGCATGTCTCTGGGTGGCAAGACCAGCGAGGAAAACCTTCGCTCCTCGGTGAAAGAGAGCCTGCGGCTGGCACATGAGAACGGGCTTGAAAGCATTGCCTTCCCGGCCATAGGAACGGGCGTGGCCGGCTTCCCCATGGACCGATGCGCCCGGGTGATGATGGAGGAGGTGAAAGAGCACCTCGCGGCCGGGAGCTCGCTGGAAAAAGTATACTTCGTGCTCTTCGGAAAAGACGCGTACAAGGCGTTCAAGGATGTATACGACAATCTCAAGTGAGGGTGTAGCGCATACGGTACACGGATCAGAATCCGTGCGGGACACCCTGAGGCCTCATAGCTTTGCGCTTTTGCGCCTTTGCGTGAAATAAAAAGTTGTTTTTGACTGGAACGCTTATGAAGCTCGAACCTGAACAGGAAAGCATACTCGCGGGCGAGTCGGGAAGGGCCCTGGCGCTCGCCATGCAGACCCTGGTGTCATACGGGGACTCGTTTTCCGCTCCCCGGCTGGTCCCGGTAAAGAGCGCGCATCTTGCCGGCAGCTTCGGCGCGTTCGTTTACAAGGCGTACTTCAGGATAGTGGAACAACTGCTGGCCGAGGGGGCCGGGGTCAAGGTGCACACCACGGTGAACCCGCGTCCGGGGAGAAGCTTCTCCCTGGCCAACCGGGTGACCTTCGCCACCCAGCCGCGTCTGGAGAGGTGGCTGGAGAGGCTGGGCGTTTTTCCCAACTACTCCTGCGTATGCTACGAAAGGGACAACGTGCCAAAGACAGGCGATCCCCTGGCATGGGCCGAGTCCTCCGCGGTGCAGTACGCAAACTCGGTGCTGGGGGCCCGCACCAACCGCAACTCGGTGCTAATTGACCTTTGCTCAGCGGTCACCGGGTACACGCCCGAGTTCGGATACCTCCTGGACGAGAACAGGCGGGGCAGGCTGCTCATTAAGCTCCAGGTGAAGAACATGGACGCCTCAGCCCTCGGCTACATAGTCGGCCGCGAGGCCGTGGACCGGGTGCCGGTGATCGAGCATCACGATTTCAGCAGGATAGAGTTAAAGAACATGGGAGGGGCCATGGCGGCATCCGGCGCGGTGGCCCTGTTCCACGTGGAGGGGCTCACGCCCGAGGCCCCTGACATGAAGACCGTGTTCGAGGGCGAGCCCAAAGACGTGATCACCATCACCCAGGACGACCTGGACAGTCTCCGCAATCCACGGGAGCCGGACATGGTGGTTCTCGGCTGCCCGCAGATGACCTATGACGAGGCCGTGGAGACCGGCCCCTTCTTCGCGGACAAGCGGGTGAAGGCGCCCACTTACTTTTGCATGGCGCCCGGGGACAAGGAGCGCTTCGAGAAGACCGAGCTCGGGCAGAAGGTCGTCTCCTCGGGGGTGAAGCTGTTTGACTTCTGCCCCCTGGCCGCGCTCACGGTGAGGCGCAGCAGCAGGCGTGTGCTGACCAACTCGGGCAAGCTCTACTACTACCTGGCCGGGACGGACTACGGCAGCACCGAAGACTGCCTTAAAGCCTGCGGGGTGGCCCCGTGAACAGGCTGCAGGGAAAAGGGTTCGTGGGGGGCAAGGCCCGCGGCCAGGCGCTTGTAACCGCCATGCCCGTGAACTTCACCGCGTCCTTTTCAAAGCCTGCCAACATCCTGCCGGGAAGGAGGGCCCAGGTGCAGGACCGCCACCATGAGCTCTTCAAGCAGAACATCAAGGGAAAGGTGCTGGTGTTCCCCGCGGTGATAGGCTCGACCTACACCGGCATGATGCTGCTCCAGCTTATGTTCGAGGGGGCCGCTCCCGCGGCAATGGTGGTGAAAAGCGCGGACCCCCTGCTGGTATCGGGGCCGGTGCTGGCAAGCGTCTGGTTCCAAAAGGGGGTCCCCCTGGTCGAGTACGGAGAGGATGACATCTTTGAAAGGATCAAGACCGGCGACCAGGTGGAGGTGGACGGTGACAGCGGAGAAATAGTGATAAAGGAGTCCGCATGAATCTGAGATATGACATAAAAGACGCCCGCCCGGCATATAACGGCCGGCACGAGCCTTATCACCTCTCAAAGGAGAAGGTGTCAACCTTCAACCTCCGCCACCAGGAGGTCCTGGGCTTCTACGGGCTGGAGCTCGCAAGCGGCTCGGTGTTCATGGTCGAGGACACGCCAAACCGCCTCTCAAACCTGGGCACCTTCAGGAGCAAGCAGCTCAGGCAGGCCGTGCTCCTGGCCGCGGCCCTGCCCGCGGCCGCGGTGGCCCTTCACGGCTTTGGGGCATTGCGAGAGGCGCCAAAGGACAAGCAGACCAAGGGCCTGGTGAACAAATTAAAGCGTATGAACGACCGCACCGCGGCCCAGGTCATGTCCGAGACCATGCAGATAACCACCGAGACCCTGGAGCCGGGCGAGGAGGTGGTGATCGAGAGCGCCATAACCGAGGGGGTGCGGGCAAAGCCCGGGGTGGAGCCGGGCGGGAACCCCACCATAGCGGTGGGCACCCTGTTCGGCAAGGAGGAGCACTGCCGGCTCTACGGCCGGGGCCTGGGGCCGGAGGTCACCATGCTCTCAATGGGCTCAGACGTGATTGAGGGGACCGGAAAGTCGGTAAAGGGCGAGCACAGCTCTTTGACCGCGCTCTTTATAACCGAGTCCAACGTTAAAAGGCACCTGCCCGACATCTACGTCGAGAGGTGGCTGGCTGGGGCCCCCTTCCCGGAGTTCAACCCCCGGGACACCGACCTGAAAGAGGAAGCCGACATCATAGCGGGCGCATACGGGTTCAAGGACTTCAACAAGCTCACCGCGTACTTCCTTGACAGGCCGCGGCACCGGCCGGCCATGGACCAGCTAAACAAGCTGGGGGTGGCAACGCCCTTTGACAAGGACGGGGACCTGTTCCCGGCCCTGGTGATGGGCCTCGATGGGCTCGAGTTCCCGGACAAGAGGCCGCTGAACAGCATGATAGGCGAGATCGGGGGGAGCGCCGAGTGGGCGGTGGGCGTGCTGCCGCTTGTGTGGCGCGGCGGCCAGGGCCTGGGAATGCTCACCAGCCAGCATTCGCTCACCAGGAAGGACCTGACCCCGGAGGAGCTGTGGGACGAGCGCTTCCACTACACCGAGGAGGAGCTGATGCTCATCCACGACGCCCGCTTCGAGCAAAAGCCTTTCTTCACCGTTAAGGATATCCTGGAGCGGCCCTTTGCCGGCGGGGTGGGCGCGTTCGCGTGCATCTCGGACAACTTCTTCATGCCGCAGCTCCAGGGGGTGAAGGTGGACCGCGAGAACAACACAATAACCACCAACACCCTGACGATAAACTCTCTGGGGATCATGGAACACTGGAGGCTCACCATGAAGAGCCTGCGCGGACTCGAGGACACCGCTGTGAAGATGCTCTCGCCCAAGGCCGGGCTGCAGGGGCTTACAGGCTCAGAGCTCATGGACAGGATAAAGGAGATGGCGCAGGATGAAACGGACCGCTTTCGCCTCAAGCAGTTCTTTGTGAACGAGTACTACCCGGCAATGATTCACACCGGCGGGAGGATGGTGGTGCTCTACAACACCGTGGAGAGCCTGATCAAAAGGGGCGCGCTCAGCGAGCATGACCGCGAGATTGTAAGGTGCATCTCCGAGACCGTGCCCGAGTGGTTCACCAGCGCGGCATGATCGCACCTTGACGGGGCCGCCATTAATGCAGGAGCAAGAGCCGGCCCGGAAAAAATGGGTCTACAGGGCCGTGATGTGGGTCGCGGCCATTGTCATACTGGCCTGGCTCTTCAAGAAGACGCCTCCCCAAGAGGTGCTTTCCGCACTCAAGAGGACCGATCCCTTCTTCTTCTCCGGCGTGGCCCTCACATTCGCGCTCGTCACCCTGCTAACGGACTCGGTCACTCACTACTGGCTCTTCAACCGCTTCAACCCGTCCATGGACTTCAAGACCGTGCTGGTCACCAGGGGCGAGTCCTATCTCTTGCTCTCGCTCGGGTTCCTCTACGGCCAGGGGGGATTGGCCTTTTTGGTGAGCAGGCGCACGGGCAAGCCGCTCTCCGAGGTCACCGGCTCCATACTGTTCATTATGTTCAACAGCCTGGTGACCATAATGGTGCTGCCCACCATCGCGCTGGTGTTCTTCATTGACCAGATGGCGTCGCCGGGGTTCAGGGGCTCACCCGAGTGGGAGGTGATGGTGCGCTGGCTCATGATCTCGTGGCCGCTGATAATCCTGCACTTCATCTTCTGGTCGAACCGTTTCAAGAACCCGCTCAGGGTGCGGATGAAGAAAAGGCTCACCATTGCCTTTGACAAGGCAAGGCCCGTAGACTACCTCGCTGCCATCGGGTTCAGGCTGGTGCAGGCCGGCAACTGGCTCATCTTCACCTGGCTGGCCCTGCGGGCATGTCATGTCCTGCTTCCCGTCAAGAGCCTGGTGCTCATGGGGCCGCTGGTGCTGCTCATAAGCGCCGTACCCACCCCGGGAAGGCTGGGAACCACACAGGCGGGCTGGAAGCTTTTGTTCGAGCACGCCGCGGACCCCGCCTCCCTCATCGCCTTCTCGCTTCTGTGGAGCATATCAATCAGCATAATCCGCTGGCTGGCCGGCGCTATATTCCTTGCCGTATCAGGGCTTAAAAGGGAGCCGTCCACCGGTGAAGGTCCGCCCGCTGCTTGACCCTTGCGGGCCCCTTTGTTATCTTGCCAACTGTAATGCTCGACCAGAGGATACTGCTTGGCGATGAGGGTCTCGCCGCGGTGGAGAAGGCCCTCTCAGACAGGGGGGTGGAGTTCGACCTGGCCTCGCTGAAGGAGCTCGTCGAGAAAAGAAGAAGCATGAAAGCCGAGCTCGACGAGCAGAAGAACAGGCTGAACAAGGGCTCCAAAGAGGTAGGCAGGCTCATGGGGGAGGGGAAAAAGGAGGAGGCAGGGAATATAAAGCGGGAGATGAAATCTCTCTCAGACCAGATAGCCGGCTCGGATGAAAGCATACGGGGGCTCGACGCAAAGATTCGCGAGCGCATGCTCTACCTTCCCAATATCCCGGACCAGTCCGTTCCCTCGGGAGCCGACGAGTCGGAGAACGTGGAGGTCCGCAAATGGGGCGAGCCCTCCGAGTTCGACTTCGAGCCCAAGGACCACGTGGAGCTTGGCAGGACGCTCGACCTGTTCGACTTCGAGAGGGCGGCCAAGATAGCGGGATCGAGGTTCGTCATGCTGAAAGGCATGGCATCCCGGCTGGAGCGCGCGCTTATGAGCTTTTTCCTGGACCTGCACACCGGGGAGCACGGCTACACAGAGGTCATGCCCCCGTTCCTGGCCAACCGCGACACCCTGATCGGCTCCGGGAACCTGCCAAAGTTCGAGGACGACCTTTTCAGGACCGAGCCCTTTGGCTACTACCTTGTGCCCACCGCTGAGGTGCCCCTGACCAGCATGTTCCGGGACGAGAAACTTATGGAGGACGATCTGCCTGCAAAGTTCTGCGCCTACACCCCTTGCTTTCGGAGCGAGGCCGGGGCCGCGGGCAAGGACACCCGGGGGCTGATCAGGCAGCACCAGTTCAACAAGGTGGAGCTCTACAAGTTCACCACCCCAGGGCAGAGCGACCAAGAGCACGAGGCCCTGACATCGGACGCGGAGACCGCCCTGCAGATGCTGGAGCTTCCGTACAGGGTGGTCATCCTGTGCACCGGAGACATGGGCTTCGCCGCGGCCAGGACCTATGACCTTGAAGTGTGGCTGCCGGGCCAGAACAGGTACCGCGAGATATCATCCTGCTCCAATTGCCGCGACTTCCAGGCGAGGAGGGCCAACATCCGGTACCGGCCCAAGTCGAGGAAGAAAGGCACCGAGCTGGTGCACACCATCAACGGCTCCGGCCTGGCCGTGGGCAGGACCCTGGTGGCCGTCCTGGAGAACTTCCAGAGGGCCGACGGCAGGGTGGACGTTCCCGAGGCCTTGAGGGGCTATATGAAAACGGACACCATCGGCTGAGCTATTGCCCGAAAGGATACATTTATTTCACGCAGAGGCGCAAAGGCGCAGAGGAGGAGGGAATTTATTTTTATAAATATGACAGTGACCGGATGCAAAGAAGCATGGCCAATAAGCAAGCCTACCATGTGCCCGGTCCGCTATTTGGAAGAGTTGGAAATGATTTTTTAAAAAGGATGGGTGTTTTATTTACTTCTGTTTTTTTCTTTGCGTTCTTTGCGCCTTTGCGAGAAACAATTCTTCCGTTTTCTATGCGAAGGTTTATATGGAGGATGCCATGAGAGATAATGAAAAGAAGACGGTGTACCTTCTGATTATCGCGCTTTTTCTGTGCGCCGGGCCGGGCTGCGAGAAGGAGGACGCCGGGGGAGACCCGGCCGAGCGGGCCCGGCAGGAGATCATAAAGTCCCTGCCCCTGTATCCGGACGCGGTGCAGCGCAGGCTGGAGGCGAGCCAGGGCCAGGACGCGCTCATTTTAAGCTACGGGACCAAGGAAGACACAGAGGACCTGTCAAAGTTCTTTAAAAGGGCGGTGAGTGAAAAAGGCTACAAGATGGTCATGGGCCTGGACAACGGCCTCACTTACAAGGACCCTGCCGGAAGGCTGGTCACTATAATGTGGTTCCCGCGCGACCCTGACGTATCTGATTACAGGTCAGTGTTCCACGTATCGGTGAAACCCCTGCCCCCGGAGCTTAAGAAAAAGCAGGAAGCAGGAGAGTGAGTAGAGCGGGAGAGGGTGGGAGGATAATGGCTGCCGGCAAAGAGCGCGCAAGAGAGCGGGCCGTGGCTCAACTGGCTCCGGGCTTTTCGGACATGGTGTTCTTGGAGCACCCTGGAAAAAGCGGAAGTATACCCGTGATTGCGGTGCGCGGCAAGGGCCTGGCAGAGACCTGGGAGCTGAGTCTGCTCGCGCTCTATGCATACGGGTGCGACGTGCGCACCGAGTACGACCGCAAGGACGGATCCGGAAATTTCGCGGACCCGCCCGGCCTGGACTGCACCATGAGGATGGTTGTGGACGATCCCTTTTCCGAGCCGGTGATCCACAGGTCTTTTCCCGGCGGCCTGGACGCCCTGGAGGAGTACCGGCAGGAGGTGATCTTCGGCATAAAGGACCACTGGTGCAGGGACCCGGGCGACCCGGATGACGAGCGCTGGGAGTACACCTACCACCAGCGGATGAGGGACTTCCGGGTGCCGGGTCTGGAAAAGAGCTTCGACCAGATCGAGGCCGTCATTCAAGGACTCTCGAAAAATCCCCACTCCAGGCGGCAGCAGGCGGTGATATGGAAGGTGTGGGAGGATGTCGGCATACACGATCCCGCGTGCATGCAGTCGCTGTGGTTCCGCATGCTCCCGGACGAGGGCGGCGCCCTTTGCCTCAACATGAACGTGCGCTTCCGCTCCAGGGATGCATACGAGGCCGCTTTCATGAACTGCTTCGCGCTCATACACCTGATGGCCGAGGTGGCTGGCGGCGTGTCGGAGAGGACCGGGCAAAAGGTGCGCCTGGCCCGGTACGTTGACGAGTCGGACTCTTACCACCTCTACGGCCGCAAGATAGAGGACTTCGAGACTAGGTTCTTGAGACAGGTGGAGACCCGTTCCTTCGAGGATCGGACCTGGACCCTGGAGTTCGCAGAGCCCATCTTCGAGGAAGCCCGGCCAAGGATAAAAGACAAGATAAAACGCCACGATGAGTGCTCTTGAACAACATGTGCTTGTGACCTATAATCCAAGTAGTGGGCAAGGGGTTTGGAGACTGGCTGCTAGAGTTCGAGAGGTACCTTGAGATCGAGAGGAACCTGTCCCCGGCCACTGTTTCCAGCTATACTAGGGACCTTTCCGATTTCATAGGTTTCCTCTCCGACAGGCGCCCGCAGGGCCTTACGGAGCCCGGTCGGGTTGACCGCAGGCTGGTGCGGACATACCTTGCAAGCCTGTCAAAGACCCACAAGCCGGCCACGGTGGAGCGGGCCGCGGCGTCCATCCGGTCTTTTTTCCGCTTTCTCATGAGGGAGGAAGCAGTGGCGGTAAACCCCGCGGCCCTGGTGCGGACCCCGGTGAAGGACAAGCTCCTGCCTTCGGTCGTATCCGTGGACGAGGTGCTGGCGATCCTTGATGCACCGCCCGAGGACACGCACCCGGGCAGGCGCGACCGCGCCATAATGGAGCTTTTTTACGGCGGCGGTCTCAGGCTCTCCGAGCTTGCGGGGCTGGACGTTGAGGCCGTTGACCTGAAAAGCCGGCTGGTGAGGGTCCTGGGAAAAGGGAACAAGCAGAGGATGGTGCCTATAAACAAGAGGTGCGCCCGGCTGATAGAGTTCGTTATCGAGGACAAGCCGAGGTTCAAGCCGAGCGTACACGACGATGACGCGCAAAAGGCCCTGTTTCTGAGCGCGCGTGGCAGGAGGATATCCACCCGGCGGGTGGCGCAGATACTTGACGAGTGGGCCGTGAAGGCCGGGCTCACGAGGAGGATAAGCCCGCATACCTTGCGGCACTCCTTTGCCACACACCTCATGGACTCGGGAATGGGCATCAGAAGCATCCAGGAGCTTCTGGGCCACGAGAGCCTGTCAACCACCCAGAAGTACACCCACACCAGCCTGGCCGAGCTTGCAAAGGTATATGACCGGGCCCACCCCAGAGCAAAGGAGGACAGGGGAAAGGATGATTAGAGGGACCACTATATTGCTGGTGAGACACAAGGGAAAGGTGGTGCTCGCGGGCGACGGGCAGGTGACCTTCGAGGCCACCGTGCTAAAACACAAGGCCAAAAAGGTGAGGAGGCTTTACCAGGACAAGGTCATGTCGGGCTTCGCCGGCAGCACCGCGGACGCCTTCACCCTGTACGAGCGCTTCGAGGGCAAGCTAAAAGCCCACACCGGCAACCTGCGGCGGGCCGCGGTGGAGCTTGCCAAGGACTGGCGCACTGACCGGGCCTTGCGCCGGCTGGAGGCTTTGATGATAGTGGCGAACGAGGAGGAGGCTTTCCTCATCTCCGGCAACGGGGACGTGATCGAGCCGGAGGAGGGGGTGCTGGCCATCGGCTCGGGCGGGCCGTACGCCGCGGCCGCGGCCAGGGCCATGGTAAAGCACGCTGACATGGATGCGCAACAGGTTGCCGAGGAATCAATGATGATAGCCGCGGAGATGTGCATATACACCAATGACCAGCTTGTTTTCGACGAGATGGAATCGAAGCAATAAGGGATGTGAGGGTTAAAAATGTTTGAGAAAAGGCTGCCGGCAAAAGATAAAACCCAAAAAGACCCTTGGGCATTTACCCCCAGGGACATAGTGGCTGAGCTTGACAAGTACATCGTGGGACAGCACCAGGCCAAGAAAGCGGTGGCCATAGCCCTGCGCAACAGGTGGCGCAGGAAGCGGGTGGACGAGGACCTGCGCGACGAGATCCTGCCCAAGAACATCATAATGATAGGGCCTACCGGAGTGGGAAAGACAGAGATAGCCAGGAGACTTGCAAGGCTCTCGGGAGCCCCCTTTGTCAAGGTGGAAGCCAGCAAGTTCACTGAGGTGGGCTATGTTGGCCGTGACGTGGAGAGCATGGTGCGGGACCTGGTCGAGGTCTCCATGGGGCTGGTGGAGGACGAGGAGCGCGAAAAGGTCCACGGCCGCGCCCGGGAGCTGGTGGAGGAGCGGCTCCTGGACCTGTTGGTGCCACCTCCGGCGTCCTCGCAGGTGTCGGCCTCCGGCCCCTTCGCCATGGGGAGCGAATACGAGAACCAGCCCGGCGAGCAGCAGAGGGATGATGCATATGAAACCACCAGGGAGAAGTTCAGGAAAATGCTTGAAAGCGGTCAGATCGAGGACAGGTACGTGGACGTGGAGGTTGCCGCCCACCCCGGGGGGGTGATGCAGATTTTCACCGGCGGCGGGATCGAGGAGATGGCGGTGAACCTCCAGGACGCCCTCGGGAGCATGATGGGGGGCAAGCAGACCAAGAAGCGCAGGCTCCGGGTGAGCGAGGCCAGAGAGATACTCATGGCCGAGGAGGAGGACAGGCTCATAGACCGTGACAAGGTGGTGCAGGAGGCACTCATCCGTGCCCAGGAGTCCGGGATACTCTTCATTGACGAGATAGACAAGATAGCCGGCAGGCAGCAGGGAGCGGGACCGGACGTGAGCAGGGAGGGAGTGCAGAGGGACATCCTGCCCATAGTGGAGGGGTCCACAGTGGCCACCAAGTACGGCATGGTGCGGACCGACCATATCCTGTGCATAAGCTCGGGCGCTTTCCACGCATCCAAGCCCTCGGACCTGATACCCGAGCTGCAGGGCAGGTTCCCCATAAGGGTGGAGCTGGGAAGTTTAGGCAAAGACGAGTTCGTGCGCATTCTCACCGAGCCGCAGAACGCCCTGGTCACCCAGTACAAGGCATTGCTGGAGACCGAGGGGGTGTCCATGGAGTTCAAAGAGGACGCTATCGAGGCCATTGCCGAGCTGTCCGAGAGGGTCAACGAGACCACGGAAAACATCGGTGCCAGGAGACTGCAGACCGTAATGGAGAAGCTTTTAGAGGAGATATCTTTCAACGCGCCCCAGATGAGCGGGGCCAGGGTGGTGGTGGACGCGGACTATGTAAAAGAGAAGCTCCACGACCTGGCCGGGGACGAGGACCTGAGCCGCTACATCCTGTGAGGCGGGGGGGGTAAAAGGAGCCTTAAGATGTCAAAGGTTCTGGTTGTGGATGACGAGCTTTTTTATCGGGAGATGGTGACCGATGTCCTGGCCAAGGCCGGACACAAGGTGCTGCAGGCAAAGGACGGCAAGGAGGCCCTGAACCTTATATCAAAGGGACACACCATCGAGTCGGTGCTGCTGGACGTGGTCATGCCGGGCATGGACGGCCTGGCAGTGCTCTCCAAGATAAGGTCAAACAACAGCCACGTGCCCGTGATCATGTTGAGCGCCCACGACGAGAAGAGGATGGTGCTTCAGGCTCTCCGAAGGGGGGCCTTCGACTACCAGGTCAAGCCCTTGAGCCCCCAGGAGCTGGTGCTGGCGGTGGAGAGGGCCATGGAGTACTGCCGGCTGCAGAGGGACCAGAAGAAGAAGCTCGACAGGCTGGCAAGCCTGGAGAGCGGGGCCAGGCAACTCAGCACAATGGTCACTAGTGACATCAAGATCGAGGCCCTGGCCGAGGAGTACGACCTCCTGGAGAGCGCGGTAAAGATGGTGGCCGATTTGCTCGAGTGCGAGCGGGTGAGCATAATGCTCTTGGACACCAGCGACAACAGCCTCAAGGTGGCCGTGTCAGTGGGAATGAGCAAGACCCTGATAAAAGAGGAGTCCAGGCCGGCCAAGAAAAGCATGTCCAGTCACGTGTTCGAGACCGGCGAGGCACTGCTTGTGACCGACGTGGCCGAGGACGAGAGGGTCTCGGAGAGCGAGTACTCGTCCCAGTATAAGACCCCTTCCTTTGTGATCGCGCCGCTGATAATAGGCGAGAAGATAGTGGGGGTCATAAACGGGAACGACAAGAAGGACCGGAGCGCTTTTGACGAGGACGACCTCTACCTTTTGCGCACCATGAGCCACCACGTGTCCGCGGCCCTGCAGCTTGGCATCCAGGTGTCCGAGATCGAGCGGGACCGGTCCCGGCTTGGCAGGCTGATCGAGTTCCAGAAGATACTCATCCACTACCTGGAGCCGGAGGAGATGCTCCACGACCTGGTCAAGAAGTGCCAGGACATGCTGAACGTGGTCTGCGCCGCGGTGTTCTTGAAGGACGACTTCTCTGAACACCTGGAGCTAAAGGTGGGATACAACGGTGAAAAGCCCATGACCAAGAAGACCATAATATCCATGGGAGAGTCCATTACAGGCAAGGTGGCGGAGCAGGGAAAAATGTTCCTCTCAAACGACCCCGCAAAGGACAAGCGCTACATAGCCGAGGTCGAGTGGCCCTGGAAAGGGGTGATAAAGAACATGCTGGTGGCCCCCATAAAGATATCGCGGAGCACCATCGGTGTGATAAGGCTCCTCAACAAGCGGGGCGATCCCTTTGTCAAGGAGGATGCCGAGCTCTTGAAGGACGTGGCTGACAGCCTGGCCATAGCCATCCGCAACATGAAGCTCTACGAACAGTTGAACCACAGCGTAGAGGAGATCATCGGGGCCAACCGCAACCTGCAGAAGCTGAACGACGAGCTGAAAATGAAAGCCAAGGAAGCGGAGTCGCTTAAAAAGATGCTGGCCCATGGAGGAGGCTGATGGAGGAGGCTCTTTTCAGGGCCCGGGTGCTGGCCGAGGCCCTGCCATACATACAAAGGTTCGCTGACAAGCTTATGGTGGTAAAGCTGGGCGGCGCCGCCATGCTGGACCCTGAGCTGGAGCGGGCCTTTGCCGAGGACGTGGTGCTGCTCAAGGCCGTGGGCATGCATCCCTTAGTGGTGCACGGCGGGGGCCCCCAGATAGGGGAACTGCTTGAGAAGCTGGGTGTGGAGTGCGATTTCGTGGAGGGGATGAGGGTCACGGATGACCGGGTGCTGGACGTGGTGGAGATGGTGCTGGGGGGAACGGTCAACGGAAGGATAGTCACCAGGATCGCGTCCGCGGGCGGGCAGGCAATGGGGCTATCGGGCAGGGACGGGGCCATGATCAAGGCCGAGCCATACCGTCTTCCAGTGGATGACCAGAGCAGGGCTCCAGAGATAATTGACCTGGGACACGTAGGCAGGGTCAAGCAGGTGGACTCAGAGTTCCTGATGGGACTGTGCAACCGCAAGATGATCCCGGTGATCGCTCCTATAGGCGTGGACGATAAAGGGCAGGCATACAACATAAACGCCGACCTGGTGGCCTCGGCAGTGGCAGCGAGCATCAAGGCGGAGAAGCTGATTCTTATGACCGACGTGCCCGGTGTCAACGGCCGGGAGGGTGAGCTCATGCCCACCATATCCCGCGCGGAGGCCAACCACCTTATAAAAGAGGGCGTGATAGAACAAGGCATGATACCAAAGACCAGGTGCGCGCTCGAGGCACTGGAGGCCGGGGTCAAAAAAGCCCACATAATTGACGGAAGAGTGTCCCACGCATTGCTCTTGGAGATATTCACGGACAAGGGAGTGGGAACCGAGATAAAAGCCTAAAAGGATAAAAGGTTAATCCTTGAAAAACTCTGAAAGAGCGACAGCCTAAAGCCCGGGGCAAGTCCCGTCAGGGACGCAGCCCTGGGGAAGTGGGTCTCCAAACCTTTCAAGCCCTGAATGGGCGGCTTTCAGGCCGTATAAGAAATAAAACGCGGGATGTAAAACGAATATCTGATGGGAATTATAGAGGACAGCGAATCATACCTCATGAGCACCTACGCCCGTCTCCCGGTGGCCTTTGTAAGGGGGGAGGGCGTAAAGCTCTGGGATACCGATGGTAAGGAGTACACGGACTTCATCGCCGGCATAGCCGTGGCCGGCCTGGGCCACGCCCACCCCGGTGTGGCAAAGGCTGTAGGCGAGCAGGCGAGAACTCTAATGCACACCTCTAACCTCTTCCACATAAAGCCCCAGGTCGAGCTTGCCAAGTGGCTGTGCGAGCGCTCTTTCGCGGACAAGGTGTTCTTCGCAAACTCCGGCACCGAGGCCAACGAGGCCGCATTGAAGCTCGCCAGGAAGTGGGGGGCGAAGAACAAGGAAGGCGCATTCGAGATAATAAGCACTAAAGGGTCTTTCCACGGCAGGACCATGTTCTCGCTCTCGGTCACCGGCCAGGAAAAGGTGAGGAAGGGCTTTGAGCCGCTGGTGCCGGGCGTCACCCTGGTGCCCTATGACGACCCCGCCGCGGTGGAGAGTGTCATAACACCCAAAACCGCCGCGGTCATGGTCGAGCCGGTGCAGGGCGAGGGCGGGGTGCGGGCGCCCGGCGAGGGCTACCTTGAGAGCTTGCGCAGTATCTGCGATGAGAACAGGGTGCTGCTTATATTCGACGAGATACAGACCGGCATGGGCAGGCTGGGGGAGTTGTTCGGGCACCAGAGGTGGGGTGTGAGCCCGGACGTGATGACCCTTGCAAAGGCGCTCGGGAACGGCTTCCCCGTGGGCGCGGTGCTGGCCACAAATGAAGCGGCCGCGGCCCTCGGGCCGGGCTCGCACGCGGCCACCTTCGGGGGCAACTTCCTGGCATGCGCCGCGGGCCTTGCAGTGGCCGCGGAGTTCGAGGACGGCTCTCTGCTAGAACACGTGAGGGAGACCGGGAAATATTTCAGGCAAAAGCTCACCGGGCTGTCCAGGGAGCACGACTGCGTGAGCGAAGTGCGCGGCATGGGCCTGCTCCTGGGGCTTGTCCTGGACAGGCCAGGCAAGGAGGCGGTGACCCATTGTCTTTCGCGAGGCATGGTAATAAACTGCACCGCGGAGACCGTGCTAAGGTTCGCGCCGCCGCTCATCATCGAGAAAGGCCATATTGATTCGCTCATGCCGGTGCTGGACCAGGCGCTCTCAGGGATCGAGAAGTAAAAGCAGGTAAACACATAAGTATAATGCACGGGAAAAAGCTCCAGATCGCGAGTTCAATAATTGTAACGGCCGCGGCCTGCGCGCTGATCGCTTCCTCTGAATCCGATTGCAGCGACATCATAGAGGTGTCCAGCTCTAATCCCTTGCGTATTGTCGTCCAGCAGCTCGAGGAATTTCAGCTCTGCGAACTCGACCGCGACACCCTGGAGCAGAGGCCCGAGTGCATGCCCGCAAAGGTCCCGGGAGACGTTTTCACCGCGCTCATGCGGGCCGAAAGGATCCCAGACCCGTACAAGGACATGAACTCAAAAAAGGTGCAGTGGGTGGACAAGAGGGCCTGGCAGTACAAGACCTCCTTCAAGTACCAGGAGAAGCCGGGCAAGAGGCTGCGTATCCTCTTCATGGGCATTGACTACATCTCGCAAATTGAGCTGAACAACGAGGTTCTGGTCAAAAGGCGCGAGGGCATGTTCTCCAGGGTTGACCTGGACCTGACCGGGCACCTGGACCCCTCGGGAGAGCAGCACCTCTCCGTGGTCCTCTTCGGGATTGAGCCGCCGAAGACCGAGCTTTTAAAAAAGATCGCCGGCATAAACATCGGCCAGAGGAGGAAGTACTTAAAGACCCAGATGAGCTTTGACTGGGACTTTGCGCCCAGGCTGAAAGGAGCGGGGATCTGGGACAGGGTATACCTTTACGAGACCGGGCAGGTGCGCATAAAAGACGTGTTCGTAAAGCCGCACCTGGACGGGAGGCTGGACATCGAGGTGGACCTGGCAGGCGAAGCCGAAAAGCCGTGCACGCTGAAAGTAGAGATAAGCGAGGTAGACTCCAAAAAAGAACCGATAAAGAAATCAATCGCATTGGGGCCTGGGAACATCGAGGGCACAAAGAGCATGAGCATCACCGTCCCGGACCCCAAGCTGTGGTGGCCGTGGGACATGGGCGACCCCAGCACCTACCTCGCCGTTGCGAAGGTATACGTGAACGACTTGGAGTCCGATATAGCCGGCGAGACCTTCGGCATCCGAGAGATCGAGTGGGGCAAAAACCCGGACGCGCCCGAAGGATTCGAGCACTGGGTGCTCTATGTAAACGGCAGGCGCGAGTTCATGCGGGGGGCCAACTGGGTGCCCCTGGATTGCATGTACGGCAGGGCCGGAGACGGGCGATACGGAAAATTATTGGGCATGGCCAAAGAGGCCGGCATGAACATGGTCAGGGTGTGGGGAGGGGGCAACCGCGAGCGACGCGAGTTTTACGACCTATGTGACCGCATGGGCATCATGGTGTGGCAGGAGTTCCCCTTTGCCTGTGTTTTCCTCAGGAGCTACCCACGGACCAGGCAATACAAGGACCTGGTCCAGCAGGAGACAACCGAGATAGTACGCCAGCTCAGGAACCATCCCTCACTGGTCATGTGGTGCGGGGGCAACGAGTTCAACATAAAGCAGAACAGGCACGTGGTGAGCATAATGGAGAGCGCGACCGGGGAGCTCGACCCCACCAGGCGCTTCCTTCCGGGCTCACCCGTAAAAGGGGACTCGCACAACTGGGTCGTATGGCACGGCATGGGGAACCTACTGGACTACTTCGAGGATGAGTCTCCATTCCCCTCCGAGTTCGGGCTCCAGGCCATGCCCGAGGTATCAACAATCGAGAAGTACTTCTCCCCGCAGTACCGATGGCCCCCGGACAACCAGGCCTTCGTACACCACGACATCGGCGTTACAAAGATGAATAAGTACGTGCCGGTGATCGGACACGACGGCGACCTGGAGTCCTACGTCGAGGCCAGCCAGGCCATACAGGCCCACTTTCTCCAGCGGGGGATCGAGCACTGGCGGCAGGACAAGTACAGGACCTCGGGCATCGCCCTGTGGATGCTGAACGACGCCTGGCCGGCCGTATCCTGGTCCGTTATAGACTACGAGCTTAAACCCAAGAGGGCCTATCACGTATTGAAGGACGCCTTCAACCCGGTGCTGGTGACCGCGGCCTACGAGGACCGGGCCTGGCAGCCGGGGGACACCTTCAAGGCCGGGGTCATGGTGGTGAACGACCTGCACAAATCATTCAGACAAGCCCGGGTCAGCGCCAAGGTATGCGAAAAGGACGCCGGCTCCTGGAGCGCGGACGTGGCGGAGGACGCGGTCACCAGGTTCGGGGAGATCGAGATGAAGATACCCGGTGACTGCAAGAGACCCCGCCTATCACTCGGCCTCTCGCACCGGGGAGAAGAGATATCCAAAAACGCATATGAGCTCTGGATACACGACCCCGAACCCGCGGGGTTCGCGGGCAGGCTCTCAACAGACATCACCCACTGGATCATGACCGGCGTGTACCCCGAGCGTTACGAGTACGCGCAATAATAAACAAAAACTCGGGCGCATGAGTTGACGGGCCTAAGGGCGACACCGCCAGTGCCGGGACCAGGACGTGAACAAGCTCCTCGCCAGATACTCCTGACCCGCCCGGCACGAAAGCGCTTGTGCGCGGGAGAAAGCAAGAGCCCATAAAACCTTCTAAGCCCTTAATCAGTGATGCCGGGTTTATCTTGAATTTGACAGCGATAGACTGCGGTGTTACCTTTCAAAATAACGTGTTAAGCGCTGGAAACAGGATACGTTCGGGGGCTTTGCCGCATGCACATGGCTGACGCCCTCCTGTCCCCCCAGGTAGGGGGGGCCTTTGTGGTCGCCAGCGGCGCAACGCTTTCGTACTCGGCCAGGAAGCTCGCGGCCGAGGCGGACGAGACCAAGGCGCCGATGATGGGCGTGCTGGGGGCATTTGTCTTCGCGGCCCAGATGATAAACTTCACCATTCCCGGCACCGGCAGCTCCGGCCACCTGGTGGGCGGGATTCTGCTCCTGGTTCTTTTGGGGCCTTATGCGGCTTTTATCACACTTGCTTCCATACTGGTTGTCCAGGCCCTGTTCTTCGGGGACGGCGGCCTGCTCGCACTGGGCACAAATATCTGGAACATGGGGTTTTATACCTGCTTCGGGGGTTACCTGATCTTAAGGCTTGCGGGCGTGGTGAACAAGAACTCCAAGGCATTGCTCTCATTAGTATTGGTGCTGGCATCGGTGGCGGCTTTCGAGTTGGGGGCTTTTTCCGTGGTAATTGAGACCGTGCTCTCTGGCAGGAGCGAGCTTCCTGTTTTTGAGTTCAGCCTGCTCATGGCCGGCATTCACCTTCCCATCGGGCTGGTCGAGGGCTTTATCACGGTTGCGGTGATAAACCTGGTATACCGCGCCCGGCCGGAGCTTCTCGAACACGGCCCTTTATCCGGCCTGTCCGGTCTTGCACCCCGGCTCTCCCTTTATCCGGCGCTTGTGGCCTTTTTCATCACGGCCGTGCTGGTGGGAGGCGTGGTCTCGTGGTTCGCTTCCCAAAGCCCCGACGGACTTGAATGGTCCCTTGAGAAGAGCCAGGTCCGGGAGAAGCCCCATCCTACGGAGAGCACGGTGGCCGGCAGGCTCCAGGACATCCAGGAGAAGACATCGTTCCTTCCTGATTACGGTTTCAAGAGCCCCCCGCAGGGCCAGGCCACGGAAGAAGGAGCATCCGAGAGCTGGCCCGATGTCTCGGGCGGGACCAGCCTTTCCGGGGTGCTGGGCTCCATCATGGTTCTGTGCCTGGTAGTAATCCTGGGCCTGGCGGCCCTGATGCTCCGCCGCTGGTCAAAATCCGGGTAGAAGCTTCCAGGAGGACATCGCGGCATGAGCCATCTCGACGCCTACGCCCTTGACAGGCACGCCCGGACCGACAGCATGATCCACCGCCTCGATCCCCGGGCCAAGGTGCTCGCAAGCTTCATCTACATTATCGCCGTGGTCTCTTTTGACAAGTACGCGGTGGCCGAGCTTCTCCCTTTCTTCGCCATCCTGGTTTTCGCAGCCGTGCTCGGTTTTGTTCCATTCGGTTTTATCATAAAGCGCCTGTTGATCGCGCTTCCGTTCGTGGTGCTGGTGGGCGCCTTCAATCCCCTGATTGACCGCGCTCCACTCATGCACATAGGCGCTCTCAGCATCTCAGGCGGATGGGTAAGCTTTTTCTCCATCATGCTCCGGGCGCTGCTTTGCATCTTCGCAGCCACCGTGCTGGTGGCCACCACCAGCTTTGCGCAACTTACCCAGGCCATGCGCTCGCTCGGCGTGCCCGGACCGATGGTTGTGCAGCTCATGCTGCTTTACCGCTACTTCTTCCTCATTGCCGGGGAGGCCGGCCGCATGAAAAGGGCGAGGGACCTTAGAAGCCCCTCCTCCAGGGTGTCCCTCTCCGTGGCCGCTTCCATGATCGGCTCGCTGCTCTCAAGGTCCATGGACCGGGCCCACGAGGTATGGATGGCCATGAAGCTAAGAGGGCTCGACCGCGAGATCAAGACCGCCCACCTGCTCAGGTGGCGGACCGCGGACAGCTTTTTTCTCGCGGCCGTGGTCCTCTTCTGCGCGCTCTTCCGCTTCCTCCCTGTAACTCACTGGATGGGAGAAATATGGCTCAGCATATGAACCACGCGCTTTCGCTCGAGGGCGTGTCATACACCTACCCCGACGGGACCGGTGCGCTCGAGGGCATAACCTTGTGCATCGAGCACGGAGAGCGGGTGGCACTGGTCGGACCGTCAGGCGCCGGCAAGACCACCATTGCAAAGTGCCTGCTCGGTTTCCTCTTTCCGCAAAAAGGGACCATCCACATCAACGGCATACAGGTGAACAAGAAGAACCTGAACCGGGTGAGGGAGGAGATCGGCTTCATCTTCCAGGACCCGGACGACCAGCTCTTCATGCCCACCGTGTTCGAGGACGTGGCATTCGGTCTTGTCCAGCGCGGCATCAAGAATGAAGAGCTCGAATCCAGGGTGGCAAAGGCACTCGAAGACCGGGGCATGGAAGAGCTTTCCGGGAAGTTCCCCGGACACCTCTCGGGCGGCGAGAAGAGGCTGGCCGCACTGGCAGGGGTCCTGGTCATGGACCCCAAGGTGCTGGTCATGGACGAGCCCGGCTCGAACCTGGACCCCCGGGCCAGGCGCAACCTGATCCGGCAGCTTGCAGGACTCGAGAACACCTGCATCCTGGCCGGACACGACCTGGAGATGGTCCTGGACCTGTGCTCGAGGGCCGTGCTTTTAAACAGCGGAAAAATCATAAGGAGCGGCGCGCCCGAACAGATACTCGGAGACCGGGAGCTCATGGAGGCAAACGGCCTGGAAAAGCCCCACTCCCTGGTCCCCCACGCCGAGGGCCACCACCGAACCTGAGCAGGGACATCAGCGCTTATAAGGACAAAATATCCGGGCTTATTAAAATACCGGCCCGGGAAGGGGGCCGGGACTGATTTGGCTCGCTCCCTGCTTGAACATCACAGGGTTTATTTTACGAAGTCCTCGTGGTTCAACTCGGCTTGTTTGATGATGGACTTGAGGGTTTTGGGCTTGAGGATTTCCTTGCCATGCACCGGGACGGTTACATATCCCTCGATTCCGGGTCTTGCGTAAATGTGGTGACTTCCCCTGACTCTTTTCAGCACAAACCCTCTTTTCTCCAGGATGGAGCACATCTCCTTGCCGGTGAGTCGGGCAAGTCTCGGACTCATGCGGCCACGATGACCTTGAACCGGCCTTCAGGTTCTTCCTCGACCGGGATATCTTTGCCGTCCTCTCTAAGGCATTCGATATATCCCTCAATGGCCTCCCGGGCCCGGTCCAGGGTCTGGTCCAGTGTCTCTCCCTGGGTGACGCAACCGGGCAGGCAAGGCACAACCGCAGTATAGCCTCCCTCATCCTTGTCCGGGTAGAGTTCCACAGTAAAACGATACGGTTCCATGAGGCCAGCCTTCCAAGTAAAGCTTAACTGATTACACCGGCCGCGTCAAGATGGACAAGGTGAAATCACTTATACCATGCCTTATACGCCTTCTGTACAGCAGGCATCTCCTTCTTGATGCCCTCGTAAAAAGTCAAATATTCAATTAAAGCTCTGAAAGAGCGACATTCTACAGCCCCCGCCTGCTGCGTTGCAGCGCGGGCAGGCAGGGCGCCTGCCCGCAAGGGCAAGCCCTGAAAGGGCGGCATAAATATTTGCGATCCGATCATTTATGTCGCGCCTTCAGCGCTCTACGGTTTTTTCTTCTTGTTCCCCAGGGCTTCGCACCGCGTGACGCAGCGCTCCGCCCTGGGCTATAGACCTTCGCGCTTTCAGCGCTTTTAAGATGAAATATCCGGGTACGCCTTCTGGATAGCAGGCAACTACTTTTTCATTTTTCAAAAAAAATTTCGATGGTCCGTCACCCCTCAAGCCTCACCCCTAAAACATTCAGTCCCCGGCGCAACGGAACCCTACGTCGCTGTGCTGGAACGCCGGGTAGGGGTAGCTCCGGACCGCAACGCGCAGGTAGCTCGTATCGGTGCCCCCACTGTCGCCGCGCATAACGCGATACGTACCTGACGCGGGGCCCGGAGGATCGTTGGTCGGGCTCGAACTGTAGTAATCGCTCTGATACCAGTCGTTCACCAACTCCCAGACGTTGCCCGCCATATCGTAAAGCCCGTAGCCATTAGCCGGATAGCTTTCAACCTCGCTGGTGTCGCCAATACACCAATCGTAATTTGCATCAACACATGCGGTAGCTGTATCCCCCCAGGGATAGCGCTTGCCGGAGAGTCCGCCCCGGGCCGCGTACTCCCATTCCGCTTCCGTCGGCAGTCTCTTGCCCGCCCAGGTGCAGTAATCGGTGGCCTGGTTCCAGTCAACCCAGATCACCGGGTAGTTGTCATAGTCCGGGTTGCCGTAATAAGGATCTCGTGTGTTACTGTACGAATATTGCGGAGCGGTGCAGGCGCCCGCGTCCACGCAGGCCTCGTACTCGGCGTTGGTCACCTCGTGAACGTCCATGTAGAAGTCCGAGGTGATGCACACGTTATGCACCGGAAGCTCATTGCTGTATCCCTCGCTGAAATGATCGCCCATGTCAAAGCAGCCTGCTGGTATCATGGCCATGCCGGAAGATGAAGGCCCTGGACCGTTGTCATCATCGTCTCCCCCGTCTCCCCCGCAGCCTGCAAGGACGATAATGGCTGCCAGGATGAAAAGAAAAAGTGGCCCCGCGGTTCTTGAAAAAATCTTGCTCATGGCTTCTCCTCCCTCATGCCCTGGTTGACGCCTTCTTGCCTTGTCGTAAGGCAAGGCCGATTATTGCCGGGAATTATAAACATGCTTATTTTACCGCCCCCCCGCAGTTGTCAAGTAAAAAATTAACTGCCTTATGGTTGCCTCCAAGGCCTTGTCCCTGTAAAATTCCAGGGTGCTGTTATTAAATCTCCGACGAGCCGGTCAACCAGGAGGAGTTAGATGAAGAAGGCGTACATGAAGGGCAGGGTGCTTGGGCCCGCGGTGTTCGCGACGCTGGTGCTTGCGTGCGCCATGGCCGTGGCCGGGGGAGGCAAGCCCCGTGCGCGCGCTGTTGACCTTGTAAACACAAAGGTCAGGAACGCGCTTATAAACTTTGCCATGGACGTTATCCCAAAGCCCATGACCGAGCCGGCCACCCTGGAGACGGAGCCTTTCTCCTACTTCCTGCGGCCCAGCTTCCAGCTCGGGGTCAGGGGCGAGCCCTTCGCCACCCAGGTGATTGACGGCCACTTGTGGACCGGGGCCGCGGAGTGGGTCATGCTCGCGGGCGAGCCGCTCGATGCGGTGGACGAGCGCATCTGGACCCTGCACAAGGGGTATCTTCCCTGCGTGAGCTACAGCGTCATGAGGGAGGGGGTCGAGTATACGCTAAAGGCTTTCCAGTTCCCGCTTAAGGGAGATAAACCCGGGGCCCCGCCCGTGAACTTCATAAAGATCACGGCAACGAACAAAAGCGGCTCTACGAGGAAGGCCGGCTTCGGGGCCGGGTTCATGTACGGGATAAAAGACCACCGCAGCCAGGAGATGCGGCAGCAGAGGTTCAACCCCTTTTGGAAGTACGAGATCAGAGGGAAGGCCGCGATTCGGGCCGGCAAGGCGATCTATGCGTGGAACAAAGAGCCGCACGCGCTCATGAAGAAGCCGGGCAAGCGCTACGACGGCCCCTTCATGGAGAACATGAGGGACGACCTGGTATGCATCGCTGCATACGGGCCCGAGCTCTCGCCGGGCCAGACCTTCTCCGCCGAGTTCGCGCTCCCCCACTACCCCTCGGAGCCGGCTCTTGCGGACGAGCTCTCGGGCGCGAGCTTCAATGAGAGGCTCCGGGCCTTCGAGCGCTTCTGGGAGGGGTGGCTTGCACGAGGCGCGTCCTTCACTGTGCCCGAGCAAAAGGTGGCGGACGCGTCCCGCTCCTACGTGGTGCACGCGCTCATGAGCCAGGACGTGATCTCGGATGACGAGGTCGAGCAGCACGTGAACCGGCTCCAGTACAACCGCTTCTGGCTCCGGGACTCGGCTTTTTTCACCTCCATGTACGAGAAGTGGGGATACCCGGACGTGGGGCATGACCTGGTGCGGCACTTCTTCGCCTACCAGCGCGATGACGGCAACTTCGTGAGCCAGAAGGGACAGCTCGACGGGTGGGGCCAGGCCATGTGGGCCTTTGGCACGCACGTGCGCTACACCGGGGACAAGGAGTTCGCCAAAGAGGCCATGCCCTATGTCGTCCGGGCGGTGGCCTGGCTCGAGCGCGCTCTTTCAGAGGACGAGTGGGGGCTCATGCCTCCCACGGACGCGTTCGACAACGAGATGATCCTGGGCCGCTACACCGGGCATAACTTCTGGGCGCTCACCGGACTGGACGCTGGTGTGGACGTTTGTTACGCTGCCGGCCGCGATGAGCTTTGCCGCGAGTGGGAGGGTTTGCGCTCCGGGTATTTCGAGCACTTCATGGAGGTTCTGCGAGGGGTGGCCGCGGAGCGGGGCGGGGTGATCCCGCCCGGGCTGGACGTTCCCGGCGGCACCGACTGGGGCAACCTCCTGGCTGTGTACCCCGGCCTTTTGATGGACCCGCACGACCCCCTGGTGACCGGGACCTTCGAGCGCTACCGCAAGGAGCGCATGGCCGAGAAGATCGCCATGTGGCAGAAGAGCATGCACCACTACATCACCGAGCGGGTGGCGCAGACCTATTTGATCAGGGGCGAGCAGGAAAAGGTTCTCGACATGTTCTACGGCATGTTGCTGCACACCGGCTCGTGCCACGAGGGCTTCGAGTGGTCCATATTTCCGTGGGACGGCCGCGACTACTGCATTAACGCAGGGCTGATACAGCTCTGCAACTTCCCCCCGCACGGGTGGTACGCGGCATGCCTCAACATGCTTTTCAGGAACATGCTGGTGAGGGAGCAGGGGGAGGAGCTTCACCTGTGCTCGGCGCTCTCGCCCGAGTGGACAAAGCCGGGCGACAGGGTGGTCGTTAAGGAAGCGCCCACACCCTTTGGCAAGGTCTCCTTCGAGCTCGATGTGGACGAGTCGAGCGCAATGCTCGAGTTCGAGCCCCACTGGCGCGAGCCCCCGGAGCGCGTCACGCTGCACCTGCCCTACTTCTTCAAGCTTTCGGCTGCCAGCGTAAACGGGTCCGAGGTCTCCCCGGGGGCAGAGATCGAGCTTCCCGCAAAGGGGTGCACTGCACATCTCTCCTTCAAGAGACTGCCCGCAGAGCAGATGAGCTACCAAAGCACGGTGGAGTGGTACAAGAGGGAGTACAGGGAAAGGCTATAATCATAATTTAATAAATGCCAAGCTGCCCTGCTGTATTCAAGCGCCTCTTCAATGCTGCGTTCGCCTCCGGCCACCAGCGTCGTAAAACGTGATTATATTGGGACGGCCGAGCGTGCCCGCAGCCTGGGCTTCACGGCAAAAGCGCTCTTTCATCATCTCCGCCATTTCTGTTTATATGGTCGGGTAAATCCATTGCACCGTCAAAACCGCAGCGCCCCTTAACAAGCGGGTTTGTAGCTTATGTTATGAAAAGCCCTTCATATTGTCAAGAAATATCAGGGAGGGGGTGAGGTCTTCTCATTTATCACTTTTGTCTCGCTGTAACGGAGTGGCTCAGGTTTGTCCGCACCAGGTTTATCTGTTATTTTGGGGGCATGTGGAAAAGGGCATTATACCCTGTTGCCGCGGTATTGCTCGCCGCGGCAATGGCTCTCGCGGCCGCGGACTTCGAGCGCGAGCTTTCCGCCGAGGACTGGAAGAGGCTGCGTGGTGGAGAGATCGTAAAACAGGTGAGAAAGGAGGGCGGGACCCGGTCCGGGGCCTGGAGCGCCGGGCTGTTCGACCACCACCCTGAACTCATGTGGAAGGTGCTCTGCTCGCTGGAGCTCTATGACGAGTTCATGGACCGCACCATCGTGAGCGTGCTGCTGGACGAGGACACCAAGGACAAGGTGGTCTCGGAAAAGCTCGAGAAAGCGGACCTGGTGGAGGAGCTGTTCGAGGGCATGGAGCGCGGCTATATTAAAAAGCATGACGACGGGGCCTGGACTGTGTACTCTTACCAGAGGAACGACTTCCCCTGGCCGGTGAGCGACAGGTGGGTGCTCCTGGAGATCACCCACAAGGACGACCAGATGCTCCAGACCTGGCGCCGCCTTGCCGGCAACATCAAGGAGGACTACGGCTCCTGGAAGCTGGCGCCAGAGGGCGAGGGCAAGACCCTGGCAATAAACGAGATCCACGTGGACCTCGACATCCCGGCAACAGGGCCTTTCACCGCATTCGCCATGGAAATCACCCTGCCCGACACTTACCGCTACTTCGAGAGAATGGCGAAGCATTTCGAGCTCAAAGACGAAAAAGAATGAAAGAAATGAAAGCATTCTGGAATACAGAAGAAGGGGAAGATAGATGAAGAAGTCCAGGGGACAGGACATAGCCATAGCCAGCGACCATGCAGGCTTCGAGCTCAAGCAGCACATGGTAAAGCACCTCTTAAAGCAGGGCCATTCGGTGTTCGACATGGGGCCGCGCAACAGAAAGAGCGTGCACTACCCGCTCTATGCCAGGAAGGTGGCCGAGGCCGTGGCCGAGGGCGAGATACCGCTAGGAATACTGATCTGCGGCACCGGCATAGGCATGAGCATCACTGCCAACCGCTACCCGGGCGTGCGCGCGGCCCTGGTGCACGACGCCTTCACCGCACGCATGGCCAAGGCCCACAACAACGCCAACGTAATCGCCATGGGCTCCCGGGTGATCGGCGCCGGCGTTGCCGAGCACGCGGTGGAGACCTGGCTGGGCGCGAAGTTCGAGGGAGGCAGGCACAAGCAGAGGGTGCAGATGATCGAGGGGGAGTGCTAGCAATGGCTTGGTTCAGGGTCCTGGGTTTAGGCTTTTAAGTAAATAATTATATCACGCAGAGGCGCAGAGGTCGGTAGAGTAGGGAGGGGGTTAGTCCCCCTCCCTACTCTACCGTTAAATATGAGTGAGCTTATAAGATGCGGGTGAATTTCGGAAAACGGCTTTTAGAAGAAATCGCGCCAGACCTCCCCGGGCCGGTTTATGCGGTCACCGGCCCGGAGGGCAAAGAACTCGCCGCTCTCGCAAGCGGGCTTTCAGGCACACTCGTGGTGAATGCCGGCGATAAGAATGAGCTGGACGC
This sequence comes from uncultured bacterium, assembly GCA_964650485.1. GTDB lineage: Bacteria > RBG-13-61-14 > RBG-13-61-14 > RBG-13-61-14 > DATKZS01 > CAZYTX01. Next base: position 125,599 of record CAZYTX010000001.1, on the reverse strand, counting down.
GCTGGCAGAGTGGGCAGGGGGCGCCGGCACTGTTCTGGCCATGGGGAACGGCCCCCTTATAGAGGCGGCAAGGTACGTGGCCTGGCGGGCGGGATCGAGCTTGGTTGTTGTGCCGACCGCGGTCACCGGCGAGCAGGTGGTGAAAAGCGATGTTATTCTGCGCGAGGGAGCGGGGATCGAGGTGCTTGGAAACAAGGACGCCGAGCTTCTGGCAGTGGATTACGAGATAGTATGGGGAGGCCCGGAGGAGGAGACCAGGGCCGCGGTGGGGGAGATACTCTCCATCTTGACCGCGGTGGAGGACTGGAAAGCGGCGGGGGAAGCGGCAGGATACGATTCCGCAGTAGCGGAAAAGGCGGTGGAGCTCCTGGACGAGACCATGGACCGGGCGGACGACATCTTTGACCTGACCCAGAGCGGAATCCGCCAGATAGTAAACTCGCTGGTAAAGAGGGAGGAGCTCTCTTGCTCAGCCGGAACCAGGAGACCGATCGAGGGTCCGGAGCACGCCTTTGTGGAATGCGCGCTGGCGACCGCGGGCAAGGCGCTGCCAAGGGGAGGGCTCTTGTGCCTGGGTGTTATCCTCATGAGCGAGCTGCAGGGCAGGAGATCGAGGCCGATAAAGCAGTTCCTAAAATGGGTGCAGGTGGACTGGAACCCCGAGCGCGTGGGGCTTTCCGGCGAGGAGCTTGCGCTGGCGCTCGAGGCCCTGCCGCAGTTCGCCCGGGAGCGCGGCCTTTTTTATACCACGCTGGATAAGAGAGAAGTTGACCGCGAGACCCTCCAGGGGGTCATTGGCGCCATGCGCGAGCCTCTGCTCACAAGCTCGCTCCGGGACCGGAGGCGCTGACAGGCTCGCCCCAGCGCCAGACTATACCAGGGAGAATAAGGATGTTCGACAAAAATAAGCTCGCAGGAGAGCTCAGAAGGATTGACGGCAAGGGGTACAAGGCCTACAAGGACATCGCCGGCAGCTACCGGGTGCACGACTTCATCCTCCACGTGGACCACGTGCAGGGGGACCCCTTCGCCTCACCCTCCAGGCTGTGCGTGGAGATGGAAAGGGGACTCGCGGGGTTCGGTCCCGAGTTCGACCCCTCGCCCGCGGCCCGGCTGGGTCTCGAGGATTTCCTTGCGAGGAGCTTTGCCAGCGCCATAAACCGGGTGAAGAAAGAACGCAGGGGCTCCAGGGGAATGGGAAAGAGCGGGATCATTGATATTGACGCTGGCGGTCAGGAGATCATAAAGCGGACCTCATTGGTTGCGGACGACCACAAGGTGGAAGCCCGCTTCGTGCTCGGCCTGCCGGCCCGTGGCAGGACAGTGCTCGGCAGGCAGGCCGAGGAGATGCTCCTCCAGGAGGTCCCGGCCGTTGTCAGGCGCTCGCTTTACATGAAGGCGCTTGACGCTGAAAATCTCACCGAGCACATCCGCACGGTGGTAGAGTGGACCCACATCCAGGGCTCGCTTGCCTCGCGTAACTTGGTGGCTTTTGTGGCTGACGGCTCTTTGCTGCCAAGGGCCTCGGGGGTTGACCCAAGGCCGCTTTCCGGGGACCGAGTGGTCCGCTTCGAGGGCCCGCCCGAGCTTGCGGTTGAGCTGTCTTTGCCGGGAGGCGACAAGGTGCGCGGCATGGGCGTGCCCGAGGGGGTGACCCTGGTGGTGGGCGGGGGGTTCCACGGGAAGAGCACCCTGCTGGAAGCCCTGTCCCTGGGCGTATACCCGCACGTGCCCGGCGACGGCCGCGAGAGGGTGGCCTCCCGGGCGTCAACGGTCAAGGTGCGGGCCGAGGACGGCAGGCGGGTCGAGGCCGTTGACATATCGCACTTCATTGACAATCTCCCCTTCGGGAGGGACACCAGGAGGTTCAAGACCGAGAACGCCTCGGGCTCTACATCGCAGGCGGCCAATATCATCGAGGCTTTGGGGGTCGGCGCCGAAGCGCTGCTGGTTGACGAGGACACCTCGGCCACCAACTTCATGATACGTGACCGCCGCATGCAGACCCTGGTGGAAAAGGACAAGGAGCCCATCACCCCTTTTATTGACCGGGTGCGGGAGATCCACCAAAACTTCGACTGCTCCACTGTAATAGTGGTGGGAGGCTCGGGCGACTACTTTGACGTGGCCGACACCGTGGTGCAGATGGACCACTACCTGCCAAGGGTGGTCACCGGCAGGGCAAAGGAGATCGCGGACGAGCTCCCCACCGGCCGTGAGCAGGAGTCTCCCCGGCCCATGAAACAGATCGCGCCCAGGAGACCCAGCCCCGAGTCATTCGACCCCAGCAAGGGAAAGCGCGAGGTCAAGATCGGGGCCAAGGGTCTCAAGGAGATACACTTCGGAAAGACGGTGCTGGAGCTCTCCGCGCTGGAGCAGATGGCCGACGTGAGCCAGACCCGCATGATCGGCGAACTCATCCATCTCTATTCGAGGAGGTATCTGGACAAAGGCGGCCTCCGGCAGGGGGTGGAGTCCATGATGGCGGAGGTTACGCAAAAGGGGCTCGACCTGGCCGCGCCGCAGCGGACCGGCAACCTTGCCCTCCCGCGCTCCTTCGAGGTGGCCGCGGCCATAAACCGCATGCGCACGCTCAAAATCGAGGTTTGAGTTTTTTGTGTCCTGCAAGCTGTTCAGGTCCCCAGTCGGTGGGAGGCCGACCTGTTAACCCAAGTCCGAGGTCTACATTGTTCGCTATGCGGACGAGTTTGTCATCTGCTTTGAGAACAGACGTGATGCGGACGCGCTCCTTGCCGCCTTTTACGATCGGTTCGAGGGCTTTGGGCGACAGGGGTTGAAGGCCTTACTCCAATACCGTTGCAAAATGTTAAATGTGAAGACATGATTGCAATACGCCTTTTTTGTCCGCCTTTCTCTTGTACGTTTCCATGCCTATAAGTATAAGCATTATTGCCAAAGTACATGAGGAGACGGCCAGGCCGGCGAGGTACATTCCGGGCCGGTACATGAAGACCACCTTGTGATCGCCCGCTGCGAGGTGAACGGCCCGCACCAGGAAGTTGGCGCGAAACACGGGCGCGCTTTTGCTGTCCACCTCCGCACGCCAGCCCGGGAAGTACAGGTCAGAGAGCACCAGAAAGGCGGGCACTTGAGCACGGGTATGAATTTCTATCTGCTCCGGTTTGTAGGAGACTATCTCAACGGGGGTCAATGAAAGCCCGGCCTCTGAAGCCTCGGTCGGAAGGAGCGGGTGGTCCTCGAGTAGCACGGTCTTTTTAAAGTCAACTTTTTCCAGTAAACCCAGTCGCTCCATGGGGTCCGCAACCCGCATGCTCCTGCCCACCAGGTACGCCCTGGGTAAGGCCTCGGGGACTTCGTACACCTGAAGGCCCAGGTCATGCCGCGATCCTGCTTTTACAAGGCCCGGACTTTTTGCTGATGCGAGCGAGGGCGAGACCGCGTAGCGCACGTTAAAGAGCTTTAAGCTCGTGCTCGAAAGCCCCTGGCTCATTAACCTGTGGAAGTCCTTTGTGACCGCGGCAGAGTAGCCTGTGAGCTCCTCCACCCCGTGCAGGAAGTTCAGGTTAGGAGAGAGTGTGTGCACCTGCAGCCGGCGCAGCTTTTCGATCCGGGTCTTTCCCTTTATCACGGCGTACGAGGCCTCCGCGGGCCGCACCGGCTGGTGGAATACCCGGAAGGACCCGGCCGCGGGGGCGCCGTGTTTATCGAAGGATCCCGGGTAATTTTTACTTGCGTGCTCTCGGATGATCTCCAGGGCCGCGGGCTCGGTACTGTATATCCCGGGTTCGTCATAAGGCACTATCCATTTGTTTGCGGCGTACAGGTCAGCAAAGACCAACGCCACCAGGAAAAGCCCGGTGAGCGAGCGGACCCTTATCAATGAAAGCACAGCCCCGCATACCGTCATTGCAAGCACCACAGCCAGTGCATGGATAACCTGTCCGTCGAAAAAGTCGCGAGGAAGGGGGGCAGCGCTCCACCCTTTAGAGTACGCCTCTGCAAAAGGCTCGGGCACGGGCAAGAAGTAGACCGCGATCATGGCGACTGCGACCGCTGCAGCGGCCGCTGCGAGCGCCTTGAACCCGCCCCTCGCCGGGCCGGCCTGCAATCGCTCGATAACATGGTCCATGCCCCGGGCCCCGCTCACGGCCACAATGAACAGGGCGATGAGCATGTACTTCTCCGGGTAGCGGAACACGCGCAAGAGTGGGACAAGCTCGTATGCAGCGTAATACAGTCCCCCGTGCCTTCCCGTGCTGAAGATCACTGCAAGAGCCAGCGCGAAAAAGACCGCGAGCCCGGCCCGCCGCCTCGCGCGCAGGAATGCCGCGGCAGCGCAGGCCAGGATGGGCAGCCCCATGTAGAGGCTTAGGGTAAAGGGGTAATGCCCTGCCCAGCCGGTAAGCTCGCGGCCGGCGTAGTTCTGCTCTGGCCAGAACCTGCCCCATGGAGACGGGAGCAGGAACTCGACGAGCCGCAAAGGGTGGAGGGACCACAATGTGGCCACCTCTTTTGTGAAGCCGTGGCCCTTGATGCTGATCCTGCCGAGCTCCAGGCTTGGAAGGAACTGCACCATGCCGAGGAGAAGAGCGGTCACCAGGGCAGCGAAGAGCACAAGCAATGCCCGGGCCCTGTCCCCGGCACCCGCATGCGTGCCAGGCCGGACCGTGACCCAGCCGAGCACGACAAACCCGTTTATAAGCACTCCCTCGGCCCGGCCCGCGAGAAAAGGCATGGCAAGGGAGGCGCTCAGCAAGGAGAACCACAGGAAACACCTCCTCGCATACCACCTCTCCAGGAAATACACGGAACCTGCAAGCCAGGCCCCGGTGGCCAGCATGTCCGGCATGCCGTTCTGGGTCAAAAGGTACCCGGAAAGGGTATAGGCCAGCGCACCGCCGGCAGAAGCTTCCGGGCTTATCTTCACGTGCCTGAGAAGCAGCCACATGAAGCATGCAGCCAGCAGGAAATGGACGATGATGAACAACCTGAAAGCAGGCTCCAGGGGAAAGAGCATGAAAAGGACATTGCCAGGATAAAACCAGGAGCTTGCCAGCTCGCCCACGAATGACTGGCCCATGTTCTGGAGGTGGTTCCAGGCAAGCACGTTGAAATCACGGAGCTGCGGGGACTGCACTGCCTTGTAAGGGTAGAAGAGGTTGAAAGCGTCGCGGAAGATGAAGGTCTTCTTGAAAACCGGGTAAAAGAAGGCCAGGACCAGCAATAAAGTGGTCAAGAGCCATAAGTATGAGTAGCGGTTTTTAACTTTCATATTCTTGGCGACCTTGGCATCCTCGGCGGCTTGGCGTTTTATGACATCATATCCCGGGTGCAAGGCAAATGTATAGCTTGTAAAAATAATGAAAGCAAGGGGGTCCAGGTGTCGGCCGGGATTTTCGTTTGAAAAATTTATAAGGCTGCTTACATTTTTTATATAAGAAGGTGAGCGCAATCATAAGCGCTTGCATGTACAAGGTTTGAGAGGAGGCAAAATATGACGGCAGCCGCACCAATACTCCGGGACGTTGATCACGAAGTTTCATTCTCGCGGAGGATGCAGGAACTGGGACACGACCCTGAGCTGCAGGCTTTTATCCGCCACTTCCAGGATAAGTTCGGCGACAGCGTGGCTGCGATCATCCTTTACGGGTCTTTTCTGAGCGAGGTGACCAGGAAGGACTCGAGCTTCCGGGACTTCTTCGTGATCCTGGACTCTTACAAGGCAACCGGCAACGCGGCCAAGAGACTCCTGCACAAGGTGGTCCCGCCTGACCTGTACCACACCGAGGTCGAGATGCCGGACCAAGGCACTGTGGACGGCAAGTTCTACTTGCTCTCGAAGAAGCATTTTGAGAGGCTGACCCACGAGGGGGCCCCGGACATATACGTGATGGGGAGGCTGTCAAAGCGCGTGGCTTGCGTGTACGCCCGTGACGAAGACGCAAGGAAGATGGTGGTGAAGGGGCTGGCATCCGCTACAGAGCTGGTAATGCGCTATGCTGTGGCCTACATGGACGAGCCCATGGACAGGCCCTCGCTTTATAAGCTGGCCATGCGGCTCTCATACATTGCGGAGATGCGTATGGAGGACCACACAAGAGTGGACCAGCTCTTCCAGGCGGGCGAGGATTATTATTACACCGTGTACGGGAAGATACTGGAGAGGCTCTTCCAGGAGGACGCGGTGCGCGAGACCCGTGACGGCAGGATTCAGCGGACCGAAAAGGGACCGGGCATATCGCCGCTGCAGGCAAAGAGTTTCATTAGAAGGAGCAAGCGCCGCTCAATGTATAGATGGCCCAAGCTGGTCATCACCGTGGACAACTGGATGGACCAGATGGCCGGAAAGCTCGAACGCACCCACGGGATCAAGCTCCAGGTCCCTGAAAAGCGGTCCCGGTTCAGCTTCTACACCGGCTACCGCCTGTTCAAGCAGCTCCGGAAGCAGGGATTCCTTAAATAGATATACCCGGGGCGGCGGGCTGCACCCTTGCCCTGGATTATACCCCTTAGGGGCAAAAAGGGAAAATGCGAAAAAACATATTAGATCCCTGAAAGGGCGACATAAAACTCAACTCTCACCACTCAAACCTCACACCTAAAATAACACATGGCCATGCCCCACACGGTTGCAGGCAACCGTATGGTCCACCCGGGATGTTGACACAGGGCTTTTAGTTTCCTATAGTTAGCCTCGCTTTATTTTTCCGTCCTTTCGGGCTGCGGGGCATGGCTGACAATAGTGACAAGAAGCTATGGAACCTCACCTTCTGGCAGACGCTTTGCTACTCTGCGGGCGTGCTGCCCGCTGAGTTCAGCCCCATCCTGATAACAAGCTGGCTCATGTACTTCTACATCAAGGGCGGGGGCACAGGGGTCGCCTACATGAGCCTGGGCGCGTTCGTACTTGTTCAGTTTCTTGGCAGGCTCATGGACAGCGTGTCCGACCCGCTGGTGGGATTCTTCTCGGACCGGACCCGGAGCCGGTGGGGCCGGCGCATCCCCTACATCATCTTCGGGACCCCCTTTATCGCAGTGACCATGGCCCTCATGTGGTTCCCGCTCACGGACCATCCCTCCATGGCCAACAACGTGTGGCTGGCCGGGAACCTTTTGGTGTTCTGGCTGGCATACACAATCGTGGTGGCGCCCCACCTCTCTTTGCTGCCCGAGGTGGCGCCCGGCAACGAGGAGCGGCTCTACGTTGGGGGCTGGCAGGCGGTGTTCCAGGTCACGGGCATTATCCTGGCCACCCTGGGCGTGGGTTTCGCCATCGAGGGTTTCGAAGAGGGCGTTGACCTCGGGGTCTTCAAGCTGGCTGACGGGTACAAGTTTTCGGGCGTGGTGGGGGCTGTAGCCACCCTGGTGCTATTCTGGCTCACCTGGTGGTTTATAAAGGAGAAGCCGCACCTGGCGGCCAAGGAGGTCACCTTTAATTTCTACCGGGCGGCCCGGGAGACCCTGAAGAACCCGACCTACCCGCACTACCTGGTGATGATCGCACTGCTGCGGCTTCTGGTGGACGTGATCCTTGGGCTGCTGCCATTTTTCGTGCCCGCGTTCGTGTACATGGGCGAGGGCATGGCCGGGCCGGTGCAGGCGGCCATCATAGTGGGCGCGGTGCTCTTCTTCCCGCTTATCATCTCCGCGTCCAACCGCTACGGCAAGAAGAAGGTGTTCTCTGTGGGGCTCTTGTCTTTCGCGGTGCTCTTGCCCATCGGGGTGATACTTCCGGTGCTGCCCATCTACAGCGCAGGCCTCAGGCTGGTAGCGGCCATTGCCTGCTTTGCCCTGCTGGCGCCGGGGGCCGCGGCTTTCCTGGTGCTGCAGCGGGTGATGATAACGGACATCATGGACTTTGACGAGAAGATCACCGGGTTCAGGAGGGAGGCCATGTACAACGGCATCGAGGGGCTTATCACCAAGTTCGCCGCGGGGCTGGCCCCGGTGGTGATAGCAATAAACTTCGCGCTCTTTAACACCCCGGACTTTTCCCTTGGGATTTTAACCGGGTTCTGGGTGAGTGCGGCCGTTGCGCTCGTGGCCTACCTTATTTACAGGCCCTACCCGATCGAGAAGTAGCCATGACCATAGGGAAATACTGCCAGATATGCGGCGAGAAGAAGAAGCCGGGCCGGGTCATAGCCGAGGCCAGGGGGATAGTGGTGACCGCGCCCTGCATGATGTCAAAGGTGTTCGGGGACAGGCCGGCGGATACCGAGGCGGTGCGGGGCATGGCCCGCTTCTGCGCGGTGTGCGGGGCCGAGCAGGAGCTGCCGCTCCCGGACCACTGCGGTTCTTGCGGGGCCGCGCTCACCAGCGAGGCCGCGGCCCAAAACCTCGAAAGGGCAGGGGACCCCGCGGCCATAGGCCCCAGGATCATCGCCTTCCTGGTGGACCTTTTAATCATCGCAGGCCTTTCATATCTAGCCATCATGGGGATTGACGCCCTGGAGGCGGGCATTTCCGCGCCCGCGGTGGAGATGGCCGAGGAGGAGGTGCAGGGACTTAGCTTTTTCACCGTGGTGAAGATCGCGGCCGTGGCGGTGATCTTTATACTCTTTCATTCCCTGTTCGTTTACTTATCCGGCCGGACCCCGGGCAAGCTCCTCATGGGGTTGAAGGTTCTGCTGAAAGACGGCACGGACAGGATCGGATTTTTCAAAAGCGTGCTCAGGAGCGCGCTATATTTCTTCACCATGTACGTGGTGCCCATAGGGTTCATACCCATGGTGTTCCAGGAACCGCGCTCTGGCTGGGCCAAGATGATCGAGCAGGACGCCATGTTCCACGACTCTCTTACCGACACCGTGGTCATCCGACCTGTCAGGCGCACTTGACTCTTTTCTCTTAAAAGCTAATATCTTGTGGAAATCTTATTGAGATAAATCAAAGGGGAGCGGCATATCATGAGGAACTCGACCATTTTGGGCACCGGGTTTTACGTGCCCGAGAAGGTGGTCACCAACGACGACCTTGCACAGATCATGGACACATCGGACGAGTGGATCAGGGAGCGCACGGGAATACGAGAGCGCCGCTACGCCGGAGACGGCATCGGCCCCGCTGACCTTGCAAAGCCGGCCTCGGAAGCGGCCATAGCGGACGCGGGGCTTGAAAACTCAGACATAGACATGATCATATTCGCCACCCTCTCGCCCGACGTGTATTTTCCGGGTTCAGGATGCATGCTCCAGACCAAGATGGAGTTTGGCACTATTCCGGCCCTGGACATAAGGCAGCAGTGCACTGGCTTTATCTACGGGGTGGCCATAGCCGACCAGTTCATAAAGACCGGGGCATGCGAGCGCATACTCGTGATCGGAGCGGAGAACCACTCATGCGGGATCGAGTTCAACAACCGTGGCAGGGGGGTGACGGTGCTGTTCGGGGACGGCGCCGGGGCTGTGGTCATGGGACCGGCAGAGAAAGAGGACCAGGGGGTGCTGGGTTTTTCCCTGCACGCGCAGGGCGAGAACTATGACAAGCTGTGGACACCCGCGCCGCGCTGCGACCGTACGCCCAGGATCACGCCCGAGATGATCGAGAACGGAGAGGTGTTCCCCATTATGGACGGCAAGGCGGTGTTCAGGCACGCCATAAACAGGTTCTGCGAGGCCATGGACGAGGTGCTCCAGGCCACCGGCCACGGCAGGGACGAGCTCTCCCTGTTCGTGCCCCACCAGGCAAACGAGCGCATCACCCGGATGGTGGCCTCCAAGATGGGGCTTTCCGACGAGAAGGTGATCTCCAACATAGACCGCTACGCCAACACCACCGCGGCCACTATACCAATTGGCATCCACGAGGCCAGGCAGGAGGGAAGACTGAAAAAAGACGACCTGCTCATTTGCGCATCCTTCGGGTCCGGATTCACCTGGGGGGCCTTCCTCATGAGGTGGACGGCTTGACACGGCCTGCTTCATAGACTGTTTTACTAATTAGTATAATAGAACGGAGGAAGAGATGGCTCCAAAGAAAAGTAAGAGGGAACGGTCCATTCAAAAAAAGCCCGGGAAGCCCCGGCCGGGGGCAGCGGCCGCGAACAAGGCGGCCATTTTAAAGGCGCTCGCCCATCCTGCCCGCATTTCCATGTTCGAGTCCCTTTCCGAGGGTGAGAAGACCGCGGGTCGTCTTGCAGAGGAGCTGGGCGCCAAGGAGGCCAACACCTCGCGGCACCTTGCGTTGATGCGCAATGCCGGGCTGCTCGGCGCCAGGAAGGAGGGGCTTCACGTGTACTACCGTATCAAGCTGCCCTGCCTTCTCTCCATGCTCTCCTGCCTCAACGAGGGGGTGTGCTGTATAGCGGACGAGCATTCCCGGGCCGCCATGTCCCTGCGGGAAATGAAAGCGTGATGGAGATGCTTTATGGACAGCCACAAGGCAACAGCGGCCGCCACCGTGCAAAGGCTTTCTCTCCTGGACCATTTCCTTGCCTTGTGGATGGTTGGCCTCATCATGATCGGCCTGGCCCGGTGCATCGCCATGGTGATAGTGTGGAACGACCTTGCCGAGGGGGGCCCCGAGTACGCCGCCGGGCTGGTGGCATTCGACTCCGTGTTCCAGGTGCTTTTATACTCGGTATACGCCTGGGTAATCATTACCGTGCTGCCGCCCCTGTTCGGCCTTTCCGGCACCGTGGTTGACGTGACCATGGGCGAGATAGCAAAAAGCGTGTTCATATACCTGGGCATACCTTTTATCGCAGGTATAGTCACGCGCTTCTCCCTTAATAAGCTGAATGACAAGCAGTGGTATCACCAGAAGTTCATACCCAGGATAAGCCCTGCCACCCTGATAGCGCTTCTTTTCACCGTGGTGGTCATGTTCTCCCTCAAGGGAGAGTTCATCCTCCCTGTAGCAGTGGCACACCAGAAGAAGACGGGCATGAGCAGAGAGTTCATAAAACAACGGGCGCCCGGGATCGGCGCGGAGAGCGTGATAGCCAATGCTGAAATCCGGGCGACAAAGCCGCGAGAGTAAAGAATCAAAAAGGCGCATGATGCATCTTGCAACGTCAACCATACCCCCCGTTGCATCCGCTATTCATATGCAATATGCTCTCCGATTATAAGGGGCAGTTGGCCGGACGCTTACTCTTGCACACACAGGCTGTTTGCGCCACCCTTCATAGAGGAGACCAGGGGGTTGAAATCTTCGTGAGGTTATGTTTATGTTTTTATTACGAATATCATTTAAGGTGGGGGTCGTATGCATGCTCGAGAGATAGAAGTCTTCCGGCCGCCGTGTCATTTCAGTTCTGAGATAGTGAGCGCGAGAGCCTGCCTTGACCAGGACTTGTCAGACCTGCTTCCTTATCTAAACGCCACCCAGGAAGGAGCGCAGTACTTTCCCAAGGGGCCTTTTATAAGGTTCAAGTGGGAGGGCCACCCGGTGAGCGTGGAGCCGGACAAGGTGCACGTGGGCGGGTTCCTTGACAATGCCAAGGCCCGGGATGCAGCCGGCAAAGTGCTGGAGCTTCTATCCGAGGTGGAGTCCAGCAAGCACGAGATCGAGCCCGACCACACCCCCTACAACCCGCCCTCGATCATGGAGGTGTTCAAGCTGTTGCCCAAGAAGGCCGGGTGCAAAGAGTGCGGGTACGAGACCTGCATGGCCTTTGCCAACGCGCTCATAAACGGCGAGGCCGCACCAGAGGACTGCCCCGTGCTCTGCGGCAGCCGGGAAGGACAGGAGACGCTCGATAAGCTGAGAGAAGTCCTTGGCTTGTAGTGCCCGCCCGAGCGTGACCTGCAAGATATTAACGCTTCTTGTTCTTGCAAAACTCGGCTACTCCGCAAAGGCGGAGATATCCGCATGAGACAGCCCAAGCTAGAGATCTTCGGCTTCCTCGTAGCCCCTTACCCCGAGTTCAAAGGCTTTCATATTGAACTCGCGCTTTTTTTCATCTTCGAAAATTTCCTTGATGGTCTGCTTGAAAGAGTCCACCGGAACCGGGAGCAGGTCGGAGGCTGCCAGGGAACCCACCATGACCACGTTCTGGGCCACCAGCGTGCCCAGCTCCTTTGCAAGCTCGGTGGCCTTGACCACCCGGGCGGACGCTGCCAGGTCTTTTATCTTTGCGAAGAGCTCGTCCATGGCCGGGTACTGCTGCTGTCCGGAGAGCACCCCTATGGGGTAGTTGGGACGGGGGTTGAAGATGACCCGGGTATTATCATTACCAAAGTCCACCAGCACGCGCAGGGTCTCCAAAGGCTCGAACCCGATTATAACGTCCGCGTCACCCTTGGGTATGAGGGGCCCGTACTGGAACTCGCGCGAGAAGCGCACGTGGCTCATGACCGAGCCGCCCCGCTGCGATGCCCCGTAGGTCTCGCCGATGGACGAGTGCAGTCCCTGTGCTATGGCCGCGGTGGCGGTGAGCTGGCTGGCCAGTATGTTCCCCTGTCCGCCCACGCCGGTGATCACAAGGTTAATGGGATCTTTTTCGATGGTCATTGTGAATATCCTTTCTTTTTACCCGTCTTTCATAATATTGACTTTAAAAATCTATGCCACTGCCTCCGCGCTATCACCCTCCACCTTGATCGCCCCCTGTGGGCAGACGTTTATGCAGAACCCGCACCTGGTGCAGATGACCTCGTCTATCACCGCTTTCCCGGCCTCCTGGTCCCAGATGAGCGCAGGGCAGCCGAACACCCTGGAGCACAGCCGTACGCACCCGCACTCGTCGCCCACGCACACCTCGGGGTCCACGTACACCCTGGGCCTCTCCTCCACAAGCTCCCGCTGCTCGATCAACTGGCACTTGTGCTTGAACACCAGCACCTTGGTCTTGTTCTCGTGGAGGGAATCGTAAAGCAAGGCCACCGTGTCCTCGAAATCGAAGGGGTCAACAACCTCGGTGTCAAGGCCGAAGCCCTTGCACACGGTGGGGATGTCCAGAGGCTCGACCGGGTCTCCGAGCGCGTTCTTACCGGTCCCGGGGTGCGGCTGGAACCCGGTCATGGAAGTCGCGGTGTTGTCCAGGACCACGAACACGAAGTTGGCCCTATTGTAGGCCGCGTGCGCGAGCGCCGGAAGGCAGGAGTGATAAAAGGTGGAGTCGCCGGCTATGGCTATCACTGGCTGGTTCAGGTCTTTTATCTGGCCGAGCCCGTTCGCGTGCCCTATGCCTGAGCCCATGCAGGAGAGGTTCCTTGAGAGGCTGTAGCCGGTCTTGGCTACGCCCATGGAGTAGCAGCCGATGTCGCCGAGCACGAACCCCTGCCGGTCGTCGAGCTTGAGCGCGGTGCGCATGGCCCAGAAGCTTGCCCGGTGCGGGCACCCGGCGCAGAAGGCCCACTCCCTCCCGGGCAGGCCGAACCCGGAGAGCTCCTGGGATGCCTTCTCGAACTTCTCCGAGCGCTTGGGCTTTTGCTTGCCAGTGAGCTTGGACAGGACCCCGGCCACCACGTCCACGTCCATCTCGCCGATGCCGGGTCCGCGCGGCCCGGCCACGTGACCGGTGCGCTTGCCGTAGATTCTTGGCACATCCAGCTCGTCGAACACTCCGGAGGCTGCCACCACCTTTACGTTGTCCTCCAGGAACGGGTCCACCTCTTCAACTATCACCACCTCGCGCGCGTGCCAAAGGTGCTTCATGACAAGGTCTTTCGGGATTGGCCAGGTGGTGCCCAGCTTGAGCACGCCCACCCTGTCCTTGAGACCCAGGGCGCGCACGGCCTCCCACGAGTACATGACGCCCGTGCCCGAGGTTATTATCACGATCTCCGCGTCGGGCGGTCCCTGGTACTGGTTGAACTCCGAGGTCTCGAACTCAACCCTTATGGCCTCATTCTTCTGGTGGAGCAATGGATGCATGATGGGATGTGCCAGGAACCGGTCGAACTCGCCCACCTGCGGCTTCCTGTCTCGTCCCGGCAGCTCGCCCAGGGTGACGTTGGCCCGGGCGTGGGAGATCCTGGTCACCGAGCGCACGATGGCTATGAGCTTGTGCTTCTCCGAGAGCTCGAAGGCGTAGCGCACCATGTCCTTGGCCTCCTGGATGCTGCCAGGCTCGAGCAGGGGAAGCTCGGCCAGCCTCGCGTGCGCCCTGGAGTCCATCTCGTTGGTGGAGCTGTGGGCAGCAGGGTCGTCCGCGACCAGGAGCACTATGCCGCCCTTGGTGCCTGCCAGGTTCATGGTGTTGATCACGTCGGAGGCCACGTTAAGCCCGTTCTGTTTGAGGGCTGAAAGCGAGCGGAGCCCGGCAAAGGAAACCCCAACGCAGGCCTCGAGCCCCACCTTCTCGTTCACTGCCCACTCGGCGTGGTGGCCGAATGTCTTTGCCGCCCTTGCCAGCACCTCCTGGATCTCGGAGGCCGGCGAGCCTGGGTATGAGCTGGTAAAGTCAACCCCCGCCTCCAATGCCCCCCTGGCAATGGCCTCGTTGCCCATCATGAGCACGGTCTTTCCCGGCTCGTCCTGGAAGATTGGGTTCATTTTCTTCTCCGTGTTTTTTTATTATTCACTGTAGCGGCACTCCTTCATCCCTTCACCTGCTCCAGAAATAGCCCGCTTTTAGCAGCAGGAAAGCCATGCCCGCGTCTCCCAGTTCCTCGATCTTTTGGTCATCGCCCAACATGTCAACGTGCGCTTTGTCAAAGCTCGCATAGTGGAAGCCGAGTTCAGGGCCCAGGTAGAACTTGCCCAGGTGGTAGGAAGCTCCCAGTGCGATCTTGCCCCCCACCGCGGGGTCTGACCTTATCTCTCCCAGCCTCGACTCGCCCACAAAGGTATAGTGCCCCAGTCCCAGTTCTGCATATAGGTCCCATGACTCCCTCAGCTCATGAGTGTAGCGGCCGGTCATGGTTACGTACTGCTGGCCCCAGAAAGCATCGTCGTCTCCTATGAGCCCGCTAAAATCGGCCTTGCCAGCGGCGCGTCCCCACTGGAAACCTACTCCCCATCGGTCGCTGAAGTTGTAGCCGAGATGCACGAACTCGAGACACAGGCCCGTCTCCGGCTCGAAGTCGTCAAGGTGGTCCTGGAAAACGGGCGCGTCCATCCCCAGGCCAGTGCCCATGTAAAAGCCTTCCCTGGCTGATGAGCTTTGCGGCAGAACCGCCAGCATGACAAACAAAGCAATTATCGCGCTTATGGTCGTTTCTTTTTTCATGGGCCGCCTTTTATCGCAATGAGATAAAACCCTGCTACTTTGCGCCGGTAATGGCCTGCTTCTCCTCTTCGCTGATCACCAGGTAGTCGGGCGCAGGACAGGTCTCCATTGACAAGGCCTCCAGCACCCTCTTCTTCTTGTCCAGGGAGGCCTTTCTAAGGAGTTCGACCCTGTCATCGGGAAGGGGCTCGACAGCCAGCTTGTCCGCGGCCTTTGCCTGCTGCACGGCTTTATACCCGGCATCGCTCCTTATGATAAGGGTGTTCCAGTCGTCCTTCCATTCGGTGCTGCCCACCGAGAGGTCGGCGAACTCTGAGGTGAAGTCAAAACACAGATCACAGGTGGGGTTCCGCATTTCTTTTATGGTCTCGTAATCAAGGTCCAGGGAACCCTCCTCGGTGACCACCACGAACCTGTTGTAGGGGATGTCCACCTTGCTGGCGCTGTCAAGGTTTATCTTATCGGCGAGGTGCGCTGCCATGCGCCTGTAGTCCAGGGACCACATGCAGAACAGCCCGATTACAAGCGCTATCTTTTCCCCCACTTCCGGATCGCAGGCCATGCGCTTCCTGAGCGCGATGACCTGGCACGGCCTTCCCACCACCGCCAGCTTATCGCACTGCCTCAAGGACTTGTCCAGGATATTCAAGGTTGGACAGGCGGTGTACTTGGACCCTGAAGCTGAGAGCACCTCCTCCGCGCTCCTGGCAAGCAGCGGCTCGGGCAAGAGGCTGTAGCGCGAGGATGATCCCGAGAGTATGGCCCCGTCAATGGCGCCCGTCTCCAGGCCGTGTATCAGCAGGGTGCTCACCGTGCCCCCGTACTGCCCCTTTTCCCTTACACCCTGGTCCAGGGACTGGGACATCATCACCGAGCGGTGGGCGCCCAGCACGTAGTCTTTTCGAGGCTCTGCAAACACCTCTTGGTTCATGGCATCCACGTCCACCACCGTGCGTGGGCAGACCTCGTAGCAGCGCCCCTCTGTCAGGCCGCAGGGCTCCATTAATACCACGTGCTCCTGCATGACCAGGAAGTACGGGCACAGCCCTATACAACCCCCGCAAACGCAGCACAGCCCCTGTTTGATAACCCTCTGTTCCAGGTCCTGGGGGCCCTTTTTAAGCTTTAGTTCCAAATTCACTCTCCCCGGCAAAATTTGCAGATCATTCTATATTTTACCGAAGGGGCAGTCAAATGATGATAATTGTATGAAATTAGTATCATGGAGGTGCTTGTTTGAAGGCCTTGTGCATGGCCTGCTTCATCTTGCTGCCGAAAGTTGTCATCCCTGTACTCGGATAGTATCATGAGGCGCAAAAACCGGATAGGAGGATCGGTCATGGAGAGCTTTAAAATCAGGAACGTTGCGGACATTGAGGAGATAGAGAAGACGCCGCTTTCCGAGCGGGTGCCGGAGAGGAGCACGTACGAGCTTATCCAGAGGGGCGCGGACATGGGCCCGGACTCTACGGCCATAAGCTTTATCATGAAGGGAGAGGAGTACGACAAGCCGCAAAAGATAACCTACGTCCAGCTCATGGGAAAAATCCGGCAGACGGCCAACCTGCTCTCGGACCTGGGATTGAAAAAGACCGACGTGGTGAGCTACATCCTGCCCAACCTGCCACAGGTGCACTACGTGCTCTGGGGAGGCGAGGCCGCGTGCATTGCGAACCCCATAAACCCCATGCTCGAGCCCCGGACCATAAGGGACATCCTGGAGGCCGCGGGCACAAAGGTGCTGGTGGCCCTGGGCGAGTTCCCCGGCACGGACATCTGGCAGAAGGTGGAGAGCATCAGGAAGGACGTGCCCGGTCTGGAGCACGTGCTACGGGTGATGGGTCCATCGGACGAGTCCCGTGGCATATACGGGTTCGAGGAAAAGGTGGAGGAGTACCCCGCTGACCGGCTGACCACCGGCCGCGTGATAGACCCGGACGACATCGCATCCCTCTACCACACCGGCGGGACAACCGGCAGGCCCAAGCTGGCGCGTCGCACCCATTACAACGAGGCGGTGCTGTGCTGGGACCTGCGCGCAGGCAGCGACCTGCAACCGGACGAGACCGTGATGGTGGGACTGCCCCTGTTCCATTGCAACGGCACCTGCGTGACCGGGCTCATGCCCTTTTCCATAAACGCGCACGTGGTCATGCTCTCTCCCTCGGGCTACCGTGACCAGGGGATCATGAAGAACTTCTACAGGATAGTGGAGCATTACAAGCCGGTGTTTTTCTCCTGCGTGCCCACCGTGCTCTCGGTGCTGCTGGACATACCGGTGGGTGACGCGGACATATCCTCGCTTCGCTACGTGGTGTGCGGGGCCGCGCCCCTGAGCGTGGAGCTGTTCAACAAGTTCGAGAAGTACACGGGCATGAAGATTTTAGAAGGGTACGGCCTGACCGAGGCTGCCTGCGCCTCGGCTATAAACCCCAAGGACGGGGAGAGGAAGGTGGGGAGCATCGGCATCCGGCTGCCCTACCAGCAGATGAAGATAGCCGTCCTGGACGAGGAGGGCAAGTACGTGCGGGACGCGGCGCCGGACGAGATCGGGTCGGTATGTATCAGCGGGCCGTGCGTGTTCAAGGGCTACGTGGAGGACGTGCACAACAAGAGTATCTGGGTGCAGGACGAGTGGTTCAACACCGGGGACCTGGGCCGGCAGGACAAGGACGGCTACTTCTGGCTAACAGGCAGGCGCAAGGACCTCATTATACGCGGGGGACACAACATTGACCCGGACACTATCGAGGAGCCGCTTTATAAGATGCCGGGCATAAAGACCGCGGCCGCGGTGGGAAGACCGGACGCGCACGCCGGCGAGGTGCCGGTGGCGTTCGTGGAGGCCTCCGAGGACGCGGACGTTGACCGGGAGGAGGTCATGGAGTGGGCAAAGAAGAACATCGGCGAGAGGGCCGCGGTGCCAAAGGATGTGTACATCGTTGACAGGATACCGCTCACCGCGGTGGGAAAGATATTCAAGCCGGCCCTCAGGTGGGAGGCCACCAGGCTGGCGTACGAGGAGGAGCTCAAGAAGCTAGGCGACCTTGCCGAGAGCGTTAAGGTCGAGGTGGGCGAGGACAAGGTGCACGGGACCGCGGCAAGGATACGCATAAAGCCGGCAAAGGGCGCGGACGCGGAAGACATAAAGTCAAAGGTGTCCGAGGTCCTGGCAAGGTACACCGTGCATTATGAGGTGGATTTTGAGTGATGAGAACCATATTAAAACCATGTTCGTTAGCATGTCTCAATGCAGGAGAGACTTCAGCAGGCTCATTAAAACAGCCGCGGAAAACAGAGAAGACATAGTTGTGACCAAGATGAGGCAAGCCCGTTGCGGTGATTATGCCCTATGAAGAATACCAGCACTACAGGAAAATGGAGGCTCGCCAGAAGATACTGGAGTCAAGGTCGGCCTTTGTCAAGGCCGGGGTCTCCGCTACCGAGGTCTACCGGGAGTCAAGGGATGAACTTTACAGGAGATGAAGCGCGTCCCTGCTCGGATCAAGGTCAACGATGACGGCTGCTACGAGATTGGCGGGGATTGATCACCGCGGCACGGACAGGAAAGATATCTTTTTCTTACACGGATTGCTCGTAAGCCCCCTCTTCTTTGCCGTCCTCGCCAGGGCCGTCTTTGTCATTCAACTCGCGTGCGCTCGCGGAAGTGGTGGAGAGCACTATCACGCCGGGTATGAGTACGGCGATTCCCACGTACTGGGGAGGGCTCAGGTGGATGGTGTACACCAGGTACTCGAGAAGCAAGGTCACTAAAATGGAAAAGGAGTTCTGGCAGGGCACGACCACCACGGCCCGGGCCCGCAGGAAACCCACCTGGGTGACTGACAGGGCGGAAAGGCCGGCGACCATGGCCACGTAGGGATAGGGGTTTTTGAGCTGTCCCAGGAAGCTCCCGCCGGACTCGACCAGGGCTATGTCGGCGATGAACAACCCGATGCCGATGAACGTCCCGGCCAGGGAACCGAAGATGACCCCGTGCAGATTCTTGGTGACCAGGGCGTATACGACCAAAGGCGTGAAAGCCGCCAGAATGATCCCGATGTAGGTAATAAGCTCGGCGCGCACAAAGATTGCCGGGTCTTTGACCGGGAGGTCGAAGTAGGCGAGGACAGTGGTGCCGATAACCACCAGTGCGCAGCCCGTTATCTCGCGCGGGCCGATCTTTTCCTTTAACACCATCCAGGCAAAGACAACCAGGGCGACAAGACCTATCCCCACCAGGGAAGAGATAAGGGAGGGCTTATCCGTGAGCTTCATGGCATAGGAGAAGAGCCCGGCGCTGATGGTGGAGCCTATTACGCCCATAAGCCAGATCGTGCGGTCCCGGCGGTACTCGCGGGAAAACATGGCCCAGCCCTTGGTCAGAACATGAACCTTCATCTTCTGCACGCCATTGCCAACGTTCATGGCAATGGAGCCAAGAGCTCCCACCGCCAGACCGGCACAAAAAATCCAGTCTATTATAACCTTCTCCTCATTAAGATATGTTTACCCGCAGACCAAGGTGTAGTGTACCCGGTTTCTTGAATGCCATTTTAGCATCAGGCGGCCAGCCTTGCAAGTACTTTTTCCCGGTACTTTTTCCCGTCCGAGGCCAGAAAAGAAATTTTGAGCACACCCTGCGAAATTCCCTGTTGCCTTGATCCAAGTTTTTGTTTAAAATTTTGTGATGCAGTTTTATAGCCCTTAGGGAGTGAAAGCTCGTTCCGGGCCATCGGGAGGAAAAATGGAACAACCCAGAAAGAGGCTTGGAGACATACTCCAGGAGATGGACATGATCTCGGGCCAGGATATTGAAAGGGCCCTGGACCACGGCCGCAAAAAGGAGCTCCGCCTTGGCGAGGCCCTGATAGACCTTGGCATAATCACCGAGGAGCAGATACTCTGGACCCTGGCCGAGCAGATGGGCATTTCTTTCATCCGGGTCTCCGAGGAGCAGTTGAGCCCGGAGGTGGTGAGGCTCATCCCCGAGGAGATGGCCAGGCGGCACACCATACTTCCGGTAATACAGGTTGGGGGAGAGCTTACCCTGGCGGTGGCTGATCCTCTCCAGTACGACCTGTTCCAGGATATCCACCAGCTCACCGGCCTGGACGTACACTTAAGCCTTGCAAAGTCAAAAGAGATAACAAACGCGCTCGACCAGGTCTGGGGCATGGCGGCACAGGAAGAGGACCTGGACAGGGAGATGCACTCGGACCGATACGGCCCCGAGGACATAAGGGCCTTTACCGCGGACAAGACCGGGGCGGCCATTCTGGAGCGGCTGGTAAGGGACTGCCTGGACCAGGGCGTTAACATGATCCACCTGGACATAAGGGACGGCCATGCAAGGGTAAGGTTCAGGGAAAAGGGCGTGTTGCGGTCGGTGCTGGAGGCGGCCCCCGGCTGGGGCAGGGCATTGCTGGGAAGACTGGGCGTGCTCGCCGGCAGGGGACTTGAAAAGGAGCGCGACCTGAGCTTCCGGGCACAGATGACCGTCTCGGGACAGCCCGCGGCCCTGGAGGTGCACCGGCTCAGGACCGGGGCCAATGACGAGGCCGCCACCATCAGGGTGCTGGGAAAGCGCGCAGGCAAGATGCCGCTGTCAAAGCTGGGAATGACCGGTTCCCAGCGTGCGCTTGTGGATATGGTCCTTTCAAGGCACGGCCTTATTGTGGTCACCGGTCCCTCCGACTCGGGCAGGGCAACCACGGTGATGAGCCTGCTCGACCGGTTCGATCCCTCCTCCTCCCGCATCGTCACCATGGAGGACTGGGTGCGCACCGAGCACGAGGATTACCTGCAGGTGTCCTCGGATGCACTGCATGGCTCGAACAGGATTGACACACTGGCGGCCATGGACCCGGACGTGGTGTACGTGGAGAGCCTGGAGACCGAAGAGGTGGAGCATGCACTCAGCCTGGGCATGAGAGGGACCTTTGTGTTCACCCTCATGGGGTTTTCGCGCGCGCGATCGGCGCTGGGGTATCTTACGGACCTCGGGGTGCAGCCGTCTCTTTTGGCAGAGGGGCTATCGGGCATAGTGGCACAGGCCCTCCTGCCCAGGCTTTGCGACAAGTGCAAGGTCCAGGACAAGGTAGGCAAAGGCGCTCTGGCGGGCCTGCCCGATGATACGAAGCAGGCCCTTTCAAAGGCAAAGCTCTACAAGCCAAAAGGGTGCAAGGCGTGCGACCACACGGGATACTCGGGCAGGATAGCGGTGTTCGAGGTGCTGGCGCCGGATGACAAGCTCCGGCACGCCCTGGCGTCCGGGACCTCGATGGCAGAAATTCCCATGGACTTTGGAAAGCCCTCGGCGGAGCTGCCGGCCCGGGTGCTGGACAAGGTGGTGAGGGGCCAGGCTCACTGGAAAAAGATACTGAAGCTCAGATAAATGATCGAGAGGTGTGACACATGCCCAAGATAGACGCCTTCTTCAACAAAATGTTGGATATGGGGGCCTCGGACCTCCACCTCACCTCCGGTGCACAGCCCATGGTAAGGGTGGGCGGAGAGATGACCCCCATCTCCAGCAAAGCGGTGACCCCCCAGATGGTCAACGAGCTGCTCATGGAGCTCATCTCCGAGGCCAAGCAGGAGAGATTCAAGAAGACCCGGGACCTGGATTTCGCGCACCCCTTTGGGGAGTACCGCTTCCGGGTGAACATGTTCTACCAGAGGAAAGGGGTGGGCGCGGTGTTCCGGGTTATACCCGCGAAGATACTGACGGTGGAGGAACTGGGTCTTCCCGAGCAGGTGCTCCGTCTGGCCCGGTTCAAAAAGGGGCTGGTGCTGGTCACCGGGGCCACCGGCTCGGGAAAGTCAACCACTCTGGCCGCTCTGGTGGACCACATCAACTCGAGCAGGAAGGAGCACATAATCACGGTGGAGGACCCAATCGAGTTCGTGCACGAGAACAAGATGAGCCTGGTGGACCAGAGGGAGGTGGGCACCCACACCCAGAGCTTTGCCACCGCGCTAAAGGCCGCGTTGCGCGAGGACCCGGACATCATACTGGTGGGAGAGATGCGCGACCTGGAGACCATCGAGCTCGCAATCACCGCGGCCGAGACCGGGCACCTGGTGTTCGGGACCCTCCACACCTCGAGCGCGCCCAAGACCGTGGACCGCATCATAAACGTGTTCCCCAACGACCAGCAGGAGCAGATAAGAACCATGCTCTCCGAGTCCCTCCGGGGCGTGGTCTCGCAGAACCTGCTCAAGAAGGCCGGCGGAGGAAGGGTGGCCGCACTGGAGATACTCATCACCAACAGCGCCACCAACAACCTCATACGCGAGGGAAAGACATTCCAGCTTCACTCCATAATTCAGACCGGAAAGAGAGACGGCATGCAGACCATGGACCAGGCCATCATGGAGCACCTGATGGCCAAGCGCGTGACCGCGGAAGAGGCCATGGTGTACGCGGTGGACAAGAAGCAGTTCGAGTCCTTCCAGGGGCAGTAAGCATTTAGCGCAGCGTCATGTATAAACTCTTTAACGGAGTTTGTTAATATAATATCGTATAGGCGCGCTTCTTACCCGCTCATGTCAGAACCCGATGTAGTTCTGCAGCTTGACCATGTCAACCAGGAAGTCGTCAATCTCCGGGTCGCTCTTCCTCCATTTCAGACTTTTCGCGGCCTTCATTAGCTGAGCCATGGTCCTGTAGCCGAGCGAGGTGGCTGTCATCACCGCCTTGGCAGAAGGCTTCGGGGGAACGGGCCATTCCGTGGTGTAGGGCACGGCTCCGTTTCCCTTTTGCTCGCCGTGGCCGTTTTTTTCGTATACGTAGCGCTTGAAGGGCTCTTCCTTGGGGTGCCGGTTCATGGGGTCGAAGAACTCGCGGAAGCGCTGCACCGTGGCCAGCACCTCGACTGTCCTGCCCAGCAGGTGCATCGAGGGGGTGGGTTCTCCCAGGAGCCTCCTGTACTTCTCGTCAACCTTCCTGGCCCGGCGCCTGACCACCCCATTAGGTGCGTAGCGCTCCATGGCGTATAGAAGGTTCCATATGTATGCGGAATGGCGCTTGAAGTAAAGGGCCCGGTGCTTTCTCAACAAGGGCTTGTCCGAGTTAATGCAGTATTCGTATCCGTTCAGGGTCACGTCCAGCCTCCTCATCATGGAGGCCCCCCAGGTGTTGTAGAGCAGGCGGTACCCTTCCTCGGTAAGGTTCAGCGTCTCGTGAGTCTCCAGCACCTCGTTCACCTGGGCCCCGCTCCAGAAATGCACGTCCTCCCAGGGCACGTCACGGACCCGCTCTTCCTCCATAAGCTTCTCGTAAAGAGGAGTGCCCGGGAATGGCGAGAGCCGGGTGAGCTGCTGGTAGGTGGGGTAGAGGGATACAAAGTAGTTCAGGTCCTCGTACATGTTGCCGTGGTGGTGGAAATCCCACCCGCATATCCAGGCGCCCAGGGTGCGCGTGCCCATGCCGTGGAGCCGGTCGAACACCTCGCGGGCGTCCGCGTCATCGCGCTTGGTGTATCCGTGACCTCCCGCGAACTTTGACTCCACCCCGATGAATATTGCTCCCATCCCGATCTCGGAGATGGTGTCCCAGCCGTACCTGTTCGCGAAATCACTTATAAAGTCAATCGAGCCGAACGCGGTCCAGTCCAGCCATTCCAGGGCCTCCGGGTCTTTTTCCCAGTACTCTTTCATCTCGAACAGGTACTCGGGGTGGCGGAAGTGGTCCTCTTCGATCACGAATACAGAGTTCACGTGGGGGAAGTGGTCCCTGTACAGCTTTATATGCTCGACCAGCTCCCCGGGCGAGAGCATCTGTATGCGCCTGTTGTCGAAGAGCGCGGTGGATGAGCAGAAGTCGCACCCCCCGGGGCAACCGAGACCCGAGACCAGGAAGCCTATGTTGCCCTTTGGATACCGGTTCACGAACGGCGGAGAGCCGCCGGCCTTGGGCATGAGCCTCTGGCTGATGGGTCTGTCCGGCTCCTCGCCCAGGAAGTTGCGGAGCCACCGCACTCCTTCTCCGTGCACTACGTGGTCCACGTACTTTTTCACGAAGTCGGGGCCGTGTTTGCCCAAAAAGGCCTGTCCGCCGTAGCTGCCCATGAGTATGGTGCTCTTTGGCGAGTGCTCCCTTATGTAGGTGCACATCTTCATGACCATGTCCAGGTGCACCGGGTACGAGCTTATGCCTATTATGGGGTAGCCCTTGTCCACCTCGCTGGTGAAGTGTTTCCAGCGCGGGTACTCGAGCAGCACCGAGGTGCGGTTTATGTTCTGGGCCAGGATGTGGTTGGCAAAGCAGTGGGTGTGGCACACCAAGGTGAAGATGTCGTCGCCCTTGGTGAAGCGTTGGCCGGTGGCGTCGGTCAAAGAGTCGTTCGCCGGCAGGGTGGGGTAGGGGTAGCACGGCGTGGTGAAAAGAACACGATCAGAAAGCATGGCTCTGTCCTCCCTGGTCTATAGCTGTCTGGACTGCTCAGCCTGTTTTACCACATTGCCTGGGTTTACTCCCCGGCCTGGCACTATTAGATTAATGATACTCCCCAAAAAACCACCCGGGTATTATACCGCATCTTTGCGCGCCTTTCCTCCAGCGTGTTTTTCCAGGAAGTCCATGATGGATGACGCGAACTCGGAGGGCTTCTCCTCCTGCCAGAAGTGGCCGCAGAAGGGCACGAGCTCGAATGTCCTAGCCCCGGGGATGTCCCTGTAAAGTTTGACGCCCCAAGAGGGGGATATGTAATAGTCGTCTGCAGCCCATATGACCATGACCGGCTTTTCGAACTTCTTTATCCCCTCAACCGCTTCCATGGAGTAGCGAGGGCTCCCGGCAAGCAGGAACCCCAGGAACCGGGCCCTTTGCTCGGGGGTCCCGCTGAGCGGCCGCAAGTACTCGCGTATGGACTGCTCGCTCATCTTGGCCTTGTCGTACAATCCTCTCCTGAAGTCGGAAAAGAACCTGGTGTGTATCTGTAGGAACTCGAACATGCCCAGGCGCCCGAAAAGGTCGGTGAGCCTCGGGAATGTGCGGGCCAGTGACTGCAGCCTGTCAATCGCGGGCACGGGCCAGTTGTCGTAGCACACCGAGTCGGTTACGGCCCAGCATTTTATGCGCTCCGGTTGGGTGGCGGCCATGAGCTCGGCCGCGGCTCCCCCCTGGTCGTGGCAGACCAGTGAAAACTCCTGGTGGCCGAGCTTTTCCATGAACTCGAAGAGCATCTCGCACTGGGCCCTCATGTGGAACTTGCCGGTGTGCGGGTCAACCTCGGTATCCCCCAGGCCCATAAGGTCAGGGGCATAGCAATGGAAGCCGGACTTTATGAAGCCTATCACGTGCCGCCAAAGGTAGGAGGAAGTGGGGATCCCGTGCACAAAAAGCACGGGCGGCTTTTCAGGGTCACCAGCCTCGAGGTAGGCGATGTTCCCGAATGAAGTGCGCAGGAACTTCTTCTCTATCTCAGGTCTTTTTTGCATCTTTGCATTCCCTCGTGGAATAGGCAATTAATGCAAAAGATTCTATCATGCAAAAGCGCAAGGGAGCAAAGATCAAGGCATTCTCCCGGACCGAGATGTCGCGAAAATGTCCCTTTGTCGGCCGCCTCGTTCAGGCTGTCTTCTTTTTCCTCTCTTCCAGGAACTCCATGGGCTCGCCGTGCTTCGCCTCCACCAGCTTCCCGGTCACGTACCAGCCGATGGTTGCCACGCGCCTGCCCGTCCAGCGGGGGAGCTCCTTTGCCGGGCCCCAGCTCCTGGCCGGGAGGGCCGACTGGAAGAGGGCGAGCGGGTGCCGGCTGATGAGAAAGCCCGGGGTCTCGAGCTCGTGGCGGAGCATGGTTTTCTCATCATAGGCTTTCGGTTGAAGCGCCGCCACAGCTTGGCCGTGAACTTGAAGCCGGGCTTCGGCTTTACCCGCCGGGCCCAGCCCTGGCAGTTCCTGACCGAGGGGGGCGCGTAGAAGCTGCTGTTGATCTCGATGCAGTCCAGGTAATCTGCGAGAAAGGCGAGCTGGTCAAAGCCCTTGGGTTTTGGCCGCGGGTAGACTACGCCCTCCCAGTCCTTGTAAGACCAGCCCGCGGAGCCGAAGTAAATCTTTGCTTTACTTGTCATGATACTTTAGCTCGATTCAATAGCTCCGGAGCAGTCCGATGACCACGCCCCGGATACTCAGCTCTTTTGCATTCACCATCATAGGCTCCATGTCCGGGTTGGCTGGCCTAAGCTCCACCGTCTTGCCTCTGCGGTAGAACTTCTTCACCGTGGCCTCGTCGCCTATCATGGCCACCACTGTCTGGCCGTTCTCCGCGCTCTCCTGCTTCTTCACCAGGATGATGTCCCCGTCGTGGATCCCGTCCTCGATCATGGACTCGCCCTTGACCCGCAGCGCAAAGCACTCGCCGCCCCGGAGCAGGCCTTCCGGCACATCCACCTGGTCCGGGACCTCCACCGCCTCGATGGGTTCCCCGGCTGCCACCATGCCCAGCAGAGGGACCGAGACAGCCGGGCTCCCGTGCTCCACCAGGCTGAGGGCCCGCTTCCGGCTTTTCCAGGGCGAGCGCAGGACACCCTTTCGCTCGAGCTGCTTCAAGTGCTTTTGCACGGTGCTGAGCGAGCGGATCCCCAGATGATCGCGGACCTCCTCGTAGGAGGGCGCAGTGCCATGCTCCCGGAGATACTCATCCAGGAACTGGTAGACCTCGCTTTGTCTCCTGGTAAGGTTCATCAATCTTACATAGGAGAAGATTAGGCGAAAATTCTGTTTGTCAAGAGGAAAGGTTTGATTATTTGAAAAATCTTGGAAATAATGTCACCTGTAAGCTCGTAAATTAACTGCATTGGTGCATGATGCCAAGCCTGTCATTTAACCCGGAGCGCGGGAAGGGAAGGAGAGTCTTTACATGAATGGTTTTACAAGGCGCGAGTTTATGGGGATGGCGGCCGGCGGGGCCCTGGGCCTGGTTTCCGCGCCTGCTTTTTCAAAAGATTTCTTTTATGACTCAGGGCTCCGGCTCTTGGAGATGGGCGAGGTCAAGCCCATGGGCTGGATACTCGAGCAGCTTAAGCTCGACCTTGCCGAGGGCATTACCGGGCATTACGACAGGATCAACCCGACCGTGGGGCATGACCTTTTCGGGTCAAACAAAAGAGTGAGCTCGCCCATCGGTATTCCTATTATCACCGTTAATAAGCGGCCGGCCTGGTGGAGCGGAGAGCACGAGGGCTACTGGAAGGACGCGGTGACCCGGACCGCTTTTTTAACGGAGGACGAGGAATACATGGCCCGCTCCCGCGCCTGGATGGAGCGCATCCAGGAGTGCCAGGACAGGGACGGGTACATAGGCATCTACGAGCCGGGGAACCGCTACGACCACAACGGTGAGAACGGCGAGCTGTGGACCCAGAGCCGGATCATGGTTGCCATGCTGGCGTATCACGAGTTCACCGGCGAGATGAGCGTGCTCGACTCCGTGATTAGGGCGGTCGAGCTCACCATGTCAAAGTACGGCCTGCAAAAGAGCTACTTCCAGAACGCCCGCTCCAGGCTCTTCAGCGGGGGCACAAGCCACGGCTTGGCTTTTGTGGACGTGCTGGAATGGCTCTTTCGAAAGACCGGGGAACAAGAGTACAAGCGCTTCGCCGAGTTCCTCTACCAGGACTTCAGCAGGCATTGCAGGTGCAATAACGACATGGCCCTGCAAAAGCTTTTAAAGCGGGAGAGGAAGTTCTATCTTCACGGCCCCCACATAGCGGAACAATTCATGATCCCCTTTTTCCTGGCCCGCACCATTGGCAAGGAGAGCTACCATGAGGCAGCGGCAAACGCCATGCACAAACTGCGTTATCACCTGACGCCCAGCAGGGCCATGGTCAGCTACGAGAACGTATACGGCAAGCAGGGCAGCGCCGACGCGCTCTACGAGTACTGCTCCATCACCGAGCTGGTCATAAGCCTGGTCCGGTTGATGCAGTTCACCGGGAGCATAGAGGCCGCGGACATTATCGAAAAGATGACCATGAACGCCGGGCAGGGCGCACGGCTGCCGGTTCTCAAAGCCTGTTCATATCTCACCTCCGACAACAGGGAAACGATCAACCGCCACGGACACCTGGGAAGAGAAGGATACAGCCCTTCCCATTTTGCCGCGGCCTGCTGCACCTTGAACGCGGGCCGGCTCATGCCCCATTACCTCTCGGGAATGTGGATGCGGAGCGAGAGCCCGCAGGGGCTCGCGGCAATGCTCTACGGTCCATGCCGGCTGGAGACTGAAGTCTCGGGAGTGAAGGTAAAAATAATAGAGGAGACCGCTTATCCTCTATCCGACAGGATCACCTTCCGCGTAGAACCCGATGCGCCTGTAACTTTCAGCCTGCTGCTGCGAAGGCCCGGTTTCGTCCGGGACGTGAAGATCGAGGCGCCCGGCGGCAAGGTTTATAAAAACAAAGGCTTTATGGAGATCAAGAAACAGTGGAACAAGGGAGACACGGTCACGGCAGGGATGGCGCCTGAAGTGGAGACCGTCCGCGATCCCGGCAAGAATGGAAAAGAGTCCATTGTGCAAAGAGGCCCGCTGCTGTTTGCGCTTGAGGTCCCGGCTAGTCTTTCTAAAAAACGCGAGCACGGACAAAGCGGGTTTTACGACTACAAGATAAAGCCTTCGAGCGGAGAAGAATACGACTATCGCCTGCCCGGGAATGCCGGGTTCGAGCTTCGGCATAACCCGGATGCGGACCCGCTCCGGCCATGGGACGCCGCCCCTGTCAGCCTCGCAGCGGACATGCGTGACAACCGGGGCCAGCCAGTGACAGCCGTGCTGGCGCCCCAGGGGTGCACGATCCTGAGAAGGGTCTCCTTTCCCGAAGTGTAAGTCTTTCCCATGGATTACCTTTTTGATCCACAAGTTTCCGTCGTACAGGTCCTGCACGAGCTCTTACACAATATAGCAGAATCGTAAATGTCGGTAAAGCTAGAGACATTCAGGAGACGTGAAATTTTTATGCGAGCTTGTGCGGTTCTTGACAACGATCAAATCATAATAAAATTTTAAAAATGGTATGAAGGGGAAGCTGTTCATAGGCACTTCAGGGTGGCACTACGATCATTGGAGCGGGACCTTTTACCCGAAGGATGTTCCCAAGAAGGAATTCCTTGCTTATTACGCCGGCCTGTTCAAGAGCGCGGAGATAAACAACTCATTCTATCAGCTCCCCGCTGAGAGCACCCTTGCGAGCTGGCGCGATACCGTGCCAAAGGACTTCACCTTCGCGGTCAAGGCCAGCCGCTACATAACCCACATGAAGAAGATGAAAGACCCGTCGAAGTCCACGCCAAAGCTGTTCGAGCGGATCGAGGCGCTGGGGGGCAAGCTGGGGCCCGTGCTTTTCCAGCTCCCGCCCAGGTTCCGTTTCAACAGGGAGAGGCTTGCGAGCTTCCTGGGGTCCCTCCCGCAGGGGCGCCGCTACGCCTTCGAGTTCCGCGACTTTAGCTGGGAGAACGACGAGGCTTACGAGGTCCTGGAAAATCACGGAGCGGCGTGGTGCATATATCACCTCGAAGGGCGCGAGAGCAAAAGCAAGGTGACCGCGGACTTCGTATACATAAGGCTCCACGGCCCGGGCGGGGCCTACCAGGGAAAGTACAAGCCGCAGACGCTCTCGCGCTGGGCCAGACACTTTGAACAGTGGCGCAAGCAGGGTCTGGACGTGTACTGCTTCTTTGACAACGACGAGAACGGCTACGCTGCCCAGAACGCTTACGCGCTCCAGGAAAAGACCATAAAAAAGGAGGAGGGAAAATGATCAAGGTGACGAGCGCTGCATTCGAGAACAAGGCAAAGATACCGAAGAAGCATACCGGCGAAGGGGAGGACGTCTCCCCGCCCCTGTCCTGGGAGGGGGCGCCGGAGGGCACAAAGGAGCTCGCGCTCATCTGCGACGACCCGGACGCGCCCATGGCCGAGCCCTTTGTGCACTGGGTGCTCTACAAGATACCACCGGATGTAAGCTCCCTGCCTGAAGGAGGCTCTGGGGGCGCGGTCGAGGGGGAGAACAACTTCGGCACAAAAGGCTACAAGGGGCCCATGCCCCCTCCGGGCCACGGGGTGCACCACTATCACATAAAGCTATACGCGCTGGACAAGCCCGTGGACCTCGGGCCGGGTGCCGGCAAGAACGATGTATTGAAAGCCATTGACGGCCACGTGCTGGACGAGGGCGAGCTTGTGGGGACTTACGAGCGGTGATGCACGTCAAAAGAACATCCGTCTTTTCATTGGCACGCGGCCTGTCAAGCATAATCATGTCAGGCCCGGGGATGCTATCGTTGGGGGTTTTCAAGATGCCTGGGTAGCGGTTTCAGCCTGTTTTTTGCCCTGTTTTTTATCTTTTTCTCTTAGGAGTATCTCCTGTGTCTCGCGTACCTCTTCGGGCGTAACCGACGCTCGAAGCTCCTCCATCTTCTCCATCACCTGCTTGAAGCGCACGCCCTCGGCCGCGCTGACCCACTCGAGACCCAGGCGCCCGGGGCGGATGCCCAGCCTCTCCATCTTGCGCCACATCTTCTTTATGCGCCTCTCAGTCCAGTGGTTTGCGTCAATGTAGTGGCAGTCTCCGATGTGACATCCGGAGACCAGGACCACGGGGGCCCCCCTCTCAAAGGCGCGCCACACGAACTTCTCGCTCACCCTGCCCGAGCACATGGTCCTTATCAGGCGGGCGTTTGGCGGGTACTCGAGCCTTGACACCCCGGCAAAGTCGGCGCCGGCATAGCTGCACCAGTTGCAGGCGAACACCACTATCCTCTCCATGGGCTCGTGCTCCAGGATGGTGTCAATTTGCGCCTCGATCTGAGAGTCGGTGAAGTGGTGCATGTGGATGGCGTCCTCGGTGCAGGAGGCGGCGCATGTTCCGCACCCGGCGCATGCCGCAGTGGTGACTTGCGCGGGCCTCTTTGCCCGGGCGTCCACCTCGATGGCGTTGTATGGGCACACCCTTGCGCACACTCCGCAGGCGGTGCATTTTTCCGGGTCCACTTCCGCGGTGATGGCCTCGACCTTCAGCTTTCCCGGGTTCATGAGTCGCATGGCCCGGGCCGCTGCCGCGGATGCCTGTGTCACGGACTCCTTTATGTCTTTGGGCCCCTCCGCACACCCGGCAAAGAAGATTCCCCGGCTGGCCGAGTCCACCGGCTGCAGCTTGGGGTGCGCCTCCATGTAGAAGCCGTCCGATGTCTTCTGCAGGGCCATCATCTCCTGTATCTTGTCCATGTCCTCGGGCGGGTGCACGCCTATTGCCAGCACCACCATGTCGGCCTGGTGCCGCTCTAGCTGGTTGGTGGCCGTGTTCTCCACGGTGAGCGTAAGGCTCCTGGTTTTCTTGTCCTCCTTTATCGAGCCGGGCAGGCCGCGTATGTAGCGCACCCCTTGGCTCTTGCTGCGCATAAACAGGTCCTCGAATCCCTTGCCGAAGGCCCGGATGTCAATGTAGAACACCTTTACTTCTATATCCGGGTAGTGTTCCTTGAGCATAAGGGTGCTCTTTACCGTGTTCATGCAGCAGATGTTGGAGCAGTAGGGCTTGCCGCGACTCTGCGAGCGCGAGCCCACGCACTGGATGAATGCCACCGAGCGGGGGGGCTCCCGGTCGGTGAGCCTTATCACCTCTCCCTGGGTGGGTCCTCCGGAGTTGATCAGCCGCTCGAACTCGATGGAGGTGAGCACGTTCTCGTAGCGGGTGTAACCGTACTCATCGAGCACAGTGGGGTCATAGGTCTCCATGCCGGTGGCCACCACGATGGTGCCCACGTCAAAGCTTAGCTCCTGGTCGCTCATGTTGAAGTCTATGCAGTTCTTCTCGCACTTCTCCACGCACTTGCCGCAGATGATGGGGTTGTGTCCCAGGCACTGGTCTATGTCCACCACGTATGCCGAGGGCACGGCCTGTGGAAAGGGCGAGTAAATGGCGCGGCGCGAGCTCAGCCCCATGTTGAACTCGTCGGGCACCACCACCGGGCACACCTCCACGCAGTCTCCGCATGCTGTGCATTCTTCTTCGATCACGTACCTGGACTTCTTCCTCACCTTGACCTGGAAGTTTCCTATGTGTCCGGTGATTGATTTCATCTCGCTGAGCGCGAGGAGCGTTATGTTTGGATGCCGACCGGCATCAGCCATTTTCGGCCCGAGTATTCATATGGAGCAGTCCATGGTTGGAAAGGTTTTATCCAACCTGGCCATGATCCCTCCTATGCTGGGCTGTTTTTCCACCATCACCACCTGGTAGCCAGAGTCCGCCAAGTCCAGCGCCGCTTGAATTCCCGCCACCCCTCCGCCGACCACCATGGTGGACTTCTTTACGGGGACCTCGACCTCTTCCCTTGCTGACAGGAGCCTCGATCGGGCCACTGCCATGCGGACCAGGTCCTTGGCCTTTTTTGTGGCCCCCTGTTTGTCGTGTGCGTGCACCCAGGAACACTGCTCGCGCAGGTTTGCAATCTCCAGCAGGTACTTGTTCAGGCCGGCCTCGTCAAGGCACTGGCGGAAGGTGGGCTCGTGCAGGCGGGGCGTGCAACAGGCCACCACCACCCTGTTTATGCCCTGCTCGGAGATGTCCTCCTTTATAAGGGCCTGGCCCGGTTGCGAGCACATGTAGCCTTCATGGCGCGAGACCGCCACCCCCGGGAGTCCCTGGGCGTACCCGGCCACCGCGGCGCAGTCCACCACGCCGGCGATGTTCAAGCCGCAGTGGCAGACGTACACCCCGATCCTTGCTTCATCGTTTGTGGTTTGATCTTTCATTCTCGCTCCTTATGTTCTTACGGCCCCCACCGCGGCGTGGGCTTCTTCCGAATACTCGATCCGGTCGGCCAGGACTGAGACCAGGTCCCTGATCTCCATGTGCAGGGAGCCGCGTCTTATGGGATCGCGCATGGCGCAGGTAAGGTGGATCATGCACTTGGGGCACGAGGTTATCATGAGGTCGGCTCGTGTTGTCCTTGCCTGGCGGAGCCTCTCCACCTGGATGCGCTTGGAGTATGCGTCGCAGTTAATAAAGCCGCTGTTCCCGCAGCAGAGCGCGCTCCGGCCTGAACTCTCCATCTCACGTAGCTTCAGACCGGGGATCAGGGACAAGAGGTCCCTGGGCTCTTGTACCCGGCCCGAGAACCTCGCCAGCCGGCAGGGGTCATGATAGGTGACGTTGCGCTTCATGGGAGTAAAGGACTTCCCCCCTTTGTGGACCTCCTGTTCCAAGAGGTCCATGAGCAAGGTCACCTTGAGGTCGTAGCCGGGGACGGTCTCGGGCATGTACTCCGAGAACACCTGGAAGCACTCGGGGCAGGATACCACCACCTCCTCCACACCTCTTTGCTTCAGGTCATCGTAGTTCAGGCGGCAGAGGGTCTCGAAGTTCTCACGGTCGCCGGTCCACAACAGGTCGTGGCCGCAGCACCTCTCGTTGGGCGATAGCACCGGCTCGATCTCCAGGAAGTTCAGGAGCCTTATGCTGTCTCTTGCAATTGCGAGGGTGTCCACATCAATGCCTGCGAAGAAAACGTCAAAGTAGGGGGCGCATCCCACGAAGTAGGCCACCGGCCCCTCTTTTTTCACCTTCAAGTCTTCTCCCACCCAATCGAGCCGGTTCTGTTCGAGGTCAGGCGAGGTCATCATCCTCATCCACGAGTGCAGGGCGCCGTCGTGTGCCCTGTAACCTATAAGCCCCTTTTCCGCGGCCAGCAGGGTCCGCATCTCCAGTATGAACCTGGAGAACTCGACCCCGGAGGGACAGCGCTCCTCGCAAAGCCCGCAGGTCAGGCACTCCCACACCGAGTTCTCTATGAAGGCCTGGTCGTCCCTCTCGGCGATGAGCTTGTGGGCCACCAACCTGGGCGAGTACTCCTTGCCGGTTAGCAGGCGGGGGCAGGATGACGAGCACTTGCCGCACTCCAGGCACAAATAAAGCGACCTGTCCTTTATGATCTTGTCTATCCTGGGATCGAAGAGGTTCACGAGGCTTGCCTCACTTGCCTGGGCTTTGCCGGGTTTTGTCCCATGGACTCGATCTCCCGGGCGAACTCCCACACCTGTTCCACGAACTCGCGCTTCTCATGGGCCGCAAAGCTCTTCTCCACCAGCCGGCGCTGCCCTATTCCTATGAGGTGCAGTATCTGTCGCACCCTGCTTACATTGGTGTGTCCCATCTCCGGTCCGGGCCCGTACCGGCAGTCCTCGTCCTTGCACTCGAGCAGTATCACCCCGTCTGCGCCGTACTCGAATGCCCTGAGGATGAGCGCCTGGTTGATTCTGCCGATGCACATCACCCGGATCAGCTTGAAGTTCGGGGGCATGGGCAGCCCCTCCATGCCCGCGGCGCTGTAGCAGGCATACGGCGCCCAGTTGCAGCAGATGCCCAGGATTTTCGGCTTATACATGTCAGAGCCCCTCCCCGGCAAGGGTGTCTGCCACGATCTCTTTCAGCAGCTGGTTGGAGTAATAGGGCATGTCCATGGCTGTCACCGGGCAGCGTCCCACGCACCCTCCGCAGCCCACGCAGTTGTAGCGGAGTGTTTTCGCGGTGTATATTCCCTGCTCGTCCGGGACCAAGTGTATGGCGTCGAAGGGGCATATCTCCGCGCACCTCCCGCAGCCCCTGCACCTTTCCGGGTCAACCCTGGGGCTTAGCTGGTGGTCGGTGAGGAATGCCTCCGCTGCAGCGGTGGCAACCTCAGCCGCCAGTGCCGCGCCCGCCTGGGAGGGGCTTACTCGGTCGAGTGTCCTGGGCATCACCCGGTAGAGCCCCACCTGGGGTGTATGGAAGAAGGAGAAGTTGTAGCGGTAGAGCTTTGTGAGGCCCATCATGTCCTCGTGGATGGCAAGGGGGATAAGATTGAAGTCGGTCAGGCAGACCATGTCAGCCTTCCATCTCTTCCTGGAGTCATTAATCCTGGCGGTGACAATGAACTCTCCCACGTGACCTTTAATGGACTCGACCTCGGCCTCCTCGAGCTCGGTGACGGTTTTGCCCGGCACGTGATCCACAGCCCGCTCTTTAACCTCCTCCGGCATCTGCGAACCTTTAGTCCAGCATTTGTGCACGAGCCTTACATGGAACCCTTGCAAAGCCAGGTTCCTTGAAAGGCTTATGCCGGTCTCCGACCCTCCCAGCACCAGGATGCGCCTGCCTATCTCGGTAACCCCTGTCCTCAGTGCCCCCATGAGTCGTGCCCGGAGGAACGCGGCCCTCATCATGTCCCTGGCACGCTCGACTATCTCCTCTTCGGTCCGGGTCCCGACCAGCAGGTGCGATTTTATGTTTATCATCTCAAAACGGCTGCGTTCCATGCCCAGCTTGTCGAACAGATGTATCTTGGCACGGGACCGCTGGTCATTGCAGGAGATACAGTGGAACTCCAGGGGGCAGCACACGCAGGATGCCACCAGTGCCCGGTTGAGCTTGTTTTGCTTGAAAGCCGCGGCTATCCTGGCGGCGCCGTCAGGATGGCATGCTGACAGGATCAGCTCGCTGTGCCGTACACCCGGGACGGAGGCGGCAAGGTCGCGGACCTTCTCCAGGGTGTGCTCCGGGGCCATGGTGTGGTTGCACGTGCATATGAACACGCCGAGCCGCATGTCCTCTTCAAGATCGGTTTCCGCGGCGGTCTTGATTACGGATGATTTCCTCAGCCGTGTGGATTCCGAAAGGGCGCTCCCGGCCACGGCCGCTCCTGCGACCATCACGGACATGAGGTCGGTCTGGCTTTTCATGTCCCCCAGAAAGTACACTTTATCCTCGCTTGCGAGATTTCCATCCGGCATCTCGTCTTCTTCTGCCACCACTATCGCGGGAGCCGAAAGCTCCATGGTCTGCGGCTGCTTGAAGTGGTCAATGGCTCCTATCTCTTTGCACTCGTCCATGCACAGCATGCATTCGCAGCACGAGGCGCACTGGAGGCATCTCTTGGCCTCCGCCATGGCCTGCTCGGCGGTGTAGCCGTAGTCCACCTCGTTGAAGTCGCGACGCCGCGCTCTTGGCTGCCTTTGCGCCATCTCCTGCCTTCGCTCGCGCAGGATGTCCTCTGAAATCTCGACGTAATCCCCCACTCCCCTGTCCTCTGGAACGGACTCCGTGAACCGGGGCGGCTCGCCAGTCAAGTGCTCGATGACCCTCTCGGCCGCTTTCCTGCCCTCGGCCATGGCGCCGACCACGGAGGCGGGCCCTGTAACCACGTCCCCCGCGGCGAACACGCGTTCGCGCGAAGTGGTGCACTTCTCGTCCACTTTCAGCCGGCCGCCGCGTCCGGTCTCCACCTCCCGATTAAGCCCGCACTGCGCGAGATGGGGCCTCTGGCCTATGGACACGATCACAAAGTCGGCCTCGATCCGGTCGGTTTTATCCCGGTCGAACACCAGCCTGGCCGGCCCGGCCCCCGAGAGTTCCCAGTGAGCCGGCTGAAAAACTATACTTTCAACCTTGTCCTTGCCATGAAAGGCCGCGGGTGCAAACCCCAGCATGAACTCGACCCCCTCCTCCCGGGCCTCCTTCACCTCGCGAGGATGTGCGGGCAGCTCGTGCTCCTTCTCCACGGCCAGCACCGTGACCTTTTCCGCGCCCAGCCTGAGCGCCGTCCTGGCCGCGTCCATGGCCGAGTTTCCCCCGCCTATGATGACCGTCCGGGGGCCCGCCTCTCCCTCGCCTTGCATGTTCACTCCTCTCAGGAATTCCACACAGTGGGCCACACCCTGCAATTCCTCGCCCGGAACATTGAGACGCAGGTCCTCGTGGGTCCCCGTGCAAAGCAGCACGGCTCTGGATCCCTGGTCAAAAAGCTCATCTATGGAGGAGATCAACCGGCCTGTTTCAATTCTTACGCCGGCATCAATGATGGCCTTGATCTCGGCGTCGAGCACATTCCTGGGCAATCGGAAGGAGTTAATCCCTGCACGGAGCATTCCCCCCGGCTCCGGCAGTGCCTCGAACACCGTGGTCTCCAGCCCGGCAAGGTTCAGGTAATGGGCCGCGGTGAGGCCCGCGGGCCCCGAACCGATCACGGCGACCTTCTCTTTCCTGCGAACAACATGGTCCGTGTTGAACCCCGCGCTTCCGTTCTCGACCTCCCAGTCGGCCAGGAAGCGCTTGATGTCTCTTATTGCCACGGCCTGGTCCAGCTCCGCTCTCCTGCACTGCTCCTCGCAGGGATGATGGCACACCCGGCCACAGATACCGGGAAGCGGGTTGTCCTTCTTTATGACCTCGATGGCCTCCTGGAAGCGGCCGGCCGCGGTGAGGGCCATGTAAGCCTGTACGTTCAGTCCCATCGGGCAGCTTGTGCGGCATGTGGGGAGCATCTTTTTATCCAGCTCCAGGGCCCTGGAGGGGCAGTAGTCGGGGGTGCGGGTAAGCGGAGGGCGCCTGGTGTTATTCAGGGGACATACATCAGCGCAGCGTCCGCATCCGGTGCAGGTATCGTAGTCAATGTAGCGGGGGTCCTGATGTATCTTTACCTTGTATCCGTTTTTGTCTTTTTCAATGGATTCAATCCTGGCCCTTGTCAGGGGAGTGACGAGGGGGTGCCTGGTGACCCGGAGGTACAGCGGCCTGAACTGCCAGTTGAGATCGTCGGGCCATTCATTGGACCTTCCGGTCCCCTCTGGCATCTCCAGGAAGTGGTGGGCCCTGGTGGCCCATACCACGGGCACGCCCGAATGGGAGAGGTCCTCCGCGGTCTTGAGAGCGCCATAGCCCGCGCCTGCCAGGAGCACGGCCTTGTGCGGCTTTTTCGCGGCCGGGGCCAAGATCACTCGCCTCCCCGGTCCTTGTCTTTTCTGGCCCTGCTCTTCAATATGGCCTCGCCGTACTCGCGTCCCCGGTCAAAGGCCGCCCCGTTCTTTTCCTTTGTATGAGGGGGCACGGATTCGAGCACCGCCTTTTTAAGGGATTTAACGCTCACCAGGTCGCTTACCGCGGAGAGGAAGCCCAGCATGACGATGTTGGCCATCATCTTGTTGCCCAGCTCCTCTGCAAACCTGGTTGCAGGCACGTGAAAGGTTGTGCATTCCGCGGTCAGCTCTTTTGTGTCCACCAGGTCGGTGTCCCATATAAGGAGCCCTTCCTGCTTCAGGTCATCTATGTTTTTTGAGTAACCCTCCTGGCTGAGGCAGATCAGCACCTGTGGTTTTTCCACGAAGGGGTAGCTGATCTCCCCCTCCGAGATGACCACCTGCGCCGAGCATGAGCCTCCCCTTGCCTCGGGCCCATAGCTCTGGGTCAGGGTGGAGTGCTTGTTATCGTATAGGCAGGCTGCGCGGCCCAGTATGTTTCCGGTGAGCACTATGCCCTGTCCCCCGAAGCCGGTGACCAGTATCTCTTTTTCAACGGCATCCGCCATTTCCGTCATCCCATCACCTGTTTTTCATCCTCGGGACCCTTCCTCTCAAGCGCGGGCCAGTCACCCAGTTCACGGCTGTTAATAAGCTCGTAGTTGTCAATAAAGGTCGGCCTCTCGATGTCCACGAACTTGCCCACCACCAGTCCCTGGTTGAAATCCAGGACCGCGTCCTTGGGATCAATCCCGTTCTTAATGACCGACTTCTCGTGGTAGAACCTGACAAGGTCCAGGGCTTTCCTTATCTTGTTCCTTCTACCGAAGGCAGTGGGGCAGGGCGCCAGTATCTCCACGAATGAGAACCCCCTCTTGTGTATGGCCTCGGTGATGGAGTCGGTAAGCCTGCGTATGTGGAGCGCGGTCCAGCGGGCCACGTACGTCGCCCCGCAAGCCGCGGCCAGGTAGCAGAAGTTGAAGGGCTCCTCCGCGCACCCGATCTGGCTGGTGGTGGTCTTTGCCCCGAAGGGTGTGGAAGGAGCGAGCTGTCCGCCGGTCATTCCGTAGTTGAAGTTATTGACGCATATCACGGTGATGTCCATGTTGCGGCGGGCCGCGTGGATCAGGTGGTTGCCGCCTATGGCCAGGAGGTCCCCGTCACCGGAGGCCACGATAACGGTCCCGTCGGGCTTTGCCAGCTTGAGCCCGGTGGCAAAGGGAATGGCCCTTCCGTGGGTGGTGTGGAACGAGTCCACCTTGATGTAGCCCGCCATCCTGCCGGTGCACCCTATGCCCGAGACCATGGCAACGTCGTCAAGGGGGACCTCGGACTTCTGGATGGCCGCGAGCACGCAACTGAACACGGTGCCGATCCCGCACCCCGGGCACCAGATATGCGGGATGCGGTCACTGCGGAGCAGTTCCTCCTGGGGATGTACGTACTTTTTCCGGGACTTGCTTGCACTCATCATGCCTCCTTTAATGCATCGTGCACCGCGTTTTCAATGATCTGGGGGCTGTGGATGGCCCCGCCGGCGTGGGGCGCCAGCTTTGTAAGGCACTGGTTCCCGGCGCAGCGCTCGAGTTCCAGGACCATCTGGCCGTAGTTGATCTCGGGCATCACCAGTGCCTTTACATCCTTTGCCAGACTCCGGACCATGTCTTCCGGGAAGGGCCAT
This sequence comes from uncultured bacterium, assembly GCA_964650485.1. Classification (GTDB taxonomy): domain Bacteria; phylum RBG-13-61-14; class RBG-13-61-14; order RBG-13-61-14; family DATKZS01; genus CAZYTX01. Next base: position 86,037 of record CAZYTX010000001.1, on the reverse strand, counting down.
ACAGTGTCGAGCTTGATCATGCCCGCCTTTATGCCCTTCTCTCTGAGATTTCCCACCGCCCTCCTTGCGCCCCTTACGCTTATCCCATACGCCACCACCGCAACCTCGGCGTCGTCCATGAAATCCGCCTGAAAGTTTATGATCCTGTGCGCGTTCATTTTTATCTTGTTAACTATCCGCTCTATCATCTCCTCCTGCGTGGCAGCGTCCATTACCGGATACCCACGCCAGTCGTGAGTGAGCCCGGTAATGTGCACCCTGTAGCCGTCGCCGTAGTTGGCCATGGGCGCTATCCAGTCCTTTCCGTGCTTGAAGGGCAGGTACTTGTCCGGGGGGACGGTCGGTTTTTTCCGATTTACCAGCTCGATCTCCTCAGGAGGAGGTATCACCACCCGCTCGAACATGTGTCCCACCACCTCGTCCGCCATGATGAGCACCGGCAGTCGGTACTCCTCCGAGAGGTTGAAGGCCCATATTGTGAAGTCGAACATCTCCTGTGGGCTGGAGGGGCTTACCGCGATGATCTCGTATGGCCCGTGCGACCCCCACCTGGCCTGCATCATGTCTCCCTGTCCCACCAGGGTGGGCAGTCCGGTGCTTGGCCCGGCCCTCTGTACGTTGCAGATCACGCACGGGGTTTCCATGCACAGGCCCAGCCCGATGTTCTCCATCATTAGCGAGAACCCCGGCCCGGAGGTGGATGTCATGGGCTTCAGCCCTCCCCAACTGGCGCCCAGGATCGCGGCCATTGATCCTATCTCGTCCTCCATCTGGATGTAGAGTCCTCCCACCTCGGGCAGACGGCGCGACATGCGCTCCGCAACCTCGGTGGCCGGGGTGATGGGGTAGCCGCCGAAGAAGCGGCAGCCCGCGGCTATCCCGCCTTCGCAGCATGCATAGTCTCCGTTCAAGAAGTATGTTCCGGTCATTACGGCTTTCTTATTCACTCTTTCACCTTCTATTGTTTACATCCGGCCGGCGCATCTGCTACCTGGAGCCAAATGGTATGACTGCTCCATCAAGCCTCTCAGGCTGCATCAACTTCTATGGAGAAAATGGCGAACTCCGGGCAGATGGCCTCGCAGAAATGGCAGTTCACGCACCGGGATTCATCCACCACCTCGGGCGGATGGTAACCCTTGACGTTAAAAGAAGCCGACATGCGCAGCACCTCCCTGGGGCAGTACTCCACGCAGTACTCGCAGCCCTTGCAGCGGTCTACAATGATTATAACCTTGCCCTTGCTCACCTGGATCACGTCAAGGTCAATGGGGGTCCTCCAAAACTTCATAATACGCTCCCTTAATAAAGCCCGCTGCCGCACCGACAGCATTGAATTTATTACGGCTTTATGGCCGTGGAAATAACGAATACGCGAGCGGAAGCAGGTAATGCGCACCGGGAATGATGTCAATATTGCACGGCGGGCTGGAAATTGCAAGTCTTTTTCTTACATAGATGCCCCCCCGGTTTGAATATTCAACCCGGCTGTGTTACTTTCTTTTATCTGTAAAATCCATATTAATCTTCGGAAAGAGTGTCATGAAGAGGACGTATCAGCCACATAACAGGAGCAGGCGGAAGACCCATGGTTTCAGGGCCAGGATGTCCACTAGGGGCGGCAGAAAGGTCATCAAGAGGAGGCGCAAGAAGGGCCGCGCCAGCTTGTCGGTCCATGTCCCCAATGTGCGGAAGTGACTCATGGCCAGACATGGCCTTGCCCGTTCCGAGAGGATCACAAAAGCCCGGGAGTACCGGGAAATACAAAGGAGAGGACAAAGGGTCTCAGCGCCCGGGTTCGTGCTCGTATACTTCTCCCGTCCGGAAGGGTGCTTGAGAATGGGCATGGTCATAAGCCGCAAGGCGGGCAAGGCTCACAAGAGGTCTCGCCTGAAGCGCTACCTTAGGGAGTACTTCAGGCTTTACAAGCATCGCATCACGGAGTCCCTGGGAAGGGCGGGTGAGCCTTGCGAGCTGTGGGGCCTGGACCTGGTGTTCATAGCAAAGCCCGGCGCCGCGGGGCTGAGCCACGAGCAGGTGGATGAACAGCTCGGGCCCCTGGTCCGCAGGATGATCGAGCAGTGGAGCAAGGGGGACATGAATTCTGCCGGCCGCAAGAATGCATCCTCAAGGGAGCGATGAAAAAAGTTGCCATAGCCTTTTTGAAATTCTACAAGAGGTGGCTCTCGCCTCTGCTTCCGCAGGCGTGCAGGTTTACGCCCACCTGCTCGCAGTATGCCATGGACGCTTTGCAGGTGCACGGGGTGGGCAGGGGTTCGTGGCTTTCCCTGAAAAGGCTTTTGCGCTGCCATCCTCTCCATCCCGGGGGGTATGACCCCGTGCCGCCGCGAACAATCGAGAAATGATAGCCGGCGGGAACGCTTAAGTTTCCCGCTTGTCAGATACTCGCTTTTGAAATGCAAGAGAAGAACTTCATAATATTCATGGTCCTTAGCATCCTCTTGATAGTGGTGTGGATGATGTTGTTCGGACCAAAGCCCAAAAAGCCACCCAAACCCGGAGAGGGGCCAATGCCCGGCGACACTGCTGCGGATGTGGCGCCGGGAGAGGCATTCACAAGAGAAGCGTCTACAGAAAAGCCCGCCCTGCCACCCAAGATAGCCGGAGGGGACACGGCCGCGCTTCCATCTGAAACAGGAGTGCTGAGAGAGCTGCCCGAAGGAGAGAGGGTAAGGGTGCAAACCGAGGTATACGATATCACCTTCACCTCATTGGGGGCCGCGCCAGTGTCCTGGAAGCTCACCCAATACCCGCGCGAGAAATGCTTCAAGTACAGGGTGAACATTGCATGGCCCCCCATTGAAAAGGACCCCGAGTGCGACACCAGGCCCGTGGAGCTGATTGACCCAGGCTTTAAGGGCACTAACCACCCCCTGGTCGCCGAGGTCAGGCTCGGGGGGGACAAGGTGCCCCTGGACGCGGAGTGGGACATTGAAACTTCCGATCTGCAGGTTACTGAAGGGGAGACCGCGTCCCTGGTGTTTACAAAAGAGCTTCCCGGGGGGGGCGCCCTTAAAAAGATATTCAGGTTCACAGGCGCAGCCTACCACACGGATCTCTTGTTCAAGGTGGAGGGCCGGGAGCTCAGAAGCGCCGCGGTGGACCTGGCCCTGTTTTACCAATGGACCAAGTACACCAAGGACCGGGTGCCCCGCTGGAACTTCAACGGCCCCGAAGCTCATGACGGGCAGGTGCTCAAGAAGATGGACCCGGACGACGTTGTGGACCAGGGCCACGTGGCCCGGCAGAACGTTGACTGGGCAGGCTTCACTGGCGACTACTTCCTGAACGCGGTCCTCTCGCGTCAGGGTGAGCACACCATAGACTACGTGGTGCAGTTTCTGGGCTCTGTGGAGGACAAGGAGAGCAGGAAGGCGCCCAAGGAGATGGTGGGATGGGTAAGGACCAGGCCCATGGAGGACGACCTGGAAAAAAACATCGCAGCCAACCTCACCCTGTTCATGGGCCCCAAGGACAAGCGCATCCTTAGAAGCGTGAGGGAGAGCCTGGTCTACTCCATTGACTACGGCAGACTCAGGATACTGGTGGAGCCGCTCATCTTTCTGCTTTACTGGATCAACAAGGTGCCGCACAACTACGGCGTGTCCATAATCATCCTCACCGTGGCCATCAGGATGTTACTCTTTCCGCTCACCCGCACCAGCCAGAAGTCCATGAAGCAGATGCAGAAGCTGCAACCGGAGATCAAAAAAATACGCGAGCAGTACCCGGACGACAAGGGAAAGCAGCAGGAGGAGATGCAGGCCCTGTGGCGCAAGTACAAGGTGAACCCGGCAATGGGTTGCCTGCCTCTGCTGTTGCAGTTCCCGGTTTTCTTTGCTTTCTACAAGGCGCTTTTGATCTCGATCGAGCTCAGGCAGGCCCCCTTCTTCGGATGGATCATTGACCTCAGCGCCCGGGACCCGCTATACATCTGGCCGGTGGCAATGGGCGCCACCCAGCTTGTCACCCAGAAGCTCACCCCAACCCAGGTGGACCCCACCCAGCAGAAGATTTTCATGATCATGCCCATAGTATTCATGTACATTTTAAGGGACTTCCCTGCGGGGCTTCTGATATACTGGACCGTGCAGAACCTGGTTGGAATAGCCCAGCAGGTCTACGTTAACAAAAAGCCCGACTGAACCAAAAGGATAAGACCATGGATGAAAAAGACGATAAGCAGGAGATGGCCGGAGAGGCCGAGTCAGAAGAAGAGGAACAACAGGACCTGGAGCCGGGGGAGGAGTCCCGCGAGCTTCAAGAGCCCCTTGACCAGGAGCGGCTGGAACAGATCGCAGGGGAAGCCACGGGGTTTGTCAAGGATATCCTGTCCTTCTTCCCCAGGGTGGAGGAGCCCAGTATCTCGTCGCACGTGGAAAACGAGTCGGTATGGATCGAGATCGAGGGGGACCCCACAGGCAGGCTCATCGGAAGGAGAGGAAAGACACTCGAGGCTCTCCAGCACGTCATCTCGAAGATAATGAGCCACAAGATCAGGAGAAGGATCACCATCAACGTTGACGCTGAAGGGTATAGGAAGAGGCAGAACCAGAAGCTGATAAGCCTTGCGAAGAAGACCGCGGACTACGTGGCTTACGCTAAAAGCGCTCGCGCACTCGATCCCATGAGTCCCGCGGAGCGGCGCATCATTCACATTACACTTAGAGACAGGGACGACGTGATCACCGCAAGCGAGGGAAGCGAACAGAACAGGTTCGTGGTTATATGGCCCAACACGGAAGAGTGACCCGGGATCAGGCGGCCTCGGAAGGCTTGCTCTTCTTCTTGGAAAGCCGCAACATGACCGTGCCCTGCTTATGACCCGGCACCGAGCCCTTCACCAGCAGGAGGTTGTCCTCCGGGCGCACCTCGACCACTTCCAGGTTCTGCACGGTGACCCGGCTGTTGCCCATGTGGCCGGCCATGAGTTTGCCTTTGAACACCCTGCTGGGGTCGGCCATCATGCCGATGGACCCGCCGTGACGCTTGTACTCGTGCACACCGTGAGATCCCTTGGCGCCCGCGAACCCGTGCCGCTTCATCACGCCTGCGTACCCCTTGCCCATGCTCCTGCCTGAGACGTCAACAAAAGACCCCTTCTCCATGCCTGTCTCGGAGAGGCTTATGCTCTGGCCGGGAGAGTAGTTCCCGGCCTCTTCCTCCGGCACGCGCACCTCGGCCAGGAACCTCTTGGGCGCGGTTTCAGTTTTCTTGGCAAGACCAAGCTCCGGTTTATTGGCCCGCTGGAGCTTTTTATCCAAAAACCCCAGTTGCACGGCACAGTAGCCGTCCTTGTCCCTGGTCCGCACCTGCATCACGGTTACCGGCCCGGCCTCTATGACCGTCACCGGGACCACTCTTCCGTCATCGTCGAACACGCTGGTCATTCCCAGCTTCCTGCCCATGATTGATCCCAACATCGCCGCTCTCCTGGTTAATGAACTTGGATTGAAAGAGCTATTATAGAAGCATTCTTTTGCCAAAGCAAGGTGTTTGAATTATATTAGGCCGGGGTTGTTTACCAAGCTGCGATGGAGGAGCAGACATGAGAAGCCATGGGAACAGGGTTCTTGCCGGTGCCTGCCTGGCTGCCGCGGTTGGGCTGGTCATTGCCGTGGTCAGTGGAGGGCCTGAGGTGAAAGCACGGCCCGGCGCCGACAAAGGGCTTGTACAAGAGGGCTTCGTGTTCGAGGCCAATGACAGGCTCCCTTCAAACCACGGCTCCAACGTGGCCCAGATGCCTGACAACACCATCATGTGCGCGTGGTACGCCGGTCCTGCCGAGGGCCACCCAGAGGTCGCGGTGTACGGCTCACGCCTGGAGCACGGCGAGTGGACTAGCCCCAAGGTCATAGCAGACACCCCTGACAGGTCCGAGGGCAACCCCGTGCTTTTTACCGACCCGTCGGGCAACGTGTGGCTGTTCTTCGTGACCATACACGGCCTGGGCTGGAACTGGGCCAGGATAAAGTACAGGGTGTCAATTGACGCGGGCCATACCTGGGGGCCGGTAGAGGTGTTCAGGCACAAGAGGGGCTGGATGACGCGCAACCATCCCTTGACTCTCTCGGACGGGCGCATCCTGCTGCCGCTGTACTCGGAGAGAAAGTGGTGCACCGAGTTCATGGTCACGAGAGATGGGGGTCTATCGTGGGGGCATGCGGCCGAGGTCTGCTCGGACCCCGGGAACATACAGGCATCGGTGGTCGAGCTCGGGCCGGGCTCGCTTTACGCCCTCATGCGCACCGGGGCCAGGAAAGAGGGGAGGATATGGGAGACCCGCTCAAAGGACGGGGGCGAGACATGGGCCGACGCACGGCTAACCGGTCTCCCGAACCCAAACGCGGCAACCGACATGATAAAGCTCGACTCCGGCAGGCTGCTGCTGGCGTTCAACAACTCGGAAAAGCGCCGCACGCCACTCTCGCTCGCCGTGTCCGATAACAAGGGAGAGAGCTGGCGGGTGGTGCGGGACCTGGAGACCGCGGAAGGGGAGTACTCATACCCCTCACTGTGCCAGGCCCGTGACGGCGTGATCCATATCACCTACACCTTCCGCCGCGAGACCATAAAGCACGTGGCCTTCACCGAGGAATGGTTGAAATAGGACTGCGGGTAGCAAGTCTATACCGCATAATTTATCGGGCGGTTTTAAAGAGCTAGGAAGTTCTTGAGCAGGTCCTTGCCCGTGCGGGTGAGTATGGACTCGGGGTGGAACTGGATGCCCTCCATCAGGTGCTCTCTGTGGCGGATGCCCATGACCTCTCCCTCCTCGGTCCACGCCGACACATAAAGCGAGTCAGGGAGGCTGTCCTTTTCCACCAGCAGGGAGTGGTACCTGGTGGCCTCGAATGGGTTTGGCAGGCCCTTGAATATGGTCTTTCCGTCGTGGAGTATGGGCGAGGTCTTGCCGTGCATGAGCCTGTCCGCCTGGACCACCTTTCCTCCCAGGGCCTCGCCTATGCACTGGTGGCCCAGGCAAACGCCCAGCAGCGGCACCCGGCCCTGGAAGCGCCTGATCACCTCCATGCATATGCCAGCCTTGGGCGGGTCGCAGGGACCGGGGGATATGACTATCCTCTGGGGCGATAGCCCCTCGATCTCATCCACGGTGATGGCGTCGTTTCGATAGGTCACAACCTCCTGGCCCAGCTCGCCCAGGTACTGCACCAGGTTGAAGGTGAAGGAGTCGTAGTTGTCTATCATCAGCAGCATGGTGTCCATATTAGCAGAATTCCACGGGCTTGGCACGCTTTGAATAAGCGGCATGAAAAGCGGGCTGTGACCTGCTACACGCTCACCGGTCTGGGGAACCACCGCATCATGCATCGGCTGTACGAGGATTTCATTTGGTGTTGCACCTCCGGGGTCAGATCCAAATACCCCGCCGTTTTGGTCAATATTTTTTCGGATTGCTTCTCCGAAGGGGAGCGCCCGAGCACCAGGTTGTCAAGCCTGTTCAACACCAGCCTCCGCGCCCAGCCGCCCGCCTTTGTGTGATAAAGCAGCGCGTCCGGAAGCCATTCTTTACAGGTGATCCCCATGCGGTGGAGTATGCGCAGGGTGCGGCCCAGGTCAACGGCGAAGTCGAGCTCGACGCCGTTTTCCATGGCCTCTTTTGCGGCCCGGTCCCAGGGGATGAAGTCCTCTCCCGGATCGATGTAGAGGAGCAGGCCACGGGAACCGGACAGGGGGGTGATGGCAACCCTGGCCGGGATAAAAGGCACCCGCCGGTATGAGAGCGCCGGGTTCTTTTCCATGGCTTTCCGCGCATCGCACCACACAGCGAGGAGCTTCCGGTCCGGCTGGCCTTTTTCAGTAGGGTAGGCGAGTTCCTCGGCCTCTATACGGTCGAGTCTTGCGACGACCGACCGGATGAACCCGTCCGGCACCGAGCGCAGAGCGCACACCCTGTGGCCGCGGAGGGTGTAAACTTTGTAGACCTCGTTGGTGGACTTGACCCAGGACTTGCGATCCCTGCACCTCTTCCTGAACTTTTTTTCGGCCAGCCTGCTTATATGTAATGCGTATGTCCTGATCTCGTCCGGGCTTATATCGTCGTCCCGGAAATAGTGATGAAGAAAGCGGAGCCTGTCGGCAACGCCCCCTGTAAACGCGAACGTATAGTCAATGTTGGCCAGGTTGTCAAGCCTTTTTCTAACGTTCAGGCCCCCGCGGCCGCGCCTTATCAGGACGCGTTCGAGGTCCACCAGCTTGAAGTCACCCTCCGGCCCCGCCATGACGCTGTCCGGCTTGAAGTCGCGCTGGAGAACGCCCAGGTCGTGCATCTTGCGGATGAGCCCGGCAAGGAGACGGATGACATCCCTTCTTTCACGCACGGCCGGCCCGGAGCGCGCATGCTCGTAATTCTTGCTGAACCACTTGTCGAAGTTCTCGTATCCCTCCAGCGCCTCCTGGAAAAGGTAGTCCTCCTGCAAAAGCCCGAACCTCTTTCGCTCCGCCATGGCCAGGTGCCGCGGCACCGGAAGTCCCATCTCCTCGAGGGCCAGCCCCATCTCCCACTCCTGCCGGGTGCGCGAGTTCCGCACCAGGTGCTTTAGCTGCTTTGAGAAGCGGGGCGCGGAGTAGTGTTTGATGAAGATACGTTGGCCTCCGGGAGAATCTGGTTTCAATACCCAGATGGTCCTTCTTCCCGAAGTGGTCTTTAATGGCGGGGAGCATTTAGGGCCTTCAGCAGAGCAGAGAAGCTCTACCAACAGTTCCACGGGAGTGGACTCGGGATCATAGACACGCCAGTTCCAGCAACCTCGTCCGGTTTCGTTTATGGGATCAGGAACTTTCATGGTTTGCGTATTAGTATATGCTTTCGGTCAAGCTGTAAGCAGCTTTTTTGTTCTATACATTCTTTTCCAGACACGGGGCTGGTAAGGCGCGATGCGGGCCGCTGCCTTGATAAAGTCCATTGCCAAGGCAGGCTCGTTGATTTTTTTCAGCCATTCGGCCTGTTCCAGAAGCCAGGCATAGGGTTTGCGCATGGTCCACAAATCGGCGAGTTCCAGGCAATTGATGAGCCCTGTTTTTTTTACAAACGCTCTCTTAATCGCGTTAATGACCTTTTGATAGCCGGCGCTAACGGAGGGGTCACGCGGTTCAGTGGCCAATACAAGTCCCGCGTGCGTCATGCGGATAGTATTGTTATAGTAAGGACGGTGCTTGAGTTTCTGCACGGTAAGATTGTCTCCTTTTTCTCTTTCCCGGTGTTCTCCGGTAACCCGGTCAATGTGATGCACTTCAAAGGTCTTGGAAAGTCGCAGCCACATCTCCCAGTCTTCGCCTATTATCAACTCTTCTCGAAAAAATCCTTCTCTCAAGTAGCAATCCATGGCCACCACGCACATGGGGGTCATGTAATTTTTAGAGAACAGGGTTTCACGGTCGAAGTCCTGTCCCCTTACTGTTTTGTCGTTTTTGTCAATTGTTCGAGCATTCCCGTCCTCCAATACCTTCACCCGCACAGTCTTGGGAAAGGCAATGGGGGCCGCGCCCGGGCTTTCCAGGTAGTTTACGTGGACCTCCAGATGATCCGGATAAAATATATCATCATCGTCCAAAATGGTCACGTACTTGCCGTGGGCCATCTCCAGCGCCCGGTTCAGAACGGCCGCGTTTCCCTGGTGCGGCGCATGAAAATATCTTATGTCTTTTATACCCGACGAGAAGACAACTTCCTTGGCTGACGGGTCTCCTCCATCGTTGACCACAATGGTCTCGAAGTCCTTAAAAGTCTGGCGGGCAAGGCTCTGCAATGCCTCTGCCAATAGCTTCGGCCGATTATAAGTGCGGACAAGCACAGAAAACATGGGAGGATTCGCGGGGCATGGCCGGCCATCATGGTCCTGATGTTTGATCCTGGCGTCAACGCTGGACCTTACCCTTACAGCTTCTCTCATATAGTAGAGGTTTAAAAAAGGCAGGAGGGGCAGTTCATCGTCCTTGCCGAGGTTATTCAATACATCCAGGGCCTCCTCTCTTCTGCCCGCTTGATGGAGGGCCACGGCATAATCATTGGCAGACAAGGGACCAGCAAGAGCATCAGGAGTACGGAGATATTCTTCGACTGCTTTTTCCCATGCGCCTTCCCGCATGAAACTCAGGGCCCGTCTTCTTGTTTCCTCGGTTTCGCTGTTCATGGTTTCAGAATTTCTTCAAACCTATTGTTGCTTTTTTATTTTCATGGCGGCGACTTTCTCGTAGACTTCCAGAAGCCTTGGGAAAAGTATTTCCATGCTGAAGTTGTTTTCCACCTGTTCCCTGCCTTTTTCTCCCATCTTCAGCCTCTGTTCGGGATGCTCCATCAAGTACTGCAATTTATCTGCCATGGCCTCGGGTGACCGTGGAGGGACCAAGAGGCCGGTCTCGCCGTCACTGACTTGTTCTGGAATTCCTCCCACATTGGTGGCCACCACTGGCAAGCCGGAGGCCTGCGCTTCCAGGATGGCAACGTTAAGGTTTTCTGTAAGACTGGAGAGCAGGAAGATATCGCTCTCATAAAGAAGCCGCCTGACTTGTTCCCGGTCAACCGTCCCTAAAATCTTTACAAAGTCTGCAAGTCCCTGGTCCCGGATGGCCATTTCGAATTCGTCAGTACGGCCTCCTCCGCCAACCAGAATGTACTTGAATCTAAGGCCTCGCTTCTGGAGCACGGCCATGGCGTCCAAGGCATAGTTAAACCCCTTTACCCAGTGGAACCTACCCACTGACAGTATGTGGGGCACCTTACCTTGCTGGTCTCGGCGGTCGTGAAATTGAAAGTAAGACGTGTCTATCTCTTCGGGAACGATGGACACAATATGGGGAGAGATGCCGTGCCCTACAAGTATGCCCTTAATGTACTCGCTGCAGGTTATATACCGGGACGCCAGTTGAAAGACCTTACAATAACTTGCAGGGGTCCTTTGAAGGTCAACTGTAGCATCGGTGCCCCTGAAGTTAACGATCATGGGAGTATTAAGAGCGGAGGCCACTTCAATGTAATCTCTGCCCAGTTGTCCGAAGTGGGCATGTATCAGGTCAAAACCGCCTTTTAAAAATGGCAGCGACTTGTTCCACATAATAAGAGGGGAAAACCTGTCTCTTTCCCACAGGGAACGGCGGGCGCTTCTCAACATTCGATCCGGTCTCTGTAGAGCCCGGCGTAACCCCCGCAAGGTGTCCTTGGGCCTTACACGGTCGGGGACTGGCAGCTTCACTATTTTCATGTTTACTTTAAGGTCGGTCCTCATGTCCGGGTGGGCGTCCAGGTCTCTTATAAATCGCGTGAACACGGTTACCTGATGGCCTCGCTTTAAAAGCTCCACCACCTTGTGAAGTATAAAGGGCTGGTTCCTTTGCGGGAATCCTTCGGTTATATAAGCGATCCTCATTTTGATGCACTTCTTTTTTTACTTCACGTAACCCAAGGCTTTAAATATTCTTCGTTCCTGCTCGTTATATTTTTTTTCCATGGGCCTGGATAAGGGCGTACGCTTTTTCCAATCCTCTAGCTCCTGCAAAAGCTCCTCCACCTTATCAGGGTTCTTTGCGGCAAGATTGTTTGTTTCGTTTATGTCAGTGTCCATGTTATAAAGCTCCTGCTCGTCGTATGAGCGGACAAGGAGCTTGAAAGAGTCTTTATAAACAGCATAGCCTTCCTTTGAAAGCCAGGGCCTGTCAGGGGAATAGTCGTATTTGCCTCGTTGTGCAAAAGCCAGTTCCGGGCGTTCGGCTTGGCGTCCTTCCATGAGGGGAACAAGGCTTTTGCCTTGAGCGGCAAAATCACTTTCTTTAAAAACCAACTCCACAATGGTTGGAGCAAGATCAATTGTCTCAGTGATCCCGTTTACTACAGCCCCTTGTTTGACTCTACCCGGCCAGTTAATTATGAAGGGAATGTGGAGAACGCTGTTGTAAATTATCGCTCCGTGCCCAAACCCGAAACGAATCTTGTGGTCCTGCAATTCACCTAAGACTTCGCCGTGGTCGCCCACTAAGGCCAAGAGCGGAGGTCTTTGGGGCTCAGGCTCCAGTTTTTTTGTCCATTCAACCAGCTTTTCCACCCAATGGTCCATGTAGAGGATTTCCTCGTCGTAAATGTTTCGGATTTCCTCTACTGTTTCTTCATCTATCTTTTCGTCTTCTTCAAGAAAATCTTTCGGCTTAACAGGCTTATTGGATCGAGCGAAACGCGTTTCCAGTTCCGGGTGCGGTTTGTATGGCGTATGAGGGTCAAAAAAGTGGACCCATATGAAAATATTCTCATCCCGATGGCGCGTGAGCCAATTGGCCGCCCGTCTGAAAGCCAGGGGAGCGCTTGTCTGCTCTCCATTAAAGACGGGCACGTTTTCGTAATCGAATCCGGGCAGATTAAGCGAACCAGCCGGCCCCAATTGGTAACGGGAAACTATGGCCGCGGTGCTGTACCCCCTCCGCTGGAAATACTCTGCAAGTGAAGCGACATTGCCGGTAATAGGATATCCGACTTCAAAACAACCGTGGCTGCGCGGATACGCTCCTGTAAACATGGAAGCGTGCGAGGGGTCGGTCTTGCCTATGGGGGCAAAGGCCATATCGAAACGAGCTCCGGAATCGGCCAGGAAATCAACGAACGGCGAAGTCTTGCGACGGTAACCGTAACAGGAGAGATGGTCTGCCCTGGTGGTGTCTAAGGTGATAATAAGTATCCTGTCGCGGGGAGATTCAGAAGGGTGGAGACTTTTATGGCCGCTAATAAAGGAAGCCGCAAGAACACCCGCCACAAACAGAACAGCAATGGCCACTGCAACTTTACGCGTGCTGGACGACAATCGGTGAAAGGCAAAACGGACCAAGAGGGAAATGAGCATAAATCCGCCAACCCCGGAGATGAGCATCCATAGCGGGTCGACAAACCTTCCTTCCCAAAGACGCAGGGGACCGACAACGAACGCGCTCCATAAAAGCAAATAAAAACCCCAGCAAATGCCCCGAACGTAGGCCGGATCAAGAAAACGCGAGATCAGCGCGAAAAGCTTTGCCCATAAAAAGTGGAGCCCGCCTGACAAAACAGCGAAGAGAAGAGCAAGAAGCAGCTTGTAAGCGAAAAGCGAAAACACGTACTCGTAGGCAGAGCCAGTGAAAAGACCCATACCAAAGCCAATGGCGCCCCCGAACCAAAACCAGCTTTTCGGGCTGGGGCCAGTGTCACCAGTCTTGCCGGCCGTTTCCCTTGAATCCGTCCTGAGGCTGAAAAACGGGCCGGGTCTTAACAAAACCGCGGCCAGTAAAAATCCCATGCCCTTGTGCCAGGCTTCGACCCATTCAGTAAGTCTGACCCGAAGCGGTCCAACGTAAAAATCGAAATCGCCGAAAAACCAGGAATAGATACAGGCGCCGAACTGGACAACCGCGGCGATTATAAACAAGATGGCTACTGCCCATCCCAGTCTCCGCGCGCTTTTCGAATTGGGTTTCATACTGTTTTGTCCCTTTTGGCTTTCTTGAAGTCAGTGCTCTTAAAACATTGGTTCAGTTTGTTCCTTATCAGCGCGGTAAGCTTTAAGGTCTCCTGGGAGACGTTAAACTCATTGCTCACCTTGACCCTGGCGGCTGTTGCGAGCAAATCTCTCAGGCCCGGATCACGGGCCAGCAGTTCCATATGCTCTGCCAGCTCATCTGCATCTTCGGGAGATGCCAGAAGACCTGTCCTCTCATGCTCGACCAGCTCCGGGATCCCTGACAGTCTGGTGCTGATCACCGGCACGCCCAGCCACATGGCCTCCATCAGCACATTGGGTATTCCGTCCTGGTCGCCGCTCTTCGCTTGCACGCACGGCTGCACCACCATGTGTGAAGACGCCATCCTTTGCAGGACTTCTTCAGGGCCAAGTGGCCCGGCAAGCTCCACCACGTCATTGATCCCCAGTTCGTCTATCTCTTTTTGCAAACGCTCCTCAAGCTCGCCGCCCCCTATAATAGTACACTTTAACGGGTAGTCGAAAGAACCTTTGAGGAGAGCCATGGCCTTTACGAGATAGGTAAACCCCTTCTTCTCGATCAGCCTGCCCACCGCGGTGATTCTCAAGTGATCGGAGGGCGGACTGCACTCGAAATTGAACCTCTCGGGGTAATGGCCTGAATGTATCACGTGTATTTTGCTCTTGGCAAAGGGATATCTTTGCGAGAGGAAGTCGCGGTTATAATTGGAGATGGTGGCCACGAACTCAGCCTCCGCAAGAAGCAGGTGCAGGTATTTCGGTTTTATGAATATGTCCGCGGCCCTTGCGGTGAAGCTGAAAGGTATGCCAGCAAGCCTTGACAGGACCATTGCCATGGCGGCCTGGTCCCATGCAAATGTGCCGTGCATCCACTCGACCCCTTCGAGGTAATCGAGCAGGAAAGGCGCGGCCTTGAAAAGCCTCCACGGGCCTTTTCTCAGTAAGACCCATGCAAGTGTCCTCAAATATCTGGCAGGCGATTTAATAAGCGTGACAAAATGTTTTATAAGCCTGTGGATTCCTTTCCTGTAAATGCTGTCAAGGTAGACGACGTTTACCTTCTCGGGTTCATCCACCAGCTTGGCTTCCTTTTCGTTCCTGGGCCTGAGGGCGAGCACCAGGATGTCGAAGCCGCTCCGGGAAACCTCGCGCAGTTCGTTGCGGACGAAAGTCTCGCTGAGGGCGGGGTATGTACCAACTATATACGCGATCCTGTACTTTTTTTGTCCACTCAAGTTATTTTTCCCTGTCACCGCCTGATTGAAAATACTTAAAAGAACGACCGGAAAAACAGCCTGGGCTCGAATGGAGCAACCTTGAGGCCTTGCCTGAATACCAATTTGCCCTCCTCGTTTTTCCCCTCCTGCGCGATGTCCTTGCCCAGCCTGTGGAAAATACTATAGTAAGGCTCCCGTATCAGCTTGCGAAGCTCGAGCGAGGTCAAATAGCTGAAGTTCTCCCGACCGAGGATTGACGAGGCTTTTAAGAGCCTCTCCCCGCTGCCCTGTCCGGTTTGCATGAATCTCAGGCCGGTGAGTGGGAAGATACTGTTCATATATATGATGAGGTTCCGACTGTGGTTACGTGGACCTTTGGGTTGCCGGGTTTTTTGTGCGGCCCCTTCCCTTACAATGAACTCGCCGGTTACCTCTGGAACGGCGTGAAGATCGAAGGCGCCTAGTAGCCTCAAATAAAACTCCCAGTCCTCGCAGCAGCATAGCCACTCGGACGCTCCACCGATTTCGTCCGTGACAGAACGTCTGTGCATTAGCGGGTTGCGGCCGGGCACCTGTATTCCTCTCCGCCAGGAGGCCGTGCTATACTCGGCCCCGTATACGACTTTCTTTGTCACCGTCTCCCAACTGCCTTGCTTGCGCTTCTGTAAAGATCGATAAAACAGTGTGTGCGCCGCTTGCGCATCCGGATTTTTGTCGAGGAAGTGGACCAAGGTTTCAAGGTGGTGCGAGTAGAAGATATCGTCGTCGTCGAGGTAAGCGAGGAGGCTTCCGCGGGAGAGGTGCAGCCCGGCGTTGATGGCGCTGGCCGTGCCCCCGTGCTCGGCAAAGACGTACCTGACCCTGGGGTCTTTAAGGTATTTTTCCATGGCGGCCTCGACCTCGCGGCCTCCGCCGTCGTTCACCACTATGAGCTCCCAGTCGGTGAAGGTCTGCGAGATCACGCTCTCGATGCTCTCGCGTATGAGGTCCGGCCGGTTGTAGGTGGGCATGATTACCGAGACCCGTGGGCTGTCCGGTCCCTTGCCGCGGACCTCCCTGATCCTGGAAGCCGGGTCCGGGGGCGGACTGTTCCTGATCTTGTCGGCCTCCGCAACGTAGTAGCGGTTGATCTTTGCAAAGCTGTTTTCCGGCTCCTTTTGCAGCACACGGTCCAGAAGCTCGACGGCCTCGCCGGCGTCACCCAGAGCGAACCTGCACAAAGCAAGGTCGTTCATCACGATCCAGGAAGAGTCCTCGTCCGCGGCCATCTCTTTCAGGGTCCGCGCGGCCTGCTCGAACTCCAGCCTGTCCATGTGCTCCAGGGCTTTCCTGTGTCGCCCGCCTATCTTCATGTCTTTCACCGGCCTGCCAGCTTCAAGAGATATGACTCCAGCTCGTCCATGATTTTATTGTAATCGAGGAATTCCATTGCATGCTCTTTTGCCGTTTTGCCCAGCGACCGGGCCAGGACAGGGTCGTTCATGATGCGCTCGATTGAGGATGCCAACTCCTGGTGGTCTCCGACCGGCACTATCAGGCCGGTTTTTCCATGTGACACTATCTCCATGTTACTGGGATCGTCTGATGCCACCACTGGCAGGCCCGAGGCCATGGCCTCGGTGAGCGCGTTCGAGCGGCCCTCCTGACGCGAGGGGAAGGCGAACAGGTCGAGGGCGTCCAGAAAAGATGGCATGTCGTCAATGAAACCCGGCATGACCAGCCTGTCCTCCACCCCGCAGATTTCGGCCAGCTCGCGCAGTGCATTGTCCTGTTCGCCGGTCCCGGCTATGGCCACCCAGGGCTCGAGACCTTTATCTTTCAGGATTGCCGTCGCCCGTATGAGCACGTCAAAACCCTTCTGAGAGACCAGCCTTCCCGCTGACCCAATAAGGAACGAATCTCCGGGCACGCCCATGCTTTTCCGCATGGCCTCTCCATCGGCATTCTCGAACCTCTTAAAGTCCACGCCATTGGGAAAGATGGCCAGTCTATCATCAGGTACACCGAGCCTTTCCCTGTACAGTTTTTCCACCGCCTGGGAGACCGATATCACGTGGGTTACAAAATATTTGTACACCAGCCGGTCCCGCCACGACCCCTTGAGATAGGACCACCCCTTCCTCTGCACCCGGACGCGGACGCCTGCCACGGCTGCTGCCGGCGCGATCACGCGGCACTCGCGCTGGTCGTTCAAGAGCGCCAGGTCCGGCTTGTGCTTGCTGAAATACAGGTATGCGCGCAAGAATGTATACAGGTCCAGGTCGAAGCGCATGGGCAGGATTTTGAGGGGCAATCCGTTTTCCCGGGCCTTCTGCGCGAGCGGCCCTTGCCGGAGTATCATGTCCACCTGGTGTCCCTTGTCTCTGAAATTCATGGCGGTGTAGAGGTGCCACAGCTCCGCTCCTCCCATGAACCTGCAAGAGTTTATAAAGGTGATCTTCATGTGAAGGGATTCAGTACTCGTCCTCTTCCGCGGAGCGCGGGGCCACGGCCTTTTCCACGCTCCTCATGCGCTTGAACAGGTCGGGGAGTTGCTTGAGCCTGGAGTACACCCGCTTGGCATGCGAGAAGGGCATGGCCGGGTACCCGAACACTGTCTGGTTGTCATGCACGTCCTCCGCCACCGCCGAGTGACCCACCACCATGACCCTGCTGCCGATGCTCAAGTTGTCTCTTATTGTCGAGTTGCCGGAGATCACGCAAAAGTCGCCTATTGTTGTGCTGCCTCCCACCATCACTCCCGCCATTATCAAGCAATGCTTTCCCACCACCACGTTATGGGCCAGATGCACCAGGTTATCCAGCTTGGTCCCTTCACCCACGACCGTGGCGTCCAGCATGGCCCGGTCAATGGTGCAATTGGCCCCGATCTCCACCCTGTCCTCGATGACAACACTCCCGACCTGCGGCTTTTTCACGTGGCCTTCTTCAGAGAGTATGAACCCGAACCCGTCCGAGCCTATTATTGTGCCCGAGTGGATGATGCACCCCGAGCCTATTGATACCCCGGGATAGAGGGTCACCCGCGGGCGGATCACCGTGTCCGCGCCCACCCTGCACCGCGCTCCCACCACCGTGCCCTCGCATATAACGCTCCCGTCACCTATGTCCGCGGATGCGGCCACGTAAGCGAAAGCGCCCACGTGCACGTCTTTGCCCAGCCGGGCCCCCTCTTCCACCACGGCCTCCTGGTGCACGCCCGGCTCGAACCGCTCCTCGGGGTGCAGGGCCTCCACCACCTTTACAAAAGCGGTGTAAGGGTCGTCAACGATTATCTGGGGGAAGCCGGCGGGCAGCTTCCCGGACGTTATCATGGCCCCTGCGTTGCTTTTCATGGCCTGGTCCTTGAACCCGGGGTTTCCCAGGAAGCTCACTTTTCCCGGGCCAGCGGCTTCTATGGAGGCCGCCCCTTCGATCAGGACGGACCCGTCGCCCTCGACCCGGCCTCCCACCAGCTCCGCTATCCGGGAAACCGTGATTCCCTTTTCAGCGCTCATGTGGCAATCTCCGTTTCCGCCCGTTGCCTGCTCGCGTCAGTCTCCGGAGCGGGCCTTGCCGGGAACACGCGCCTGGTCCTTTTTCCCGGCCGCGGCCTTCATGTGCACCGAGTATGCCGACCGGTAGCACAGGAAGGCGTTCAGGTTGTTTGACGCGTATGCGAGCCTGTACATGGACTCGGCCTTTACTCGGTGTGCGAGCCGGTCGTCCGGGTTGGCCGCTATCACCACGTCGCACAGCTCGGCGCACAGCTGGTGCTCGCCGTTCTTCTGCAACTCGATGGCCCTCTTAAGTATCTTGTCCGCGCCTCCGGAAAGCCCGAGCATCTCCCTGGCCCTGTAAGAGTCGGGGATGGGGTCCAGCCCGGTTCCGTCCCCTTTATACCAGCCGGTGTATCCCCGGTAGATCCCGCGCACCGACCAGTCAACCCTTCCGTAGTACTCCTGGAGGTATGGGAGCTCCGCGAGCCCGGGCGGAAGCCCGACCTCCCTGACCGCCTCGTCCACGCTCTTGCCCTGGTTTATGCAGCGGACCGTCTGGTCGTGCACGTGCGCCACCGCCTTCCTGTAGTTTTTGAGCCGCTTTTTTATCAGCTCCCTGCCCTCGAGCGGGTCGGTGTGTCCGAGCACCATGTAGCGGGGCTCGAGCTCGATGTACTTTCCGAGCGTCTCGATCCAGTCTCGCACCGGCCTGGGTTCGAGGAGCGGGGACGAGAGGTTGGGGAAGGAGTGGTAGTAGTTGTCCGCGGCCATGAGGAGCTCCTTCTCCGGCATCCAGACCGCGAGCTGGCAGGGGGTCTCTCCGGGGGCGGCGAAAAGAACGAACCTCTTCCCGCCCACGGTGAGCTCGAGCTCGCCTTCGAACGTGCGGGTGGGCGGGACTACCTCCGGCCATTCGCGCTTCATGAACAGGGTGGGGCCGCTCGATACCGGGAGCTCGAAAGCGTAGTCCGGCTCGATGAACCCGAACTGGATGGCCCTGGCCCGGTTGAAGTATTCCGCAAGCAACTCCTCCTGGAAGTAGCGGTATTCGCGGAACTCCCCGGTCGAGATGACCTCGACGCCGGGCGAGTGGAACACGGACGAGCCCAGGGTGTGGTCCTGGTGGCTGTGGGTATAGATCATGTGGGTCACGGGCTTGTCGGTGATCTTCCTGAACTCGGCCAGGACCTCTTCCGCGGCCTCGGTGCTCACGCCGGTGTCAACTATAACCAGACCCCGGTCGGTGATGACCATGGTGATGGTGCCGAAACCGTACCCGACCGCGGCGTAGACGTCGTCCGTGACCTTTACCATCTCGGGCCCGAGCATGGTCATGAGCATGGGGCCGACCTCCCTTATGAACTCGAGCGACAGTTGGGGGTCTCGGGGAGGCGAGTACTCGATGGTTGACTCGCCCGGTTTTCCGGGCTCGCGCACCACCGTCTCCGGGTTTTTCAATGCTATGCAGCCGATCAAGGCCGCGGTCATCGCTCCCGCGGCCACTCCCGCGGCGAAAGCGGCTATGTTTGACTTTTCCATGTCTTGTCCTCCCCTGAAATGTTTTTACTATCTTTTAACTTTATTATTCAAGGAATGGATTACTCCTCGATACTTGTTCTCGTGAATATGGCTCTCAATCCATTGCAGGCATTGAAGGATATGGTCCAGATAGTCCAGCTCCTTCTTCATAATGGCACAGCCTCTTCAAGAACCTTTTGCCTTAAAGTATGGCGGAGCGCATCTTGCTCCACTACGTCAACTCTGCGTCCAAGAAGCTCTTCCATATCTGCAACCAGACCCCCGGGGAACCAGGGCGTGGTTGGACCACGGACCTCGATTAAAAGGTCAACATCGCTTTCAGCATCCGCTTCTCCACGGGCAAACGACCCGAACACTCTAATCCCAGTCACGCCATGCCGGGCAGCGACCTTTTTAATCTCATCCCGCTTCTCGTGCAACGGATCAGGTAATTCCATGCCAGGGTCTCCACCACGTACTATTCTCCCCAATAACCACTCCCGATGCAATTGGAACCAGGCGCGCCAAGGAGCGCCTGGAAACGCCCAGTAATATACTTTTTATCAACTACACGATCTTAAATTTTCAGTACTGCTTCTCCGCTCTTTCCGGGTCACGGGGCCTGCGTTCGATCCAGTAAGATTCGGCATCCTGCACGATCTTCCTCTCAAGCGGGTCCTTGCCCAGTATTCTCAAGACTATACCAACGGGCGCGAACACCAGCATGAACACGAGCACCAGCAAGAGGTGCAAAAGCGCCCTGGTGACCGCTTTGAAAAGGCTCTCCAGTACCCACGCAAAGGGGTAGAGCACGGCGGGGACCAGGAAAGCGGCGGCCAGCAGCGCCGCGGACAGCATTGCCAGCGCATCCATGCGCTGCACTTCTCCTCTCAGCATTGAGAGGCCGGACAGCACAGAAAGAGCGAGCCCCAGGCCGATCCCGAACCTCTGGCCGTGGTCTTTCCATAGCTCGGAGGACAAGAGTGACCTTGCCTTTCTGATCATGTCATCAAGCCCCGGCCTTTGCGAGCTTTGTCATTGCCTTCTGTGCGCTTTCCTTTACCGCGGGGTCCTTGTCCTTTGCAAAGGATGAGAGCAGCTTCCTGGATTCCTGGGTTCCCACCTTGCCCAGGGCCTCTATCAAGGCCGCCTTCATCCTGGGGGTGCGGTTGCTTTTTGGTCCGGTGAGCCTTCCCAAAAGACCCTTGCCGGATTCCTGCTCCAGTACGGCTGCCAGCAGGTGCTCCATGCTCCTGCCGTCCGCGATAGCCCTGTTGCCCAGCTTCCCGATAAGCTCGCAGGCAGCGGCAACGGCCTGCTCTTCTTCCTGGGAGGCCTCTTTGGGAGGCTGGGTCTCGATCATCTCGGCCACCCGGAGCACAGCGGCGTCTCCCAGGTCCGGGAACCTGGCAAGCACCCGCACCGCCCTCCTGCGCACGCCCGGGTCCGGGTCAGATAGCATCCTGACGATGGTGCTCTCCGACTCGGTCCCCGAGACCTTGGCCGCGTAAACCAGGGCCTCTTCCCTCACCCGTGCATGATCGTGAGACAGGTACCAGTCCAGGTCTTCACTCAGCACCGGGCTTTTCATGTCAGCCAGTATCATCACCATGTTCCTCACAAGGTACCAGGGAGCTTCCAGGTCCTTTAGACGCTCCTGCAACTCCGGCACCACCCGCTCTCCCATCCTGGTAAGAATCTCGCAGATGAGCCTGCGCACGCTCCTGTCCTCGTCCTTTTCGAGCTGTTCGATCAGCCTGCCCGCGGCAGCCGGCCCGGCCGCAAAGATAAACGCGGCCACTTGCTCGCGCTTTGACTTGTCCACCCTTCCCAGAGCGAGGACAAGAGAGTTCAAGGTCATGGGCTGGGTGAGCACTGAAAGCGCCTCCCTGGCCAGTTGCTGTCTCTCGGTGAAGCCCGGGTCCTTGGTCCTCACGTGGTCCACAATGGCCTTGAAGATAAGGTCCGCTGACTCCGCGTCTCCCTGCCTTGCGAGCTCGGCCACCATGCGCACGTAGCGTTTGGCCGCGTTCTTGTAGTCCTTTTCCGAGGTGATGCCTGCGAAGTCATCGAGCCTCTTTTCCGGGTCCTGCTTGAAGAACTCGATGAACTGCTCGATCATTACCTGGTCCCTGAGCTCGGGTGGCAGTTCCTCCAGGGTGAACACGCCCTTCCTGTACAACCCGCCCATCACCTGGCTGGCCGCGTCCGGGTCTTCCACAGTCAGCCTGGCCGCCGCCTGCCGCATGACCCTCTTGACCCTTTCGAGCAGGTCATTGGTTTCCTGGTCATCCTTTCTATCTTCGGCCCTTGCAAGCAGCTTTTCATACTGGTCCGCCAGGTAGCCGGCCGCGTCCGAGAGCATGTCAACGGGAGTTGCCAGGATGATCTCCTGGACCAGGTCCGGCTCGGTAACCTGGTCCTGTCCTTCCACCACGTTGTGAGCATTGATAAGCAATTCCGCCCTGAAGGGTCCGGTCTGCATGGCCTTGAGAGCGTCCTCCACACGCAGGGTCATGAGCGCCGCGGGGGCCTCCTCGATGGCCTCGGCAACAATGGGAAGCCGCACCAGGTCGCCCCGCATCCTGGCAAGGGTCATGTCCACCTGGAAGTCCAGGTTGGACGCGCCGCTTATGCGGTCGGAGGCGTGCACCGGGGTGGCATGGAAAGCGCCCTCCTGCAGAAGCCCGGACGCAAGCTGGTCAGGCGACTCCTCTGAGGGGTCGTAATGCCCCATCTTCCCGATGAGGCCGCGGAAGGCGTCTTCAGTAAGGTAGCGCCGGAACTGGAGGCCCATGAGACCTTTGCTCTCGAAGAACTCGACCAGCTTCAGCGCAAGCTCGTCAAATAGCTCGCCCGGCATGGAGGTTTTCAAGTTGACCGGGCCCTGGAAGTCTCCGGCCAGCATGAACTCGCGCACCGCGCCCGCGCTCCTCATGTAAACCCCCACCTCCTCGCGGCCTGACATGAGCTCCTTGAACTCCTCGTACGTGGCCTTCACGTTTCCCGCGGACTCCTTGTCCAGCGCCTTGTCCGGCTGCGAGAGCAGCTTCAGGAGCTTTGCCAGGAAGTATCCAAGCTGCTCGAGCTCCTCCTCGGTAAGGGGTTTTAGCCGCTCCTTGCCGGGCAGCTCTTCCGGTCCCTCCTCCGGTCCTTCCGGTCCGGGCACCTCTTCGGGTGGAAGCTCAGGTTCCTGCTCAGGCGCAGGGGCTGAGTCTTGTCGGGCTATCTCCTGTTCAACAGGGGTTTCGCCCTGCTCCTGTTCTGCCGTTTCAGCGGTCCCTTGCATATCATGTTCTTCGGCCTGCTCTTTTGCCTCCTGGTCCGCCAGGTACGGCTGAGAAGAAGGTGCAGGAGGGGGCGGCGGCAACTGGACCTCTGCCGGCTCTTCAGAATCCTCTTGTCCTTCGGCGGCTTCCTGCAGGGGCGCGGCTTCCTGATCTTCGGCTCCTGCTTGTTCCTTGTCAGAAAAGCTTATTATGTCCTCTTCCGGAGACGACCCGGCCATCCCGATCTCGGGCTGGTGAGAAGGAGGCGGCGGAGGCAGTGGTACTTCTTCGGGCTCCTCTGCCGGCTCCGTCACAGGAGCTTCTTCCTGCGCGTGTGTGGGCCCCTGCTGCGCCGCCGCTTCTTGTTCACGGGGAGGCGCAAAGTCTTCTTTTGCCGGGAGCTCCACTTCTTCCGCAGGTTCGGGTGCCAGCTCCTGCTGTTCGCGCGCAGGTTGCTCTTGTTGGGCAGGGCTTTCGGGCTCCTCTGCCTGGCCAGTCCCCGGCTCAGAGGTTTCAGGCTCGGCAGGCCACGGTTCATCCTGTTCAGACCCTGCCGGTGCAGGTACAGGCACGGCTTCTTCAGTGTCCTCATGTGCAGGCTCAGCCGGTATTGGCTGTACGTCCAGGCTGGTGTCAGCGTCCTCTGAGAGCTCATCCATCTCCTCGCCTTTGTCAGCAGCGGCCTGGGAGTGGGCTGTCCGCTCTTCACCGCCGGGTTCCATAAAAGAGGGGTACTCTCCGCCCTGCTTCTCCAAATCAATGGTGTACTCGCTGTCAGCCTGCTCCTCACTGCTTTGCGGGGGCGCCGACTCTTGCTCTAGTTTTTCCGGGGCCGGTTGTTTATTAGGCTCTGGCGCCGTAGTTGGCTTAGGCTTTTCCGGCTCCAGCTCCGGCGAAGGCGGAGGCGGCGGAGCAGCCTGCTCGGGTTCGGGGGAAGGGTGTTCTGGTTCAGGAGCGGGTTGCTGTTCGGGCTTTTCGGGTTTCTGCTTTGGACTCCTCTCAGGTTCAGGCTTTGGTTCTTGCGGCTGTTTTTCCTCGCCCGTCTTTGTTTCCTGGATGAGCTTGCTCAGTTTCTTCTCGGTGAAGTTGCACCAGCGCACTCCATAGGTGTTGGGCTTTCCCTCCTCTTCAGCGGGCACCTTCTGTATAATGTCGCAGATGATCTCCACCTGCTTTTCCACGTCCTGGATGGTGATGGCAAGTATTATGCGCTCGTTTTCTTTCAGGCCCTTCCTGGACTTGACCGTCATGCGGCCCTTGGAAAAGGTGGTGCGGGCGGCCTTGGAAAAGGCGTCCAAGGACTTGTACTTTAAAGAGATTCTCTCGAAACTCGGTTTTTCTCCGGCAGGGAGCATTGCTTTTTTACGTCCTTAAAACCTAAATTATACATTAATCTGCTTTTCTTATCCAAGATCGCCTTTTTGAGAGGACAGCACTGATGCAGGAAGGTTAAAGGGAGTCGTTTAGAAGGTCCATCATTGAAGGGGGAGCGTCTTGGGTGTCTGATCCCCACTCCTTGTTGGGCGCGGGTCCCATGTGGAACACCAGCTCGCCGCCGTCCCTTATCTGTTCATGCATGAGCCAGGGACCTTCCAGGTCGCTGCCGTTAATGCTCGCCCTTTGGATGTACTTGTTCTGTCCGGACACGTTCTCCGCTCGGATTATGAGCTCGGCGGCCCCTTTAAGCTGGACGGCCGCCTGCTCGAACAATGGGCTCCCGACCAGGTAGATGCCCGGGTGTATGGGGTACAGTCCCATGGCCGAGAACACGTACCAGGAGGACATCTGGCCCATGTCCTCGTTGCCGGAGAGTCCCTCGGGGCTCGGCTTGTACTCGTCCATGATCCTCCTTGCAAGCTCCTGGGATTTCCAGGGCTCCCCCGAGTAGTCGTAAAGGTATACCACGTGGTGGGAGGGCTCGTTCCCGTGCGCATACTGGCCGATCATACCCCCGATGTGTGGCGCGAAGAACTCGTATGCCTTGGTCTGCTCGGGCGCGCTGAATAAGGAATCGAGCTTTTGGTTGAAGGCTTCTCTCCCGCCCATGAGCTCGATCAGCCCGCCGACGTCGTGGAACACGGACCAGGTCCACTGCCATGCGTTCCCCTCGGTGTAATAGGCGTAGTAGGCGGTCGGGTCGAAGTCTCCTTGGTTCATCCACTCTCCTCGCCTGCTCTTTCCGCGCGCGAACCCGGTCTCCGGGTCGAACACGTTCTTCCAGTTGTCGGCCCTTTCTCTAAAGAGCACGTAATCCCCGGTCTTTCCGAGGTCCTTTGCCATCCATGCCACGCAGCAGTCGTCGTACGCGTAAGCCAGTGTCCTCGACGCCCCCTGGTTGTACACATAGGCCGCGATAAATAGCAGGTTGTCAGGGTTTATGACAAAGTCCGCGGGCACCCAGCCTTTGCGCTTATAATGCTTTATGCCGTATCGTCCCACCCCGAACCCGGTGCAGGGAATGATGTTGTGCCCCGGCTGCATGGCATTCTTTCTCATGGCCTGGTATGCCGCTTCTTTGTCATACCCGTCAATCCCTTTCAGGTGCGCGTCCAGGATCACGCATGAGCTGTGGTCCCCGGCCATGCCCTCTGTGTGGAAGTTCCCGAACTGCTGGGGCGTGGGCAGCCAGCCCGAGTCCCTGTACTGAGCCACTAAGGTGCTCATCATGTCCCGGGCCCTCTCCGGCTGCAAGAGCATGATAAGAGGCATCTCGGACCTGAAGGTGTCCCAGATGGAGTAGTCGCTGTAGTAGGTGAACCCGTCCGCCTTGCGCAACTTCCAGGGCATGTTGTTTATGGCCTTGTAGGCGCCGTCGTGGTCGCTGCAGGTCGCGGGGAAGAGGAAAGAGTGATACAAAGACGTATAGAAGACGGTCATCAGGCGCTTGGGTCCCTCGGCGCCGGCCGAGCCGGAAGGCTGCACCATGACCTTGCCGAGCTCCCTGTTCCACTCGTCCCAGGCCTTTTTACGGGCGGCCTCGAAGTCCCAGCCCGGTATGTCGTGTTCGAGGTTAGCGCAGGCCTGTCCTGCGCTGGTGTAAGATATGCCCACCTTCACGAGCAGGGCCTCCCCGTCACCGGTCTCGTAGTTCGCGAAGGCGCCTATCTTCGCGCCCCTCTCGGTCCTGTTGCCGGGATTTGCCCTGGCCCCTTTCCACGTGCCGTGTGACTTGAAGGGCTTGTTGAACCGGGCGCAGAAGTATACCGCCTGGTAAGGCACGCGTCCGGTGGAGTTTCTGTATCCCGTAATCTTGTCATCTCCCCTGATCTCCACATTGCACTGGAGGGAAGAGTCGCCCAGGCCGTGTCCCAGGTCTATGAGCACCCGCGAGGATGGAGACTCGGGAAAGGTGTAGCGGTGGAACCCCGAGCGCCTGGCCGCGGTCAGCTCGGCCCTTATGTCATAGTCGTCCAGGAAAACCGCGTAGTAGCCCGGGTGGGCGAGCTCGCTGTTGTGGCTGAACCTCGAACGGTAGCCCTTTTCAGGGGCGCTCTCCTCGCCCGGGAGCACCTTGAGATCGCCCGTCACGGGGGTCACGAGCACGTCGCCCCAGTCGCCCGCTCCCATTCCGCTCCGGTGCAGGTGTGAAAAGCCAAGTATGGTGGTGTCCGAGTAGTGGTAGCCTGCGCACCACTTCCATGCAGAGGACAGCCACAGCCCGTGGGTGCCTCCGGTGTCCGGGCTGAGCTGCACCATGCCGAAGGGGACCACCGCGCCCGGGAAGGTGTGCCCCACTCCGCCGGCGCCTATAAACGGGTCCACGTAGTCGGCCGGCTGGTACGCGGCCAGCGCTGGAGCGAGACATAACGCCATTCCCGTAAATACGATTGCCCGCTGGACCATGCTCGTGTACATTTTAACATTCCTTTTTGTCTTTCTTGTGGCCACTTCTTTTCAGTACTCGATTATATCGCGGGGTGTACTGAGCACAAAAAGTCTTCAGGTTTAAAGACACTTGGTTGCCACATGCTTTCTAATGTAGAAGCACGTCTGGTATAATGCGCGCATTAAAAATCAGTAAGGGAGGAATCATGAGAAACCGCGTATCAATGTTCATGGTCTCAGCGTTTTTTTGTTTTTCGCTGTTTGCTTCGGGAGCAAAGGCAGAAGAGGGTTTCTGCTCCAGGGCGGTTGAAACAGGGCAGGGCATGATCAAAGGGAGCAGGTCGCCCGAGTACGAGGCCTGCGTGTGGAAGGGCGTGCCTTATGCGGCCCCGCCGGTGGGAGAGCTCCGCTTCCGCGCTCCCGAGCCCCCGCTTCCTCATGGAGGAGTGCTGGAGGCTGACTCTTACGCGCCCGCGTGCCCGCAGAACGCCACCATCTACTCGGGCGGTGACGTGAGCAATGCGAGCGAGGACTGCCTGACCCTTAACATCTGGAGCCCGGCCCGGCCTGGCAAGTATCCCGTGATGTACTGGATCCACGGAGGCGGCTTCAAGCAGGGCTCGGGCTCTTACGAGATGTCGAACGGGGCCAGGCTGGCGGCCGAGAAGGGCGTGGTGCTGGTGACGGTTGACTACCGCATCGGCGCTTTAGGGTTCCTGGCCTTGCCCGAGCTTGCGGAGGAGGACCCGCATGGAAGCACGGGCAACTACGGTATCCTGGACCAGGTCCGGGGCCTGGAATGGATACAGGAGAACATCGCCGGGTTCGGAGGGGACCCTGAGAACGTGGCCGTCTTCGGCCAGTCCGCGGGCGCGGGCAGCGTGTTCTGCCTGATGGCCACGCCGCTTGCAAAGGGACTGTTCCACCGGGCCATACCCATGAGCGGGTTCGCGGACACTGGCGAGCCGTTGGAACAGGGGTTCGAGCAGTCAAGGCGCGTGCTCGAGATAGTGGGGTGCGACGTGCCCGACCCGGTGTCTTGCCTGCGCGGGCTTCCCGCGGACGACCTGGTGATAAAGAACAGGAACACGGTGATAAACGCATTAGAGGGCGGGGTGTCGTACGGCCCGCGCATTGACGGGTACGTGCTTGACAAGCAGCCCATAGAGGCCTTCGAGCAGGGCGACTACAACAAGGCGCCCATGATGGTGGGTCACACCCGTGACGAGGTCAAGCTCTACACCATGTTCATCCCGGGCATGAGTTTGTGGCCGAAGCTCGTGACCAACAAGCTGTTGAAAAGGATCGTGGGGGATTACAGGGACGAGCTCATGCAGTATTACTCTTACAAGGATTACAAGCGGCCCATACGGCTGGTGTACGCGGTAGTGGACGAGGGTTTCGTGGCCCAGGGTTTCATGGCCGCGGAGGCTGTGGCCGGCAAGTCACCGGTGTATCTTTACAGGTTCGACTGGGACGAGACCAGGTTCCCCAAGAAGATGGGCGCTTTCCACGGGCTTGACGAGCCTTTTGTGTTCGGGGCCTTCGACCTTGAAACCCAGATGGCAAAGCTCTTGGCCAACAAGAAGGCCATCGAGGACGGCAAGCCCTTGTCCATGAAGATCATGTCATATTACACCAACTTCGCAAAGACGGGGGACCCCAACGGGCCTGGCCTGCCCGAGTGGCCCCAATACAACACCGACACACGCATGAGGATGTACTTTGATAAGCCAATACGTGTGGAGCCGATCAGCCAGGAGAAGCTCGATAAGTACCAGTTCTTTGCCGGCTTCAGAGTGAGGGGCATGACCCTGGTGCGCGAGGATTGATGCATTGGAGGCGTGTGAATGAATGACGTAAAAAGGAAGTTATATGCGGCGCTGGCCGGCATCCTGCTGCTGGCATGCATGGCGCCGGTGATAGCAATGGCAGGCGACTCCCCCTACCCTGAAGACGCTGCATGGCCGGTGATGAGGGGGGACCTTCGCAACACCGGCCAGGCAAAGTTCATGGAATTCGAGCCGCACCCCCAAGGGGACCTTACGCCAATGCGCTTCACCACCGGGAACGGGATATTCTCCACCCCGGTCATTGACGGGAAAGAGCGAATATACGTAGGCAGCGCGGACCCTGTTTATCAGGCCGTGCTCTCGAAGGGGTTGATGGAGTTTATAACCACTTCCTCGATCACCACCCGGTCCGGGAGCTTGAGCACGAACGCAACCGTTTTGGCCACGTCCTCCGAGTGCAGTGCCATGGAAAGGTCGGTCTCCCAGTTGGCCTTTGTAAAGAAGGGCGTGTCCACCGTGCCTGGCATAACGTCGGTGACCCTCACGTTCCTGTCCCTGGCCTCGAGCCTGAAAGACTGGCTGAACCCGCGCAGGCCGAACTTTGCCGCGGTGTACGCCGAGCAGGTCCTGCAGAACCTCGCGGCCCACAAAGAGGTCACGTTCACCACGTGGCCGCCTCCGCGCGAGTACAATTGGGGTATGGAGTACTTGGTCACCAGGAAGGCGCCCCGCAGCATCACGTTTATGTGCCGGTCCCACTCGTCCACGGACATCTGGTCAAGCTCCTTGAATATGCCCAGCCCGGCGTTGTTCACCACTATGTCCAGGCCCCCGCACTCGTCCACCACCGTCTGCACCGCCTTCTTGACTTCGTCCTCGGATGACACGTCCGCAGGCACCACCAGGGCCTTGCCTTTGAAATCCTTCTCGCACTCCTTTTTGGCAGCCTCCAGCTTGTCCCTGCTCCGGGCCACCAGCGCCACTATGCCGCCCTCCACGGCGATGGCGTTCGATATGGCCTGGCCGATGCCGCTGCTCGCCCCCGTTACAATGGCCACCTTGTCCTTGAGTTCCATGTGCACCTCCTTGTTCTTCTGAATCCATCATGGCCCCGGAAATTTTAGCACAGCCTGTATATAACATGTAATGCAGCTTTATAAAGATGCAATAGGCGGATTGTAAGGACTCCCCGGCAATGCTACCTTAAGGTAGATGACAAAAGGTTTGCCCGCGCTTTTGCTCGTAATGATCCTGGTATCGGGATGCGTGGCGCCGGGGGACTGTTCCGGTGACGCGGGCGTACCCGCTCCCCGGCGGGTCATCCTGCTGGTAATAGACACACTGAGAAAGGACCACGTGGGCGCCTACGGGTACGAAAGAAACACCACGCCCAACTTTGACCGGCTCTCTCAAAAAGGCATACTTTTCAAAAACCCCTTTGCCACCTGCAGTTGGACACAGCCTTCCATGGCATCCATGTTCACTTCCACCTATCCGAGCGTTCATCACGTGCTCAGGCCACCGGACTCGACCATTGTCAGCTCGGCAGTGCTTTCACCGGAGTTTGTTACCCTTACAGAGTTCCTGAAAGACCAGGGGATGAAGACCCAGGCGGTGAGCTCGCAGCCGTGGTGCAACGACCTCTCCGGGTTCGACCAGGGATTCGATGATTTCGCCGTCGTAAGCAAGATAATAGAGCCCAGGGAAGCTGAAATGGTGATGAACAAGAGCCTGGAATGGCTGCAAAAGCAGTCTCCTGATACCCGCTTCTTCCTATACATCCACATAATGGGCCCGCATTTTCCATACATTCCTCCAGGCAGGTACAAAGGTATGTTCACATCCTCTAAGGTGGAGAAAGTAAAGCGCATGCTCGAAGGTCTTGATTACGCGGATCAGATGCTCGTCCTGAATAAAATGAACAAGCATCTGTTCAAGAATGACCCTGGCCTGCTGGCTGAGGTGGTGGGCCTTTATGACGAAGAGGTGGCCTACTCTGACGCACAGCTCGCAAGGCTCCTGGAGGCGCTTGACTCCCGCGGGCTCATGCAGGGGACCATGCTCATTGTCTGCTCGGACCACGGTGAGGAGTTTCTGGAGCACGACAAGTTCTTGCACGGACACAGCCTTTATCGCGAGCTTATCGAGGTCCCGTTCTTGATATATTACCCTCCTTTGGGAGAAGGGGTGGAGGTCGAGGGTCTTGTTTCAATCATTGACATATATCCCACCATTGTGGAACTGTTCGATAAGGACGCCCCCTATCCTTGCCAGGGCCGCAGCCTTGTCCCACACGTAAGCGACAACGGGGGCAGGGAGTTTGTTTTATCCGAGCTGTTCACCCGCGAGAGGATTAAAAACCTCACCACCAATACCCACTCGCTGATTTATCAGCCGGCCAGCGGAGAAGAAGAGGAAAGGACCCGGCTATACGATTTGATAAACGATCCCCGCGAGAAAAAGGACGTCTCGGAAAAGCTGCCTGAAACCGTGGCCCAAATGCTCTCTATCCTAAGGAGCATGGATCGCGAGAACCAGAATATAAAGATAGAGCCCGTAAGGTCCAGGAATCTTACTCCCCGGCAGGCCAGGCAGCTCAGGGCGCTAGGCTACATGAACCAGTAAGCGCTTGCGCTCACACAACCCCTTTTTCTTTGAGCTCTTCGACCTCTTCTTTTTCGTAACCAGCGGAGGCAAGCACCTCATGGGTGTGCTCTCCCAGCCGGGGCGCCGCCCTCAGTGGCGCGGGTTCGGCGTCCGAGAACTTCACCGGGAAAGATACCTGGGACAGGGGCCCGCCGTCCGGGTGCGGCCCCTGTTCCACCATGTTACGGTGCATTACATGAGGGTCGTGCAGGGCCTCGTCAAGGCCCAGCACCGGGGAGCAGCAGGTGTCCTCGTCCGCGAGCAACTCGGTCCACTCGTCCCGGGTGCGGGTCTTGAACAAAGCTTCCAGCTCACTAGAAAGCCTGTCCCTGTCTTTATCCCAGCCGGTATGGTGCATGGGCTTTAAGTCCTCCCTGCCGACCTTGTCGCAGAAGTTCTCCCAGAACTTCTCCTCCAGTGCTCCGATGGACACGTACTTGCCGTCCCTGGTCTCGTAGATGTCGTAGACAGGGTAGCCGCCTGAAAGGCGCATCTCTCCCGGGCCGGGGGCCGACCCCCTTGAGATGTACTCGCCGTAAAGGGACTGGCCAAGGCACATGAGCCCGTCCATCATGGCCACGTCAATGTACTGACCACGGCCGCTGTGCTCCCGGTGGAAAAGCGCGGCCATGAGCGCGAAAGCTGCCATGAGCGCGCCCCCGGCGATGTCCCCGGCCTGTATGGCAAGGGGCACGGGCTTGCCCTTGCGCGGACCGGTGAGGGAAGCCAGCCCGGAAAAAGACGAAAAGTTAAGATCGTGGCCGGCGCGCTGGCAGTACGGCCCGTCCTGACCGTACCCGGTGAGGGAGAGGTATATGAGCCGGGGGTTGTCGCTTTTCAGCTTCTCGTAAGAGATGCCCAGCCTCTCAACCACTCCCGGCCGGAAGCTCTCCACCAGCATATCCGAACCCGCGGCCAGCCGCCTTAAGACCTCGACCCCGGCCCGGCTCTTCAGGTCCAGGGTCATGCTCTTCTTGCCCCGGTTGAGCATGAGGAAACTGGTGCCAAACCCGCGCACCTGCGTGCGCAAGTACCGGCTCCCGTCTCCCTCTTTGGACTCGACCTTGATGACCTCGGCGCCGAGGTCACTGAGAAGCTGCGTGCAGAACGGGCCCGGCAGCAGCCGGGAGAGGTCCAGCACCCGTATTCCTTCAAGTATGTATACCATTAAAAATCTCCTCCGCTTAATATGGCCGTGACCGCAGCCGGCAAGACCTTTATTTGTCTAACCAGGGACCGGCTGTTAAATTATGCTTTAATAAGAATGAAAAATAAAGAGGCGGGAAAAATGGAAAACAAGCTGCATGTAATGGCAGAAGCGGTGAGAGGCGCTTACCGTGAAGGCGAGGAGGACGAGGCCATGCTTCCGCGAGTTCTGTGTGACGCGCACGATGTGCCCGCGGGAAGGATAGGCCAGGACGACCTGGTTATATTCTATGACATACGCGGCGAGCGCGAGGTCGAGCTTACCCGCTGCTTTGTGGAGCCCAGCTTCCCGCACTTTGACACGCAAGGCAGGACCGCGCGCTTTTTCACCATGATCGAGTACCACTCTTCCCTGCCGGTAGAGGCGGCATTCCCTCCAGAGCTCGAGATCAAGGACACGGTTTGCGATTGTATTACCAGGGCGGGCATGGACCTGGTCAAGGTGGTTGAGTCGGAGAAGGCCGTGCACCTCTCTTACTTCCTGAACGGCAAAAGAGAGACCCCCTTCCCGGGCGAGCGCAGGAAGGTGATCGAGTCGCCCAGGGATGTGAAAAACTACGATGAAAAGCCGGAGATGGCCGCGGACCTGGTCGCGGACTCGGTGATCAGCGAACTCGGTGGCGGCGCTCGGGTCATCATGGTGAACTTCGCCAATGTGGACGTGGTGGCCCACATCGAGGACCAGTCCGCGGTCATAGCAGCGGTCGAGGCCGCGGACAAAGAGCTTGGCAGGGTGCTGGATGCAGCACGTAAAAAGGGAGTGCCCGCGCTGGTGACCGCGGACCACGGCGCCGCGGAGAAGTGGCTATACCCGGACGGCAAGATTGACACCGGCCACACCGACTCGCCCGTGCCATTCGTGGTGGTTGATGAAAACAATAAGGGGGCAGGGCTCAAGCAGGGGGCATTGACTGACGTGGCCCCCACCATCCTGCACATGCTGGGCCTTGAAAAGCCAGAGGAGATGACCGGGGAGGCGCTTTTCGAATCACATACTAGCAGGAATGAGGCTGAGAGGCTGCTTTTCATCATCATGGACGGGTGGGGATACAACGGCGACTCGTACGGGAACCTTATCATGAAGGCCCGTACCCCGGTGATGGACGCTATATGCGGAAGCTACCCCTTCACCACCCTGGCGGCCAGCGGCGAGGCGGTGGGCATGCCCCAGGGGAAGGTGGGCAACTCCGAGTCCGGGCACCTCCACATCGGTGCGGGAAGGCGCGTGCCCTCGGACAGGATAAGGATTGACGCCGCCATAAAAGACGGCTCCTTCCAAGAAAACCCCGCCTTTATGAAGGCCATGCAGGCCGCGGCAAAGGAGAAGAGGCCGCTGCACCTGTTGGGCATAGTGAGCTTTTACTCTTCCCACGGGTCGGTGGACCACCTCTGCGAACTGCTCAAGATGGCAAAGAGCGCTGGTGTGCCCGGCGTATACGTCCATTCATTACTGGGCAGGCGCGGCGAGCGGCCCGAGGCCGGGGCCCGCTACATTGACGACGTGGAGTCCTTCTGCGAGGAGCTCGGCCTGGGCAGGGTGGTCACGGTGATGGGCCGGTTCTGGGCCCTGGACAGGGAAGACAACTGGGACCGGGTGGAGAAGGCCTTTCGCGCCCTTGCCGACGGGCAGGGAATAAAGGTGGTTGACAGTAGCTTATAAGTCGCTTGCCCGGCCTCCCGGACATCTCTGCTATAATCACCGCCCTGTATTGTGATGGATAATTCCGACCAGAATATTCACTCGCGGTCCCTGCCTGCTCTCCTCAAAGAGGCGCTCGGGATAGCGCGGAGGGTGCTGTTCCCCCGGTATCTGTTCAACCGCAAGGTCGAGATCACCCGCACTGGATACATGTTCATGGGACTGATCGCGGCGGTGTCAATGGCGGCGTTCAACACCGGCAACAACATACTCTTCCTGGTGCTGGGCATGATGATCGCGGCGTTGATCGCATCCTTTTCTTTGTCCGAGTACGTGCTCCGGGACGTATACGTAAGTCGCGACGCACCCGGGCACGTCACCGAGGGGGAGAGTTTCAGTATACGCTACCGCGTAAGAAATGATAAGACCCTGTCGCCGTCGTTATCGCTGCTGGTGAGCGAGGTAATCGAGGGGGAGCGCGTAACGGCGCTGGCGCCATACATAGGAGCAGGCAGGGAGATTTCCACCAGGTGCCCGGCCGTTGCCAAGCGCAGGGGCAGGAATAAAATGAGCGGCATGACCTTGTCAACCAGGGCGCCGTTCGGCTGGTTCAACAAGGAAAAGAGGGTGCCGCTCGCAGGCTTTTTGATCGCGCTGCCCAGGACCGACCCGAGAGGGTTCGACTTGGAAGAGATGTTTACGCTGGGCGAGCACAGCTCGCTTGCAAAGCCCGGCAGGGGGGATGACCTCTACGGGTTCAGGCGGTATGCGCGCGGCGACCCGGTCAAGGACATCCACTGGAAGACCTCGGCCCGCAAAGGAGAACTCACCACCAGGGTGAGGGAGGCTGAGACCGAGCACAGGCTGAGGATAGTGCTGGGGCTCCGCGGCCCGAGGCCGGAGACACTCGACCGGGAGCGGGAGGAAGCGGTAAGGAGGGCCGCATCTCTGGCCGAGGCAGCCACCGAGCAAGGCTGGCAGGTGAGAGTGGAGTGTCAGGGAAGGGGCGTGGACTTCGGACAGGGACCAGGGCACCTATACCTCATCCTGCTTTTCCTGGCCCTGTTCGACGACCCGGAGGAGACCACAGGAGAGCCGCTGCCCCCTTCGGAGGCCGCCCATGTAGAAATCCCGTGAGGATCAGCCCCCGGGATTCTTGTCCCCTTCTTTTTCAGCCATCTTGGAGAAGTAATGATCACGGCAGTCCGGACAGCAGAAGTAAAAGGTATACTCAGCACCCTCGGAAGTTACCGCCGTGGATTTCGGTATTTCCTTTTTACAGAGTTCACATTTCACTCTTACTTGCTCTTCCATCTTTACTACCTCTTACCCATACTTTAACCCTGATTGAAATTTAATGGCGCGAGCGCCGGTGTCAAGAGTCAGCCCATCCTATCCGGGCGGGCGGCGCCGGTCAAGTCAGGCGGAAGATAGCACACGCCTGAGTACAATAGTTGACATGAGCTTTTGCAGGATGGAAGATAAAAAAGACATGGGAAGAAATGGAATCCGCGAGCTGAAAAGGAGTGATCCAAAATGAAGGGTAAAGAAGATGAGATAAAAAAGGCCGCCAAAGACTTCGAGGAGAAGACAGCCAAGGCCCTTGAGAAGCGGCCGGAGAGGAAGGAGAAGTTCGCAAGCTTATCCGACATACCACTTGAGCGGACCTACACGCCCCTCGATGTCTCGGACATGGATTTCATGGAGGAGCTTGGCTTTCCGGGGGAATTCCCTTACACCCGGGGAGTGCAGCCCACCATGTACAGGGGCAGGCTGTGGACCATGCGGCAGTACGCCGGGTTCGGCAACGCGGAGGAGACCAACAAGAGATACCACTACCTCCTCGACCAGGGGCAGACCGGTCTCTCCGTGGCCTTTGACCTGCCAACCCAGATCGGTTACGACTCCGATCACCCTTTGGCAATGGGCGAGGTCGGCAAGGTGGGGGTGGCCATTGATTCCATAAAAGACATGGAGATACTCTTCCACAAGATACCGCTCGACAAGGTCACCACATCCATGACCATAAACGCGCCAGCGGCAGTGCTGCTTGCCATGTACATCGCCGTGGCCGAGGAGCAGGGGGTGCCAAGGGACCGGCTCGGCGGCACCATACAGAACGACATACTGAAGGAGTACACCTCCCGGGGGACGTACATCTTCCCCCCGCGGCCGTCCATGCGCATCATCACCGACATCTTCGACTTCTGCACCCGTGAGACGCCCCGCTGGAACAGCATATCCATATCCGGCTACCACATGCGGGAGGCCGGGGCCACCGCGGTGCAGGAGGCGGCCTTCACCCTCGCAAACGGTATCGCATACGTGCAGGCGGCCCTGGACGCGGGGCTGGACGTGGACAAGTTCGGGGGCAGGCTGTCCTTCTTCTTCAACTCTCACCTGGACTTCATCGAGGAGACAGCAAAGTTCCGGGCGGCGCGGAGGCTGTGGGCCAGGATCATGAAGGAGCGCTTCAAGGCCGAGAACCCCAGGGCCCTCATGCTCCGCTTCCACACCCAGACCGCGGGGGTGTCACTCACCGCGGACCAGCCAATGAACAACATCATAAGGGTGGCCTTTCAGGCGCTCTCCGCGGTGCTGGGCGGCACCCAGTCCCTTCACACGAACTCGTATGACGAGGCCCTGGCACTGCCCTCGGAGCAGGCGGTGAAGATAGCGCTGCGCACCCAGCAGCTCATCGCCCACGAGACCGGGGTCACCGACGTGGTGGACCCCCTGGGCGGCTCCTATTACCTCGAGAAGCTGACCACCGAGATCGAGGAGCGGGCAACGGACTATATAAGGCAGATTGACGAGATGGGCGGCGCGGTCAAGGCCATCGAGCGCGGCTTCATCCAGCGCGAGATCGAGGAGAGCGCCTACCGCTATCAGAAGGAGGTGGAGAAGGAGGAGAGGATAGTGGTGGGTGTGAACAAGTTCCAGGAGGAAGGCGAGCCGCTCGAGGACCTGCTCAAGGTGGACCCCAGGGTGGCCGAGTCGCAGAAGGAAAAGCTTGAAACACTGAGAAAGGAGAGGGACCAGGCAAAGGTGGACTCGTGCCTCGGGGACCTGAAGAAAGCGGCCCGGGGTGAAGACAACCTCATGCCCGGGATAATCGAGGCGGTGCGATGCAAGGCCACCATGGGCGAGGTGTGCGGCGTGCTGCGCGAGGTCTTCGGGGAGTACAAGTCGGGAGGCTGAATTGAGCGTAGTATTCTCGCACAGAGGCACGGAGAACACAGAGGTGTTTTTTAGTATATGCATGAGAATGAAATCACAAGAGATATTATTTCTGCGGCCATTGAATTACATAAGAATCTGGGCCCCGGGCTGTTGGAGTCGGTATACGAAGAATGCTTGGGCAGGGAACTGCTTCTCAGAAACATTAAGTTCGAAAGGCAGGTCAGCATCCCGGTCCGATATAAAGGTGTGCAATTGGAGTGAAGCTATAAGCTGGACCTGATAGTGGAGGACAAGGTCATTGTTGAAATCAAATCAGTTGAGACAGTAACACCGGTACACAAGAAACAGATAATGACCTGTCTCAAGCTGAAAGATAAGAAGGCCGGGCTGCTGATAAATTTCAATGAGGCCGTACTTAAAGATGGCGTCCATCGTTTGATAAACGGATTTCTTGAGCCTATGCCCAATGAATGAAAAACTCTGTGCTCTCTGTGTCTCTGTGCGAGATCAATTTGTGTTGCTGAAAGGAGCTGAAGAATGAAAGGAAAGATAAGGGTGGTGGTGGCGAAGCCCGGCCTGGACGGACACGACCGGGGCGCCAAGGTGATAGCTCGCGCTCTCCGGGACGCGGGCATGGAGGTCATATACACCGGTCTCAGGCAGACGCCGGAGCAGGTTGTGTCCGCGGTGGTGCAGGAGGACGCTGACGTGCTCGGGCTCTCCATACTATCGGGGGCCCACGACTACCTCTTCCCCAGGATCATGGAGCTTCTGGAGAAGGAGGGCCGCGGCGACGTCATGGTGCTGGCAGGGGGAATATTCCCGCGGGATGACCTCTCCGAGCTCAAGGAAATGGGCGTTAAAGAGGTGTTCGGACCCGGGGCCAACACCGACAGGATAGTGGAGTTCATTCGGGAAAATATAAAGCCATGACTCGGCGTCATGGCGTCTTATTCTTGGCGCCTTGTCGTGTGCGCCTTGGCGTCACAAGAGAGGAGAGTGAAGCATGAAGGTGAAAAAGGTTGACCACATCGGGGTGGCGGTCGAAGACCTGGACAAGGCCCTCGAGTTCTACCAGGGACTTCTGGGCATAAAGGCCGAGGGCGCCGAGGTGGTGGAAGATCAGAAGGTGAAGACCGCGTTCCTGCCGGTGGGGGACTCCGAGATCGAGCTTCTGGAGTCAACCGACCCGGACGGGCCGATAGCAAAGTTCATCGAGAAGAAGGGGGCCGGGGTCCAGCACGTGGCCTTGCAGGTGGAGGACATCGAGGAGGCCCTGCAAGAGCTCAAGCAGGCTGGCGTGAAGCTCATAGACGAGGAGCCGCGCTACGGGGCCGGGGGCGCAAGGATAGCATTCATCCACCCCAAGGCCACGGGCGGTGTGCTGCTGGAGCTTTCAGAGAGAAAGGATTAATGTAGAATACAATGTTAGAATAGTGTTCAAGGAGGGAGATGGATGAGCCATTCCATGATAGAGGGGCTTAGCCAGGTCATCCTTACATTGAAGCCTGCCCAGCGGAGAAAGCTTATAAACAAGCTGGTTGAAGAGGAAGCATCTAGCGAGGATGAAGAGGATCGCATTATAGTGGCTATTCGTGAGAATGAGCCATCAGTGCCATATGAAAAGGTCAGACAGAGGCTTAAAAAGAAAGGGCGTCTGGAACAAGGAGTATCGCATTGAACATACACGAGTTCCAGGCCAAGCAGGTGTTCTCGCATTTCGGCATCCCGGTGCCCAAGGGATCGATGACCGAGTCCAGGAAGGGCGCGGGCATTCTCGCCGGCAAGATACTGTCCGAGAGGCCGGGCAAGCCCGTGGCTGTAAAGGCGCAAATTCACGCGGGCGGCCGCGGCAAGGCCGGGGGCATCAAGCTGGTGAACTCGGCAGAGGAGGCCGAGGCCGAGGCGGAAGCGCTTCTGGGAAAGACGCTGGTGACGCACCAGACCGGGCCCGAGGGCAAGGTGGTTTCAAAGCTTCTGGTGGAGGAGTCAACGGCCATAGCGCGCGAGCTATACGTATCAATGATAATAGACCGGGGGCAGACCGTGCCCGCGATCATAGTCTCTGAAGAGGGCGGGGTGGAGATCGAGGAGGTGGCTAAGAAGAGCCCGGAAAAGATTCAGACCGAGAGGATTGACCCGGTGCTGGGCCTTCGCGACTTCCAGGTGAGACGGCTCAACAAAACGCTCGGTCTTGTTGCCAAGGAGCTTGCAAAGCAGGGCAAGGAGCTCTACTTCAGCCTGTTTCAGGCATTCATGGAGATGGACATGAGCCTCGCCGAGATGAACCCCCTGGTGGTCACAGAGCAAGGCAACCTGGTGGCACTCGACGCCAAGATCAACTTTGACGACAACGCTCTCTACCGGCACCCCGAGGTCGCCGATCTCAGGGACACGGGCGAGGAGGACCCCCTGGAGGTGGAGGCCACCGAGCACAACCTGAGCTACATCAAGATGGACGGGAACATCGGGTGCATGGTGAACGGGGCCGGCCTGGCCATGGCCACCATGGACATGATACAGACCGTGGGCCTCTCGCCGGCCAACTTCCTGGACGTGGGCGGGGGCGCCTCCCGGGAGACCATCGAGGCCGCCTTCCGCATCCTGCTGAAAGACCCCAAGGTGCAGGGGGTGCTCATAAACATATTCGGGGGTATTTTGCGTTGCGACGTCCTGGCACAGGGCATAGTGGATGCCGGCAGGAGCCTGGACGTCAAGGTCCCCATGGTGATCCGGCTGGAGGGCACCAACGTGGAGCAGGGCAGGAGGATACTTGATGAGAGCGGCATGGACTTCACGGTGGCCGCGGACTTTAAGGACGCCGCGGACAAGCTCAAGAAGGTGATGAAAGGGTAGGGCTTCTACAAGGTTCGAGGTATGAAGGGTTGAGTCGTGAGTTACCAGAAACCTCAACATCAAAAACTCAAACCTCAAATCTGGATGATGACCTGCTCGCTGCGCTCGCCCACAAAGCAAAGCTTTGCGGGTTACCCTTTATTCAGTTTCAGTATGTTTCCCGATATTGCCTCGCCGAACTCGGAGCACTTCACCCTGGTGGCCCCTTGCATGGCCCGCTCCAGGTCGTAGGTCACGGTCTTCTGCTCGACGGTTTTCTCTATGCCCTGACGTATGAGGACCGCGGCCCGGTCCCACCCCAGGTGCTCGAACATCATGGCGCCCGAGAGTATGAGCGAGCCCGGGTTCACCTTGTCCTGGCCGGCGTACTTGGGCGCGGTGCCGTGGGTGGCCTCGAAGAGCGCGGTCGTATCTCCGATGTTTGCGCCGGGCGCCATTCCCAGGCCGCCCACCTGTGCCGCGAGCGCGTCGGAGATGTAGTCGCCGTTCAGGTTGGTCGTTGCGATCACGCTGTACTCGTCGGGCCTCAGCAGCACCTGCTGGAACATTGCGTCCGCGATCCTGTCCTTTATCACCACCTTGCCGGGAGGCGCCTTGCCGTCGTATTTATCCCACAGCTCGTCCTCGGTCACGGTCGAGTCCCTGAACTCGTCTCTTGCAAGCTCGTAACCCCAGTCGCGGAAGGCCCCCTCAGTGAACTTCATGATATTGCCTTTGTGCACCAGGGTGACCGTGGGCTTGTTCCTCTCCAGCGCATACTGGATAGATTTACGCACCAGGTTCTTGGTGTTGCGCTCGGTGATGGGTTTTATGCCTATGCCGGCGTCGTCGGGGAGCTCGGCTTGGAATTTATCGTTCAGAAACGAGATGAGCTTTTTGGCATCGTTAGTGCCGCGCTTGTACTCTATGCCGGCGTACACGTCCTCCATGTTCTCGCGGAACACCACCACGTCCAGCTTGTGCGGTTCCCTGACAGGGGAGGGCGCCCCCTTGACCCAGCGCACCGGCCGCACGCATGCGTACAGCCTGAGCCTCTGCCGCATGGCCACGTTCAGGCTGCGGATACCCCCCCCCACCGGCGTGGTCAGCGGACCCTTGATGGCCACGTGGTGGTCGGCAATGGCCTGCACAGTGTCCTCGGGCAGCCACTCGCCCGATCGGCTGTAAGACTCCTCCCCGGCGAACAGCTCCTTCCACACAACCTTGCGCTCTCCGCCAAAGGCAACCTCGACCGCGGCATCGAACACCGGGAATGCGGCCCGCCATATGTCCGGGCCAGTGCCGTCGCCCCGGATGAAGGGGACCACCGGGTTGTCCGGCACACGCAGCTTCCCGTCCTCCAAACCTATCTTCTCGCCATTGCCCTTTTCCATGTCTCCTCACTTCCTCAACGGAAGCTGTAATTTTATCATAAGCATTGATCGGGGAATAATAAAGGGGGCGGCTGCTGGTTGACCAATAATGAAATTGAATATAGTATAGTCAGCAAATGAGGAGACAAAACAAGAAATCTCGCGAGGAGCTCCGAGACAATCCGCGCCTATGAGGAGGCCAAGGCGGAGCCGAAGGTGGAGGCCAGCGAGAGGCGCCCCTCGGAAAAGGCCGCGCGCAAGCTGGCACGGGCCCCGGGAGTCAGCAAGGACGGGATGATATACTGATAAACATGCACCGGTTCCTCGATCTTTATTCAGCGCACCCTGACCCTTGCCCACACCGGCAGGTGGTCGCTCAGGAACCCGCAGGTGCTTGGCTCGCAAATTCCCCTGTCAACCACCTCCGCGCCCCTCACGAATATGAGGTCTATGACCCCCCGCACAAGGTAGTCCCTGCCGGTGGTGCCGCGCTTCCTGTACGGCAGTGATGCGTGCGCGTCCTTGAACCCGCTTTGCCTCATCTCCTTTACCGCGTCGTCGGTGTCGAGCCGCAGGATCAGGTCCATGGTGTAGTTTATGGTGTTGAAGTCTCCTCCCATTATCACCGGAGCTTTGATTCCCTGTGCGTCTCTTACGAGGTCCCTTGCCTGGGAGGTGCGGTTGTTTATGGCTTCCTTGGTGATGTCGCTGTTGAGGTGCACCGAGTATACGCGCACGGTTTTGCCCGGGGCCTCGATGTCCGCGGCCAGGGTTATGGCCCCTCCCAGCCTGGGCTCGGCGTCCTCGCGCTCCGGGCCGGGCGGTATGTACCAGTTGACCGTATCCCGGTGCCGTATCTGCTCCACGTTCTTTATGGGAAAGCGGCTTAGCACCGCGTTGCCGTGCTCGCACACGGTCTGGTTGTCGTTCACCGGCTCGTCCGCTTCGCGCGGCAGCTCCACGTACTGCACCCCGAACACGTAGTCCATGGAGAGGGCCTCTGCCAGGTCCCGGGCCACGTTCCTGTACGCCACCCTGGAGCACCCTCGGTCAGCCTCGCTTATGAGGAGCACGTCAGCGTTTTTAAAGTCCGGGTGGTTTTTTAACACCTCGATCTGCTGGTCCAAATACATTCCTCGCTCCAGGTTGTAGGCCGCGACCAGGAACTCGCCGTGGCCTGCGTCACTGACAGGAGGAGCGAACTCTCCGCTTTCGAACTCGCAACTTATGTGCACCTTGTCAGCGGCGTTCTCCGGGTCGTAAGCGTCCGGGCAGAGAAACTCGGGGTCCTCTGGCGGCGCGGCGCTTTCCCGCTTCATCTCTTCCAGCACCTCGAAGAAGAGGTTTACGTTGTCGAACTGGATGGCGTCCGAGCCGAGCTCCATGGGCCGGCGCATGCACTCGCGCTCGATGGGAGCCGGCACGCTCAAGACGTTTGTGAAAACCATCACCCCGCGCTCGTGCGCCTCCTCTACCATGTCCGCGGTCAGTGAGGTGCAACTGGTGTTGAATGCTATTGCCGAGGGGAAGCGCTCGAGCACATCATCAACCTCTTCGGCATTGCGCAGACCCGGCATGACCGGCGCGTTAGGCTCGTAGTCCAGGAACTTCTTGGTCCTTTTAGAGCCGCCCACGACCACGATGTTGTCCGGGTAAAAGCCGTACTCCTTCATCAGCCGGATGAGCTCGGGCAGGGGAGGCTTCTTCTGGTCGAGGTAGAGTTTTATGCGCCCCTGCATGAGCGAGAGCGCCTCCTCCACAGTGGGCGCCTTTGTGCCTATGTACTCGGTCCCTTTCCAGAAGCCGGCGTCGAACTTCTTGAGAGTCTCCACCTTGTACAGGCTCACCGGTCCAAAGCCCGAGGTGGTGCGGTCAATCCAGGGGTCGTGCATGAGCA
This sequence comes from uncultured bacterium, assembly GCA_964650485.1. Taxonomy (GTDB): domain Bacteria; phylum RBG-13-61-14; class RBG-13-61-14; order RBG-13-61-14; family DATKZS01; genus CAZYTX01. Next base: position 42,661 of record CAZYTX010000001.1, on the reverse strand, counting down.
CCGGGGTCCCGTCTTTTGCATAGCGCACGTCCAGCTCCACGTAGTCGTAGCCCAGTATTATGGCCTTTTGTATTGCGGGCAGGGTGTTCTCGGGGGCCTTTTTCTTCACGCCCCTGTGGGCCACGATCATGATGTCCAGGTTAGGGGTCTTTGTGGGCAGGGGCGTCCTCTCAAGCGCCGCGGCCGGGCCTGGTCCCGCGCTTCCAGGCTCCTCTGCGGTTGCCGGCGATATCGCGGTGACCGCAAAGAAAGCCAGTATGAATAATCTCCTGGCTACGTTTATTGACATGCCTCCTCCTTACACTTTTCTGAAGTTGTCAAAGACAAGTGTAGTACAGAAGCCTTTCAAATTAAATCAACCAAGGCGGAGGAAAATTCAAGAGGCCCGGCTCATATCCTTGCAAGGCCCATGAACGCGGCGTGGAGGGAGACGACCATGACCAGGAAGAGGGTGCGCGCCCGGGCCGGATCGAGCCCGGGGAACCCGTACCCGATGGCCGAGTGTTTGCACTCCGAGATGCAGTCCCCGCACAGGGTGCAAGACTCGGCTGGCCTGCGCCTCTCGATGTCCTGGCTGGAGAGGGCGTCGTATCGGCATACTTTAGAGCATGCGCCGCAGTCAATGCAGCCGCTGTTTATCCTTATCCTGAAGGGAGAGGTTTTTCCGAGGGTGCAGGCCAGCCACCCGATGGGGCAATATGCGGTGCAGTGAGCCATGGTCCCGGTCATCCTCGACCAGGTGAGCATGACACCTACTCCAGCGATGCCGAAGGCGGATGCGATTACAGCGGCTGCAAAGGGGCCGACTCCCGCCCGCCTCATGAGAAGAGCCGCAACGACCACCCCGGCCAGTATGCCCACGCGCATGTACCCGCGCCAACCGGGCAAGGGCCGCGGCTTCGCCTTCAGCCTGGACGCCCTGTCGTCCCACGCGCCGATGTAGCAGAGGTGGCTGCACCATGCGGGTCCGGCCAGGAGCAGCGTTGCCAGGAAGAGCACGGGCATGAAAAGGCCGCCTCCCCTGTAAAGCGGGCCACCCACTATCAGGGCGGGAATGGGAAGGTGTAGCTCGCCGGTCATAAGGAATCTCTCGACTCCAAGGAGGCCGACGGCAAGCTGCAAAAAGAAGACCAGGGAGAAGAGGCTCCAGATGCGGGGCCGCCATTTTATGGACATGGCGGGGTCCAGCATCTTGTCCGTGATCCATGCGGCGTATACGCACAGCCAGAAGGCCTCGGCCCAGCCTCCGCCCGGGAGGAATCTCTCGAGCAGCATGCCCGGGGGTTCCACCTTTATCTGCACTACCGCGAGCATGAGCCCGGTGAATGCGAAGGCCACAAGGGACGGGAGCCAGGTCCGGCCGGCTGCCCGGTATCTTTCTGCGAGGGCCTTGGTTTTAAAGACAACAGCGGAGCCCGCGGTGAAGCCACATACGCTTCCGAGTATGAGCACAGTGCGAAGCCACGGCTCATCGTTTATGCTCCTGACATGCAGTTGGGCTAGCGCGGTCGCGATCCACACCCCGGCCCCGAAAATAAGCAGGGCGGAGAACGTCGTCTTGATCCAGGGCCTCTTTACGAAAAGAACCAGTGGCGCGGATACGAAGAGCAGGACCAGGCCGGGCCCTCCCGCGCGCAGGTAGTGGGCGGCGAGGAGCAGGCAGGAGAGGACCGGGGCAACGAGCAGCAGGGTTCTCGTGAGCGCGCCGGATTTCCTGCTTGATTTGCCGGCGTACATGTTGTCCGCGGTCTGGCTGGTCCCCGGCATTTTATTTTTTTATAGGATCAAGCGTTTTCCCTGATCTTCGCGGCCAGCTTCTTGCCTGTGTCCTGTATGTCCTTTACGTCCTGCCGTGAGGGCGGGCCTTTAATCTCGTGTGCACCCAGGAGCTCGATGCCGGTGGGACCCAGCAGCTCGAGGGCCTGCTTCTTGGCGCCGCCCGCCCATCCGTACGAGCTCAGGAACACCCCGTACTTGAGCGGCGGCTTCAAGGCTTTTACCAGTACGGCCGGGTATACTGCCACGGGATGCATCCCGCCGATCACGGTGGGGGCCGCGAACACGATGCCTCTCGAGTCCACCAGGTCCTTTGCCAGGTTGCCCAGGTCAGCGCTTTCCAGGTCGTGGGCCCTGACCTCGATCCCCTCGGCCAGAAGGGCGTCCACCATGGCTCTCACCATTTTCCTGGTCGAGTTCCACATGGACACGTAAACCGCGACCACCTTTTCCCTGGTCTCTCCCGCTGTCCATCTCTTGTAGGCGTCCATTATGGTATCCGGGTTCCTGTGGACGGGCCCGTGGCTGGGCGCGATCATGTCAATCTCCAGGTCCTTGATCTTGTCGAGCGCCTTCCTGCCCATCTTGGCAAACGGCATCATGATCTCGCCGTAGTACGCCTGCGCCATCGGTATCAGGTCCTCGGCCTCGTCGTCGTAAAGCGCGTTTGCCGAGTGGAACCCGAAGAAGTCGCAGGGGAAGAGGACTTTGTCTTCTTGCAGGTAAGTGAACATGGTCTCGGGCCAGTGCAGGAAAGGAGCATCAATGAACTTCAGGGTCTTTGCCCCCAGCTCGACCTGGTCCCCGTCTTTTACGACCTCCACTTTCTCTTCCGGGACATTGTAGAAGGCCTTTGCCATGTCCGCGCCCTTCTTGGTCGTCAGGAGCGCGGCGCTTTTGTACTTTTCCATCACATGGGGTATGGCCCCTGCGTGGTCCGGCTCGGCGTGGTTCATGACAAGGTAGTCGAGCCCTCCCGCGTGCACCTTCTCGATGTTCGCGAGCAGCTCGCCTTCAAACCCGGGGTTCACCGTGTCCACCAGCGCGGTCTTCGAGTCGCCCTTTACAAGGTAGGAGTTATAGGTTGTCCCCTTGGGCAGCGGTATCAAGGAATCGAAAATTTTCCTTTCCCAGTCCCTTACACCCACCAGAAAGACGCTTGGCTTTAGTTCAATAGCGGCCATTTTTCAAACCTCCTTTTCATTAACATTGATTATTCTTCAACTGCTTCACCGCCTGGATCTAATGACTGTCCTCGCTTTATTCATATCAAGGCCCTGCGCTCTCCAGGCCGGGTTGCTCCTGGTCTTGGATGTAGAGCTCATAAGCCCTTCGCCTTCCGGTCTCGGTCTTGAAGATACTGTCCATCTTCTGCCCCAGCTTTTCCCTTTTCCCATCGGGAAAGGCCTCGGGAATGTTCACCAGCCAGTCCGCGTCCCACAGCACCCTGAACTCGGGGGTGTCAATGTCCTTTGCCGAGTGGTGGTTCGCTATGATCCTGCACACGTGTTCGATGGTGTCCTTGTCAAGGCCAAGGTCCTCCATGATCTCTCTTGCAATGGGCGGCCCCTCGATCTCCTGGTACATGCCTGCATTGGAGCCGTGCTTCTTCTCTGCCTCATGTATACCGATGTCGTGGAGTATGGCCGCTGCCAGCACCACCTTGGGACTGGCCTCCTCTTGTTTCAGTATCTCGCGCGCGTGACTCAGCACCTGGAGGGCGTGGTCTATACGCTTGTTGTCGTCTCTGAACACCCCTCTCATGGCGGCCTCGAGCTGGTCCACGATGCTGTCGTTGTCCGCGGTCTCCTGGTCAACCTCTTTAGGGTCGAACCCCAGGCATTCCTTTGCGTGCTCGCACCACTGCGCGCATCCCAGCGAGAGGTGAGGGTTCCGTATCCTCTCACCGCATGCAGGACACTTCCTTGTAGCGTCGTCCTTGAAGAATTCGACTTTTCTGCCGCAGCTTGCGCAGGCGATCTCGAAGATGTCACCCGGCTTCCAGAACCTGGTGTCCTGTCCCGGGCACATTTTCTTGGCCATTTTCCCTTGCCCCCTTTCATGAAATGTAATTCTTTTTTCGCTAATTCAGCGCTGCGCCAGTGTTGCTGCGATCATCCCGCTCGCGGCTGCTGGGGGTCAGCTCTTCCTCTTCCATGACCTCTCCCTTGATGCTTATCTGGGTGCGCCTGAGAGGGATATCAACCCCGCTCTTCTGTACGGCCTTTTCCGCGGCGTACACGAACCCGCGGCAGCAGGGGACCTCCATGTGCACCACCGTGAGCGACCGGGGGTGCGCGCCTTTGAGTATCTCAGCCAGCCGGTTGACGTGTGCATCCAGGTCGTCCAGCTTGGGGCAGCCGATGGCCACGGCGTTTCCGGGGAGAATCTTCCTGTGCAGGTCCGGGAACGCCACTGCCACGCAGTCGGCCATGAGAAGCAGGTCCGAGTCCTTGAGGAACGGGGCCTGCGGTCCCAAAAGCTGCAGCTTTATTGGCCACTGCCCCAGGGTGGACTTTATCTCGCCCGGCCCCGGAACTTCGGCCCCGGCCTGCTCGCGCTCGATCACCCTGACCTGGCTGCCAGGGCAGCCGCAGGGCAGGGGCTCGGCTTCCTTTTTGTGCGGCCCGGCCTCCTGCTGCGACTTCAGCCGCTCTTCCACCGCTTCCTCGTCGAACTCGTCCGCTTCCCGCTCCACAATGGTAAGGGCCCCGGTGGGGCACTCTCCTATGCATGCGCCCAGCCCGTCGCAATAGATGTCCCCCACCAGCCTGGCCTTGCCGTCCACAAGCGCCAGGGCCCCTTCGGCGCAGGCGATGATGCACTGGCCGCAGCCGTTGCACAGGTCCTCGTCAATCTCGATTATCGGCCTTGTATCACTCATTCTATCTCCTCCTGTTTAAAACTTATGTCTATTACGTCGGAAAGCCTGGTTTCCGAGAGGTAATCCTTCACCTGCGCGGTCACGTAGCTTATCAGGTCGCCCAGTATGCAGAGCCGGTCCATGCACCCGTTGTTGTTGCATACCCGGTGCTCGAACAGGCAGTTGTCAGAGCCGAGCTCTCCTTCGAACTCTTCGTAAATCTGGAGCAGAGTCACCTTTCGAGGGTCCCTGCTGAGAGTGAACCCTCCCCTGGGGCCGCGGACGGCATTTACCATGCCCGACTTGGTGAGCCTCTGGAGCACCTTTGAGAGGTGGTGCTCCGAGACATCCAGAATATTTGCGATTTCCCTTGTGGTCATCTTTTTGTCCGCGTCCTTTGCAAGTATTGCCATGGAGTGCATCGCCATTGCTGCCGCGTCAGATATTTTGAGAATTTTGGCCATTTCTTTTCGACGCCTATCTTATATTTAAGAACTATATTACCATAATATTTTGCTTTGTCAACCCCCGGAAATGATATTTTTAAACAAAATTTAAAAACCCTCGTATTATCAACATATTGCAATGCAAAAAATATTCATTTAATAACAACCGTTGAACCCCTTATGTGATATACTACTTCAAGACATGATGAAATCAGGTGAAAAAAGACCGGAGGGTTTTAAATGACAGGGCTTAACCGACTTACAAGCTCGCTCAAGAAGGTATGCGAGAGCAGGGTGCTGGATGAGAATTGGCTGATCGCGTCCTCCCTGCGCGCGGGCCAGCAGTGGCTCGACCGGGTGACCTTGGCCGGCCGGCCCTGCCTTAACATTCGCATAAAGACCATGACCGGCCTGGCCCTGGAGCTTGCCTCCGCGGAGATGGACCGCAAGGGGCTTAGTTTTCTGCGGAGGGTGCGCGCCGAAGTCCTCATGGCCGGTCTTTTCTCCAGGCTGCAAGAGCGGGGGAGGGGCTACCTTTCCGGTCTTTCTCTCAGCCCGGGTCTCATCAGCACCCTGCTGGGCTCCATCCATGACCTTCGCCTCTCAGGGCTTAAAGCCGCTGACATTGATCCCCAAAGCTTCGAGGCCCCTGAAAAGGGCGGGGAGATTCAAGCACTGCTCGCGGAGTACGAAAGGGAGCTCGAGACCGGGGACCTGGTTGACTATGCCAGGGTGCTGGGCATGGCCGCGGCCAGGACGAGGAAAGAGCCGGGGTCAATTGCAGCCTCTTTGATCCTGCTCCCCGCTGACCATGAATCCCGGCTCAGGAAGATGGAGAGGGACCTGTGGGAGGCCTTCCCGGACGGCGTGAGGCACGTGCTTCCAACCGACCGGCCCGAGGAGCTGCCCGAGGGAGACTACACTGACTCTGACCTGCTTGGCTGGATCAATAACCCGGCCGCGAGTCCAGAGCCAAAGCATGACAACACCGCTGATATCTTCCGGGCTATCGGCGAGGTGAACGAGGTGAGCGAGGTGTTCCGCAGATGCCTTGCGGGAGGCATCCCTTTTGACGACGTTGAGATACTCTACACGGACCCGGAGACCTACCTGCCCCTGATCCATGAGCTCTCATGGCGCCTTTTGCCTGAAGGGGATGGTTCTCCGCCTGTTACCCTTTTCGAGGGCGTGCCGGTGCACTACTCGCGGCCCGGCAGGGCGCTCACTGCCTGGGTCTCGTGGGCCAGTGACGGTTTTCCACAGCCCCGGCTGGTGCGGATGATCAAGGACGGGCTGTTGCAGATGGACCAGCCCGCCGAGGCCCCCCTCAGCTTCACCATGCTGGGTGCAGTGCTCGGGGCCCTGCCCATCGGAGAGGGCAGGCAGAGGTGCCTGGAGGTTCTGGACAACGAGCTTCTGTCCCTTGGAACTCATCCTGACAGCGTGGACGAGGACGGGGAGAGCCTTGAAGGAAAAAATGAAAAAGAGGCCGAGCGAAAAAAGGCGCTCAGGATACTCCGCTCCAATCTGGAGGAGTTGCTCGAGGTCACTCCAAAGCCCGGAGACTCGCACGAGCGGGTTTTGGAATGCGCGCGGAGCTTTCTTGAGGCCCATGCCAGGACAATCAACCGGCTTGACGAGTACGGCTCTAGAATGCTTCTCCGCAAGGTGGGCGAGCTCCTGGAAAGCGTTTCACAAGAGGACGTGCCGGTGTTCGACCCCTGGCAATGGCTTTTTGACCTGCCCCGAACGTCAAACGTGGGCGGGCTCGGGCCCAGGCCGGGGTGCATCTACGCTTCGCCGCTTTTTGCCGGCGGTCACTCGGGCAGGGGCCATACTTTCATTGTTGGTCTTGACGAGACCCGCTTTCCGGGCGCCGGTCTCCAGGACCCGCTTATCCTGGACCAGGAGCGGGAAAGGATAGAAGGAGACCTGCCCCTGGCCTCGGCCCGCACTGGCATGAAGACTGAGGACCTTGCAAGGCTTATCGCAAGGCTCAGGGGTAATGTAGTCTTGAGCTGGTGCTGCCGCGACATCCCGGATGATAGAGAGGTATTCCCCGGTCCTCCGGTCATAGCCGCATTCCGCATCCTCTCGGGGGAGCGGGAAGGGGTGCTGGACGACCTGCTCGGGTGGCGGCCGCATCCAATGTCCTTTGCCCCGGCCCAACCCGGAGCATTCATCGACCCCGCGGAGTGGTGGCTTTATCGCTTATGTGGGCACGCTGGAATAACGGCCCCGGAAGAGTTGATAGGCAGGAGCTTCCCCCACCTGGGCAGGGGAATGGAAGCGCGCAACGCCCGTCTCAGCTCCCGCTTCACCGAGTATGACGGCTACGTTCCCGAGGCCGGCAGTGACCTGGACCCCTTCAGGGAGGACGCGCCTCCCCTGTCCGCGACCAGTCTCGAGACCCTGGGCAGGTGCCCCTTTGAGTTCTTCTTGAAGCACGTGCTAAAGATCGAGCCGCCGGAGGAGTACTTAATGGAACCCGGCGCGTGGCTGGACCCGGTGGACAAGGGCTCCCTGATGCACGAGCTCTTCTGCGCCTTCATGAGCGAGCTGTGCGAGAAGGGGCTTTCACCCGAGTTCGGCCGCGACTATGAACGTCTGCTCGCGATGCTCCATGCCATGCTGGAAGAGTGGAGAAGAATAAAACCTCCGCCCAACAGCGAGGTTTTCGAGCGCGAGAGAAACGAGCTCGCATGGATAGCAAGGATATTCCTTGTCGAGGAGGAAGGGCACAGCAGGGGAAGCCGGCCATGCTTTTTCGAGGCTGTCATCGGAATGCGCCAGCATGGCAGGCCCACCCGCATTGACGCGTCCGCGCCGGTCAGGATCGAACTCCCACGCGGAAAGAGCGTGCGGCTCAAGGGCAAGATTGACCGGGTGGACGAGATACAAGGTCCCCAAAGCGGAAAAAGGTTCTCCGTCTGGGACTACAAGACCGGGAGCGCGTGGAAGTATCAGGACGGGGGCAGCAATAAGAAGAAGAATTTCGGAGCCGGTCCCTTCTGGCGCGGCAGGTGCGTGCAGAACGCCTTTTACCTCCTGCTCGCCCAGGCCCGTCTGAAAGAGCTTTTCCCGGACTCATCGGTCGAGCTTTTCGGGTACTTCTTCCCCACTGACCGGGAGCACGGGGAGAGGTATACCTGGAGCAGGGAGGAGCTTGAAAGGGGCGGGCGGGTGATCGAGCACTTGTGCGAGACCCTTGCAAGCGGCTGCTTCGTGATGAGCAACGTGCCGGACGACGTTAAGTTCAGCGACTTCCGGAGGGTCTTCGGAAACACGCAAGCGGCTGCATCCCAGGCGGAGGCAAAGCTCCGGGCGCCGGAGAATAAGCCGCTGCTGCCCTTTGCTGTTCTGAGAGAGCTCCGAAAGCTGGAGAAGGGTGATGAGTAGGAAGACAAAGACCCTCCCTGACCAGGACAAGAGGGACCTCATCGCTAACGGGCTTGACAGGTGCGTGCTGGTCGAGGCTGCCGCGGGCACAGGCAAGACCACCAGCATGATCGAGCGCATGACCGCGCTGATTAGGACCGGCAAGTGTAAAGATGTAGACAAAATGGCGGCGGTCACCTTCACCAGAAAGGCTGCTGCGGAGCTGAAATCAAAGTTCAGGATCAAGCTGGAGGCCGAGGCAAGAGAAGCCGGGGGAGAGGAGAGGCAAAGACTTGAAAGGGCTCTCGCTGACATTGACAGGTGCTTCATCGGGACCATCCACTCATTCTGCGCCCGGCTGCTCCGCGAACGTCCGGTGGAAGCCGGCATAGACCTCTCCTTCAAGGAGATTGACGAGGCAGAGGATACGAGGGTCAGGAAGGAGGCATGGAACGAGTTCGTGGCCCAGGTGCTGGCGGATGACAAAGAGGGTGTGCTCGATTCTCTTTCAAGGGCGGGCCTTTCCATCCGCCAGTTGGAGCACAGCTTTAACAAGTTTGCGGACTTTCCCGATGTTTCAGAATGGCCTGTAAAACTTGAACAGGAAAAAACAACCATCCCAGCCCGGACGGTGAACCTCATCCAGGAATATGCCGAGTACATGCGAGGGGTGCGGGACAGGCTGCCTGACGAGTGCGGGTCCGACGACCTCATACCCTTGTATAAGAGGATACCCAGGGTGGTCTCGCATTATCCTGACCTGTCCGATCCTTCCCAGTGCCTCGATGTCATGCAAAACTTTATGAAAAAGGCCAAACCTACTAAAATATATTGGGAAAAAGGCGGCTTCAGCAAAGAGCAGAAGGACAATGAAGAGGAGCGGTGGCTGAGGTTCCAGAAGGAAGTGGCAGTCCCGGTAATCCATGGTATCCAGGAGAGCAGGTATGGACCGGCCATGGAGGTCCTCTTAAAAGCCAAGGACATTTACGACAGGCTCCGGCTGGAGCGCGGCCAGCTAAACTTCCAGGACCTCCTTATGTACGCGGCAAAGCTGCTTTGCGACAAGCCCCATATCCGGCGCTACTTTGCCCGGCGCTTCACCCACCTTTTGGTGGACGAGTTCCAGGACACCGACCCGGTGCAGGCCGAGGTCATGCTTCTTCTCACAGCCTCGGACCCGGAGGAGTCCGACTGGCAGAGGTGCATTCCCCGGCCGGGGTCCCTCTTTGTTGTGGGAGACCCCAAGCAGTCCATCTACAGGTTCAGGCGCGCTGACATCAAGACATATAACCAGGTGAAAGGGATCATCAGCCGGGCAGGGGGCGAGGTGGTCCGCCTGTCAGCCAACTTCCGGGCAACCGGGCGGCTCATACAGTGGGTGAACGATGTTTTCCAGCCGGGAGAGCCCGCGGGCGACGACAAAGGCGCGGTGCTGCGTTTCCCGGAGCAGTCCTCCGAGTTCTCGCCGGATTACGTGCCCTTGCAACAGGGCAGGGAGGAGGCGGCGGCGGGCCAGCTTTGCGGGGTATACAAGCTGACCATCCCTTCCGAGTGCTCCAACAAGGAGATGATTCAGGCATACGAGCCGGACAGGATAGCAAGGACCATCAGGCATGCCCTCGACACCGGCATGAGGGTGCCCAGGAGCCAAAGGGAGATCGAGCAGGGCGCGAGCCCCGAGGCTGGGCCATCCGACTTCATGATACTCACACGCAAAAGACAAAGCCTGCACGTGTTCGCGGAAAAGATCGAGGAGTACGGCATCCCCTGCCAGGTAACCGGGAGCAGTTCCCTGAACCAGGTGGAAGAGCTAAGACTCCTGCACCTCTTGCTGCACGCCCTCCTGCATCCCGAGGACCCGGTGGCTTTGGTGGCCGCGCTCCGGAGCGAGCTGTTCGGTGTAAGCGACCAGGCACTGTATGAGTACAAGAAAAAGGGAGGCGCGTTCTCTTACAGGGCCGCGGTCCCGAAAGGTCTGCAAAAGCGGCATGCACACGAGTTTGATGACGCCTATTCCAGGTTTGTAAAATACTCCCAATGGTTTAGAAGCATGCCCGCGGCGGCCGCGATCGAGAAGACCGCTGAGGACATCGGACTAATGGCGCTCGCCGGGTCGCGTGACCGCGGTGAGGTTATTGCCGGGGGCATGGCAAAGGCGATCGAGCTTCTGCGCTCGGCCCGGGCCGGGATGTGGAGCGCGTCCCAGCTCGTGGATTACCTGGGCGCGCTGGTGGAGGAAGAGGAGAAGTACGACGGCATAAGCGTGCGCTCCGAGCAGAGGGCGGCTGTCAGGGTCATGAACCTGCACAAGGCCAAGGGCCTGGAAGCGCCTGTGGTTTTCCTTGCTGACCCGTATGGAGAGTCCAGGCACGACGTGGAGATACACGTTGACCGCTCGGGCCACAGTGTAAAGGGGTATCTTCCAATAGCGGTGAAGGCAGGTTTTGGAAGACCGGATTATCTGGCACTCCCCCCTGACTGGAATAATCATGAAAAGCTGGAAAGGGAGTTCCTTGCGGCCGAGGACCTGCGCCAGAGGTACGTGGCTGCCACCAGGGCGGGGGCGGCCCTGGTAATAACCCAGAGGGAGAAGCGAGACAACGAGAACCCGTGGAAGTATTTCAAGGAGCACCTCGCAGAAGCGCCCGAGATGCCGGAGCCGGGAGAGGTGCAGGCGCCGGGTGTTAAGGAAGAGGAGATCACGGCCGAGGAAGTGGACCGGGCGTACAAGGATATCTCGGACAGGCGCGAGCGGGCCATGGAACCCTTCTGCCATACAATGAGTGCCCGTGAGTATGCCCTCTCAGTGCAGGAGCAGGGGACATCTGTGAGGGTGGAGTCTTCGGGGGGACAAGCGGCCGCGGGAGAACAGGAGCAAGGGGAGCACGGGGTGGAGTGGGGCTCGGTGATCCACGCCCTCCTGGAGGTGGCCATGCAGGACCCGAAAGCCGAGCTTCATGAGGTGGCCAAGGCGGCGCTCGAGGAGCACGGCATGGATGCCTCCCCGGCCGGGGACGCGGTGGACATGTGCAAGTCGGTCATAAAGTCGCGGCTGTGGGAGCGTGCCCGGAATAGCTCTCATATCCTTACCGAGGTCCCCTTCCAGGTCATGGTGGACCATGGCCGGGAAAACATCCTGGTCCGGGGGGTGATTGACCTTGTTTTCAGGGAAGAGCAGGGATGGGTGCTGGTGGACTATAAGACCGATCGCCTGGAAGGGAGAGGGCCCGAGGCCGTGGCTAAAACATACGCGCCCCAGGTGAAGTTCTACAGGCAGGCCTTCGAGCAAATCACCGGCGAGAAGGTCAAAGAGTGCGGCATCTACTTCGTGCGAGAGGATGCGCTGGTGGTGATTGACATTTAATCGTAAGTTCTTCTCTCGATCCAAGCCTGTTTCAACGGGCAGCTATTTATAAATGTCCCCTCCTGGGCCGATGGCTTGGACAAAAATAATTCTACGCTACCAAACGATGCGGAGGTCTCCCACAGCATATCTGTATTTGCCTTCCAGTCTTCCTTTCAAACTCTTAATATGAGGTCCTTCACCGGGGTCTTCGGCTATTTTATCAATCGCCTTGTTGATTCTCCGCGCTGTCTTATTAATGCCGAAGTAAAGGGCCGACCCGTCCGGGTGGTATCGGAACCCGCACCTGATGTCGTCGAGCAGCGCCATTGGGCAAGGTTATCTATAAATACCCTGAAAGGGTTAAATAACCGCCCTTTATCAAGCCCCTTCAGGGCAGGATGGAAGATGGGTCGTTGCTTGTCTCCCGGGGTGGCGGCCCTTTCGGGCCTGCCCCTGGGCTATAATATTACGCGCTTTCAGCGCTGAAATGTAACGTTTCGCAACAGGCACTAAAATCCTCTCCCCTTCACTCGCCATCTAAAACTATTGATGATAAGCTTTAATTGTAGGAGAGCTCATGGAAAGGCAAAGGAGCGGGAGGAGCAGGGTTTGGTGAGTGGTTTGTTTGAGGGGGTAAGGCTCATGCACCAGTCGGGCCTGCTTTACCTGTTCGTCTTCATAGGAGGCGCGTGCATCGGAAGCTTCCTCAACGTGGTCATCTTTCGCTGGCCCCGGGACATGTCCATCATAAGGCCCGGGAGCAGGTGTCCTGAGTGCAATGCAGTAATACCCTGGTATTTGAACCTGCCGGTGCTGAGCTGGCTTTTGCTGCGCGGCCGCTGCCGCTTTTGCAAGGCCCGCATCTCGTGGACGTACCCTGCGGTGGAGTTTTTCATGGGTGTATGGGCGGTGCTCATGCTGTGGCGGTTCGGTGTCAGTTTCACCGCGTTGGCCTACTTTGTTTTCGGGGCCGGCCTGGTTGCCGGCAGTGTGATAGACTTTTATCACCTGGTGCTCCCGGACTTCATCACCATGGGCCTGATACCTCTCGGCATTGGGATGTCCTTTCTGCCCTCCCGGCTGGCCCGGGCATGGCCGGTCAGCGGGTGGGAGTCAGTAGGGGGCGCGGCCCTGGGAGCGGGCCTGCTCGGGCTCACCCTCGTGGGGTACAAGCTCATAACCGGCCGCGATGGAATGGGCATGGGCGACGTCAAGCTCATGGGCGGCATCGGAGCTTTCCTGGGCTATCAGGCGGTTCCGGCTGCCATCCTGCTGGGGCCGCCCGCCGGCATCATGGCCTGGGTGGCCCTTCGTATCACCAGGAACGTGGGCCGGGACTACCCGCTTCCCTTCGGGCCTTTCCTGTCCCTGGGCGCGCTTCTTGTGGTGGTGTTCCGGGAGTGGCTTGAAAAAAATTGGGTGATAATGCCCTGGATGTAATAACATAGGTACAAGGCGGTGATAAGGCTTTGAGCGTTTCCGACCATACCGATCATAAAAAGGCCCCTGAAAAGGCCGGCAAGGGCCGCAAGCGTGGGCAGGAGCCGCTTTCCATAGTGCGCGAGATCGTGCTCAACATGAGCGTCCTGATGTTCGCGGCCATTGTCATGATCGCCCTCATGATCTATCAGACCAACAACATGTGGGTGAGGGAGTACGCAAAGTACACTCCCCTCTTCATCATCCCCTACATAGTGCTTTTCGGGATAGTGGTGGCGGTGTTCGGGGGCAGGCTTATAAGGAACCTTATCTTGAAGCCTTTGCGCGAGCTCCTGGAGGCCACCCAAAAGGTTGCGGAAGGGGACCTGTCCACCAGGGTGGAGGTGACCGAAAACAAGGAGATGAGCGACCTTGCCGAGTCATTCAACGTGATGACAGAGAAGCTGGCCGAGAACAGGAGCGAGCTGGAGCAGAGCATCGAGCAGATGCGGAGGCTTAACGAGAACCTCGCCCGCACCCAGCGCGAGCTGCTCTCTTCCGAAAAGCTGGCCTCTGTTGGCAGGCTGGCAGCGGGCGTGGCCCACGAGATCGGGAACCCGCTCTCCTCCATACAGGGCTACCTGGAGATAATAAACAAGAGGGATTACTTAAGGCAGTCGGACAGGGACATGGTGTCCAGGGTGCAGGATGAGGTGAAAAGGATCAACGAGATCATAAAAGAGCTGCTTGACTACAGCAGGCCCCAGGACGAGTCCCTGTCCCTCCTGGACCTGAACGAGTCGGTTGACTCGGCGCTCACTCTTCTGTCCGCGCAGAAGGGTTGTGATAATATCGAGATCAAGACTGAGCTTGGAGCTCTGCCCATGCTGGAGGCCAACCGCTCGTCCATGAAGCAGCTCATCATGAACATGGTGATGAACTCCATCCAGGCCATGCCTGAGGGCGGGTCCCTGGGCGTTATTACACGCGCGGCCGAACGGGGGGGAGAGCAAGGCATGGAGCTCATGGTCGAGGACACGGGCCCGGGGGTGCCCGAGGAGCTCATCGATCGGATCTTCGACCCCTTCTTCACCACCAAGCAGCCGGGCCAGGGCACGGGCCTGGGGCTCTCCATATGCTATCGTATAGTGGAGAACCTGGGAGGCAGGATCGAGGTCAAGAGCTCGCCTGAAAATGGGAGCATGTTCACGGTCTGGCTGCCGGCCGCGGTGGAAGGTGAAAATGATTCAGAAGAGGCGGGCAAATAAAAGAGGGGGAAGCTGAACATGCCCATCAGGGTGCTGATAGTTGACGATGAAGAGAACATGAGGGACATGTTGAAAGTCCTCCTCCTGGAGGAGGGCTACGAGTGCGACGCCGCGGGGGACGGGATCAAGGCCCTGCAGATGCTGGGTGAGGAGCGCTTCGATTTCGTGCTCTGCGACATCCGCATGCCAAACCTCGACGGCCCCGGCCTGCTGGAAGAGATAAAGAAGAAGGGCATACAGACCACGGTGATAATGATGAGCGCCTACGGCACCATCGAAACGGCCATTGACACCATGAAGCAGGGGGCCTACGACTACATACCAAAGCCCTTCAGGACCGACGAGATAATCCTCACCTTGAGGAAGGCCCAGGAGCGGGAGAGGCTCATGCGCGAGAACGTGATCCTGCGGAGCGCCGCGGCGGGCGAGTACAGCTTTGACAACATAGTGACCAGGAACCCGCAGATGCGCGAGATACTGGAGATGGTGAAGAAGGTGGCCCCCTACAAGAGCACCGTGCTCATCACCGGCGAGAGCGGCACCGGCAAGGAGCTCATAGCCAAAGCCATACACTTTGCAAGCCCTCGCAGCGAGGGACCCTTTGTAGCTGTGAACTGCGGGGCCATACCCGAGAACCTGCTCGAGTCCGAGCTCTTCGGTCATGCAAAAGGCGCCTTCACCGACGCCACCTACACAAAGACCGGGCTGTTCGAGGAGGCTAATGAGGGAACCATTTTCCTGGACGAGATAGGCGAGCTCCCTTTGAACCTCCAGGTCAAGCTGCTGCGGGTGCTGGAGGAAGGCGAGATAAGAAGGGTAGGGGACAACAAGCAGATTGGAGTGGACGTGAGGATCATAGCCTCCACCCTCCGCGACCTTTCCGAGGACGTGAAGCAGGGAAGGTTCAGATCCGACCTCTTCTACAGGCTGAACGTATTGAACATCCCTTTGCCTCCGCTGCGCGAGCGCAAGGAGGACGTGCCAATACTGGTGGACCTTTTTGTAGGCCGCTACAACCGGGAGCTGGGCAAATCCATAAAAGGCGCGGCCCCGGAGGCGCTCGATCTTTTGATGAAGGCCCCCTGGGAGGGGAACGTCCGTGAGCTGGAGAACGCGGTGGAGAGGGCAGTGGCCATGTCCGAAGCAGAGGTGATAAAGGAGGATGACCTGCCTCCCTATATCATGGGCAAAGAGGAGCAAGGGAGCCTCAGAATCCCCGACTCCGAACTGAGCATCAAAAAGGTGGTCTCGGAGGTCGAGCAGATGCTCATCAGGAGGGCGCTTGCAAAGACCGGCGGCAACAAGACCCAGGCGGCCAAGATACTTGAGATAAGCCACCGGGCACTGCTCTACAAAATAAAGGATTACGGTATAGAGATATGAAATGGGCCTCTCCTCTTGCAAAATGTAGCGGCGTGTTATATTATAATAAAAAGGGACAAGCTGTGGGCTGATGGTGAAAAGGGCTGGAAAAAGGAGCCGGAAAATGGATTCCTGGTATAGAAAGGCGCAGCGAGGCTTTACCTTGATCGAGCTCATGGTGGTCGTATCAATAATCGCTCTCATAGTGATGATAGGCATGTACACGTATATCTCCCAGATCCGGGAGGTGAGGGTGAGAGGCGATGCCCGTGCCATATATGAGACCATGGAGCTGGCCAAGATGAGGGCCATATCCACGGGTGTTCCCCACGGGGTGGCTTTCTGGCGACCCAACAAGTACTTCGTGTTCTCCGATTGCAACTGGAACTTATACTATGACGACACACCTAATAATGACCCCGCTGACAACAGTCCGCCGGGCAAATGGACGGATTGCACCCCCGCGGGCATTAACTACGATCCCCTGGTTGAAGGGCAGTACATCGAGGAGCTCTCCGACGGCACCGACTTCGACACCGTATTCGGATGGAGTCAAGCATCGGACGCGCCGGGCGAACTGGAGAGCGTGGTCTTTACCAACCTGGGCCAGGCCATGCAGAGCCAGAACACATTTATCCCAGACGCGCCCATAGTCATTTTGAACCAGGACCAGCGCGGCAGCGACAACATCCAGGGAAGGGTCACCGTGCTGGGGCCAAGCGGAGTGGTTGACATCCTCCCGGTAAGGCACAACCAGTAGCAACGCGTTTTTTGTCCAGCCGCGAAAACGCGGAACAGGCGCCTCCCTGGAACCCTGCTTCCTTTCATAATATACTTTTTGGCAATGCACTACTCTCCCCTAAAAGAGCTCTTAGCGCACCGTCGGCTGCTCTGGCTCATGACCCTGCGCGACCTAAAGGCCAGGTATGCCGGCAGCCTCATGGGCGTCTTCTGGACGGTGATAACCCCGCTTTTGCTGCTCGCGGTGTTCAGCTTCATCGGGATAGCGATCATCAACGTCAAGTTCGGGGACAGGGCCGGGGTGGACGCTCTATACATCTTCTGCGGGGTGCTCTCATGGCTCTGCTTTAACGACGGGCTGGCAAGGTCGGCCACCGTGGTCGTCGAGAACAAGAACCTGGTCACACGCGCGCTTTTCCCACCCGCGGTACTCCCGGTATACCCCGCGGTGTCGGCGATGCTGGGTCAGCTCGCCGGGTTCGGAATACTGGCCGTCCTCTCCTTCTCCTTCGTAGAAGGGCCTTCCCTCGCCCTTATCGCTTTCCCGCTCATGCTCCTCTTGCAGCTCGTCTTCACCGCCGGCCTGTGCATGGCCGTCGCATCGGTATCCGTATACGTGCGCGACCTGGCCCACGTGCTCCCGGTGCTTCTCCTGGTGTGGATGTTCGCCACCCCCATCTTCTACAAGTCAGAGGCCCTGCCCGCTTCTTTGCAGACCATTATCAACCTGAACCCCCTGGCGCTGTTCATCCAGGGCTTCCGCAGCATCCTCCTGCAGGGGTCATGGCCGGAGCCCGCGGGCGCGCTTGCGGCCCTTGGGTACGCCGCGGCCTCACTCATCGCCGGGAGCGCTATCACGGGGAGGCTGGCAAAAGGGCTCGCGGACAGGTTGTAGCCCGCTTTCAGCCGCAGTCCGTTGGCAGGACCTGGTAGATCACGTAGACGTTGCCGTTGGGGCTCACTCCCCTGAAAGCACGCTTCAGGAGCGGATGCTTGAAGTCGGCCTTTAAAAGCTCGAAAAGGTGGCGGAACCTCGACTGGAACCCGCTGGGATGGAACACCAGGTGCTTGCACCTCTTTTTCGCCGCGAAGTCAATAATAGTGTCCAGGCGGTTAATGGGCAGAAGCTCCTGCCGCTCAGGCTCGAACCCTCCCAGGTACCACATGGAGACGTCCTCGGCCTCGGCCATGAAGCGGCAACCTTGGGGGAGCATATCCCGGAGCCTATGCGCGACCTTCTCCCTGTATTCGATCTCATCCCAGAACTCCTTGTTGGAATCAACGTCCGCACCGGCAATGTCCCATACCGCCCCGAATAAGAGAGCTAAGAGAACCAGGGCGGAGACAGGGGCCGCGGCTTTTTTTGGGTCTAGCTTCATGCGACTTGCGAGCCGCTCGAAAATCTCGACCACGCGGTGGCTGCCCCTGCCCAGGACCAGCATGAACCAGGGCACCAGGCTGTAGTAGAACCTGGGGAAGCCCGCGGAGAAGAGGGGAATGGACAATATGGGAACGAGCGCGTATGCGTGCAGGTATGCTTCCCTGGCGAGAAAACGCCGGCCCCGTCCGGGGACCAGGCCGGCGATCGCGAGAAGCACCCAGACCCAGGGCGCGATCCTCTGCAGGTAATGGGGAAAGTTATTCAGGAGCGAGTGCCAGAAACGTCCCGAGTATATCTCAGGGAACCGGTCTACGCGGTCCATGATGTAACCCCCGATGGAGGCCTCGGGAAGGTCTTTTCCGCCTTCAAAGAATATCCTTTGTCCCAGCGTATAAAACCCCTCCTCGCCCTGTTGGATCCTGTAAACCTCAAGGCCCCGGTACCACTCGTTGTGGATCATGAACAGTGTGGTGGCCTTGGGGTTCGCGGAAAACCTGCCGGACTCAAAATAATAGCTGGCAAGATAGAGGGAGGTGACGGAAAAATAGCCGATTAGCAGAAAGGGGAGCGCATTGAAAAAGGGCCTTGCCGGTATGCGCTCACGCTCGGGGGACTCTTTGGCCCGGGACTTGACGTCCTCTTCCTTGCCCGCTTTATCTTTCCCGGTCTTTTGCTCTCCCTGACCCTTGCCCGACTTTTGCCTGCGCTTCTTTTCCGCTCTTTGCTTTTCGCGCCTCCTGGCCCGGGACTCCACTCCTTTTCGCGATGCGAAGTAGTTTTTAAAAATCACCCACAAGCCGGCCAGGCCGGTCATGCCCATAAACAATAAAAAGTATGCCCATGCCTCGGGCTTTGTCAGGAACCCAGCTCCCCACACTGCGCCCGTAACCAGGAAGAGCCACCACCTCCTGCGCTCCAGGGAAACCAGCCCCAGCAGTATGCCCGTGACAAGGAAGAACACCAGTTGCTGCTCCTGCTGGATTGTGGTGGTCCCGTGGAAGTAGCGAAGGGCATAGAAGCCCGCGGCGAAGAACGCGGCCCGGCGACCGAAGACCTTGAGCCCGATATAGTAGACCGGCGCAGTCGAGACCGCGGCCATGACGAGCGCGACCAGCCAGCTCGCGGTCTGATAGCTCCCGCTTACCAGCCGGAACAAGAGTATGAACACCGGGAACAGGGGAGGGTAGACGTAGTTGACGGCGTTTTTCAGGTCGCCAGAGGCCAGCGACTTTGCTATGAACATGTAGCGCTCGATGTCGCCGGTTATCTCGGGACGGGCATGGAGGTGGTACACCAGCCTGACCGTGAGCGCGACGACCACAAAGCCCGCGGCGATCCACGCGTCTCTTGGTGTCCTGGAGATGAAGTAGAGAGCTCTTGAATCCTTTTCAGCCGCGGTTTCCATAAAGATAAGGACCTTTTGAGAGTGAAGAATTCTAACACGCGGGCGGGGTGCTTTCAATCGGAAGAACTGCAAAAAGCGACAAGCAGTCGGCTACATCATAAAGAACATGAAGGCCAGGGCTGCGAGGTAGATGATGAACACCATGAAGCTCTCGAAGCCGATGTTGGCTATCCCCTTCTTCTCCCTTCTAAGCAGTCCGAGCAGGAGTATGGACGTGAGCAGCATGGTGAGTGCTATTACGAACACGTCACTGCCTGCCAGGTCATGGTAGAGCGATCCTTCTTGGTATGCCGCGTCGGAGAATGAGACGAAGAGCACGTCAAAGGTGTTCCCTCCGATGATGTTGCCCACCGCCAGGGTGGGGGCACCGTGTCTGACCGCGGCGATGGATGTGACCAGCTCGGGTAGAGACGTGGCCACCGCGGTGAAGAGCGCACCCACCACGGTCTCCGACAAACCGCTCCGCTCGGATATGATGACGCCGGACTCCGCCACCGCGTATCCCGCGGCCGCTGTGGCCAGAGCGAAGACGGAAAACAGCACCCAGGTGCGCACCAGCGTGGCCCGCGGCATGTGTTCAGCGTCCTCGGGCCGGTCAATAACCGTCTCCGGGGTGCGTATGGCCCGCCACAGGGATTCCCTGCGGGTGGCCCCGATCATCCTGAGACCCAGCAGGTAGGCGATGACCACGAACACGGAAATGGGGTGTATCCCGAAAAAGGCGATTTCGGGTCCGCTTATGGTCATGAGGATCAGGGACAGTAGAATGACAAGCAGCGCGCCCTGCATGATGTTTGTCACTGATGCCGCGGCATGCTCCAGGTTGACCCGGGCGTATGCCATGTCCGCGATGGCCAGGAACACGGTCTGGGCGGCTATCCCTCCCATTGCGTTTGAAAAGGCCAGCCGCGCGTGGCCCTGCGCCGCAACGGTGACCGAGGTCACTATACCGGGCAACGAGGTTGACGCGCCCAGGAGCACCGCGCCGAACAACGCCTCCCCGAGGCCGGTGGCGTCGGCAAGCGTGTCCGCGAGCCTGGCCAGCATGGTGCCGGCCACTAGGATCACCGCGGTGGAAGCCACGAACACGGCCACCGCAGTGACCAGGCCCATCTCCGGGAATTGAGGGACCATATGATTAGTTTATTAATTCAATGCGGTTTGGCAACCTCGTAGTAGGCCTCCCTGAAGGAGTCCTCGAGCATCTCCACCGATTCGACGCTCTCTTCCCGCACGTCATCAGCAAGAGCTTCCAGTTTGTCAGCCTGTTCATTGAGGCTCTTTTTCACCTCCTCGCTCTCGCCCTCAGCCTCCTTGTGCAGCAGGGAAGCGGCCTTTTCGATCTCGGCAGCGGCTGCATCGAAATGCTCCTCCAGCTTGTCCGAGAGACCGTCACGTTCCATGCCCTCCTCGGACCCCATGCCGCTCTTCTCCGCGTATGAATGCTTTTCAGCCCGGGCGTCGCTGAAAGCTCCAGCCAGTGCCAGCACTGCAACCAAAGACACCATAGTGAACAATTTGGTTTTTATCTTCCCTCCTCCTTTTCATTCAAGTTTTGCGGCTCTCTCAAAGACTAAACAGGCTTTTAAGTTCGTCAATGAGCATGAGGCAAGATGAAATGGTATAGGGAGGGCGCGCCCGGGCCCTGCCGTCGGTAGGAGAAGAACAGCTCCGGAAGACAGAAGGTGCAGGCGCGCACCAGGTGTATGTTTTTCCGGGGCACCCCGGCCCGCGCGAGCATTATCCCGTTGGCGCCCGGCAGGTCCAGCTTTGCCTTTCCCCTGCTCTGGGAAAAGAGCACCTTGTCGCTCGCGCCCGGGAGAGCGGCCTTGATTGCTTGTATCACTGGCCGGTCCACCTGGTAATGGCACGGTCCAATGGCCGGCCCTATCGCAGCCAGTATATCAGCGGGATCGCACCCGAGCTCCTGCATGGCGCTGACCGCTGCCCCGGACGCGTCAGCCGCGACGCCTCTCCAGCCTGCGTGCACCGCGGCGGCCACCCTTTTGCCCGGGTCCGCGAGCAGCACCGGCGCGCAGTCAGCGGTTCGCACAGCCGGCGCCACACCCGGCTTTTTGGAAATAATGACGTCGGCATGGATATGGCGCGACGTCGCGGCCCGGGTTTTTACATCCACAATGATCACGTTATTTCCGTGAACCTGCTTTGCGGTGGCGAGCTCATTTACTTTCGGGAATGCACTTCTTATGCGCGCGTGGGCGGCGGGGTGACTTTTCCCTATGTCTATTGTTGAGAAGGCGTGCACCACTCCTTGCTTTTCAAGGGCGGGTACCTCGATGAACCTGAGACCGTTTATGATTACGGTTTTCACGGCACTGTCCTTTTCATTCGCGCTTCATTCCACCCTCGAGCTTGTGGCCGGCAGGTCCAGGCCGGAGTCCAGGTCCAGGGCGGCCAGCACCGAGCCCATGTCCTCGGGCAAGGGCGACTGGAAGGCCATCCATTCCCGGGTCGCGGGGTGTGTGAAGCCGAGATAGTATGCGTGCAGGGCCTGTCGCTTCAGGTGCCGGACCGCGGACCTCTCATGGGAGGCCAGCCTGGTGGACACGGTCCTTCCCTTGCCGTAGAGCGGGTCCCCAACCACCGGGTGGTTGCTCTCGGAGAGCTGCACCCTTATCTGGTGGGTCCTCCCGGTCTCGAGCTGGCACTGGATGAGGCTGAACCCCTTGGCCCGGGCAAGCACCCGGTAATGTGTCAAAGCCCTCCTGCCCTGGCCGGACCTGGTGGTCATCTTCAGGCGGTGGGCCAGGTTGCGGGTGATAAGGGTCTCGATGCTGCCCTCGAGCTTTTCCATCTCTCCGAACACCAGCGCCAGGTACATGCGCTTTATGGTGTGCTCCTTGAACTGCTTTGCAAGCTCGACGTGGGCCGCGTCGGTCTTCGCCGCCACCATGACCCCGGAGGTCAGCTTGTCCAGGCGGTGGACGATGCCGGGCTTTATTCTCCCGCCTATGCCGGACAGACGGCCGCAGTGGTGCAGCAGGGCGTTTACCAGTGTGCCCGAGTTCCTTGCCGGGGTGGGGTGGGTGATGATGCCCGAGGGCTTTTCAACCACCACCAGGTGCTGGTCCTGAAAAATTATAGGAACAGGTATAGGCTCTGCAACAGGCGCACGGTCTTTCGGCTCGGGCAGGTCCGCGCTGATAACGTCGCCGTTTTGCACCCTGGTGGAGGGCCTGGCCGCGCTTTTGTTCACCAGGACCTTGCCCTGGTCGAAAAGGGGGCGGAGCGCCGAGCGGGAGGGAGCACCCTCTTGTCTTGCGATGTACTGGTCAACCCTTACAGGGGAGTCGAGGTCATGGGGGTAAAAGACTTTCTTTGGCAAGTGCGCTTACCATATCTTGGATTCGTATTTGCCGGTGTACTTGAAGAGCACGTCAACGATGGCGATGTCAAAGAAGTTATAGTTGTCGTAGACATCGGGGGACACCCGGGACCTGTAGAGCTCGCGCCCCTCTTCCAGCTCATCCTCCAGGCTCTCGAACAGGGCGTCGTTCTCGATCCCCTCCTTGACCTTGTCGGTGTTGTACATGTATATATCCGAGACGATTGCCCGGGCGAGCCTTTTTGCCCTTTCCGGATCTGTTATCTGCTGGTTCATAAACTTTATCTCCCGCTGCGCCCCGCTTTTCCCTGCAATGCCTAAGTCAAGGATTGTAGTGATTTTATTCCGAGGTGCGGCGCGTGTCAAGCAGATGTCGGCGCGTCTTTTTATTCTCCATACGTTTTCTCAGCGCTGGGGAGGCCCTTTCCCGCCACCATGAGAGGAGGATTTCCAGGAGGGCCGGCCCGGTGGCCTGCTCTTTTGCCATCTTCCTCAGGCCCTCAAGCTCCACCATAGCCGCTTCCCTTCCCTTTTGTATTAGTATCTCCGGCTCCCTGAAGTCGGCCCAGTGTACGTAACCCACCTCCGGCTTCAGCACCAGGTCAGCCTTTTTTAGCTGCGCGTCGCGCAGGTGCTTGGAAGTCAGCACCGCGGCCCTGAGCGCCAGGCTTACCCCCCGCTTGTACTCCAGCAACTCCTCCACCTCCCTGGAGATGTCCACGGCTATGACCCTGTGCGCGCCCAGGTCAAAGGCCGGCTCCACCGGCACCGCGTTTGTCCATCCACCGTCCACCAGCACCATGCCGTCCTTCTCAAGTGGCGGGAAGAAACCGGGTATGGCCGAGCTGGACCACACCGCCTCCCTGAGCGAACCACTGGTCCATATGACCTCCTGGCCGCTGGCCACGTCCAGGCTGGCCGCGGCAAAGGGCCCGGGCAGGTCCTCGATCATGATGTCGGGTATGAGCTCGTTTATTATCTCCTCGAAAATCTCGCGGCTTATGATTGACTGGCGAGTCATTGAGAGGGAGTAGCGGAACCCCCTCCTGATAAGCCCGGTGACCGAGAGCAGCCAGTTAGCCGACTCGTCATGGCCCCGCTCGCGCAGGGCCTCGAAACCAGCCTCTTTGAAAGCCTCGCTCAAAAAGAACTGGTCCATGCGCTCGACCACTCCCCTTGAGCTGCCCTCGATCAGAAAGATGGCGCCCACAATGGCCCCCATGCTGGTGCCTGCCACCACGTGCACGGGCAGGCCCAACTCCTCCATCACCTGGATCACCCCGATGTGCGAGATACCCCTGGCCGCGCCGCCTCCGAGGGCCAGGCCGAGCTTGGGAGAATTTTTTACAGGGAATTTGAATTGCATCAGGCTATATTTTATCACAATCCTGTTATTGGTTGATAATTTGTGCATGCATACCGGAGAGATCAAACCAGTGCCTGTTTGACTTCAAACAAGCGCTTTGTTATCTTGAGCCAGTGTTTTCAGGGGCCTTGTTCCTTATCCTGCCAGCGGAACGGCCACGGTTTTTTCGTTTTTAGGTCCACGGGTGATTCCCCATAGAAAGGATTTTTTATCATGTTCAGGAAGCTGTTCACTCCCATCAAGATCAACCGCCTGGAGGTAAGGAACCGCATCGCCATGCCGGCCTTCGGGCTCAAGTACTGCGGGGACGACAGAAGGCCCGGCGAGCGGCTGGGCGCCTTTTACGAGGCCAGGGCCAAGGGCGGGTGCGGTCTCATCATAGTGGGGGGCGTGGGTATTGACCTGCTCGGCTCGGGCATGATGATGCCCACCATAGAGAGCGACGATTTTGTCTCCGACTGGAAGAAGCTCGCGGACGCCGTACACAAGCACGACGCCCGGCTTTTCCTCCAGCTCTTCCACGCCGGCCGCTACCAGCACTCCTTCCTTGCAGGGGGGCAGCAGTCTGTGGCGCCCTCCGCGGTGAGGTCCCGCTACACCAAGGAGGAGCCGCGGCCGCTCGAGAAGGAGGAGATAAAAGAGATACAGGAAAAGTTCGCCGCGGCCGCGGGCCGGTCAAAGAAGGCGGGCGCGGACGGTGTGGAGATCATCGCCTCCGCCGGGTACTTAATCTGCCAGTTCCTATCGCCGCTCACCAACCTGCGCGAGGACGAGTACGGGGGAGACTTCGACGGCAGGCTCCGGTTCGGCCTCGAGGTCATCGAGAAGGTGCGTGAGGCCGTGGGTTCCGACTACCCTGTGACCATGCGCATATCCGGCAGCGAGTTCATGCCGGGCGGCAACACCAGCAAAGAGGTGATCGAGGTGTGCAAGGCGTACGAGAAGGCGGGGCTGGACGCTTTCAACGTGACCGGCGGGTGGCACGAGACCCGGGTGCCGCAGCTCCCCTCCATGGTGCCAAGGAACGCCTTTACATACCTGGCCTCCGGTATCAGGCG
Source organism: uncultured bacterium (assembly GCA_964650485.1). Classification (GTDB taxonomy): domain Bacteria; phylum RBG-13-61-14; class RBG-13-61-14; order RBG-13-61-14; family DATKZS01; genus CAZYTX01. The sequence goes on along the minus strand of CAZYTX010000001.1, from coordinate 17,506 downwards.
CGAGGTGTCAATACCGGTGATGGCCTCGAACCGCATAGTCGAGCCCGACCAGGCGGAGATGCTACTGCGCCACGGCAATGCGGACATGGTGTGCGTGGGCAGGGCACAGATAGCTGACCCGGAATGGGCCGACAAGGCAAAGAGCAACAAGACCGCGGAGGTCAGGCCGTGCGTGGACTGCCTGCAGGGGTGCATGGACAAGCTGTTCACGGGCCAGCCGGTGGAGTGCATGTGCAACCCGCAGGCGGGTCACGAGGCGGAGCGCAAGGTCTCCAGGGTCAAGAAGCCAAAGACCGTGGTGGTGATAGGCGCGGGCCCTGCCGGGCTCGAGGCCGCGGTGACCGCTGCCAGGCGCGGCCATCACGTGACCGTGTTCGACCAGGCTGATGACATTGGCGGGCAGCTTCCCTTGGTGGCCGCTCCCCCTGGCAGGCAGGAGTTCGGCCGGCTGCTGGAATATTACCGGCACCAGGTGCACAGCCTGGGCGTGACCCTGAAGCTCGGCAAGAAGGTGTCAATGCAGGCCATCAGGAAGACCAGGCCGAACGCGGTGCTGCTGGCCACCGGCTCAAGGCAGTCTGCGCCGGACATCCCGGGCGTTGACCGGCCCGGGGTGGTGCAGGCATGGGACGTCCTCCTTGACAAGGTTGAACTGGGAAGAGAGGTGGTGGTGCTGGGCGGCGGAGCGGTGGGCATCGAGACCGCTCTTTTCATTGCCGAGCAGGGCACCATTGACGGTGACACCTTGAAGTTCCTGTTAAAGCACGAGGCCGAGGAGGTGGATACACTGAAGACGCTGGTGACCAGGGGTTCCCGCAAGGTGACGGTGCTGGAGATGCTGGACAAGGCGGGCAAGGACATAGGGGTCTCTTCCAGGTGGGTGTTCAAGAAGGAGCTCGATCTTCTGGGGGTGGAGGTCATAACCGGGGCCACTGCCAAATCCGTCTCGGATAAAGGGGTGGCATTCGAGCATGAGGGCGAGGAGAAGACCTTGCCCGCGGACAACGTGGTGCTTGCGCTGGGCGGGGCTCCCAACACCGAGATCGAGGACGAGCTTAAAAAGGCCGGGTTCGAGTACGCAAAGATCGGGGACGTGAAAGAGCCGCGCAAGATCATTGACGCGGTGCACGAGGGCTTCCTGGCCGCGCTCGGCGTGTAGTGTATAGTTTCACGCAAAGACGCAAAGGCGCAAAAAAAACTTTCCGTCCCCCGCCTGCGACTACAGATAGAGCCCACCGATCAAGGGTTATTTGTTCTTTGCGTTCTCTGCGCCTCCGCGTGATATGATTCTTAGCCTGCATCCCAGGTTTTGAACGGCACTATCAGGGTAAGCAGACCCTCTCCACGTAGTCCAGGCTGGTCTTCTCCCAGTTGTTTATCCTCTCCAGTTGACTCTTGTCAACTATCTTGAAGCGCTCCTCGTCGGTAAAAATAACCTGATACACGTAGCGGTCATCCACGTGGGAGAAGACATCTTTCAGATACCCCGCCAGCACCTTTTCCCCGGGCATGTTGAACACGTTTACGTAGACCTTGAACTCGGTAAACCTGTCCACGCTCACCTTTACAAGGTACTCGGCGGGCATCACCGCCTGGCAGAGCTTCTGCAGCGCGAGCTTTATGTCCAGCCTGGGGTCGAATGCTATCCTGTCGAGCTTTGTGGCCCCGAACTCGGAGAGGAGGACATCCTCGTGACCGGCCTCCCGTTCCCTGTCCTCCTGCGCCCACTGGAACTTGAGGGTCTCGTGGGCCCGGTCATAGGTTTTGTCAACCTTGCCGGAGTAGAGCAGGAAGAAGATGGCAATTACGAGGTGCAGCACCACCGTGCCCAGCAGGATGAACACCACCCGCATGTCCTTTATCATACCTTTCAGCATATCGGTCATGGGTCTTTCCCTACAGGCTGTCCATCAGGTCGGGGAACACGTCTTTTACAAGCCGCCACTCGCCCTCGGCCTCGGCCCTGTCCATGTCCTCCCACCTCTTGCCCCGCTCCCGGGCCCGGACCACGAACATGTCTCTGAGCTCGCGCTTGCGCCCCTCCCTGGAACTCACCGTGACCATGCCCTGGCATGAGATCAGCACACTGTATATGCGGTGCGAGTCACCGAAGGCGAAGAGGTCGCGCATGATGCCAGCGGCGGTGCGGCGCACCTCCCGGTATATGCCCGGCATGTAGCCTTTAACCTCCGGGTGCGAGTCAATGACCTCGTCGTATGGGAAGGCCAGCTCAACCTTGTAGCCCCTGCGCTCCTTACTGACTCCCACGCCCGACCTCGGGGGCGAGGCCAGCTCGGCAATCTTTTTCAGGGCCTTTTTATCGGGGTATTCGGGGTCCTCCCCAATCCGCTTCATCTCAAGCATGTTCTTTTCCATCTGTGTATGTGCCAGCTCGGGGTGCATGTCTTTTCTTTTCGTCCATTCCTCCCGCCTGTTTTTCCCGGCCGTGTCCTCCACCTGGGCCTTCTTTGCGATCTCCAGCTCACGCTCGAATTTCTCCTCGGACTCCATCACCACCAGCAGGCGCTGCGACTTCGCCGCCTCAACCTTGAGCTCCCGGGCCTTGGCCGCACCCGCGGCCAGTATCACCTGCACCACCAGGTGGATCAGTATGGTGGCCACGCAGCCGGCGAGCAGGCCCAGGAAAATGACCCTCTCCCGCTCCATGGACCGGCGGGACTTCATCACCCGCTTTTCCTTCTTCTTGCTGGATATGGTCGGACTCATAATACTTCCAAGAGGATTATTAGCACCCAAAACAAGGTCGTGTCAAACCGGGATGCAGCTCAGTAAGCTTGCGACTTCCCGGCAATGTAATTACAATGGCCAGCATACGCGAAAGACAAGCAAGGGGGGATATCCATGTCCAGGACCGGAGTAGTTTTTGACCCGGTGTTCAAGGACCACGACACGGGACCCGGTCACCCGGAGCGGCCGGAGCGGCTCGATGCCATCTTTCAGGTGCTTGAGGACCAGGGCATGATGGCCGAGACAAAGAAGATAGAGCTAAGAGAGGCCACGTTCGAGGAGCTGATGAGGGTGCACACCAAGACCCACATCGAGCGCATAAAAGCGACCTCGGGAAAAGAGCGGTCCATGATGGACATGGACACCCCGACGTCGAGCCGGTCCTATGATACAGCGCTCCTGGCTGCGGGCGGTCTTTTGAATGCTGTCGAGGCAGTGGTCAAAGGGGAGCTCGAGAACGCCATCGCACTGGTGCGACCGCCCGGGCACCACGCCGAGTCCGACCGCGCCATGGGGTTCTGCCTCTTCAACAACATCGCGGTGGCCGCCCGGTACGCCCTGGAGGTCCACGGGCTGGAAAGGATCCTGATCGTGGACTGGGACGTGCACCACGGCAACGGCACCCAGCACTCCTTTTACAGCGACCCCCGGGTGCTTTACTTCTCCACCCACCGCTACCCATTTTACCCCGGCAGCGGGGGCATGGGAGAGACCGGGGAAGCAGAGGGCAAGGGGTACACGGTCAACATCCCGCTGCCCGCGGGGTGCGGTGACCCGATCTACGACGCGGCCTACAAGATGGCCATGTTGCCTGTTGCCCGGGGTTTCAGGCCCGAGCTTGTGCTGGTGTCCGCGGGGTTCGACCTCCACCGCCTGGACCCCCTCGGCGGCATGGAGGTGAGCGAGGAGGGGTTCGCAAGGATAGCGGGGACCATACTGGATGCGGCCCGGGAGCTTTGCCAGGGCAGGGTGGTTATCACCCTTGAGGGCGGATACCATCTCGAGGGACAGGCCCGGGCAGTGGGCGAGGTGACAAGTCTTATGATGGAAAAGAAAAAGCCGCCCCAGGGTGAGCTGGAACTGGACCCCGGCTTCCAGGACATGCTTTACAAGCTGGACGAAAGCCTGGATGGAAGATGGCCTGGAATAGGCGGATGAAATTTATGAGTATGAAAGAATTCTTTCTTGCCGCGGGCGCGTGTCTTTTTTGCCTCATGCTCGTAAATGCCTGTGCCGAGGTTGATGACAAGGCGCCGGGCAAGGTTACGGACCTCTGCTGCTTTTCCAAAGCGGACGCTCTCATATGGGACGGCAAGGTCAGCCACGGCAGCACCGCGGGACCGGTGAACACCAGGATACTTGCATGGACCTCGCCGGGAGACGACGGCCACGAGGGCAGGGCCTCTCTGTACGACATGCGATATTTCACCCGGGCGGACCTGGATCAATTGGGCGCGGACAGCGCTTCCAGTGCCATGTCGGAGTTCTGGGACAGTGCGCGCCAGTTGGGCGGCGAGCCCTGGCCCGCGGAGGCCGGGACACTGGAGCAATGGTTCCTGCCAAGGATAGCTCCCGGAGAGACCATATGGCTGGCCATCAAGTCCAGGGACGAGGTCGGCAATGAGTCCGGGCTCAGCAACATTGCAGGCCCTCTCCGTATGCAGAGGATATCCATACCCCTGAGGCCGGTCGAGGGGGACACTGCGCGTGGGTTCGGCGGAGTGCTTGCCGCCGCGGATGACGTTAACGGAGACGGGTCCCCGGACATGGTGGCGGCATCCCCCGGACAGGGCGGGGTGAGCGTGGTGCTGGGTGCGGGCAGTGATTCGCTGCTCGAGAGCCGCGTGAACGCAAGCGGTATCCACGTGCTTACCGCGCTCCCCGAGATGGTCCCGGCAATGACCATAAGCGGGGACACCGGGGACTCCTTCGGAGCGAGCGCCGCGGGCCTGTTCAAAGTGAACGCCGATGGTTTCGCGGACGTTGCCGCGGGCGCGCCCGGGTTTGACAGCGGCCTGGCCACGGACGCGGGCGCGGTGTTCATAAAGTTTGGGAGCGGCTCGCTTCCTCGAACTCTCAGTGCGAGTTCGGTGGACGTGATATTGACGGGCGAGAGCGGAGGGGACAGCTTCGGCGCGTCCCTTTCCCCTGCATTTGACATTGACGGGGACGGCGGCCAGGAGTTCATGGCGGGCGCGCCCGGGGCGTTTTCCACCGGCGCGGTCTACTTTTTCCGTGGCCAGGGGCTTTTATCGGGGAGCGCTTCCAGGGCGCTGCTGGTGATAAAAGGCGAGGAGCCGGGCGACGGTTTCGGCAGGGTGGTGTCCACCATCGGGGACGTGAACGGGGACGGGGTGCGGGACGTGGCCGTGGCCGCGCCTTTTCACGACGCTGGCGCCGGGGCTGTATACGTGTTCTACGGTGGTGACGCCGGTGTGGCCGGGTTCGGCAGCCTGGGGACCGGTGGCGCGGTGCTGGACCTCTCCCGGACAAAGGCTGACGTGACCATACGCGGCAGCGCGGCGGGAAGGAGCTTTGGCAAGGCCGTCACCGCGGGCGGGGACCTTGCCGGCGACGGTGACGTGGCCTTTGACCTGGCGGTGTCGGGCGGGGACACGGTATACGTTTTCTTCGGCGGTCTTACCGGGGCCATATCTTTTCCATTGAACGGGGCGAGCATCGAGAGCTCGGACCTGGACTACTCGGCCAGGCTGAGCACCGGTGAGGCCGGCTTTGGCGTGGCCATTGCCGGGGCGGGGGACCTTGACAAGGACGGGGTGTCCGACATTGTGGCGGGCTCGCCAAGTGCGGGCAACTGCTACGTGTTCAAGGGACCGGTAACGGACATGACGGCCTACTCGGAGTTGATCCCTGCTCCTTTTCGAGGCGGGGGTTTCGGAAGCGCGGTCGCCGGTGTGGGTGACTTAAACCTTGACGGGTTCCCTGATATCCTCATAGGTGCGCCCGGCCACGGGCAGGCATACCTGGTGTTTTAAGGTGAGTATATGAAAAGGAGAGCGCTGATTTTCCCGGTGCATCTGGCGTTTCTGGCCGCGGCTATTTCTGTGGCCGGCTGCGAGAAGTCGTACACCAGCGACGCCCCGGTCCTGGACAGGCCGGTCTCCGAACTGGATGATGAAGAGATAGCCCGCATGTCGGTGGTGATAGAGACGAACTACGGCAAGATCAGGATCAAAATGCGTCCGGATTGGGCGCCCAAGACCTGCCGGCACTTTATAAAGCTTGTAAAGCAAGGCCTCTACGACGGGCTGACCTTCCACGAGATCAGGCCCCGCCAGTGGATCCGGGGAGGGAACCCACAGGGCGCGGGCCTCGGTTTAATTGATGAAACCATTCCCCTTGAGAGTCCCACCGGCCCGAATAAGAGGGGAGCGGTGGGACTGTACCATCATTCTGCAATGCCTGACATGGGCAGCACCCAGTTCTACATAATTCTCAGGAGACTTGCGGTGATGGACGGCTACTACGCGGTCTTCGGGGAGGTGATCCAGGGGATGGCCGTGGTTGACAGGATCGCGGACCTTCCCTTGACCCCGGAGGGCGGCAAGCCCAGGGAGTACATGCCACTTGACGAGGTTGTCATGAAGAACGTGTACCTGGAGGCCAAGGAGTAAGAGGGGCGGCTCTTATGTCGGTTGCCAGAAAGACATTGCAGAGCGCCGGTCTGGGCGTTTCCGGCGCGCTTACCTGGTGGTCGAGGCGCGCGGCCGGTCGCTTCAACGTGCTTGAGATAAAGCTTTCCGGCCAGGTGGTGGAGGACATCCACATCTCGGGGATATGGCAGCGCCTCGTCCCGGCACAGCTCATGACCATGCGGGAGATGCTTGCAAGCATCAGTGTCGCGTCCGAAGACCCGGGCATAAAGCTTTTGCTGATAAGGGTCGCCGGGCACGATCTCGGATGGGGCAGGGCAGGCGAGCTTTGCCAGGCCCTGCGCGAGTTCCGCGCAAAGGGAAAGTACGCGCTGGCCTTTTTGGAGGAGCCCGAGAACATTGACTTCATGATCGCCTCTGCCTGCGACCGGGTGGTTGTAAACCCGGGCTCCACCCTTTTCCTTACCGGCCTGTTGAGCGAGGTGTTCTACTTCAAGGGGATCATGGACAAGCTGGACATCCAGGCCGAGCTGTTCCAGGCCGGCAGGTACAAGACCGCGGTCGAGCCCTATACCCGGACCAGCATGTCGGCCGAGCACCGGGAGGCGGTGGAGTCAATGCTGGAGAGCATCTACTCCACCTGGACCGTGGCCCTGGCCCGGTCCCGGGGCATGGATGTCCCGGTCATCCACGAGCTCATTGACCAGGGGCCGTGGCTTGCCGAGGAGGCCTTGGAAGCCGGCCTGGTGGACGCGCTCCATTACGAGGACGAGCTTGACGAGTACATGGAGAAGTGGCTTGCCATCTCGCCCAGGAGGATCGGGCACGACAAGTACATCCGTCTGTTCGGTCCCCGGCTTTCGATATCCGACCCGTGGAAGAAGTCCCTGGCAGTGGCCATCATCACTTCATCAGGCCCCATCCACGGGGGCGAGAGCAGGTTCTACGGCCCGGGCGAGGCCACCACCGGGGCTGACACCATGAGGCGTGCGCTCCGGGAGGTGGGCGAGGAAGACCGGGTTGCCGCCGCGGTGGTCAGGGTGGACTCGCCAGGCGGCTCGGCCAGCCACTCGGACATGATATGGAGGGAAGTGGAGAGGCTGGGCAAGAAAAAACCGGTGGTGGCATCCATGGCCGACGTGGCAGCGTCCGGCGGTTACTACATATCCATGCCGGCAAGCGAGATACTGGCGTCTCCATCCACTATCACCGGGTCCATCGGGGTGATAGGGGGCAAGGTCAACCTGAAGGGGCTATACAACAAGATCGGGATTATAAAGGAGCAGGTGAGCAAAGGGGCGCACGCGGACGTGGCAACCGACTACGGGGGGTACTCGCCGGAGTTAAAGAAGAAGATCAAGAAAGAGATGGAGTCCATATACCGGGTGTTCGTGCAAAAGGCTGCCAAGGCCAGGAAGCGCGAGCACAAGGAAATGGAGAAGTCCGCACAGGGCAGGGTGTGGACAGGCGAGCAGGCAAAGGAGCAGGGACTGGTGGACGAGATCGGGAACCTCCTGACCGCGGTCGAGCGGGCAAAGCAAAGGGCCGGCATTCCGGTCACGAGGAAGGTGCCCATAATCACGCTGCCCAGGATAAAAAAGCCCGGCCTGCCGCTGCCCTTCTCCATACCGAGGAGGTCACGGGGTCCCCTGCACAAGCTCGCAATGTACGAAGAGCTCAAGGACTCGCGCATGCTCGCGCTCATGCCCTTCTTCTTCACCATCAAGTAATATCAGGAGCGAGGAAGAGAACGCCGAGCTCGAAACCCAAAACTAAAGAACTCCAAACCTGATGAAACCCGAAGATATTATCTTCTGGACAGGACTTGCCCGCTGGTTTTATAATGAATCCATGAAGGAGCCTGATCGAAAAGGATCGGTCGAGGGTAAAGCCGGCCCTGGTCCCCTGCCCTCAGGGGACGACGGGGTTGACGTAAGCCTTATCCGCTGGATGCTTTCTCTCAGCCACCAGGAGCGGCTATCGGTTCTCCAGCAGAACGTAAACAGCCTCATCAAGCTGCGAAATGCAAGACGCTCAAGTTGACTTCCATAAGCTCCTTACCGCCCTCTCCTCCGCGGAAGTTGAGTTCATCGTGGTGGGCGGAGTGTGCGCAGCGCTTCACGGCGCACCGGTCTCCACCTTCGACCTCTACATTGTCTACTCGCGCACCGATCAAAACCTGGCCCGCCTCGAAGAGGCCCTCCAGGAGCTCGAGGCATCCTACCGGATGAAACCCGGGGTGTCCCCTGACGCCCGACGACTTGACACCCCCGGGCACCACCAACTGATGACCAGGTTCGGCCCCCTGGACCTTCTGGGCTCCACTGTCCGCGGGCAAAGCTACCAGGACTTGCTAGGCCATACCGAGGAAATCAATCTCGCAGCCGGTAACGTCGTGCGCATCCTGGACCTGGCCACCCTCATCCGGATCAAGGAGTCCCTGGCCCGGGAACGCGACCTGGCAATGCTGCCAGTTCTCCGAAGGACCCTCAAAGAGAGGGGATGTAAAGCATAAAGTTTAACGGCTACTAAAGTCCATAATCCACCGCCTATTTTTTCACGTTCTGAGAATCAAAGAAGAATCCGTAAACTTTCTTTCACCCGCGTCCGTTCGGCCGAAAACGAATCGCCCCACGTTTATAAGGCCTTTGCTAAGGTAGCGGTGGATTATGGAAGTGGACAGGGCTTATGTTTGGTTCTATAATAAGTTATAAGAATGAGTTCTGAAGTCCGCGATAAGTCGTTATTGAACAACGACCAGGATAAACCGGCCAGCGGCGCCGAGCTGATTGCAGAACTGCGCTCCTCCGGTGTAGTGGGCATGTGGAAAGACCGAAAGGAACTGGGACACAGCAGCGGATTCTCCCGCCATCTGCGAAATCTTGCCTACCAAAGAAAAGATTAATACATGCGTCTTCTGGATACAGACATCATGGTTGATGTGCTCCGCGGATATCAACCGGCCATAGAGTGGTTCTAGACATTGGATGAAGCGCCAGGAATTGTCGGTCTGGTTGTAATGGAACTTATAGAGGGCTGCAGGAACAAGTCCGAGATGCTCAGCCTTATACGGGGCGTGGAATCTTTCCAGGTTTACTGGCCGACAGAAGATGATTGCAGCCGGGCGCTGAGGAATTTTCCCCTAAGCCGTCTTTCACACGGAGTGAGCATTCCAGACGCATCGATTGCAGAATGTGCGCTGGGCTTGGACGCGGTTCTTTGTACTTTCAACACCAAACATTTCAGTGCCGTTCCTGCGCTTACAACCGAACAGCCTTATCTCAAGAGCTGATATTACTCTTATTAAGAATCAGGTGTTTTTGACCGTTGCGCCGCAGCGCCGTTGCGTCAAAAGGGACAAAGATGCGCTAAGAAGGCCCCTGCTCGCTGAGCATCACGTAAATCTGGAGCTTGGTGTCGCCAAGCTGCACCACGTCCTTGTTCTTTATCTTGAACGAGCTTATGAAGCGTTCGTTCAAGATGGTCCCGTTCATTGAGACCAGGTCCTTTATGCCCATGGTCTTCCGGTTTATCACCTGAATCTGGCAGTGCCTCCTGGAGACCGAGCCGTCGTTCAATCTTACGTCCGCGTGCTCGTCGCGCCCGATCAAAGTGGACTGGTTCTTCAGCAGGAACTTCTTGCCCGTGTCTGGCCCCTCGATCACCTGCAGGATCACCCTCACGTCTTTTGGGACCTCGGGGTTTGGTATCTGTCTCCTGGGCTGGGTGAGGGCGTTGGGGTCAACCTCCTCGGGCTCCTCGATCATCTCCGCGGTCTCTTCGGTCATGTAGGTCCCGTACACGTCCTTTACAACCGAGAGCAGGAGCTTGGTGTTGCCAAGCTTTATCTCGTCCATGTTCTCCACCGGCCCCCTGGAGACCTCCTTGCCGTTCACCAGGGTGCCGTTACTGCTGTTCTGGTCCGCGATCATAAGCTCGCCGGCCACGTACTCCATGGCCGCGTGCACCCCGCTCACCGTGGGGTCGTTGAACTGGATGTCGCCCGAGCTCCTGCCGAGGAGGTGCTTTGTTTTTGTGAGGTTTACGCGCATGCCCTTGTCCGGGCCTTCTATGACTTCCAGGGACACGAACAAGTCACCCGGCAGGGCTCCTTCCTGGCCGGCCTCGGCCGCGGTCCTTACTATGGTCCTGTCGCCCCCTTCCATGGTTGTGATCCTCCGGCGCCCGCTTATTACACGCGGCATGGCCACGGAGCAACGGGCACAGCTATATTACATAATAATCAGGACTTTGGATGGCTGCAAGCAAGGACCGGGCCTCGAGTCTCGATACAACGCTCAAAGATGTGGTATATTTTACCACGTCAATCTGTTTTGACAAGGGCGGCTCATACTTATATATAAGAAGTCCTTGCAAGAAGAGAGCAGGTTGCAGATGGGACTTGGGCGCGGATGAAGCTTACTTTCCCGGGAACACGCGGCTACATCGAGGCAAGGACCAGGCTTCACAACATGCACAGCTCCTGCAGGGTCAGCTATAAAGGGGCCGAGGCCACCATAGACTGCGGCCAGGACTGGCTGGGGAAGCTGGACATCTTAAAGCCCGAAGTCCTGCTTATAACACACGCCCACCCGGACCATGCGGACGGGCTCAAGAACGGGGCCCCCTGCCCGGTGTTCGCCACCCCCGAGACATGGGAGGTGATAGAAGACTACCAGGTGGAGGACAGGAGGCTTATCCGTCCAGGCCGGCCGGTCACGATCGAGGGCATTGTGTTCGAGGCCTTTGAGCTGGCCCATTCCACCAGAGCCCCCGCGGTGGGATTCAGGATCAGCGCCGGCCGGGCAGTGGCTTTTTACGTGCCTGATGTGGTATACATAAAGGAGCGGACAAAGGCACTGCAAGGGGTCAAGCTCTACGTGGGCGACGGGGCGACCGTATCCAGGTCCATGGTGCGCAAGCCCGGAGAAGCCCTGATAGGGCACACGCCAGTACGCACCCAGCTCACCTGGTGTCAGAAGGAGCGGGTGCCAAGGGCAATCTTCACACACTGCGGCTCGGATATTGTGGAGAGGGACCGCAAGGAGGTCCTGGCAGAGGTGCAGGGCTTTGCAAAAGAGAGGGGTTTACAAGCAGGGGTTGCCTGTGATGGAATGGAGGTGGTGATCAGGTAGCACTTGGGCGGCAGGGGGAATTCAAGGAGGTAAAATGCCGGAGCTTCCGGACGTAGCAACTTTCAAGAGATACATTGACGCTACATCTCTTCATCAGCAGATATCCCAGGTGGATGTTCGGAGCGACAAGGTGCTGGAGGGTGTGTCCGAGTCCGACCTCAAGAGGGCGGTGATACAACTGTGCTTTGAGAGGACCCTGCGCCACGGCAAGAACCTGTTCGTGGAGATGGAGCCCGGGACGTGGCTCCGGCTGCACTTCGGCATGACCGGGTTCCTACAGTACTTCAAGAGGCCCGAGGACGAGCACCAGCACTCAAGGCTGCTTTTCAGCTTTGCAAACGGGTTCCACATCTCATACGTGTGCCAGCGCCAGATCGGAAGGGTCTCGCTGATAAAGAGCCCGGACGAGTATATCGAGCGCGCCGGGCTGGGGCCTGACGCCGTGGAAGTGGACCTGGAAGGCTTCAAGAGCATAATGGCCGGGACCAGGGGCGGGATCAAGTCAGCGCTCATGAACCAGGAAACAATAGCCGGCATAGGCAACATCTACGCGGATGAGATACTCTTCCAGGCGAGGATCAACCCCGCGGCCGGGACCGGACAGTTGAACGACAGGCTGCTGGAAATGCTCTACACCAGCGTGCAGGAGGTGCTCAACACCGCAATCAAGGCCAACGCGGACCCGGAAAAGTTCCCGCAAAACTACATAATACCCAGGAGGGAGGAGGGACAAGAGTGTCCCCAATGCGGCACAAAGATACAAAGAAAAAAGATCAACCAGCGCTCGGCATACTTCTGCCCTGCATGCCAGAGCAGGCCGTGATCCGTGTGTCCTTGTGCTTCTACCCGGAAACAATTCCTGGCGGAAAGGAGTATGGATAGAGATGAAGCGATCGGTTTATGTTTTTATCTCCCTGGCTCTGTTGCTTGGTGTGTCAGCCCCGGCAGGCGCGCAGATGTACGAGAACCCCGTGCTCTCAAAGCAGGAGAGGATGAGGGCCCTGCTCAAGCACAGGTGGTGGCACCTGGGCGCTGTCACGGTGGTGAAGCTGAACGACGCCTACAAGTGGCAAAAGAAGCTCGACCAGGCGGAGAGATATGCTAAAAAGAATGAGCCGAGCCCGGTGGTAAGCGCGTCCGGACACAAGTTATTTGATGGAAGGGGCGTGTTCGCGCTAAAGACCCGGAGCGGGCAAACCGGATGGCTTGAGATAAGCTTCCCCTTTGAAAACACGGTCAGGGTTCGAGCCGGCCTGGATGAGCCGCCGCAGCCGGACCAAAGCGGCATGCGGACCGATGTGAAAGAAGAAGCAGACGCCGTCTTAGTAACCGCGGGGGAAATTTCCGTCCGTATTAACAGGGGCCCGTTCAGGCTTTCATTTTTCAGGGACGGGGGGCCGCTGCTGGAGGAGCCGGCAGGGCAGGGCGCTTTTGCGGGGCTCGAGCTCGGCAAGGGTCTTTGCCGCCAGAGCTTCCTGCCGGCAAAAGACGAGCGCTTCATGGGCGGGGGAGAGCAGTACGCCCGGGTGAACCACCGCGGCCGCGTGCTCATAATGGATACTGACGACGCATACCAGAGCACCTCGGGAAACACCTACATACCCGTGCCCTTCATCCTCTCCAGCCGAAGGTACGGCCTGCTGGTAAATACATACCGGAAGGCCCGCTTCGACCTGGGCGAGAGATCAGACGAAAGCTTATTCTTCGAAAACCCCGGTCCTTCCATTGACTACTACCTGTTCCTGTCCAAGGACCCGAAAGAGATCATCCAGGACCAGAGCAAAATCACCGGGCCCACACACCTGGTGCCCAGGTGGTCCCTGGAGCCGTGGATTTCACGCAGGACCTGGATCGGGTGGCGCTATGACAAGGGCGCGGCCCACGACGTGGACACCATGATCGAGCAGGGCTTCCCCCTGGGCGTGGTCATGTGGGAGAACCTGACCATGACCAGCCACAGGGGCGTGGACTTCCGGGTCAACCGGGAGACCAAGCCGGGCGCGCCGGAACTCATCGAGAAGTGGCACGAACTGGGCATAAAGGTGGCCGGGTACCACCGCGCGGCCAGCCTCCGCTACAACCCCGAGACCCTGGAGTACTACGGGTTCGATAAGCACCCCGAGCACCTGGTCCGCAACCCCGACGGAACCATCTTCATCGGCGGACGCGGGGGAGACAAGTTCTACATTGACGTCACCAGCCCCGAGGCCCTGGAGTACGCATGGGAAAACGTATACAAGCCCGTGTTCCTGCCGGCCGAGGACCCGGGCTTCCTCAGCATGGACCTGGACGGCACCAAGATAGACTTCGGCGAGTACTTCCCTCCAGACGACGTGCCGCTCACCATGGCCCACAGAAGGCCGGGCATGCGGCTGTACCAGCCCGTATACTTCTCCGAGTGGCTATACAACAGGATCAACCGGACAAGGCCCGAGGGAGGAATCACCTGGGTGCGGGGAGCGGCCATGGGGGCACAGCGCACCGGCATAGTGTGGGCAGGCGACCGTGGCAGGACGTTCCCCCAGTTCCGCACCACCCTGATCGCGGGTATCAACGCCGCGGCCAGCGGGGTCACACTGTGGGGCACCGACCTGGGCGGCTACTGCGGCGGGGGCCTGCGCGCGGAGGAGGTCTACAACCGGGCGGTGGCCTTCTCCTGCTTCTCGCCATCCTTCCACGACCACGGCCACGCCATCGCCCCCTGGGAGCAGACCGAGCGCGGCAAGGACATATACCGCTTCTATGCCCGGCTGCGCTACAACCTCATACCCTATCTATACCACTACGTATGGGAGGCGCACGGGAACGGGCTGCCGGTGGTCCGGCCGCTCCCGATCGAGTGCCCCGGGGACCGGACATGCTGGGACGTAGAAGACCAGTACCTTCTGGGCGACGACCTTCTTGTGGCCCCGGTGGTCGAGCATGCAACCGAGAGGAGGGTATACCTCCCCGCGGGGGAGTGGCTCGACTTCTGGACCGGGGAGGAGAGCGAGGGGCCGGCGTGGATCCAGCGTGCCGCCCCCAGAGAGACCATCCCGGTGTTCGTGCGCAAGGGCAGCGCCATACCGGTGGAGCTTCCAGCGGAGCTCGAGCCCGGCGGCGCATTCGCGCAGGCTGACAAGGACTCGCTCACGCCCGGGTTCCTGGTGTTTGCCGGCCCCGAGTTCGAGATAAAAGGGGAATGGAAGGTAAAAGATCCGCGCGTGCACGAGCGTGTCGAGAGCGCGCTCGAGCTTTCAAGGTCGGGCGGCGAGATACGTGTCGGCATGGTGAGTCCCGGCAGCGGCGCCCTGGTGATATACGGGCCCGAGCCGGAAGAGGTCCTCGATGGACAGTCGCAGATGAAGCGCACGAGCTGTGAAGAGCTGGTCAAAGGCGATGTCTCGTGCTGGTGCTATCGTGGCTCCGACCGGGCAACGCTTATCAGGTTTGAGGGGTGAGTTGTGAGTTATGAGGTCTGAGTTCTGAGGGTGGCCCACACGGATTCTGATCCGTGTGGGTACCGAAGGTACAGGTGCAGGATATTTTTTTGACCGCTATGCAGCAGCTTGTGGGATAACCTGTCTGGATACTCACCCCTCACCTCATACCTCTTTGCCGGGCGCGGAGCCCTTGCGCATGGCCCGGAACACCAGCAGAGGACCCGCAGCCAGCCCCAGCAGGAAGAGCGCCAGGTTCACGCGCCACTGCATCACCGCAAGGACAACGAA
Source organism: uncultured bacterium (assembly GCA_964650485.1). Taxonomy (GTDB): domain Bacteria; phylum RBG-13-61-14; class RBG-13-61-14; order RBG-13-61-14; family DATKZS01; genus CAZYTX01. Next base: position 2,299 of record CAZYTX010000001.1, on the reverse strand, counting down.
CCCGATCGAGAACAGCGCGGAGAGCACCGCGGCTGGGTAGAGCCAGGACCTCTTTATGGACATGGGAGAGCTCTCCACACGATCGGGCGCCCGCCGGAACAGGTTGAACACTGATACGGAGAGTATGAAGTTCACCATCAAAAGACCGGACACCGCAACCACGCTCCACTGGTCCACAGACACGCTGGTCAGCTCCCAGGCGTTCAAAAGCATCATGGCGCAGCCGGCCGCGGCCACTATGGCCATGCCAGCGGTAAAGGTCTGCCTCTTTGCGTTGAACCTCATGATCCAGCGAGGCAGCACACCGTCCTCGGCCAGGGCCGAAAACTCGCGGGGCACTGCCAGGAACACCGCGTTGATCGAGGTGATGGCCCCGGCAAGTGCGGCCACGTTTATGTAGTGGGTCGTCCATTCGGGAAGGTATCTCATGGCCGTGTCCAAAAGCGGCACGTCAGCCTTGAGCTCCTGGGGGCTTAAAGTGCCCACCACCACCCAGCCCACCGCCACGTACATGAATATGATGATGCCCAGCCCGAAGATGATGATAAGCGGTATGTTGCGCCTCGGGTTCTCCACCTCGTCACCCAGCTCGCCGATGATATTGAAACCCGTATAGGCGAGGCAGGCCAGGACCGCGGCCCCCATGAAGGGACCGGTCCCGTTGGGAAGCGGCTGCGAGAAGTCCGGGTGACCTCCGCCGATCAGCGCCGCGATGATGATGAGAAGGAGCGCGCTGGCGAGCTGGACCACCATTATGATCTGGAACCTCTCCGAGGCCATGATGCCCACCGTGTTAATCAGCCAGGTGAGAAGGATCAGGCCCATGGCAACCAGCGGCTTCGGCGCCGCGGGGAAATACATGCCCACGTACTCGGCAACCCCCACGCTCACCGCTCCCATTGCGCCCATTGCGCCAAGCACCACCATGCCGCTGGTGATCGAGCCCACGTACTTGTTCAGCAGGGTCTTTGAGTAAAAGTAGCCGCCCCCGTCCGCGGGAATGGTTGCGCCCAGGCAGATGGCCACCAGGGTCCCGAACACCGCGGGCAGGGCCGCCAGGCCGAACGCAAGCGGGGTCCACTGCCCCGCGTCAACACCGATCTCGCCAACGATCACGAAAATGCCCACCCCGATCACGGCCCCCACGGTCACGCACACCGCGCCGAAAAGGCCAAGCTTCTTCTCGAAGGTTATAAGCTTCATGGTTTGAAGACTATAGTACAGAGAGCGCTTCTAATGCAAACCGGGGACGCCAAGCCGCCGAGGGGAGAAGAGGGCGCCGGGGAAGGGCAGCGGGCAGCTTGGGGACAAGGAGCTCGTGACGGAGTTGGAGACCAAACTGGGCCGACGCTTAAGGCCCCAAACCCCCGGACCGAAAAAGAAGGGAGATTAGTATTGTCCCCAGATTTTCAGATTTACATGATCTGGCTCACAGTCGCGCAGGCCCTTGACGTCATAAAAAAATAGATTAACATATATTAATGATAATACCAGTGTAAAAAATTTAAAAATGGAGGTAAAAGAAATGTCGAAAGTTAAGCAAACCGGTGAATATCTGAACAGAGCTGTCAAGGCACAATTTGGTTTCCTGGTAAAATCGGCGATTGATTATGACAAAGAATCCCACGATGAGGCTAAGAGGCTGGCTCTCGCTATGAGAGTCCTACTTTATGACAGCCAATCTTCCCTGTCCTTGTTGGAGCAGTTAGGTTTGAAGAACATCCTTTTCTGTTGCACTTGCAATGAAGAGTTCTACGAGGGAATAATAAGATCAGGCTCCAGTTGTCTCACCAGTGTTTTCATGGGTAGCCCCCAGGTTTCCAAATGGTTACCTATTCTCGAATCTCCTCCAGCTAATTAATATTAAGCAGGTGCCATTTCAGCAATGGTGGGACAAGGTAGTCGTTGTGGATCCCAAAGGAAATAAGTTCAGCAGAGGAGAATTGATTCTGACCGTCTGTGACAAGGACGGCGGTGCACACGTTGATCCAGAGTTAGAAAAGAAATACTATCAATTGTCGCGCGAGAACTCATTGGGATGGAAGTATTCCTCCAATGGAAAATGGTCCGATTTCACGGGGTGTGAACTTGCCAGCATAAGACAAATGGCCCACGAGGTTATTCTGACGTTCAAAAATGAAATTCCGTGGCTTATAGGCGAGATCGATTCCAATGCCATTTCAGAAGTTTTGAATCCAAGGAATTCCAGGGGTGATTTGCATGGACTTAGTGTCAGAGGCGTAATTATAGATGTCTGTAAAAGTAATGCAATAGTCATGGCAAAAAAGGGGGAAGTTCG